>JBFMEV010000022.1:0-57608 GCA_040752335.1 Chloroflexota bacterium
GGTGGCCGGCCGCGCCGGACCAGCACCGCGACGAAGATCGCGACGCCGGCCACACTCGCCCAGAAGAGCAGGCCCGGGACGCTCGTCAGCAGCGTGGGCTGCCACTCCGAGACCCGCGAGCGGACCTCGGAATCCGCGGCCAGCCCGATCGCGTAGCGCCAGGCATCAAGGCCGAAGGGCGTGACCAGGGTCGCGGCGGTCGTGGCCGCGGCAAGGAGCACGGTCCGGGAGGCCCGAGCCTCGCGGGCCACGATGTCCTCGAGGGCCGCCAGCCCGACGATGAGCGGGCCCAGGACGAAGCTGCCGTGGAGGTTGGCCCAGGCGACGGTGACGAGCGCCACGAGCCAGGTGGCGACCGGCTGGCGCCCCCGACCGGCGAGGAGGGTGAGCGTGGCGGCAAAGCAGGCAAGGGCCAGGAGCTGCGGCCGAAGAGCCAGCGCCGGCACGGCCACGATGAACGCGGCCAGGGTCAGCCAGGCGGCGAGCCGGGGGTTCAGCCCGCGTCCGCGCCGGCGGATCGCGACGAGGACGAGCCCGAACGTCAGGCCGACGAGCGCTGCCCGGAGGATCGCCAGCCCCGACCACCCGGTCGCGCCGAACACGGCGGCGAGGATTGCCTGGGCGCCCCACTGCTGGTCGAGCCAGGTGGCGCCCGCGGCCGTGAACGTCCAGGTGTCGATGGCCGGGATCCCTCGGCCGGCCAGGATGTCCTCGCCGGCGCGGAGCTGATAGGCGAGATCGACGGTCGGGAGGGGTGCCAGGAGCGCGGCGAGCGTCGGCAGCGCGATGGCAAGGAACATCCAGAGCTCGGGGAGGGTCGGCCGGGCCAGACGGTCGCGCCAGGTCCGGTCGTCCCCGAACCCCAGCCGCGCGACGGGCTCGGTCACGCCCGCTCGGGGACGCGTGCCGGCGGGAGGACCCGGTCCAGGGCACGTTCGAGTCGCCCGATCGCCGGGGCGAGCCGGACCGGCACGGTCGTGCCGCGGGCCAGCCACCTGGAGGCCGGTGAATCGCCGACGAGGCGTGGAACCAGCGGCAGGACCGCCACGAGCATGGCGAGCCCGTTCACCCACAGGATCGGCAGGGCGAGCATCGAGGCCACCGGGACCGTCCAGCGCCGGTCGGTCAGGGCACCCCAGACGACGAGGGCCACGGCGGCGGCGACGCGGACTGGAAAGGCCACGAGGATCACGAACGGCCGCTCCGGGGCCGACACCGCGGCCTCGAGGATCTCGGGCCATTGGAACCACAGCCGGGGCGCCACTGCGAATGAAGCGGCCACCACCAGGACCGTCGCCCCGAGCGCGACCGCGAGCTGCCGCCACTCCCGGCGGACGGCGAACCACAGCAGTCCGACGCCGAGGGTGGACTTCGTCAGCAGCGGCAGGGCCCACAGCCAGGGCCACCGGAAGCCGGCCACGATCGCGGCGGCCAGGAGCAGGTGGATGTTGCCGACGGTCAGCTCGGCGAAGACCGGGACCGTCAGGATCAGGAAGCCTGCCCAGTACCACGCCTGCCAGATGAACGCCGCCGACAGCAGCAGCGTCCAGATCGCAATGAACCAGCGCCACGGCAGGAGGTGGAGGGGGCCCAGCAGCTGGGCGAAGGGCGGGGCATAGAAGTATGCGTCCTGGTCGCCCGGACGGGTGCCACCGTACGGGTCGAACGGGTCGGCGGCCCAGTAGGCGTGGGCATCCACCCCGAGCTGGAGAAGGCCGAGGGCGTGGCCGAGGGCGAGGACGAGGCAGGCCACGATCGCCCCGTCCCGCATGGGGCGGAGCCGCGAGATTCGGATGGGCAGGACCCCGGCGGTCACCGGGCCATCCTAGGGGCTCGGTGAATGGCCCCGCTGGGGCCCGAAGGTCCTGGGCTGGGGTCTGGCACCCGAGGTCCCCGGGGGCTGGGATGTTGGCAGCCAGGTCGCCGGGCAAGCGCCCGGCGGATATGACTGGAATCCGGCCCTGGGACTGTGCTTGCCCTCTTCATGACTATCGGCGTCATGTCCGGCGCCTCGGAGGGCCGGCCGCGAGCTTGATGATCGGTGGCTGATCGACCGGTGAGCAGCGGATGATCGGCAGATAGGTGGCGCGAGCCAGACTGTCGGCATGGCTCCATGGGCGACGATTGAAGACCGAGACTCCGCGTACGCGCTCGGGCTGGCGATCATCGGCAGCGGAGTCCGGACCGGACGCCACCACGCCCATCTCACCCAGCAGCAGCTCGGCTGGCTCGTGGGCGTGTCCCAGTCTGCGATCTCGCGCCTTGAGACCGGGACGATCCAGGGCCTCAGGCTGCAAACGCTGGCCCGGATCGTCGCCGAGCTCGAGACGCGATCCGACTATGCCTTCCAGGACGGTCCGCCGCCACAGCCCTGGGAGATCGATCGCGCCGACCGATCCGTCGCCGGGGAGCTCGACATGGAGGACGACGGCCTCGACGACCTCAACGACCTCCACGACGCCGTTTGACCTCGACGACCTCGACGACCTCGACGACGCCGTTGACCTCTACGACGCCGTATGACGCCGATGGTCATACGCGAAAGAGGGTTGCCTTCAGGGCCAGATTCTGGTCATACGCCCCCGGCTGGGGGGATCGGCGGGCGGCGGCGAGCGCGGGCGGCGGCGAGCGGGCCGGCGGCGATCGGGCCGGCGGCGAGCGGGCCGGCGGCGAGCGCGGGCGGCGGCGATCGGGCCGGCGGCGACGAGCCCTCGCCGGAACCCCTACCCCGCGCGCCGGGCCTCGGGGGGCACCACCCCGGCGCGGATTGCCCCGGCACGGACCGCCTCGTCATAGATCGTCTCGACGGCCCGGGCCATGAGCTCGACGCAGAAGCGGTCGTGGACGAGGTCGTGGCCGGCGCGGCCCAGCGTGTCGGCCAACGGGTGGTCGCGAAGCAGGCGGAGGATGGCCCCGCCGAGGGCGACCGGCTCGTGGGGCGGCACGAGCAGCCCCGTGATCCCATCCGAGATCATCTCGGGGATCCCGCCGACGTTCGAGGCCACGACCGGCCGCGACAGGGCCATCGCCTCGAGGATCGTCAGGCCCTGGGCCTCGCGGTACGAGGGCAGGACTGCGACGTCCAGCGCCTTCGTCACCGCCGGGACGTCGTCGCGGCGGCCGGTGAAGATCACGGAGCCGGCAAGACCGAGCCCAAGAGCCTGTGCTTCGAGCGCCTCCCTGCGCGACCCCTCGCCGATGATCAGAAGCGAGGCGGTCGGGAACTCCGCGAGGACCGACGGCCACGCCTCGAGCAGCGTGGGGTGGCCCTTCTCCGGCTCCAGCCGCGCCACGACCCCCACCATCGGGCCTTCGGGCGGCAGGTCGTACTCCTCGCGGAGGGTGCAGCACGGCAGCTGCTGGTCATAGCGCTCGAGATCGATGCCGTTGTAGATGAGCGTCACCGGGGCGCCGACCCGGGCCTCGTCATCGATCTTGCGCACGATCGACGACGAAACCGCGATGAGGTGGTCCATCCGGGGCGTGAGGCGCCGGATCAGGTCGCGGTCCTCGTCCGAGCGGATCCGCGACGAGTGCACCGTCCCCACGACGTAGGGCCGGCGGAGGCCCGTGTCGGCGACCCGCCAGGCCGCCCGCGTCCCGACGATCTCGGCCCGGTACATGTGGTTGTGGACGACGTCGGCCCGGATCGCCGCGAGGTGGGCCGCGACCGCCTCTACAGCGGCGTCATCATCGGCGACGTCGATGACGCAGACCGGGAAGCCGGCACGCTCCAGCCGCCGCACGGCGGAACCCGACGAGAGGGAACACACCGACACGTCGTAGCGCTCCCGGTCGATCCGGGTGACGAGGTTCTGGACGTGCTCCTGGGCGCCGCCGTTGGTGCCGGTCGCGAGCAGCTCCACGACCCGGATCCGGTCGCGGCCGCCGGGCAACGGCAGCCGGGTGACCGGTTGGTAGCAGGGGTCGTCGCCCAGGGGCGAGCGGATCGCGCCGCCGGCAACGTGGGCGGCGGCGCGTGCGGCCGCGATCGTGGGGCTCATGCCACCACCCTGCGACGGACGAGGAGACGCTGGATCGGCTCGTCGGCCCCGCCCCACTCGTACTTGTAGCCTTCGTCGCCACGAAGGAAGTCGAACCGCCGCTGGCCGCGCGCCAGGGCCCGCCGGATCAGGCGCTCCACGAGCACGACCCCCGGCGACAGGTCGCGGGCGTCGGGCTCCACCCCAGCGTTGTAATAGAGCACAACGTCGGGGGTCTCGAACGTCAGCCCAGCGGCGATCCGCCGGCCGCCGACGGTCAGGAAGCTCAGCCGCGCGGCGCCGTCCGGGCCGAACAGCTCGAACAGGCGGCGGACGAATACCCGGCTCTGGAGTCCGCCGATCGTCGGCGGGAACAGCCCCTCGTCGCCCCAGCGCCGCTGGTGGAGGTCGATGAACATCTCCAGGTCGGCCAGCGGGTCGGTCGAGTCACGGAGCTCCACCACTCCGGCGGCCTCGGCCCGGCGGACCTTGCGCCGGATCTCGTGGCGGACCTTCTTCGCAAGCGTCGCCAGGAGATCGTCGATCGTGCCTCCGACCGGCAGGCTGACCACCGGGCAGGCGTCCTCGCGCTCCAGGTTGAGTGTCCAGCCCTCGGCGATCTCGCGCCGCCGGAAGGCCGCGGCCAGGGCCCCGCCGGTGGGGTCCTCGCAGCGGAGCCTCCGCAGGTCGACCACGTCCCAGGGCTGCTCCGGGCTGCCCGGCCGGCAGGCCTCGCAGAGGTGCTCCACGAGGGCCTCGGCCAGGGCCGGGAGGTCGACCGGGCGGGCCAGGACCGTCGCGTAGTCGGCGTGGTACGAGGCGCCGAAGTAGATCGCCTTCGAGGTCGCCGGGACGGGCGTCAGGTCGGCGCCGTGATCGTGGCGGAGGGTGGTGTGGCGCTCGGCGTCGCCCGGCTCCACGGCGTGGCGATGCATGAGCGGGATGATCGCCAGGATGTCGTCGCCACTCGGACCCGGGCCCAGGCTGCCGTCGCGCTCCAGGCGGAAGGCGCCGCCCGGGACCCGCGGCGACGGCGCGGCCGGGGCGTCGGCGGCCACCAGGACGAGCGTCTGCTCGTGGGCGTTGTCACCGTAGGCATCCCACCAGGCTCGCTGGAAGGCCCAGGCCGAGAACGGCGTGGCCCACGGGTTCGCCGCGGCCAGGCGGTCCCAAGCGGCGCGCGGGATAGAGGCCAGGTCACGGGGTTCGACGCGCACGGACCCAACAGCCAGGGGCGGGACGACCGGGGGCTGAGGCTGGGGAACGCGATATTCGTCCTTCGGAACCTCCTGACAGGCAGGCTCCGTGTCGAGCGCGGGGGCGGTCACGGGCCGAGGATAGCACCGGGTTCGGGAACTGGTTGTCGAGGCAACCGTTCCGCGGAACGACCCTCGACGACCACGGCCACCAACGTGACCCAGTACGTGACCACGTACGTGACCGGCGGGATGACGTCGACGAGCGGCACGGACGTCGCCAGGGCGACGAGGACGACCCACCGCCGGCCACGGGACAGCAGCCACGCGACCGGCAGGAGGAGCATCAGCGAGTAGTGGTTCCAGAGGATCGGCGAGATCATCTGCGACGCGATCACGACCGCCAGGTACGACGCGACGGGGGCGCACCGCAAGGTCGCCCAGACCACGACGACGGCGACGAGCGCCCAGTGCGAGACCTGGACCGCCCAGGCGAGGGCGGGTTCCGCCCCGGCCTCCAGGGCAAGCCGGCCGGGCGTCAGGTTGTTGGGCGTGTCGATGGGCTTCGAGACGCGGGCCAGGAGCGTCGCCTGGTCCACCCACGACGACGGCCCGGCGACGAGCGTCGCCGCCAGGGCCAGGACGGCGAACACCGCAAGGCCAACGACGACAGCCCGGCGCCGCCCGGTCAGGAGGGCCCAGCCGAACAGCAGCGCCGGCTGGATCTTGATCGCCGTCCCGATCGCGGTCGCCGCCCCGAACCGCCAGGGCCGGTCCATCCAGCGCCAGCCGACGGCAAAGGTGAAGAGAAGGATCGGCCCGACCTGGCCCAGCTTGATGGCGTAGACGAGCGGCCACGACAGGCCGCCGAGGAGCAGGATCACCCAGCGGATCGTGGCGCTCACCGGCAGGATCGCGACCGCCAGGGCGAACGTCACCCCCAGGATCGCGGTGAAGATCCAGGCGGCGAGGGCCGGCTCCAGGATGGACAGGGGCGCCGCGAGGAGCACGAACGGCGGCGGGTAGTAGAAGAGCCCGAACGCCCCCGTGTAGTCGAACGACTGGTCGTACAGGATCCCGCCCGCGAAGAAGCGCCGGACGGCGAGGTCGTACGACAGGAAATCGAAGCCCAGGGTCCCGGCCTGGGCGGAGGCGATCGCCGCCGAGCCGGTGACGACCACGAGGGCCACGATCGCCAAGGTCGGCAGGGCGGCGGCCAGGAGTCGATCGCGGTCCACGCGCACTCCGGCTACCCGCGACCCCCGGCAAACCCGCGCTCAGCCCGGACGCCACGGTGGAGCAGCGGGATCCGGAAGAGGTCCCAGGCCACGCGGAGGGCCAGCCCGAGGCGGGGCCGCATCCGCGAGCCACGGACGTCGGCCCACTCGATCGGCACGATCGCGAGGCTGCAGCCGAGCCGGCGGGCGAGGTGGATGAGCTCGACATCGAAGACGATCGAGGTGATCCGCTGGTGCCCGAAGATCTCGCGCGCCGCGGCCCGCCGGAAGCCCTTGAAGCCGCACTGGGTGTCCTGGACCGGCCCGACCACCCAGATCGAGGCCAGGGCGTGGAAGGCCCGCCCGAGGAGACGGCGGTAGGCCGGCTGGCTGGCGCGCATGTCCGAGCCGTCGGGCTGGATCCGGGAGCCGAGGGCCACGTCCGCCCCGGGATTCTCGGCCGCGCCGCCGCCCGCGAGCGCGGCGAGGAGCTTCGGGAGCTGGTGCGGTGGCGTGGCCATGTCGGCGTCGGCGAAGACGATGACGTCGCCGGTGGCCGCCAGCATCCCGGCGCGAACCGCCGCGCCCTTGCCGCCGTGGGGCACCCGCAGCAGCTCCAGGCGGAGCGGGGCATCCTCGGGGACGGCCGCCTCGGGGCGGTCGAGGACGAGGTGGGCGGTCCGGTCGGTGCTGCCGTCGTCGACGACGAGGACGCGGATGCCGGGCGGCAGGGCGGCGCGGGCCGGCGTCGCGAGCCAGCCGAACAGCTCGTCGAGGGCCGGCCCGATCCGGGTGGCCTCGTTGTAGGCCGGCAGGACGAGGGTCAGCCGCTGGAACGTGGGGGCCGCGTGGACGGAGGGCTCGGCGGGCGCGCTGGTGGCCGTGGACGAGCGCCCGTTCGATGTCGAGGCCATTGGCCGGCAGTCTAGCCGCGGGCGACCCCCGGGCGACTACCCGATCGTCCCGGTCGGCGCTCGGGACGCTTGACTTGCGATCGCAGGCGATAACTGTGAGCTGTTCGATCTCGTCACGTTGAGTGAGGCCCGGATCGTGGCTCGGGGTCGAGGCGGAGGTGGATGCGGAGGAGGAGGTCGAGGCGGGATATGACTGGAATCCGGCGTTGAGATCCGCTTCGTTCAGCGTATGACGATCGGCGTCATGTGCCGCTCAATCCCAGACGACCAGGGCGACAGCGCCTCACGCTGTGGTTCGTAGTCGCGGGTGCGACGCCGCTCAGGGGGCGTCGTGGTAAGGGTCGCTCAGTGCCCTTGTGATCCTGCCCTCGAGGCCGGTCCTCCTGACGAAGGCGTGGAACTCGGACCGGTCCATCTGCATCAGCTCGGCGGTCGTCGCGATGTCAAGCAGTCTCGGTGCGGCGAGCCAGCCAGGCGACGAGGGGGATGGCCAGCATCACGACGTCACCCGGGGAGTAGCTGAGCGACGGCCAGGTGGAGCCGGCGTTGCGCCAGGCCACAAGGTAGTCGGCCCAGACCGGCAGCAGGACCAGGTTCGCGACCGCGAACGCGGCGGCTGCCAGCCACCACGATCGGTGGCGGATGCCAATGAGGGCCAGGGGCGCGAAGTACGGCTTGATGAGCACGAGGATCGAGGGCCAGGCAAAGCGGAGGCCGAGGGCCACGAAGGCCGTGGCCCAGAGCGTGGTGTTGCCCCACAGGACGATCTGGATCGAGCGTGGGGCCAGGCACAGAACGGCTATGATCGGCCATGACCATGGCGCCGGCCGGAAGGCGACGACGACCGCCGCGATCGACCCGATCGACAGCAGCCACCACAGCGGACCGGGCAGGAACGCGAACGGCAGGAAGAGCAGCAGGGCCGGCGGCGGATAGAGGTTCGCGACACCGCTCTCGACAGCGTAGGCACCGGCCACCTGGAACGGTTCGTAGAACCCGCCGCCGTCGAGGAAGCGGCGGGCCTGGATGACGTAGAACGCCCAGTCTGTGCCGCGCTGGAACCACAGGAAGTCCCAGATCGTGATCACCACGGCGATGAGCATCCCGACGATGCCGATGACGGGGGCGATGCCCCAGCGCGGCGGCACGCGCTCGAGCTGAAGCCTGATCGATCGGGCCCGGTCCATGACGACGGCGCGACGAGTCATGGAGCCAGGGCGCCGATCGGGACGACGGCGACGCCGTCCGGACGCCGATATCCGTAGCCCCAACCAGTGATCACGGCAAGGACGGCCGGGGGACCATGACGTTCCGGATCGACCCGCGCTGCGAGCCGCAGCAATGTCGCCGCTGCCGCATCGATCGCACCCAGGCCCAGCTTGACTTCGAACGCTCCCCAGCGCCCATCACGTGCTTCGACGATCGCATCGGCTTCGAGCTCTGTGTTGTCCCGGTAGTGGAAGACCCGTGAGTTGGCACTCTGCGCGTAGATGCGCAGATCTCGAACGACGAGCGACTCGAACAACAGGCCGAGTGTCTCCGGATCGCGGGTCAAGCGCGCGGGGCTGGTGTCGAGCGCGGCGACGGCCAGTGACGGATCGACGAAGTGTCGGGTTGCGGCCTCCCGCAGCGTGCTCCGAGAGCGGAGGCGAGGGGACCACGCGGGCAGGTCTTCGACAACGAACACTCTCGAAAGTGCCCTGACGTAGTCGACGACCGTATGGCGATCGATCGGGCCCTCGACGCCACCGACATCGGCCGCAATCGATCGCGCTGAGGCCGTGGTTGAGACGTGTCGCGCCAGCGATCGCAGCACTCGCTGGATGTTGTCGGGATCTCGCCGAATGCCGTCGACCCCAACGACATCGACCCGGCTCGTCTCGGCGAGATACCCGCGGATCGCCACGATCGCGTCATCGACTGTCCGCTCCTGTAGACCGGGCCAGCCCCCGACGGCAATTCGCTCCGCCACCGCCTGGAGCGACATGCCTGTCTCCCCGGCCCGGACATCGGATCCCCGCATCAGGCCGGCGAACGAAACCGCGCCCGTCGAATAGCCGGCCTCCGCGAGCGACATCGGACGCATCCGGAGGCGTCCGATGCGCATGGCGCCACTGTGGCGGGTAATGTCATCCGACGGCACGGCCGAACCGGTCAGGATGAACTGCCCGGCGTGTCCACCGGCGTCATCGACTGCCCGACGAACATGATTCCAGGTGCCCGGCACGAGTTGCCACTCGTCGATGAGCCTTGGTCGTGCTCCGTCCAGGAGGATGCTCGGCTCGAGGAGGCCGGCGTTTCGGGCCGCCTCGTCGACGTCGAGGCGGACCTCACTTGCGGCCGCCTGGCGCGCTGTCTCGGTCTTGCCGCAGGCGCGGGGTCCTTCGATGAGGACGGCTCCTGTCGCCCGGAGCATGTCTGCCAGCTCACGATCGACGATCCGCGGCCGGTACGAGATCTGCCCTGGCGACAAGCCACCCATTTGTAACGAGTATGGGCACCCATATGAAAGGCGTCAAGGCACCCGAATGTCACGCCGCCGGCCACCAGGGACGAAGGCGAGGGCGAGCAGCAGCAGCGCCCCGACGGTCGGGAAGCCACGATTGAGGATCCAGCTCCAGTCGCCCAGGGCGGCCTGCTCGCCGCCGGACATGAGGAGGTAGGCGAGGGCCAGCCAGCCGATCCAGCGGCCCTCGGCGAGGAGCAGCAGGAACGGCAGGACCAGGATCGCCAGGTAGTGGTGGTAGAGGGCCGGCGCGACGAGGATCGAGACGAGGACCGCGACCGTGAAGCTCATCCGGGCGGGCCGCCGGACCGCCGCCCAGGCGAGCAGGACGAGCCCGGCCCCGGTGACGAGGACCCGGGCGAGGGTGAAGTCGACGACCTCGGCCAGCCAGACCGTGGGGGCGAGGGTATCGCGGGTATCCGAGGGCGCCGAGAGGTTGGCGAGGACCGTGGGGTAGTCGAGCCACGGCTGGATCCCCGTGAAGGGCAGCGTGAGGAGCGTCGCGGCCGCCGCGCCGACGACGACGAACGCCGCGCCCTGCCAGCGCCGGGTGAGCAGGAACCACAGCAGCAGGACGCCCGGGAAGACCTTGATGACCGCCGCGACCCCGATCGCGACGCCGGCGATCCGCTCGCCGCGCGTCGTCCCGCCACGCAGCCCGAGCCAGGCCAGGCCCAGGAGCCCCAGCAGGACCAGGTGGACGTTGCCGAGCACGAGCTCGCCCACGACCGGCGGGAAGCCGAGCACCGCGGCCACGAGGATCCACGGCCCCAGGCCAGTGGCGGCGCGGATGCGGTCGGCCAGGCCCTCCGAACGGGCGATGGCCATGACTGTCGTCAACAGGACGAGAGCGCCCAGGAGGGTCCAGGCCCAGGCCGCCGCCCGGTAGTCATCCGGGGCAAGGAGGTTCCAGATGCTCCACGGCTGGTGGAAAAGCATCGCGGCGGCCGCCAGCGGCGGCGGGTAGAGGTATAGGTACTGCTCCTGGGGCGCGTACGGCCCGGCCAGCTGGTGGGCCTGGTAGATGGGGTCGCCGGCGAGGAGCGCGGCCCCGGCACGCCAGTAGGCCGAGAAGTCGTAGCCCCACTGGATCTGGGTCGTGAAGACGACGAACTGGAGGAGTCGATAGCCGACGAGGATGCCGGCGACGAGGATGACGACGAGCCGCAGGAAGGCCGGCTCGCGCAGCCGGCGCAGGCCATAGATCCCACCTCCGCTCACGGGCGGAAGGTAGCATCCGGGGCGTGTCACGCGATCTTCAGACGGCCCACGATCGCTGGAACGAGCTCGGTGAGACGGATCCGCTCTGGTCGGTGCTCACCGAGGCGGACAAGACCGGTGGTCGATGGTCGGAGGACGATTTCCTGACGAGCGGCCATATCGAGGTCCAGGGCCTGATGGAGGACCTCGCCGCGGCCGGGTTAAGCCCGGCGCGCGAGGTGGTGCTCGACTTCGGCTGCGGGGTGGGTCGCCTCACGCAGGCCCTGACGGCGCACTTTGATCGTGCCATCGGTGTTGACGTCGCGCCCTCGATGATCGAGTGGGCACGGCAGATGGATCGGACCGGCGGCCGCGCGAGCTTCGTCCTGAATCGGTCGAATCGGCTCGAAGGAGTCCCGCCGGACAGCGTCGATCTCGTGTACTCGAACATGGTCCTCCAGCACGTCTCGCCCGCCCTGTCGCGGGGGTACGTGGCCGAGTTTCTGCGGGTCCTCCGCCCGGGCGGCATCGCGGTATTCCAGCTGCCAAGTCGCCCGAAGCGAGCCCGAGGCTATCTGAAGCTGTGGTTGAAGCGCATGCCCAGACCCCTACTCGCCGCCCTTCTCCAGGCCACGAGAGCTGGTCGTGGAGTCCCGATCGACATGCACGGCGTGCCGAGAACAGCGGTGGAGGCGACCGTACGGGCGGCCGGCGGCGAGGTCGTCGGCGTCATCGAGAACGACGCCGCGGGGCCCGACTGGACGAGTTGGCGGTACACCGTCAGGAAGCATGCGCCGAGCGGGTAGCATCCCGGCGTGGTAAGGCGTGGGGCTTCCCAGTTCGGGGTGTGGGTCGCGCTCCTGCTGCTGATCCCCTATCTAGAGTTCGTTGGCGGCGCCTGGTTCGGCCTGTACCTGGCGCCGCTTCGGGTCGCCAGCCTCGCGCTCATTGCCGGCGTACTCGGTGCATGGATCACCGCGATGTGGCGCGATGCATCGTGGCGGCCAAGGAGCGCGCTCCTCCCCGTCATCGTGCTCGCCCTGGGGTCGCTTGCGCTGTCGACGGCGCTCTCGCGCCACCCGCGAATCAGCCTCGAGTACCTGGCCTACGCGGTGATCCTCGCGAGCCTGTACCTGCTTCTCGTGCGGCTCCTGCGGATGCCGTTCCTTGCCCACCGCATCCCGAATCTCGCCGTGGTCTTCGCGCTGGTCGTCGCGGTCTTCTTCCTCGTCGCGGTCGGGTCTCGCTGGGCCCAGTGGTGGGGCCTCGTCGGGCACGTTACGTTCCCGCCGCTTCGACCTGCTTCGGAGTCTTTCGTCTACGGCAACCCGAGCAGCGTCCTCGCCGTCGTCGTCCTGTTCGTCGCATCGTCACTGGCCGTGATCAAGGGACCAGGCATCGCGCGCGTCGGGCTGGCCCTGGCGCTCCTGGCAATGATGGCCACCGTGGCCCTCGTGAGCGGTTCGCGGGCCGGCTGGCTGGCGATCGGCGCCACGGCACTGGTCCTGGTGGTGGGGGCCGTGGTCGACACTGGGGCCCGAGCCGGAATCGGCGCAGCCATCGCCCGAGTGCGCACGTCGCGGGCGGCGACGACCGTTTTGCTCGGGCTCGCCGCCGTGGCCTTCGTCGTCGGGATCGCGCTTGCTCCCGGCGTCATCCGTCGGGCTCTGGAGGGCGGCGACGAGATCCGCGCCGGGTTCGTGATCGTGGCCCTCCACATGTTCTACCAGTCGCCGATCGTTGGGACGGGCCCGGGTACCTGGGTGGCTGATCGCGTCAGGTTCACGCAGCCCGACCTCGTCGACTACTACATCCCCCACGCCCACAACGTCTACGCCCAGACCCTGGCCGAGCTCGGGCTCGTCGGCGCGATCATCGGGGTCCTCGTCGTCATAGCGATCGCCCGTCTGATCTGGGGAGGGCTCGGGTCAGCCGACGCGACGCGGCGGGGCTGGGGCTGGGCGGCCCTGGCGGCGACGACCTATTTCGCCGCTCACTCGACGCTGGATTTCTTCATGAACATGCCGGCGATCCTGTTTCCGCTGGCGTTGCCAATCGCCGTCCTGGATGCGACGGCGGCGGCGCCGACGATCAGCAAGCGCACCGGGAGCCTGACCCGGGGGCGGTCGGGAGCGATCGCCTTCGGCGTGGTCGTCGTCGCGGCGATCAGTGGCCTCGTCCGCCTCGAGATCGCGGCCATCGCCAGCCAACGGGCCGTCGATGCGGCGAATCTCGGCCGCTGGGATGCGGCCCTCGAGCCCGCCCACGAGGCCGTCGCCAGCGACCCGGACATGCCGCCGTACCACTTCACGCTCGGGCTGGCTCTCTCGCGTGCCGGCGACCACGCTGGCGCCGAGCGGGAGTTCCGGGCCGTCGCCGAAGGCACCGACCTGCCCGAGGCCTGGTTGAACCTGGCGTCTGAGCTGGCGGCGCTCGGGCGGAACGAGGAGGCAGTCGGCGCCCTTGAGCGCGCCCTCCGTCTCGGAGTCCAGCGCCCGGCTGTCGCAATGCCGGCGGGCGAGCTCGCGCTGCGGCTCGGCAGCGAGGGCCACGCGGCGCAGGCGTTCGGGGCGGCGCTGATAAGGTCATGGACGCTCGCCGCAGACCCGTGGTGGACCACGAGTCGCGCACGCGGGCAGGCGTTCGCGAGCGCGTTTAGGTACGCGATCGACCAGATTGCCCCTGCCAACGCCTGGGAGCTCGCGCTCATGGCCGGCGACAGCGACCTCGCTTCCGCCTTGGCCGGGGCCAGCAGCAACCGAGCGCTTGCCGATCTCGCGATCCGGGCCTGGGATCGGGATGCACAGGCGACTGCAGATTTGTTCGCCGGCTGTGCTGCCAGGCCGCTCGAGCTTGGCTGGCTAACCTGGTGCGGCCGCATCGCCGGGCGCGACGGCGACGTTCGAGCGGCGGCGAAGTACCGCTTGACGGCTGGCCTGACGCTCGGGGGCGAGGAGGAGTCCGCCTCACTTCTCCGCGTGGCGGGGACGCAGGAAAGCGGCCGTTGGATGTCGGGCGGACCAGCGGAGTTCTGGGGCTACTACACGTATCGGCGCCCGACGCCCTGGGACTTACTCGTTCCGGATCTGGTCCACCTCGTCACGCGTTGAGTGGATCAGATCGAGTACGCGTCCGGCCGGTACTGGTCCAGCGAGGTCGACAACCACGACGCGGTCCGCCGGATCCCTTCCTCGAGGCCGACCGACGCACGCCAGCCGAGCATCCGCTCGGCCTTCGCCGGATCTGACTGGAGGATCTCAACTTCGCTCGCTACTGGGCGGACCCTCGCCTCGTCGAGATGCACCTCGGCTTCCACGCCGAGAACAGACTTCGAAATCTCGATGACCTCGCCGATCGCGACGCTCCTTCCGGTTCCGAGCTGGATTACCTCGCCGGGCGACAGTGACGCGATGCCGGCGCGTACAAAGCCATCGACCGTGTCGTCGACGTAGGTGAAGTCGCGGCGCGTCTGGAGCGTTCCCAGGTCTATGCGACGCTTGCCCGCAAGTAGCTGCGTCAAGATGGTCGGGATGACTGCACGAGCTGACTGCCGCGGACCAAACGTGTTGAAGGGACGCAGGACCACGACCGGCACGCCATGAGAGCGAGCGAAAGCCTCACACAGTTTGTCGGCGGCGATCTTCGTGGCGCTGTAGGGCGATTGGCCTTTGAGCGGGTGGTCCTCCCGGATTGGGAGTTGTTCCGGAGTTCCGTAGACCTCGCTGGTCGAGGTGTGGACCAGGCGGGCGCAACCCACGTCATGGACCGCCTCGAGCACGTTGAGGGTTCCGCCGATGTTCGTCTCGACGAAGGAGGCGGCGGCCTGGTAGCTGTGCGGGATGGAGACCAGCGCGGCCAGGTGGAAGACCACCTCGATGCCTTTACAAGCCTCTCGAACGAATCGCTCGTCGCGGATGTCCCCGAGTACGTACTCGAGCCCTGGTCCTTCGACGCCATCCAGCCACCCGTGGGAACCGCGACTGTTGTAGAAACAGAACGCGCGAACATGGGCACCATCTGCGACGAGACGCTCCACGAGGTGGCTCCCGATGAACCCATCCGCGCCGGTGACCAGGATGCGCCGCTGACGAAGTGACTCCATTGCAGAAGTATCGCAATTCGAGAACGGCGAGAGGCGCCCGCCGTTGACAGCGTCTGCGGCACGGATCCTCGTCGTCACCGACTCGTATCCATACGACGCCGCCCTCGAGGCGACATTCCTCGAGCCCGAGCTCCCGCACCTCGTCCGCGCGTTCGACGAAGTCACGCTGGTGCCCCAACGGCGCGCGGGACGACGAGCGACTCCGCCGACCGGCGTCGCCGTCGACGAGAGCCTGGCGGAGCTGGTCGAATCGACATCGGGCTCCAAAGGCACGCTGCTGCGCGGGTTGCGATCCCAAAGGACATGGATCGAGCTGGCGGGGCACCCGCGACTCATCCGATCGCCCGCTGGGCTGCGACGACTCCTCTGGTGGTCGGCCCTGTCAGGCGTGATTCGAGCGTGGGCACAATCCGGAGCCACGCGGGACGGAGATCCAAGTCGGACGGTCGCCTACACCTTCTGGTGCGACGCCGCAACGACAGGATTCGTGGAAGCTCGCACATCGGGAGGGCCAGGCCGGGTCGTCTCGCGAGCGCATGGCTCCGACCTGTACCCGGGTCGCCATCGGCCACCGCACATCCCGCACCGAGCCAGGACCCTCCGGGGGCTCGACGGGCTGTTTCCCGACTCGGCCGCAGGGGCGGCGTATGTCGCCTCGGCGTTTCCCTGGTTCGATCGCTCAACCCTCGAACGGATGGGCGTCGCCGATCCTGGCCTGCGATCGGGCCCTTCGCGGCCGGGTGGGTTCGCCGTCGTCTCCTGCTCGCGGATCGTCCCCGTCAAGCGACTGTCGCTCATTGCCGATGCGGTTGCGAGCGCGGCGCGCCAGCGACCTGGCGTCGAGTTCACCTGGCGGCACTTCGGCGATGGCGACGCAAACTTGCGCCGAGAGCTCGAGGAGCACACCAGGCGGGCATTCCCTTCGAATGCCCGCGTCGCGCTGCAGGGCTACGAATCGCCGGCGGCGCTCATGTCCGCCTACTCGACCCTACCGGCTGATGTATTCGTCAACGCCAGCAGCTCGGAGGGCACGCCCGTCTCGCTCATGGAAGCGGCCAGCGCCGCGATCCCCCTTGTCGCGACGGCGGTGGGGGGAAACCCGGAGATCGTCACCACCGACTCGGGGATCCTGGTCTCCGCTAACCCGACGCCCGACGAGCTCGGTGACGCCCTCGTCCGCCTAGTTGACGACCCCTCGTTCGGCAGAAGGCTCGCCGAGGGCAGCCGTGCGATCTGGCGTGACCGCTTCGACGCGGCCTGCAACTATAGTGCATTCAGCGCCCGCCTCAGGGCCCTCGTGGACTCGCCTGGCTGACCTGGCGACGGCGCCTCACCCGGAGGACGGAATGAACCGACCAGGGTCCGCCTCGAATACCCGTATGGCCTCGGCATAGTCGTCCGGCCGGCCGATGTCGAGCCAGTAGGCGTCGGAGGCGTAGCGGCGAACCACCTGCCCGCCCGCGGCCAGCTGTAGGACGAGATCGGGGAGATCGAGCCGCTGGCCCCTTGGGATGTAGTCGAGGACCGCCGGCTCGAGGAAATAGATACCAGTGCTCGCGGCGAACGTGAACACTGGCTTCTCTCGATAGCCAATGACGTGTTCGCTGGCGTCGACATCCACGACGCCAAGGTCGATTCGGACGTCGCGTTGGATGGTGGCGACGGTCGCGATTGCCTTGTCGGCACGGTGGGTCGCGAGCATGTCCGGGAAGTCGACGGCAGTGAGGAGGTCGCCGTTCATCACCAGGAACGTTTCGAGAGGCGGCTCAACCAGGGCGATTGGTCCGGCTGTGCCGAGCGGGGCGTCCTCTCTCGAATAGGTGATCGAAATGCCGTAACGCGACCCGTCGCCGCAGTAGGCCTCGATCAGCTCCGCGAGATGGCCGACGGCCAGCGAGATGTCGTCGAATCCGTTTGCTGCGAGCTGACGGAGGACGATGTCGAGGATCGGGCGGTCGCCGACGGGAACGAGGGGCTTCGGGAAGACCGTCGTGTAGGGGGCGAGCCTCGTTCCGCGGCCCCCGGCGAGGATGATCGCCCTCATTTCGCCTCCATCCTTCGAACAGCAAGCATGTCCGTGAGCGAGGTCTCAACGGTAAACGTCGGGCTCCAGCCCGTGGCGGCGAGAAGGCGGCCCGGGTCGCCCACCTGAACGGGCACGTCCTCCGTGACTTGAAAGGCCGGGTCGATCTCCACCCGAATGCTCGCTGACGTCGCGCCCAGCAGGAACCGGAGGCACCAGCCGGTGGAGGTCCCACGACCCGAGGCAACGTTGTAGGCCCAGCCCGCGACGCCGAGATTGCCGATGTCCACGAGCGCCTCGGCGGCGTCCCTGACGTCGACGTAGTCGCGGATGGTCGACAGGTTACCGACGCGAATCACTGGGTCCGCACCGTGCTCGATAGCGACGATTCTCTCGACGAACGCACCGCAGGCGAGTTGCGGGCTCAACCCCGGCCCGAGGAGGTTGAACAGGCGGGCGATAACCACACGCAGCCCAAGTCGCGCACCAGCCTCCAGGGCTGTTGCCTCTTCGGCGACCTTGCTGCGCCCATAAGGCGTGACGGGAGCAATCGGGGCATCCTCATCGACGGGGTCGGCACCCGACGCGCCGTAGACGGCGCTGGAGCTCGCGACGACGATCGCACCCTTGAAGCCACCGGGGACTGAATCGAGGAGGGCCTTCGTCCCGTCGACGTTGGAGCTCATGAGGTGGCGTTCCTCGCCGCGAAGGACACCAGCGAGGTGGACGATGAGATCAAACCCCTCGCCCGAGAGCGTCGCTCCGACGAACCCGCGATCACGGATGTCGCCGTCTGCGCGTGAGATGCCCACCGTCCGCCAGCCGCGCGCCGTGAGGGCCCGCCGGACTTCGCGGCCGACGAAGCCGGTCGCGCCGGTGATCAGGGCCCTGCGCCCGGGGCCGTGGGACTCGCTTGGGCGGTGGCGCCACAACATGCCCGCCTATCATGGGCCCCGTGAGGACAACCGGAGGGGCGACGACGGGGGCGCCACTAGGCCACCGGTACCATTGCGCGGACGCACCACGGCCTCCTAGGCTGCCGCAGCGATGATCCGCAGGCACGCGATCGGTTTCAGGACCCTCCTCATGCTCGTCGACGGCGGGCTCACCGGCGTCCTGCTCGTGTCTCTGTCCGTGGCCCGATTCGGGTCCGAGTGGCACGACCATTGGCTGCCGATCCTCAATCAGCCAGCCGCCTTCGTGGGTGGCTACGCCGTCGCCTGGGTCTCCGTCCTGTGGCTGCATGGCCTGTACCGCCCACGCGCCCGGTGGACAATCCGCGGCGAGGCCGTCGCTCTGGCGAGGGCGACCACGGTGATGGCGCTCCTGACCCTGAGTCTGCTGTTCGTATTCCGGCTGCCCGACATCAGCCGAACCTACCTGCTGGGGCTGTTTCCGGCGCAGTGGGCTCTCGCGCTTGCGACGCGGATGGGCCTCCGTGTCGCCTTCGAACGCATGCGCTCCCGTGGGTACAACCTTCGCTTCGTCCTGGTGGTGGGTGAGGGCCCGCGGGCGCAGGCCTTCGCCCAGAAGCTCGAGGACCATCGCGAGCTCGGCCTGAAAGTCGTCGGTTTCGTGGATGACGCCACGTTCGACCTGCCGTCGCGCTGGCTCCATCTAGGAGACCTCGAGGGCATCCAGAAGCTCCTCCACACTCGCGTCATCGACGAGGTGGCCATCTGCCTCCCCTTCAGCCAGTGGGATCGCATGAACGCGATCGCGCACCTCTGCGAGGAGGAGGGGAAGATCGTCCGTGTTCCCGTCGACATGCTCGACCGAGCGTTCGCCGCTGGTCGGGTCGAGGAGCTCGACGGCACGCCGGTCTATTCGATGATCAGCGGACCGGATCGAGTCGCCGCGCTCGTCGTCAAGCGCGTCTTCGACGTAGCCGTCGCGGCCGTGGCGATCGTGGTCCTGTCGCCGGTGCTCCTGGCGATCGCGCTCACGCTTCGGGTTCGCGAAGGCGCGCCGATCCTCTTCCGACAGGTGCGCGTGGGCCTCCACGGCCGCCACTTCGAGGTCCTGAAGTTCCGCACCATGAGCGTTGACGCCGAGGCACGGTTCCAGGAGGTCGCCGCGACATCGGACACCCGCGGCGCGGCCTTCAAGATGACCAATGATCCACGGATCACGCCGACCGGGAGATTCCTGAGGCGAACGTCACTGGATGAGCTCCCGCAGCTCTGGAACGTCCTCCGTGGCGAGATGTCCCTCGTGGGACCGCGTCCCGCGCCGCCTCGAGAGGTTGACGGCTACGATCTCTGGCATCGTCGCCGGCTGTCGATGAAGCCGGGGATCACGGGGCTATGGCAAGTGACCGCCCGGCGATCCGAGGAGTTCGACGATCGGGCCCAGCTTGACCTCTCCTACATCGACCGGTGGTCGCTCTGGCTGGATCTGAAGATCCTGGCCCGGACGATCCCGGCCGCCTTCGACGGCCGCTAGAGCGATGAAGCGAGCGCTCATCACCGGCATCACGGGCCAGGACGGGTCATACCTTGCGGAGCTTCTCCTCGAGAAGGGCTACGAGGTTCACGGCCTCATTCGCCGGTCGAGCGTGATCTCGACCAGCAGGATCGACCATCTCTTCCGGGATCCACATGAAACCGGCGTCCGACTACTTCTTCACTACTCTGATCTCACCGACTCGTCTTCGCTCGTCACTCTGCTCAATCGCATTCAGCCGGCCGAGGTCTACAACCTTGGGGCGCAGAGTCATGTCGGTGTCAGCTTTGAGATGCCTGAGTTCACTGCGGACACCGCAGGGATGGGCTGCCTCCGACTCCTCGAGGCGTTGCGTCACGCGGACTGGCCAGTTCGCTTCTACCAGGCCGGTAGCAGCGAGATGTTCGGCAAGGTCAGCGAGCACCCGCAGAGCGAGCAGACGCCATTCTTTCCGCGAAGCCCGTACGCGGTCTCAAAGGTGTTTGCCCACTGGATGACGATTCAGTATCGCGATGCTTACGAACTCTTCGCCGCGAACGGCATCCTGTTCAACCACGAGTCTCCCCGCCGCGGCGAGACGTTCGTCACTCGCAAGGTTACACGCGGCGTGGCAGCCATCCTTGCGGGGCGGCAGGACAAACTGTATCTCGGGAATCTGGAAGCTCGGCGTGACTGGGGTTACGCTCCCGAATTCGTCGAAGCAATGTGGCTCATGCTGCAGCAGCCGACGCCGGATGACTTTGTCGTCGCCACCGGTGTAATGCACACGGTGCGCGAGTTCGTGAGTACTGCGTTCGAGATGGTCGGCCTCGACTGGGAGCGTTACGTCGAGATCGACCAGCGCTATTTCCGCCCGACGGAGGTCGACGAGCTGTGTGGTGACTCAAGCAAGGCCATGCAAGCGTTCGGGTGGCGGCCACGGACGACCTTCGGCGCACTTATCCGACTCATGCTAGAGGCCGACCTTCGGGCCGTCGGCCTGGATCCAGACTCGGCGATGCCACCGGCCATCTCCACGTGAGCGGCTTCTGGGAGCGCCGGCGCGTGATGGTCACCGGCGGGGCGGGGTTTCTGGGGCGCCGCGTCGTTCACCGCGTTGAGGCCGCCGGGTCCGCAGGAGTCTTCGTTCCACGGAGCGCGGACTTCGACCTCCGGACCGAGGGCGGCGTGGATCGCGCGCTGAGGGCCGGCCGACCGGACTTGGTGATACATCTTGCAGGGGTTGTTGGAGGTATCGGGGCAAGTCGACGGAATCCTGGCCGATTCTTCTACGACAACGCCGCGATGGGCCTTCTTCTCATGGAGCATGCAAGGCGCGCTGGTGTCACGAAGTTCGTTCAAATCGGCTCCGTTTGTTCATACCCGAAGTTCACACAGGTTCCCTTCCGCGAACAGACCCTGTGGGACGGATACCCTGAGGAAACCAATGCGCCATACGGTTTGGCCAAGAAGATGTTACTCGTTCAAGGGCAAGCCTATAGGCAGCAATACGGATTCAACTCAATCCACTTGGTCTTGGTCAACCTCTATGGCCCAGAAGACAACTTCGACCCGTATGACTCGCACGTCGTCGCGGCCCTGATCAAGAAGTGCGTTGAAGCTCGCAACGCTCGGGCGACGAGTATTGACGTCTGGGGCACCGGAACACCGTCTCGCGAGTTCATCTACGTCGAGGATGCCGCGGATGCAATTGTCTTGGCGGCGGAGCGTTATGACAGGCCCGAACCCGTGAACATCGGCACCGGAGAAGAGATCTCGATTCGCGACTTGGCAAGCATGATCGCGCGTCTGACAGGGTTCGAGGGGGAAATCCGCTGGGATCCGACCAAACCTGACGGCCAACCCCGGCGTGCCCTTGATGTTTCGCGGGCACGGGACGCGTTCGGCTTCGAGGCACGGACCTCCCTGGAAGCCGGGCTTCGAGCGACCATCCAGTGGTATGTGGGTAGGTGGGCCGCGGTCGGCGCCAAGCCCACTGCGGCCGCCTTGAGTGCATCGGCCGACTCACCGACCCCGGCCGTGGATCGCTACCCTCTCGCTGCGGACACGATCGGCGACGAGGACATTGCCGAAGCGAAGTCCGTTCTCGACTCCGGCCAGCTGACGATGTCGAGGCGCGTCGCTGAGTTCGAGGAGCAATTCGCGTCGTGGATCGGCGCGAAGCATGCAGTGATGGTCAACTCTGGGTCATCCGCGAATCTCCTCATGGTCGACGCCCTCCTCCGACGTACTCGCGCTCGCGCAGAGGCATCCGAAGGGGATGAGGTGCTCGTGCCGGCCTTGTCGTGGCCGACCACCGTGTGGCCAGTGGCGCAACTCGGCCTCGTTCCGGTGTTTGCCGATGTCGACCCGGCGACGATGGGGATTGACCTCGCCAGTGCGGCCAGGCTTGTCAGCCCGCGAACTCGGGCGATGATCCTGATTCATCCTCTGGGGAGGTCCCTCGGAATGGAGCCCTACCTGGCGTTCTGCAAGACGCACGGCCTGACGTTGCTTGAAGACTGCTGTGAGAGTCTAGGAGCCTTCCAGAGTGGCAAGCATGTCGGCACGTTTGGAGCGATGGGCTCGTTCAGCTTCTACTTCTCTCATCACATTTCGACGATCGAAGGGGGCATGGTCGTCAGTGACGACAATGACCTAGCAGATGACCTGCGCGGCATGCGCGCCCACGGCTGGATTCGCGACCGATCGGATCGCAGCCAGTGGGCCTCAGAGCACCCAGAGATCGACTCGCGGTTCTTCTTTGCCACGCTCGGCTACAACCTGCGACCCACCGAACTCCAGGCCGCGATCGGGAGCACCCAGCTGAGACGACTTGATGCGAACCTTGAAGCGCGGGAGCGGTTGGCAGCCTCCGTGTCGGAACTGCTCGCGACCTTCGTCCCGTGGCTTGAGCTCATCGGGAGTGACCTGATCAAGGAACTCGGTTCGCGAGAGCGCGCCTCGCGGGAGCACTCATGGATGACCCTGCCGATCCGAGTGCGTGCTGGTGCGCCCTTGTCTCGGGCTGAAGTCGTGGCTCGGCTCGAGGCGGACGGCGTCGACACGCGACCCGTCATTGCCGGGAACCTCGCACGCCACCCCGCAGTCAGCAGGATTGCCCATCGCGTGGACGTGTCGATGGCAGGAAGCGACTCCATATTCCGCGATGCGTTCATGATCGGCTGCCACCCATCTATCTCGGCAGCGAGCTTCGCCACTCTCGAGCGCGCGATTTCGAACTTGAGTGACACGTGATCGATCGGCCACGCTTGGATGTCGCCTTTGGCGGCAGCGAACCGCCGACACGGTGCGAACCGCTGCTCGGTTTGGGAGCCGACCTTCACATCGACGTCAGGGGCGACCGACGCCTCTCGGGCTTGAGTTAGGCTGCCTGAACGTGCTTGGACGAGTGGCGTCGCGTGTACCGAGAGCCCTCGGTGGCATGGACCGACGCTCCCGGCGGGCGACAACGACCGCGGTCGCAACAATGGCTGCCCGCAGCGTGACTTTGACCCTGTCCCTCTTGACCGTGCCGCTGGCACTCGGGTACCTCGGACCCGAGCGGTACGGCATCTGGATCGCCATTAGCTCCTTGGCGGCACTCATATCTGTCGTCGACCTGGGGGTCAGTGCTGGCCTGATCAATGCGGTGACGAAGTACGACGCCCATGGCGAAACACAGCGCGCCCGAGAAGCGATCTCGAGTGCGGCCGGGATGCTCAGCGGCGTCGCCTCGTTCCTCGCAGCCATCTTGCTGCTGACGATGGTGGTGCTCCCCTGGGAGCGGCTCGTTGGCGCCGAGCCGTCACTCGCAGCTGAGGTCCGGCCTGCCATTGCCCTCGCGTTGTTGTGTTTCCTGGCTACCCAGCCTGCGAGCGTCGCGTCAAACATCCGCATCGCGAGGCAGGAGGGCTGGACCGTCCACTTCGCGGCCGCGGCTGGGCAAGTAGGAGCACTGGTGGCACTTCTCCTGGTGATCGCGGTCCGAGGTAGTCTGGCGATGGTGGCCCTCGCCGCCTGCCTACCGCCGCTCCTAGCGATCGTGGCAAATGGACTCGTCCTGTTTCGCCGGGATGCCCCGGAGCTCACCCCATCGCTGCAAGCGGCGAGCGCTGCCACGGGCTCGCGGCTACTCAGGAGCGGCTCGCCGTTCTTCGTGATCCAGGTTTCCATGTTCGTGGCGTTCGCTTCAGATGCGCTTGTTGTCGCCCAGATCGTCGGGCCAGAAGGGGTTGCCGCGTACGGGGTCGCATCGCGGCTGTTCGCGATTCCGCTCGGTATCGTTGCACTGGCGCTCGCCCCATTGTGGCCAGCCTACGGTGAGGCAATTGCACGCGGAGACTTGCCGTGGATTCGTCGGACTCTTCGCTCGACTCTCAAGATCTCACTTGCCCTCAGCGTGCTGGCCAGCGTGCTCTTTGTCATGGCTACTCCATGGCTCATCGACCGCTGGATCGGCGAGACCATCGACGTCCCACCTCTCCTCATCGTGGCCTTCGGAGCCTGGGTCCCCCTGAGTGCTCTCGGGACGTCGGTCGCGATGTTCCTCAACGGCGCGGGCGAGATCAGGTGGCAGGCCATCAGCGCCGTGATTATGGCGGTGGCCAATCTGGCTCTGAGTATCGTGCTCACGAGGCAGATTGGAGTCGCAGGCGTGATGTGGGGCACCGTTATCGCGTACTCGAGCCTGACGCTCGCGCCGATGGCGATCTACGCTCCTAGGATCCTGAAGGCTACTGCCGACCGAGTAGCCCGTGCGGCGGCGGACCCGGTGAATCCGTCGCTCGCGGATGCGTCCCGCTGATGGCTCCCGAGACCGCCATCGCGGTCGTGATCGCCACGCGGAACGCGGCGCTGACGCTAGATGCCTGCCTTCGAAGCGTGCTCGAGCAACGGGGGGCGGACTACCAGGTGGTCGTGGTGGATGGTGCGTCAACCGACGGGACGGTGGCGCTTCTGGAGCGATACGGACCATGGCTCTCCTACTGGTGGTCCGAACCTGACCAGGGACTGTACGACGCGTGGAACAAGGCGATCGCCTGCGCGACGGCGGAGTGGATTCTCTTCATCGGCGCCGATGACCGATTGCACGGCGATGATGCCCTGGCGAGGATGGCGCCCGCGCTTTCGGCGAGTCGGGAACGACACCGCGTCGTGTACGGCCTTCTCGACCTGCTAGGCCCGTCCGGACAGGTGGTGACGACCATAGGGTTGCCGTGGAGCGACGCCAAGGCAGGCCTCAGGGAAGGGATCATGCTGCCCCATCCGGCGACGTTCCACCACCGGTCGTTGTTCGACATCCATGGGCCGTTTGACATTCGCTACCGGATCGCGGGTGATTATGAGTTCCTTCTTCGGGAGCTCCTCAACCATGACGCGCTCTTCGTGCCAGAGCGAGTGACGGACATGGCTTCGGGCGGGATGTCCGATCGCGCCGAGAACGATGGTCTGCGCGTCCGCGAGAAGTGGAGAGCGCGCTACGCGCATGGGTTGACGAATACGCCGGAGTGGCGCTCACCGGAGGTCATAAGGGCGATGGTGTACTCATGGCTCGTCCGCCGGTTAGGCCGTGGCGCCGCGGAGCGGGTCCGGCACGCCTACCGTCGCATCCGCGACGTGACACCGGCGAGACCCTGGGCGCGATGATCGCGATCGTCGACCATGGCATGGGCAACCTGGGCTCCGTCGAGAACATGCTCCGGCGGATCGGCGCGGACGGCCGGCGGACGGCCGATCCAGACGAGATCAAGCGGGCGGACCGGCTCGTGCTCGCAGGGATCGGCGCCTTCGACGGCGCGGCCGCGCGGCTCCGCGAGATTGGTCTCATGGACGTACTCAACGAGCTCGTGCTCGAGCGCCGCGTCCCCGTTCTTGGTGTCTGCCTCGGCATGCAGCTCATGGCGCGAACAAGTGAGGAGGGTTCGCACGCCGGTCTAGGTTGGCTGGACGCCGAGGTTCGGCGATTCGTATTCCGCGACGGTCCGACCCTACGGCTTCCCCACATGGGCTGGGAATCGATCCAACCCGTTCGGCCGAGTCCGCTGTTCGATGCCGACGATCAGGACCTGAGGTTCTACTTCTCCCACGGCTACCACCTCGTGTGCCACGACCCCACGGACGTCGCTGCGGTCTCTACCTACGGCTACGAGTTCGCGGCGGCGGTCCATCGCGGCAACATCGTCGGCACTCAGTTCCATCCCGAGAAGAGCCACCACTTCGGGATGGATGTCTATCGGCGGTTCCTGCGCCTTCCGGGGTCGGCATGATCCCGCGGGTCGTTCCCGCACTCCTCGTCCAGGACGGCGCGTTGGTCAAAACCACGCGCTTTGCCGACCCGCGATACGTCGGTGACCCGATCAACGCGGTACGCATCTTCAACGACAAGGAGGCAGACGAGCTCGTTCTACTGGACATCGCCGCGACGAGGAGCGGTCGCGACCCCGATGAGGCAATGATCAACGAGGTCGCGAGTGAGGCCTTCATGCCCGTGGCGTACGGCGGAGGAGTTCGCGACGTACAGACGGCGACGAGGCTCATCCAGCTGGGGGTCGAGAAGGTCATCGTGAACTCGGCGGCCGTCGACGCCCCGGACCGGGTCGAGGAGATCGCGCGCCACCTCGGGTCATCCACACTCGTCGTCTCGATCGATGCCAAACGTCGCGACGACGGCGCATTTGAGGTGGTGACTCGCGGCGGAACGCACGAGACTGGCCTTGACGTAAGGGGCCATGCGCGGCGGGTCGTGGGGCTCGGGGCGGGAGAGATCCTCCTGACTGCGGTCGATCGGGACGGAACGCGCCAGGGCTACGACATCGATCTCGTGCGGTCAGTCTCCACACTGGTCGACGTGCCAGTCATCGCCTGCGGAGGCGCCGGCAGCCTGGCTGACCTCGAGGCAGTCGTCCGAATCGGCGGCGCTGCGGCCGCGGCGGCGGGGAGCCTGTTCGTCTTCCACGGCCGGCATCTCGCCGTCCTGATCACGTACCCGTCGTACGAGGAGCGCGAGCGACTCTTCCGACGCGACGACTGACCCGCATGGCGAGCGCAACGGACCGGCGGAGCGCTCGAAGGCCGAAGTTGACGGGCGCCGAGAACACCCGATCGGACGCGAAGTCCACGTGCGACCGAGGCGACGCGGCCATGATCGCGGTCCACTCCTCAGGGCTGAACCCGAGCTTCTTGCGGACGTAGTCGCTCTCAGCGCGCTCCTCGTCGGGTGTGTAGATGGGCTTTGCGAGCTCGACGAGGGCCTCCTCCCGGGAGAGCTCGCCGTTTCGGATCCGGTCGGACAGGTGGACTCGCCGCTTGTCGATCCCGAACTTCTTCGGGAGGATCACGGCCTGGTAGAACTTCGTGAAGGCCGACTCGTGGTGCTTGCCGCCGTACTCGCGCCAGCCGAGCTCCGTGGTGAGGGTCGCAGCGGCCTCATCCCGACGGTACGGCACGAGGTTCGGCAGATGGACCCACGTGATCCCGCGTCCGGTGAGCTGCATCCGCCACCACTCGAACGTGGAGATGTGGGGGAACGTCCTGAGCGGCACCTGGCCGTACTTGTCGTGGATGGCCTTGATATTGGTCCAGTCCATCTTGTGCCAGGCCCACGCCGCGGGCAGGCCGTGCTCCGTGGCGAGGTTGTAGCCGCTGAGCAGGTGGCGGATGTGGTGTTCGCGGGCGATGTTGATGGTCGCGGCAAGGATGGCGTTATCGGTCAGGAGCTCGATGTCGAGCACGGACGCCAGCAGGAACGAGCGCTGGAGGTCGCGGAACTCCTGCCAGTTGATGACGTATGTGTGAAGGTCGAACCCGCAGCCCTCGACAACCCGCTGGATGTTCTGGACCGAGGTCTCCGAGTCCCAACCGTTGTCGAAGTGGACGGCGAGCGGCCGGAGCCCCAGGCGATGGGCGATCAGCGCGGCATATGAGCTGTCAACGCCGCCACTGAGACCGATCACCGAGTCGTATTCCTTGCCGGCGCCAGCGCGCTTGATCCCGGCCGCGACTCGCTGGAGCTGTCGCTCAGAGGCCTCCGGCGTCCAGCGAACGGATGGCAGGTACCGATCGGCGCGCTGGCAGTGATTGCACGTGCCCCTGGCGTTGAATGAGATCGTCGGATCGCTCGTGTCCATCACGCAACGAGAGCAGATTCGAGATTGGCGCCCTCCTTCCGTCATGGCGACAGCATCGCCTCGAGCCGATCGCTGAGCAACGCTGCTTGCGCCCTCCGGTCAAACAGGGCGATCTCCCCTTCCGGGGCGCCGCGGAACGCCGGATCTCGGGCGAGGCTGACGACCCGCGTCAACGTGTCGTCGGCGTTTCCCTTCGGGTCGACTGCGCCGCCGACTCCCAGGCGGGTGATCAACTCGGTCGCCGCGCAGGGTCCCGAGATCGCGAGGATCGGCCGCCGCGCTGCGACGTACTCGAACAGCTTGCCCGTGAGCATCTCTGGCACCTCGACCTCGCGGAGCAGCAGGACGAGGACATCAGCCTGCTGCATCCGCTCGATGGCAGCTCGATGCGGCACGCTCGACTCGAGACGCAGGTTTGCGGCCGGGATGGCAGCCTCTGCCGCTGCCGCCTGGTCCGGCAGGACCTCGCCAAGGATCGTCAGGACGGGTCGCGGGCCGCTCTTCACCCCGCGGACCCAGGTCCCGAAGGCCTCGAGGGCCGGGCGGGCGTCAAAGCCGTGGATCGAGCCGGCGAACAGGAAGTCGAGCTCGTCGGGGTCACGCTCCAACGACCCCTGCGGCACGCCCTCGAAGTCCTCCGGGTCGAAGCCGTTCGGGATGATCGCCAGGCGGGGGCCGAACCCGGGGTGCCGCCGCAGATGCGCTGCCTTCGACGCCTCTGAGATGACGGCCACGAGCGCCGCGCCAGCCATCAACCTTCGCTCCACCCGCCGTACAAGCCGATCGCGGAGCGGCGCGCGAGTAGAGAAGCGCGGGTTCCCGGCCCAGTCGTCGCGAACGTCGAGGACATAGGGGACGCCGAGGCGGTGGGCGATCCATCGCGCCGCGACCCAGGCACTGAATGGGGGGCCGGTCGCGATCACCACGTCCGGGTTGCCGTAGTCGGTGGCGGCGAGCCGCGAAGCCTTCCACGCCCAGCCGATCCAGCGGTCCGGGAATGCCAGCGTGTTGACCGCCGACTTCAGCAGCCGCACGACGGCCCGGCCGCGTCCGCCCTGACCGGCGGCACGCTTGACGGGGCCGGCCGCGGCGCCGACGGCACGGAGAGGCCCCCGGACCTTGACGACCGTGCCCTTGCCCTCGACATCGGCGAGGAGATCCGGATCCGTCATCGGCGGCGAAGGCTCGTCCGAGCAGATGACCGTCAGGTCCCAGCCGAACTCGGGGAGGTACTTCACGAGCTTGGCGATGCGGATGACGCCGCCGCCGCCGACCGGCGGGTACTCGGCGGCGAGGATCAGTGCACGGCGTCGGGGCGGCTCCCGCCCGGCGACGCCCTCCCCGGAGACGGCCACGGCGGAATGCTAGACGAGCCACCGCAGCCACATACTTCGGCCAATGGTCACGGAGCCGATCGCCCAAACGCCGATCGCGATCCTGACGTGGCGCGGCGAGGCCACGACCCGACGATGCCTCGAGTCGCTCCGGGGGCGGACTGGCTTTCCCGCCGGCATCGTCGTCGTCGACAACGGCTCCGGCACGGGCGAAGGCGAGCGCCTGGCGACGGAGTTCGGTGTCGAGGCCGTGACGCTGGAGGAGAACGGCGGGGTCGCGGCCGGGTACAACGCCGCCATCACCTGGGCCTTAGCCGCCGGCGCAAGCCACGTGCTGCTGTCGAACAACGACCTCGAGTTCCCGGACGCGGACCTCGCGGACCGGCTCACCCGCCTGGTCGAGCCGGGCGTGGCCGCGGTCGGGCCGATGATCCGGAACGTCGACGGCTCGGTTTGGAACGCGGGCGGCCGCCTCCGACCCTGGCTCGGTCACGCGATCCGGACATCGATGCCCTGGCAGCCGGCGCCCTACGCGGTGGACTGGCTCGACGGCGCCTGCCTGCTCGTCTCGATCGACGCCGTGTGTCGCATTGGCGGCCTCGCCCCCGAGTTCTTCCTGTATTGGGAGGAGACCGATTGGTCGGCCCGCGCGCGGCGCGCCGGGCTGCGGCTCCTGGTCGACCCGTCCGCCGAGGTCCTCCACGTCGGTTGGGGATCGGGCACGGCGCGGCAGACCCGTCGCTACTCCCTGCGCAACTCGCTTCTGTTCGTCCGGCGGGATGTCGGTGGGCCGGCCGGCATCAGCGCCGGGCTGCTCTGGCTGCTCGGGCGCGTGCCGTGGTTCGTCGTGAAGCGGCTCCGCGAGGGCGGCGGGGTCCGCGGTCCGGTCGCCGACGCCGCCTGGGCCATCGGCTGGCACCTCCGATCGGTCGCTCGGCATGGCTGGCGCGTCCCCGCCGACGGGCCGGACCTGTGCGAATGACGGCACCTGTCGCTCGCTCCGCCGTCGTCCAGGATTGGTTCTTCGCTCCGGGCGGGAGCGAGGAGGTGGCGATCGAGATCGCCGGGCTCCTGCCGGGATCCGAGGTCATCACGAGCTTTATGGAGACGGGCTACCGCGAGCGGCTGGCGGGCCACGAGGTCCAGACGTGGCCGCTCCAGCGGATCCTCGGGGCGACGAAGCGGTATCGGAACCTCCTGCCGCTCTATCCCCCCTGGTTCGGGGGCCTGGACCTGCGCGATCGGGACCTCGTGGTCAGCAGCTCCTCGGCCTTCGCGAAGGCGGCACGGACCCGGCCACGGACCGAGGGCGGCCTCCATATCGCCTACATCCACGCCCCGATGCGCTACGCCTGGGACCTCGACACGTACCTTGCCGGCTCCAGCGTCTCGCTGCCGGGCCGCCTGGCCGCCCGGACGCTCCGGCCGTGGCTCCGGCGATGGGACCGCTCCACGGCGATGCGGCCGGACGTCCTGGTCGCCAACTCGGGCGCCGTCCGGGACCGGATCAAGCGGGCCTGGGGCCGCGACGCGGAGGTCATCCACCCGCCCGTCCGCCTCGATGGCATCCAGGTCTCCGATGTCGACGATGGCTACCTCCTCGTCGCGGCCAGGCTCCTCGCCTACCGCCGAATCGACCTGGCGGTCCGGGCCGCCAACCGCCTCGGCCGCGAGCTCGTGGTCGTTGGCGACGGCCCCGAGGGCGCCCGCCTCCGGACCCTCGCCGGACCCACCGTCCGCTTCACCGGCCGCCTGGATCGAGGCGCCTTGGTCGACCTCTTCGGTCGCTGCCACGCCTACCTCGTCCCGGGCGAGGAGGACTTCGGGATGGCGCCGGTGGAGGCGATGGGCGCGGGGGTGCCCGTCGTCGCGCTGCGGGCCGGCGGCGCGCTGGAGACGGTCGTCGACGGCGCCACGGGCGTCCTCTTCGATGCCCCGACCGTGGATGCCCTCGTCGCCGGCATCGAGCGGGCGGACTCGATGTCGTTCGACCGCCACGCCATCCGGGCCAACGCCGAGCGCTTCGGGGTCGACGTCTTCCGCCGCCGCTTCGTCGAGCTCTTGGCCCGCCTCGGCGTCGACCGTTCGCTCTACCGCGCCGACAGGCGCAAGCTCGAGCTGCCCACGCGGGGGCATCGAGGCGAGGCTAGGCCCTCCGCCGGACGGTTCGTCGACGTCGAAGAAGGGGCGGGCTGAGTCTTCAAGGCCGAAGCGCCGATGCCCCAGTGCTTCTCGACACCGCCTCGTCAGCTCAGCAGCTCACGGCCCGAGAAGGGCGGCCGGAACCACGTCGACTCCATCGCGTCGCCGATAGGCCTCTGGCCCTGTCGTCACGATGACGGCGGCTGCCAGCCGCTCGCCGATCCGCTCGCGGAGCCAGACAAGGTGGCGGACATCGGCATCGCCCACAGCCTGGGTCGCCTTGACCTCGATCGCCACGATCCGACCGTCGGGGCCCTCCACGACAAGGTCGACCTCATGGGTCCCGTTCCGCTCTCGGAAGTGAAACGCCGATCCCCCGGCCGCCTGAGCGTCCACTCGGACGTTCATCGTCACGGCGGCCTCGAACAGGGCGCCGAACAGCGTGAGGTGTCGGGGATTGAGGTCGCCGGCGGGCTGACCGCGGAGGAGTGCATCGATCGTCACACGGCGAAGCCGGGCCGCCAGCGCCGGATCGACGAGCTGGTGCTTGGGACTGAGGGCCAGGCGTCGGAGCTCGCCGCCGGTCGGCGCCCAGGCCGGAATCGGATCGATGACCCAGGTGCTCTCCAGAACGTCGACGTAGCGCTGCGCGGTCGCCTTGGCCGGCGGATCGCCGCCGGTGCCGGAGGCGGCGATTCGGATCTTCTCGAAGCTGGTGACCGACGAGATCGCGGCGGCGTATGCCGCGATCCACCGCCGAAGCAGGGCCGGCCGACGAATCGACTCACCCGCTTCTTCGAAGTCCCGCTCGACGAGCTGGTCGACGTAGCCGTCGAGCTGCGCCTTGATGGCACGATCTGGCAGGCCGAGGACCCCCGGGAATCCGGACGACAGGATGGCATCCGCGTATCCATCCACCCTCGTTGCGGTCCGCCCTCCAACGGCCGAGGTCGAGCCCGACAGGAGGCCTGCCAAGCTGACCGTGGGCCGCTCCAGGCCGCGCTCCGCGAAGGTCATCGGGCGCATCCGAAGCTGGACGATCCTCCCTGCGCCCGTGTGCGTCGGCGGGTTGCGCGGTGAGGCGGAGCCGGTGAGAAGGAAGCGTCCGGGGCTTCGATCGGCGTCGACCGCTCGACGCACGACGTCCCAGCTCGAAGGAAACGCCTGCCACTCGTCAATGAGGATCGGCGACTCGCCCTCGCAGAGGCGGGCGGGTGACGCGGCTACGATCTCCCGTACCGCACTGTCGTCGAGACGGTAGACGGTTCGGGCGCGCTGGAGTGCGGTTTCGGTCTTGCCGACGCCGCGGGCGCCGCGAATGGCAATCGCAGCAAGGTCCGGCAGAAGCGCGTCGAGCTCCGAGTCGATCGCCCGCCGACGGTAGTCCACGCACGCCAGCCTACGCGGCTACTATCCCATGTGTCAAGTCACTACTAGTACATTCGCCTGTAATCTCCTATGCTGATCGCAGGCTGCGTACTAGTCGGATCTCCGATGACCGTGGGCCTCGACCGCCTCGGCGTCGATGGCTTGCTCTACCGCCTCGAGTCCGGTTGAGGGCGCCGGCCGCAGGTCCGGGGTGACCGCCCCGGCCTCGTCGCTCGTGTCTGGGGGGACAACGGCTCCGTGCCCGAGGTGCCCGAGGTGTCAGGTGCCGGGGCCGCGGGCAACCCGGGCAATCGGTCCGGCCTGCTACGCTCCCCGTCGATGAAGGGCCTGGTGCTCGCCGGCGGGACCGCGACCCGCCTGTTCCCGCTGACGATCGTCACGAACAAGCACCTGCTCCCGGTCTACGACCGGCCGATGATCTACTACCCCCTCGCGACGCTCGCCGGGATGGGCATCCGCGAGGTCATGGTCGTCATCGGCGGCAAGAGCGTCGGCGACGTCGTGGAGCTCCTCGCCGACGGCTCGCACTTCGGCCTGGACCTGACCTACCGCTACCAGCGCGGCGCGCTCGGCATCGCCCACGCCATCGGCCTGGCCCGCGACTTCGTCGGCGACGAGGCGTTCTGCACGGTCCTGGGCGACAACATCCTGCGGGGCGAGCCGCTGGCCGGCGTCGCCCGGGCGTTCGAGGCCGGGCCGTGGGGCGCCGGCACCCTCCTCTACCGCGTCCCGGATCCGGAGCGGTTCGGCGTCGCCGAGCTGGCCGCCGACGGCACGGTCGTGGGCTTCGAGGAGAAGCCTGCTCACCCGAAGTCGGACCTTATCCCGATCGGGGTCTATTTCCTCCGGCCGGACGCGTTCGGGGTCATCGATCACCTCGCGCCCTCGGGCCGCGGCGAGTTCGAGATCACCGACGTCCTGAACCACTACATCCCGGGCGGCGGCCTCTTCAGCCGGGTCTACGACGGCCACTGGACCGACGCCGGGACGGTGCCCTCGCTGCTGCGGGCCGCCGAGCTGGCCCGCGACGACCATGACGCCGGGCGGCTCGTCGATCCGCCGGAGCGGCCCCTCGAGTGAGCGGCGAGGGCGGCGTTGGGCGCGGCGAGGGCGCCGCTGGGCTGGGGCCGGGAGCCCGGCTCCTCGTCACCGGCGGCGCCGGCTTCATCGGCTCGGCCTACGTCCGGATGATCCTGGGGCGGCGCGACGGGACGCGGATCACGGTGCTCGACAAGCTGACCTACGCGGGCAGCGAGTCGAACCTGGCCGAGGTCGGCGCGGATCCGGAGCTCGCCGCCCGCTTCGAGTTCGTCCGCGGCGACATCGCCGACGCCGAGATCGTGGGGCCGCTCGTCGCGGCTTCGGACGCGGTCCTGAACTTCGCCGCGGAATCGCACGTCGACCGCTCGATCCACGACCCGGAGGCCTTCCTCCAGACCGGCGTGATCGGCGTCCACGTGCTCCTCGAGGCCGTCCGCCGCGAGGCCGCCCGGGCGGCGGCCGAGGAGCGTGCGATGGCGCCACGCTACCTTCAGGTCTCCACCGACGAGGTCTACGGCTCGGTCGATGTCGGCGAGGCCCGGGAGGGCGATCCCCTGGCGCCGCGGTCGCCGTACGCGGCGGCCAAGGCCGCCGGCGAGCTGCTCGTCCGGAGCTACCACGTGACCCACGGCCTGGATGCCGTGGTCACCCGCGGCTCGAACACCTTCGGCCCCTACCAGCATCCCGAGAAGCTCATCCCGCTGTTCGTGACGAACGCCCTCGACGACGAGCCGCTGCCGCTCTACGGCGACGGCCTCCAGCGCCGCGACTGGCTGTACGTCACAGACCACGCGGGCGCCATCGACCACGTCCTGCGGTTCGGAGCCGCCGGCGAAACCTACAACCTGCCGGGCGAGGTGGAGCTCCCCAACCGCGAGGTCGTCAGGCGGCTCCTGGAGCGGCTCGCCAAGCCGTGGTCGCTCGTCCGGACGGTCGAGGATCGGCCGGGCCACGATCGCCGCTATGCGATGGACGGGTCAAAGCTCGCTGCCCTCGGCTGGCGCAACCGGGTGGGCTTCGACGAGGGCCTCGCCGCGACGGTCGACTGGTTCCGGGCCAACGAGGCCTGGTGGCGCGAGGCGAAGTCTCGCGACTGGGACGCCTGGTACGACCGCCAGTACGGGGAGCGCCTGGCGAGCTCAACGGAGGCCTGACGGTGCGGATCGCCGTCACCGGATCCGGCGGGCGGCTGGGTGGCGCCCTGGTCCGGGCGATCACGGCCGCTCCGGCGGCGGCGGCGCTCGAGGTGGTCGCGTGGGGCCGGGCGGAGCTCGATCTTGATGCGCCCACGGGCATCGACAGGCTCGTGGAGGTATCCGGGGTCGATGTCGTCGTCCACGCCGCCGCCTGGACCGACGTCGACGGCTGCGCCCTGGATCCGGAGCTGGCGCTCCGGCGGAACGGGGTCGCCACAGGCATACTCGCCGCGGCCACGGCGCGACGCGGCATCGATCTCATCGCCCTCTCCACGAACGAGGTCTTCGACGGTTCCGGGCCGGCAGGGCGGCCGCACGAGCCGGCCGACCGGCCGTACGAGCCGGCCGATCCGCCCTCGCCGGCCAACGCCTACGGCGCCTCGAAGCTCGCCGGCGAGCGGCTGGCGGCCGCTGCCTACGCGCGCCGCGGTTCCCGGGGCAGGTTCGGGATCGTCCGGACGGCCTGGCTGTTCGGGCCGGGGCGGCCGGACTTCCCGGTCAAGATCGCGCTCGCCGCCCGACGGGCGATCGCGGCCGGGGAGCCGCTCCGGCTGGTGGCCGATGAGATCGGGACCCCGACGTTCGTCGAGGACGTGGCCGGCGCGATCCTGGGGCTGGTCCAGGCGGGCGCGGTCGGTGGTGTCCACCACGTCGTCAACGGCGGCATGGCGTCACGGGCCGAGTGGGGCCGTGACGTCGTGGGTCGCCTGGGCCTCGACGTCGAGGTCGAGGAGGTCTCGCTGGCCGACTTCCCGCGGCCGTCGCGCCCGCCCCGCTGGGGCGTCCTCGCCGCGACCCCCGTGCCGGGCGGCCGCGTCCTCCGACCCTGGCCCCAGGCGATGGCCGCCTACCTCCCGGCCCTCCGCGAATCGGTCACGATGGCGAGATGACCGAGTCGTCGCTGCCCGGCGTGCGGTACCTGCGCCACGTGCGCCACGAGGATTCACGCGGCGCGTTCCGCGAGATCTGGCGAGCCAGCGTGCTTCCCGGCGCCTTCGTCCAGGCCAACATCTCGACCTCGGCGGCGGGCGTCCTCCGGGGCCTCCACTTCCATCGCCGCCAGCTGGACTACTGGACGGTCACCGCGGGGACCGCGTTCGTGGCCCTCGTGGATGTCCGGCCGCTGCTCGAGCGGGCCGGCGGTCGGCCGGTCGTCGAGACCCGCACGCTTGGGCCAGACGAGGCGGTCGTCATACCGGCCGGCGTCGCCCACGGCTTCCTGGCCCTCGAGCCGGTCGAGCTGCTGTATCTCGTGACGAACGAGTACGACGGTAGCGACGAGCTCGGCTTCGCCTGGGACGACCCGGCGGTCGGCGTCGCCTGGCCTCGCGTTGACACCGCCGATGGCCGCCCGATCCTCTCCGATCGTGATCGGTCGAACCCGACGCTCGCCGAGGCCGTCGCGCGCCTGCGGAGCTGAGCTCGCCACTCGATACGCTGGGCCGGCCACGCTACCCGCTCGTTTCGTCACCGGGGGACGAGGAGACCGGCTTCCGCGGTCGAAAAACGGCCTCGAACTCCTTGCGGCGCCGCCAGCAAGTCCGCCCTGTGCCCCAATCCGTGCTCAGGCCACGGCCGAGCCGAACGAGGGACCCGGTCGCCGCGTCGATGCTTCGGACCTAATCGTCCCCGGGAGTTGATTCGACCAGGTAGTGGGGGCCTGGCAGCTTCCTACCTCGCCTATCGCGCCGAGCTGACGTAGACCTCGGCGGCGTCGGGCGGCGGGAGGTCGTAGGGACCCTCGCCGCGCGGCGGGTCGGGCTCGCGGACGGCGGCGAGGAGGCCGGTGAGCATGTAGATGATCAGACGGGGCGTCGCGAGGGTCGCCAGGGCGATGGCGGCCGCCCAGCCCCAGCGGGTGGGAGCGAGGAAGAGCGCCCCGACGGCGCCGGCGACGGCGAGGACGGCCCACAGGATCGGCGAGATCGCGTACGGCGAGATGTTCCGGACGCCGGCCGTCTCGTCGAGGCCCACGGCGCCGAAGAACGCCGTCGCGCCGGCCGGCTCCAGGAGCCACTGGCCGAATGCCAGGAGGATCAGCCAGCCGATGAGCGCCCCGACGGCCTGGTACTGACGGCGACCGAGCCACCACACGGCGACGAGGACCGGGAACAGCTTGAGGTTCGTCGCCAGGGCGATGGACCACGGCTGGCCGATCGCCATGAGCAGGGTCATCGGGACGTGGGCCTGGGCGATCGCGAGGGCCCAGCCGATCGGCATGCCGAGGAGCCCCAGGGCCACGAAGGCGTTGCGGTTGGCCCCGAGCCTTCGAAGGAGGGCCACGAAGCTGGCCGCGACGACGGCCGCCCAGCCAACGGCGAAAACGTGGTACGGCATGACCGCCGCGAACGGCCGCATAAGGATCGCGAGGAGCGGCGGGTAGAAGTAGTAGGTGGGGGTCGTGGCGTCGCCGGCCGCGGCGTACAGGGGCTGGCCCTCGTTGAGGCGCGTCGCGGCGTCGTAGTAGGCCCGGACGTCGGCCAGGGGATCCGTGGTCAGGTGGAACCACAGCATCCCGAGGCCCAGGACCCCGCCGATCGCGGCGAGGGTGTAGAGGACCCACCAGCCCATCCGCCGGAGGCGCGCGCCGGTGGACGTGGGCGCGGCCTGGTGGGGCTTGAGGTAGCCGCCGGGCTGGGGCCGGGCGGTGGATGTCGTCATTGCGCCGACACCCTACCCCGCGCGTCGTCCGCGGGCGTCAAGCGCTCGATGGCCGGGATCGCGGCCACGATCGACAGGCCCGAGAACCACAGGACCGGGAGTGCCAGGGCGACGGCGACCGGGATCGTCCAGCGGCGGTCCGTCCAGGCGCCCCAGGTGACGAGGGCGGCCGCCGCCGGCAGGCGGACCAGGAGTGGGATCTCGATGTGGGGCTGGGACACGTCGGCTCCGGCGACCGGAAGGAGCCCCTCGACGATCCACTCCTGCCACAGCCGGGTGTCCACCGCCAGCGAAACGGCGACGACGACGGCCGTCACGCCGAGGGCGATGCCGAGGCTTCGCCATTCGCGGCGGACGGCGAACCAGAGGAGGCCGATCCCTGGGGTCACCTTCGTCAGGAGCACCACCGCCCACGCGGCCGGGTAGCGGAGACCCAGGCCGACCGCCGCCGCGAGGACGAGGTGGACGTTGCCGTGGTATAGCTCCACGGCCACCGGAGGGAAGGCCAGCACCAGGAGGGCGCGCCGGCCCCCCAGCCAGGCCACCGTCCCGAGGAGGATCGCCGTCCACAGGAACCAGAAGCTCGGCCATGACAGGAGGTTCGCCGGCGCGAAGGCGCGCGCGGCCACGGGCGTGTAGGGGAAGGCCCCGAACTCCCCGGCGACGCGCGCATAGGGGTGCTCCAGGTCCACGCTCCAGTACGAGATGGCATCGAAGCCAACGGTTCGTACCTGTGGCGCGACGATGACGAAGAGGTACGCGGCGAAGAGAAGCCCGGCGACGGCGAGCCCGTCGCGGATTGCTCTCCGGTGGGCCGGCGTCATGTCGTGACCGGGCCGCCGAGCGCGGCCCGTCGGATGGATGCGTAGCGGACCGCGACGCATCCGAGCAGGAACGTGAACGAGTCCGGGTAGATGACGGGCAGGGCGACGAACGAGCCGAGCGGCACGGTCCAGGGTCGATCGGTGCGCGCGCCCCAGATCACGATGGCGCTCGCGATCGCGTACCTGAGGTACGGCAGCTGGTGCCCGGCGTTCCCCTGCTGACTGGTGATGAGCGCGATCCAGTCGGCCCACCAGTCCGGCCTGATGGCGAACGACGCGGCCGCCAGGGTGGCGGTCACACCGACGGCGATCGTGAGGCTCCGCCACTCGCGCCTGACCGCGAACCACAGGATCCCGACGCCGGGGGTCACCTTCGTCAGGATCGGCATAGCCCACAGCCATGGCCGCCCGAAGCCGAACACGATCGCCGCGGTGGCGACCACGTTGAACTGTCCGATCAGGAGCTCGCGGGCAATCGGGAAGAGCAGGATCAGCCAGATCCGCGGCCACGGCAGTCCGAGCCATACGGTGAGCGCCACGATGAGGGACGCCCACAGGCCCACGAATACGAGTTGAGGCAGGAGCCCGATGACCCCGAAGGCCAGGGCCGCGACCGGGGAGTAGAGGAAGCTCCCGCTGACGCCGACGCTGGCCGTGGCATACGGATGGTCGCGATCCACGCCCCAGTAGGCGAGGCCGTCGACGAACGGAGTCCTGGTCGCCGGCTCGCCCCAGACGAAGAACGAGCTGAAGAACCACAAGGCGCCGACGATCACGAGACCATCCGCGACCGCTCGCTGCACGGCCGGGCTCGCGGTCATCGCCAGGACGGATCGGAGTCGGCTCACTCGCGGGATGGTAGTTTGCGGGCGAGGTCCGGCGCGTCGGGGCCGCCGGTCCCGATTCCGCCGGGAGCCACCGACCCACTGGCCGGGCCGACAGCACGGGAGTGGTGGCTCCTCGCTGGAAGTCGCCCCTGGAAGTCACCACTGGAGGTCACCTCCATTCCTGATGCGCGTGTCAGCATCAGGGCGGCCGGGGGACCGAAGGCGGACTTGGAATGGCGGGTTGACCCTGGGTTGATTGGCAGTGAAGCGCTCTCTGCTCTCATGTGGCGTGCGCTTCCGACTCGAGGACCAGGACGAGCCTACCAGGGAGGCGCTGACCGTCCTGGGCGGCGTGTTCCGCGGCCTCCGCACCGGCCGGGGCCTGACGCAACGCCAGCTCGAGGCACGGTCCGGCGTGTCCCAGTCGACCATCTCGCGGTTCGAGAACGGCAAGGCGCCGTGGCTGGCCGCCGTCCAGATCGCGCGGCTGCTGGCAGCACTCGACCTCGAGCCTGGGCTCCTGGGCTTCGGGGAGAAGGCCGTCCCGAATCTGGTGCCTGCGTGGGTGACGCTCATGGACCGATTCGAGCTCCGCCGACGCCGGGCTGACCTCCAGGCGTTCGAACAACGGCGACGGATCGAGCTCGCCGCGACCGCCGATCGACGGATGGAGCTGGCGCGCCGGCGTATAGCCCTTGAGGCGCTCATGGCTCCCGACGAGTCGGAGCTGGACGCGAGCTTCGACGACCTCCAGCCGGACTGACGACGACGCACCCCATCCGCTCCCGCGTCATGCGGACACGCGCATCGAGGAGCGAAGGCCTCCCCCGGCGGGTGCTTGCGGCCACCCGACAGCGCGAGCCGTTGCGCCGCCCTTCCCTCTCCGCTCCATCTCGAATATGCAGACACGCGGATCGGAAACGAGGGTGACTTACGGCGGGGGAGGTCGCACGTGGGCCGGCGGACATGAAATCGCCGCCCGCCGTATGCCGGGCCGACCCGGGGCCTCCGCCCGGACGGGCGGGTGCTACCCTCCGGAGCCGTGCGGACACCCATCGCCCTGTTCGGCCTGGCGCTCGTCGTCCGCCTCGTCCTGATCGCAACGTATCCGGATCCGGCCTACCCGGATTCGTACTACTACGTCGATGTCGCCCGGGCGATCGCGGCCGGGCACGGCCTCAACCTCGACTTCGTCTGGATCTTCGCCGAGGTCGGCAACCGGATCCCGGAGCCGGCCACCCTCCCGATTCCCTCGAATGCCCACTGGCTGCCGCTCGCCAGCTTCGTCCAGGTGCCGTTCATCGCGGTGCTGGGGCCCACCGCCCTGGCCTCGGCCCTGCCGCTGGCGCTCATCGGCTCGCTCGCTGCACCGCTGACCTGGGCCATCGCTCGCGACGCTCGGGCGCAGCCGCTCGTGGCCACGACGGCCGGCGTCCTCAGCGCGGTGCCGGCGGCGGCCACGGTCTTCATGGCCCAGCCCGAGAACTTCGCGATCATGCACCCCCTCGTCGCGGCGACCCTGTGGTGCGCGGCCCGCGGCCTGAAGGGCGACAACCGCGCGTTCGCCTTCGCCGGCCTCCTCGTCGGCCTCGCCAGCCTCGGCCGCAACGACGGGGTCTTCCTGGGCGCGGCGGTGGGGCTCATCTGGCTCGGCGACCGGATCCGCTGGTGGCGGGGCCGCCGCGGGTCCGGCAGCTGGGTCCACGTCGAGGACCGCCGGCCGATCTCGTTCGCCGCCGCGGTCGGCTGCCTCGGCCTGTTCCTCCTGGTCATGGGGCCGTGGTGGGCGCGCCAGCTGGCGACCTTCGGCTCGATCTCGCCGACGAGCTCGACCGGCGCAGCCCTCTGGATCCGGACCTACAGCGAATGGAACTCGATCACGGCAGAGCCGAGCCTGGCCCGGTTCCTCGACCAGGGCTGGGGCCCGATCATCGCCAGCCGCCTGGCCGGTCTCAGCTCGGCCCTCGGCAACTTCGCCGTCGTCATCGGCTCGGTCGTGCTCATCCCGTTCCTCCTCATCGGCGCGATCGGGCGCCTCGGCTCGCGCGACTTCGCCCCGTGGTTCCTGTACACGGGCGTGGTCTTCCTCAGCGCGACGATCCTGTACCCGCTCCACGTCCCGGGCGGTGCCTTCATCCACTCCGCGATCGGCCTGGCGCCGCACGCCGCGATCCTGTCGATCGAGGGCATCCTCATCGTCGTGGGCTGGGTCGCCGCCCGGCGTCGAAGCTGGGATGAGGCCCGGGCGGGCGGGGTCTTCGCCTGGGGGATCGTGGCCCTCGTCATCGGCACGGCGGTGGTCTTCGGTCGGTCCGTCCAGGCGTCGTGGGATGCCTCGCGCCAGCCGCGGCTGGCACTCGCGGCCGAGCTCGACCGGCTGGCGGTGCCCTCGGGCGACCGTCTGCTGTCGATCGATGCCGCCGGCATGAAGTACTTCACCGGCCGCGGTGGGGTGGTCACGCCCGACGATCCGCTCGAGACGATCGAGGCGGTGGCGCGCGCCTATGAGCCGCGCTGGCTGGTCATCGAGCGCGACGACGCCGCCCGGGCGCTGGGTCCGGTCCTGCTCGGCGAGTCGGAGCCGGCCTGGATCGGGCCACCGGTCTTCTCGGTGCCGTCGGCCGACGGCGGGGCGCCGCGGCTGGCGCTCTACCCGGTCTGCGTCACCGATGGCGACACGCGGTGCCTGCGCCGGTGAGCATGAGCCGTCGCGACGCCTGGCTGTCGGCGACCCTCGTGTTCCTCGCCGCCGTCGCCGTCCGTACCTGGGCGGCGACGATCATCACCTTCCCCCGGCCCGAGGACACCGCCTACTACGTGGGCGTCGCCCGCCACCTGGTGGAGGGCCGCGGCCTCGTGAGCGACGCGATCTGGAGCTACGGGACGCCACCCCTGGAGTTCCCGCGTCCGGCGTTCGAGGTCTGGCTTCCGCTCCCGTCGTTCCTGGCCGCGCTCTCGATGCTGGCCTTCGGTCCCAGCTTCGCCGCCGCTCAAGTGCCCTCGATCGTCATCGGCGGTCTGGTGGCGGTCCTCGCGTGGAAGCTGGCGGCCGATGTCGCCGTCGAGCGCCGGCTCCCGGCGGGCCGGGCCCGAACGCTGGCCCTGGGGACGGGGCTCTCGGCCGCCGTCTTCCTGCCCCTCGTCCTCCACTCGGTCCTGCCCGACTCCACGATGCTCTTCGGGGCGCTGGCCCTTGCAACGTGCCTCCTGGGGGCGCGGATCCTCAGCTCCCCGCTCGAGGCCCCGGCCGGGGGGTGGGGGCTCCGGGCCCGGCTGGGCCTCGACGACCGGCGGGTCGTGGCCCTGGGGACTCTCCTGGGCCTCGCCGCGCTGACCCGCAACGAGGCGATCTGGCTGGCCCTTGCCTGGGCTCTCGTTGCGTGGTTCGCCGGTGGCCCGGCCGGTCCGGCCTCGCTGGACCGGCGCCGCCGGATCGGCCTGGTGGTCGGGGCGGCGATCCCGGCGATCGCCGTCTTCCTGCCGTGGGCCGTCCGCGACTGGCTGGCCTTCGGCAGCCCGTTCCCGGGCCAGGCCCTGGCCAACGCCCTGTCGCTCGACGGCCGCGACATCTTCGCCTGGAGCGAGACGCCGACCCTTGGGCGCTACCTGGACGCGGGCCTGGGAACGCTCGTGGGCCTGCGGGTCACGGGGTTCGTCCACAACCTCGTCAACGTCCTGCTCCTCCTGGGAATCCCGATCTCGGCGATCGGGCTGGCGGCCCTGCCGTGGACGGCGACGGACCGGGTGTTCCGGTGGCGGTTGCCCGCGCTCAGCCTGCCCCGGCGATCGTCGTCGACGTTGGAACCCGGACGGCCGGCTCCGCCGGCGGTCATCGTCCGCGCCGAGCCGCCTCGGCCGGCTTCGACGGCCCCGCCGCCACGCCCGCCGTCGATCCAGGAGTGGCCGGCGGTCGACCTCCCCGAAGGTCGCCCGGGCGGTCTCAGCGGCGCTCGACAGGCCGATCGACCGCCAGCCTGGATGGTCCGTCCCACCCGGCTCGAGCCGCTGGTGCCCACCCGGACGCCGCCCGGCGCCTTCGTGATCCTCCTCGCCTTCTCCGGTCTGACCTTCGCCGCCACGACGCTCCTCTTCCCGATCGCGACGACGTGGGGCACGTTCCTCCACGCGTCGGCGGCCATCCAGGTCCTGCTGGTCCTCTCCGCGCTCCTGGCCCTGGACCGGCTCATCGCCGAGGTCGGCCGGCGCCGGGCGTGGACCCGTCCCGTGGCCTGGCTCGGGCCAATGCTCGGGATCGCCGCGGGCGCGCTCTTCACGGTCGCGCTGCTGCCCGGGTTCGGCCGCGACGGCGAGGGGACGCGGGCACGATTCGAGGCGCTCCCCGCGGCGCTGGCGGCGGCGGGCGTCCCGATCGAGGTCCGCGGCGCGCCGGTCATCACCGACTCCCCGATCTACCTCGCCGAGGTGACGGGCGCCAACGCCCTGGCCCTGCCCGACGAGCCGCCGGACAGCGTCGTGGATCTCGCCGCCCGCTTCCCCGGCACCCGGCTGCTCATCGTGGCCGAGGACAACGAGGGCATCTGGCCCGAGGCAGCCCTCTCGACGGCCCAGGGTCTCGCCTGCTTCGAGTCGGTCGACGTCGAGCTGGAGGGGCTCGTTGTCTACCGGATCCTCTGCCCCTGAGGGTTCGCGGCCGGGTCGCGTCGCGGGCGTCAAGCAAGTGGGGCCCGAGGCTCGATCCGCCGCGAGCGAGCCCTTCTGGATGGCCGTGACGCTGTCACCGTCAAAATCGGGACTTCGGTCGGCATAAGCCCCTGGGGGCGACCCGGCAGCACCGCGAGCGCTCGGGCCACGAGCACGAGTCGCGTCTCGGAACCGGACTTCGGACCACCGTATGGGCGCCCCAACCCCCGATTTGACGGTGCCACCGGAATCTGCACGCCCAAGACCTCGTCAGGGGCTTCGATGGGGCCTCCGGGTGCCGCGACGCCGCCGAGCCCGGTGCCCCGACGCACAGGAGCCCGCCCGTATACTCGCCGCGGATGAACGCGGCAGCGGACGACAACGCTCGCGACGGCCGGCTCGAGAGCCTCCTCGCTGAGGCCCAGGAGGCCGTCGCTTACAGCGCCAACGCTCTCCGCTCTGTGCGCGATCGGTTCCGCGAGGTCCACAACGAGCAGCTGGCGCAGCTGGAGCACCTCCGCGACGAGCTGGCGAGCGTCGACCACCGCGGGGCCGTGACGATCGTAGCCGGCGAATTCGCCGGCGCCGTGCCGACCACCGTGCCGAGCGTCGCGCCCCGCACCGTGCCGACCACCGTGCCGAGCGTCGCGCCCCGCGCCGCCCCGGCCGCGAGCGACGCTCCAGCCGCGGCCGAGGCCACGGCGACGAGCACGGCAGCGAGCGACGCGGCAGCCGCGGCCGAGGCCGGCGCGGACGATGCCCGGATCCGGGTCATGCGGCGCGACGAGGCCATCGCCGCCCGCGTCGCCGGCGCCGAGCAGTCCGCCCTGGCCCGGATTGAGCTCGCGATCCGGAGCCTCGAGGGAGCGTGGCTGTTCCTCGGCCCGGACGACGCGACCCTCGTCACGGATCCCGCCGGAGCCCTGACGATGACCGACGTCCAGATGCGGATCGTGGAGGCCCAGGAGGCAGAGCGGACGCGCCTGGCCCGGGAGGTCCACGACGGCCCGGCCCAGGCCCTCGCCAACGCCGTCTTCCAGGTCGAGGTCGTGGAGCGGATGCTGGCCCGCGAGCCGGTCCTCGCGGCGGCCGAGCTGCGACTCCTCCGCGAGCTCCTCCGCCGCGAGCTCGGCGACGTCCGGGCCTTCATCAGCCAGCTCCGGCCGCCGATCCTGGCCGACCTCGGCCTCGAGGGCGCGATTCGCGACGCCGCGACCGGCATGACCGCCGTCCTCGGGATCCCGATCGCCGTCGACGTGGACCCGGCCATCCGCGAGATCGGCGAGGCGACCCAGACCGTCGTCCTGCGGATCGTCCAGGAGGCATTGCAGAATGTCAGGCGGCACGCCGATGCCCGACGGGCCTCGATCCGGGCGGCGCTCGATGACGGTCGATGGATCGTCGAGGTGCGTGACGACGGGCGGGGCTTCGACGTCGGGGCGGTGGCGGCGCGGGGCCGCCGCAACTTCGGTCTGCAGTTCATGCGCGAGCGAGCCGAGCTGATCGGCGCAGAATTCGAAGTACGATCGCGTCCGGATGGCGGGACGGTGGTCCGGATCGCGATCCCGCGGGGAGCAGAGGAGAGCAGATGAGCGCGATGGAGTACAGCGGCCCGGAGCGGCGCCGGCGCCTCGGCGAGGAGCGCGTCCGCATCCTGATCGTCGACGACCACGTCCTCTTCCGGGTGGGGATCGCCCAGATCCTGTCCAAGGAAACGGACCTGGAAGTGGTCGGCGAGGCCGAGGACGCTCGAAGCGCGATGGACGCCGCCCTCGACACGAACCCGAACATCATCCTGATGGACCTGTCCCTGCCGTCGCCCGGCGGGATCGAGACCACCCAGCGGATCAAGCGCGAGCTGCCGTCCGTGTCGATCATCGTCCTCGCCGTCCAGGAGGACGAGGACGCCCTGTTCGACGCCATCAAGGCCGGGGCCGCCGCGTTCATCCTCAAGGACGTCAGTCCCGACGACCTCGTCAACATCATTCGCCGTGTCTCGAACGGCGAGTACCTCATCAACGACAAGGTCTTCTCCCAGCCGGCGGTCGCGTCGCGGGTCCTCAAGGAGTTCCGCGAGCTGGCCGTCTACGGCCAGGAGGCCGCCCCGATCTTCGCCCCGCTCTCCCCGCGCGAGGTCGAGATCCTCGACAACATCGCCCAGGGCATGACCAACAAGCAGGTCGCCTACACGCTCTCGATCTCCGAGCAGACCGTCAAGAACCACATGAGCTCGATCCTCCGGAAGCTGTCCGTGAACGATCGGACCCAGGCCGTCGTCTACGCGATGCGCCAGGGCTGGATCAAGATGCCCGAGGATTGACCAGCCGACGATCGAAGAGGCCAGGCCCGATCAGCCGCCCGTCCCGCGCCCCCGTCCCCGCGACCCAGCGAGCGTGACCCCCGAATGACCGCGACCGCCGACCTCGCCGCCCAGCTGGCCACCGAATCGGCGAACCTGGACGCCGAGGTCCGCGAGATCGACCTCCTCGTCAACCAGGCCCGGAGCGAATCCGCCCGCCACGAGACGCGCCGGGCGTCGGCCGCCGAGAAGCTCGCCGGCCTGGGCTCGTCCTCGTCCGCCCGGGAGGCCATCGATCTCGCCAACCAGACCGTGACGCTGACCCGCCGGGCGGCCCTGATGGACGCCCAGGTCGAGATCCTTGAGGCCAAGAAGAAGGCCCTCGTGCGGCTCAAGGAGGCGGTCGACGATCACGCCGCTCGGGTCCGGGCGGTCGCCGGGATCGCGGCCCCGGCCAAGACCGACGGGGGAGACGGCGCGAGCGGCGCGGGCGACGAAGGCGCCACGGGCGGCGCAGGCGACGGCGAGACGGGCCAGGGCGACTCGGGCGACGGCGGTCAGCCCGGCGGCGGCCGGCGGCGCAAGGCCGGGCGATCGTCGGGCGAGGCGACGGGCGAGCCGACGGGCGATGGGTCGGTCACGACACCGGCGATGTCGCGGATCATCCTGACCGCCCAGGAGGACCTCCGCCGCGAGATCGCCCGGGCGATGCACGACGGACCCGCCCAGAGCCTCACCAACATCGTCCTCCAGGCCGAGATCGTGGAGCGGCTGGTGGGCAAGGACCCGGTCGCGGCCGAAGCCGAGGTCCGCCAGCTGGTGGCCATGGTCCAGCACACCCTGGAGGCCACCAAGGCGTTCATCTTCGACGTCCGGCCGATGGTCCTCGATGACCTCGGCCTCGTGCCCACGCTCCGGCGGGCCGCGCGCGACCGCGGGCGGCGGGCCGGGATCGCCGTGGAGTTCGAGGCCCTCGGCGCCGACCGGCGCCTGCCGGTGGAGCTCGAGAGCGGGCTGTTCCGGATCCTCGACGAGGCCCTCGCCGGCTACCTCGCCCAGCGGCCCGAGCGTGTCTCGCTGCGGCTCGACTGGGGCGAGGACCTGACCGCCGAGCTGGCCGCCGAGAAGCGCGCGCCCGAGGTCCCGCCAGTGGACCTGCCAGCGCCCGGGGCGAAGCTCCCCCCGGCCCTGGCCGAGATGATGGAGCAGCGCCGGCGCGATTACGAGGTGGCCGTGGAGGCGGCCGCCAGGGCGGCGACCGTCCAGCTGCCGGCCGGCCTGGCCCGCGACCTGGCCGCCCGGGCGGCGACGCTGGGGATCGAGGAGGAGGTCCTCGACCGGGGTGGCCGGCTGCGCCTCGTCGCGCCACTTCCGGAACCGGGGGGCGGCGGCGCCGTCTGAGGCGAGTCCGCGCGCCGCCGTCTGCGGCGAGTCCGCGCGCGCGTTCGGCTGCCCGACTTGCCTGGCAGCCATACGGCATGGCGGGGGCCCGCCGGTGGCGGTCACCGGCGCGTGGCGGCACCGGGTCCTGCTGCAATGACCCGAAGGTCATCCTCGACCCAGATCGGGTGCGGGCCTACAGTTGCGATCCCGCTGGGGAGAGAGACATCTTGCGGGACGACATCATTTCGCACGGGAGGCTCTAGGCCCATGACGCGTATCCAGTCGATCCTCGCCACGCTTCGCCGGGAGACCGGCCAGGGCCTGGCGGAGTACGCCCTCATCCTCGCCCTCATCGCAATCGTCGCGATCGTCGCCCTCCTCTTCCTGGGCGGCCAGATCAGCTCGATCCTCAGCACCATCGGCGCGTCCGTCTAGGACGCCCCACCGCTGCGCTCAGCGAGGCCGCCGGCCCAACGGGCCCGGCGGCCTCCTCGTGTCGACGTCACCGTCGTACCCGAGTGCAGTCCGGTGACCTTGACAGTGGGGCGCCCTGGACCTACGGTGGCCGTCGCCTCCGGCATCGGAGAGCCTAAGGGGAAGGGGGTGTCCGAACCGCATGTCGTATCTTTCCGCTCTCATTGCGTCCTTCCATCAGGATGAGGACGGCCAGGGTCTCGCCGAGTACGCGCTGATCCTCGCTCTCATCGCGATCGTCGCGATCCTCGCGCTGCTGTTCCTGGGTGGCCAGATCAGCAAGATCCTCAGCATCATCGGGTCGTCCGTCTAGGCACGGCGCACCCAGGCACCACAAAAGTGACCGCCGGCCCGGTCGGGCCGGCGGTCTCGCTTTCCCGGATGTGCAGTGGTGGGACCACTGGTGATCTTGACACCCGACGGTGCTCGACCGTACGGTGGCCGCCGCCTCCGTTCACCGGGGAGCCTGAAGGGAAGGGGGTGTCCGAACCGCATGTCGTATCTTTCCGCACTTATCGCATCGTTCAGCCGGGACGACGACGGCCAGGGTCTCGCCGAGTACGCGCTGATCCTCGCCCTCATCGCCATCGTGGCGATCCTGGCCCTGCTCTTCCTGGGCGGCCAGATCAGCTCGATCCTCAGCCTCATCGGCGCATCGCTCTGATCGAAGTCAATCCGAGCGCGACGACCGCCGGCCGCCGAGGCCGGCGGTTCCGTGTCTCGAACGCACCGAATGGGACCATCGGCAGAATTGACACCCACAGTGCCGGACCGTACGGTGGCCGCCGCCTCCGGCATCGGAGAGCCTAACGGGAAGGGGGTGTCCGAACCGCATGTCGTATCTATCCGCTCTCATCGCTTCGTTCAATCGGGATGAGGAAGGCCAGGGTCTCGCCGAGTACGCGCTGATCCTCGCCCTCATCGCCATCGTGGCGATCCTGGCGCTGCTGTTCCTGGGTGGCCAGATCAGCAAGATCCTCAGCACCATCGGCGCGTCCGTCTAGCGCCCCTCGTTCATTCGGCGGCGGACCGGCGGCCGCGAGGTCGACGGTCCGCTGCATTCTCGGCGTCCGCCAAGACCCGGGCGGCCCGTCCGTTGGGACGGGCCGATTCGTCTCCGGTGATCCGCCGAAGCGGGACCTTGCGAATCACCTTTCACCGTGCGTGGTTTCCTGCCGAAACCTACCAGTAGTCCTAGCCCATTGGTATAGTCGCGGCCGATCAGGGCGGTGCTAGAGTGGTGCCACCTGTCACACGGCGTCCGGGGAGGGATCTCACTTGAAGCGCTCCAATCGGCTCATCCTGCTCATCGGCGTGTTCCTCGCCGCTCTGGCCTTCGTGTTCGTGGTCATCCTGCTCCAGCCCGGCACGACTGGCCCCACGGGTGGCGAGCCGACGGCGCCGCCGGCGGAGCTCGACACGGTCGTCGCCGCGCGCGACATCCCGCTCGGGGTGACCGTGACCGCCGCGATGGTCACGACCCAGAAGATCAAGACGGACGACCGCGAGGTCAACGCCCTCGGCAACCCGAGCCAGGCCATCGGCAAGGTCGCCCGCCAGACGATCACCCGCGGCCAGCAGATCACGTCCGCCGCGTTCCTGAGCGTGAGCTCGCCGACGAGCATCGAGTGCCTCGCGGGCTTCACCTGCATGGCCGTCCAGGTCGACCAGGTCTCGGGCGTGGGAACGCTCATCAAGACCGGCGACTACGTGGACCTCGTGGCCCAGGTCAGCCCGGAGTTCCCGCTCACGATGATCGTGGACGAGGACAACCCGCTCGTGGCGCTCAACGAGTCGGCATTCACCTACGACCCGACGAGCGTGAAGGTCCTCCTCCAGGGCATCCAGGTCGTGGCCACCCTCCTGCCGCCGCCGCCGGAGACGGCCGCGGGGGCGCCCACGCCGGCACCCGATTCGGGCGGCACGGCCCTGACCGGCCAGCAGGAGATCGTCATCCTGGCGGTCACCCAGCAGCAGGCCGAGGTCATCAAGTTCGTCCAGCTCGACGGCAACATCACCCTGACGCTGCGCTCGCCCAAGGACTTCGTCGACGCCAATGGCAACCCGATCATCCCGGAGACGATCGAAACGACCGGCGTGATCCTCAAGACCATGATCGACGACTTCGGCGTCCTGACGCCCGAGCCGATCCTCGTCCCGCAGCCGAGCTTCGCGCCGTAGCGGACCAACGAGTCCCAGTAGCAGGCAACGTGCTCGCCATGACCGATCGAATCAAGGTCCTGATCGTCGACGACATCCCGGAGACGCGCGATCACCTCACGAAGCTCCTGGGCTTCGAGAGCGACATCGACGTCGTGGGTGCCGCCGCGTCCGGGGCCGAGGCGATCACGATGGCCGTCGCCCTCGTGCCGGACGTCGTCCTGATGGACATCAACATGCCGGACATGGACGGCATCGCCACGACCGAGCAGCTCGCGGTCAAGTGCCCGACGGCCGCGGTCGTGATGATGTCGGTCCAGGGCGAGGCGGACTACCTCCGCCGCTCGATGCTCGCCGGGGCCCGGGAGTTCCTCGTCAAGCCCTTCAGCTCGGACGAGCTGACCGCGTCCATCCGACAGGTGTGGACGCGCGAGCGCGACAAGCAGAGCCGGATCGTGGCCCCCGTCGCCGCCGCGGCGGCGGGCGCCCCGACCGGGGCTCAGAGCGGCGAACCGGGCATCGTCGTCGCCATCTTCAGCCCCAAGGGCGGGGTGGGCCGGACGACGATCGCGGTCAACCTGGCCGTCGCGGCCGCGTCACTCGGCGGTCGCCGGGTGGCGCTCATGGACGCCTCGTTCCAATTCGGCGACGTGGGCGTGCTGCTGAACCTCAACCCCAAGAACAAGTCGATCGCCGACCTCGCCGGCCAGCTCGAGGCCGGCGAGCCGGAGGACATCGACAGCTTCGTCATCAACCACTCCTCGGGCGTCCGGGTGCTGCTCGCCCCCTCCTCCCCGGAGCAGGCCGAGCTGATCACCGCGGCCCATGCCCGGCGAGTCGTGGACCGGCTCCGGGCCGAGAACGACCTCGTGGTCGTGGACTGCCCGTCGTCCTTCAACGACGCCACCCTCGGGATCCTCGACTCGGCGGATCTGATCCTGACCCTCCTGAGCCTCGAGATCACGAGCATCAAGAACATGCGCCTCTTCCTGGAGGTCGCGGAGCAGCTGGGCTACGGGGCGGGCAAGATCCGGCTCGTGCTCAACCGGGCGGACTCGACCCTCGGCATCCGGGTCGCGGATGTGGAGCATTCGATCGGCCGGAAGGTGGATCACACGATCGTGAGCGACGGGCGGAGCGTGGTCTACGCGCTCAACCGTGGCGTACCGTTCTTCCTGAGCAACCGCGAGGCCCAGGTCTCGCAGGATGTCCTCCGGCTCGCGACCGCGGTCGTGGGGACCCACTCGGCAGCCGCCGCGGCGGCCACGCCGGCGACGACGGATTCGAAGACCAAGGACAAGGCGGCGGCGAAGAAGTCGCTGTTCGCATGGCGATGATTGACCAGCGCAGGCAGCCCTCGGGGGCGATAAAGGGGTGGTGGCAATGTCCCTGCTGAAGCGGATCGAGAGTGCCCGACCGGGCCAGGAGCCGGGAGGCGCCGGCACGCCGGCACCGGCCGCCCCGTCGGGTGGGAGCGCCGCACCGCCCGCCGCCACGCCGGCCGCGCCCAGGCTGATGTCCCAGGCGCCGGTCCGGGAATCGTTCCGGGACGTCAAGTTCCGGATCCAGAACCGGGTCATCCAGGACCTTGACCCCAAGCTCGACCTGTCCAACCAGGTGGAGGTCCGCCGCCAGATCGAGGAGATCTTCGGCAAGGTCATCGACGAGGAAGGCCTGGCCCTCACCCGCGCCGAGCGGGTCAGGATGCTGGAGCAGATCACCGACGAGATCATCGGTCTCGGCCCGCTGGAGCCGCTCCTCCGGGACGAGTCGATCTCCGAGATCATGGTCAACGGCCCGCGCCAGATCTACATCGAGCGGGCCGGCAAGCTCGAGCTGACGAACACCGTCTTCCAGAACGACGACCACGTCATGCGGATCATCGATCGGATCATCGCCCCGATCGGGCGCCGCGTCGACGAGTCCTCGCCGATGGTCGACGCCCGCCTGACCGACGGCTCGCGCGTCAACGCGATCATCCCGCCGCTGTCGCTCATCGGTCCCGTGATCACGATCCGGAAGTTCGCGGCCACCCCCTTCACCGTGGACGACCTGGTCCGGTTCGGGACGGCGACGCCCGAGATGTTCGAGTTCCTGCGGGCCTGCGTTGAGGCCCGTCTCAACGTCTTCGTCTCCGGCGGCACCGGCTCCGGCAAGACGACGACCCTCAACGTCCTGTCGTCGTTCATCCCGAACGACGAGCGGATCGTGACGATCGAGGACGCCGCCGAGCTCCAGCTCCGGCAGGAGCACGTGGTGACCCTCGAGTCGCGGCCGCCGAACATCGAGGGCAAGGGCGCGATCCCGATCCGGGAGCTCGTCCGGAACGCCCTCCGAATGCGGCCCGACCGGATCGTCGTCGGGGAGTGTCGTTCCGGTGAGGCCCTGGACATGCTCCAGGCCATGAACACCGGCCACGACGGCTCGCTCTCGACCGGTCACGCCAACACCCCGCGCGACATGTTGTCGCGCCTCGAGACGATGGTCCTCATGGCCGGCGTGGACCTCCCGGTCCGCGCCATCCGCGAGCAGATCGCCTCGGCGGTCGACCTCATCGTCCACCAGTCGCGCCTCAAGGACGGCACCCGCAAGATCACCAACATCACCGAGGTCCAGGGCATGGAGGGTGATGTCATCGTCATGCAGGATGTCTTCGTCTTCGAGCAGACCGGCGTCTCCGACGGCAAGATCCAGGGTCGCCTCAAGCCGACCGGCATCCGGCCCAAGTTCGTCGAGCGCTTCGAAGTCCAGGGCATCCACCTGCCCCAAGGTCTGTTCGGGTTCTCGTACTAGGCCGGGGAGGGGCCGAGCGCCATGAACACCATGACCATCGCCGTCGCGGCCATCGCGGCGGTGGCAATCCTGCTCATCGCCGTCGGCATCGCCTCGTCGGGCGGCGGCTCGGGCGTGTCCGCCCGGCTGGAGCGCTACGCGGCCGGGGCCAAGGGCGAGAAGAAGAAGGAGAAGCCCGAAGGCCTGGCCGAGCTGCTCGCCCAGAGCAGCGCCCTGGCGAGCCTCAACCGGGTCGTCGAGCAGCGCGATTTCGGGGCGAACCTGGCCCGCGAGATCGCCCGGGCCGACCTCAAGCTCAAGCCGTCCGAGTTCCTCGGGATCTGGGCCGCCTCGACGCTTGGCCTCCCGGCGATCTTCTACGTCATCGGCTTCGTGATGCCGTCGTTCCAGACGATCATCGCCCTGATCGGCGGCCTGATCCTCGGCTTCATCCTGCCCCGGCTGTGGCTGAGCCGCCGCAAGTCGAGCCGGCTGGGCGCCTTCAACAAGCAGCTGCCGGACACGATCACCCTGGTCGCCAACGCCCTCCGGGCGGGCTCGTCGTTCCTCCAGGCGATCGAGCTGGTGGTCCGCGAATCGCGGCCGCCGGTCTCCACCGAGTTCGCCCGCGTCATCCGCGAGGTCAACCTGGGCCTGCCCTTCGACCAGGCCATGGAGAACATGGTCCGGCGCATCCGGTCCGATGACTTCGAGCTGATGGCCACGGCCATCAACATCCAGCACCAGGTTGGTGGCAACCTGGCCGAGATCCTCGACTCGATCGCGTTCACGATCCGCGAGCGAGTCCGGATCAAGGGTGAGATCCGGACCCTGACCGCCCAGCAGCGGCTGTCGGGCTACGTCGTGGGTCTCCTGCCCTTCGGCCTGGCCGGCTTCATCTTCCTGGCCGCGCCGAGCTTCTTCGACCCGATGTGGGATCCCAAGGTCAACATCGGCGGGCTGCCGGCCGGGATCATCATCCTGGGCTTCGGCCTCATCATGATGATGATCGGCTTCGTCTTCATCCGTCGGATCGTGGACATCGAGGTCTAGGCGATGCCCATCCTGCCGATCGTCGTCGCCGCCGTCGCCGCGGCGGCCGTCATCCTCATCGCCTACGGGCTGGCCGGCAGCGCGCCGGTGGACCCGGTCCAGGCGCGCCTGACCCAGCTCGGCTCGATGACGGCGAAGAACCTCGAGGAGCTCGAGCTCCAGCAGCCGTTCTTCGACCGGACGATCCGGCCGCTCGCCGCTCGCCTGTCGGGCAGCGTCGCCCGGATCACCTCGTCGAACTTCTCGGAGCGGACGGAGAAGCGCCTGGCGCTCGCCGGCAACCCCGGCGAGATGCGAACCGCCGACTGGCTCGGGATCAAGGCCATCGTCGCGGTCATCGTCGCGGCGATCCTGTTCATCGTGTTCGGCCTGCTCCAGGGCAACATCCTTGGCGGCATCGCCCTCGGCGCGGCCGGCCTGGGCATCGGCTACATCCTGCCGGAGTTCTGGCTCAGCGGCCGGGTCAAGAAGCGCCAGAAGGCGATCCTCCTCCAGATCCCGGATGCCCTCGACCTGCTGACGATCTCCGTCCGGGCCGGCCTCGGCTTCGATGCCGCGCTGGGCAAGGTCGTCGAGAAGATGAAGGGCCCGCTCATCGACGAGTTCCGGCGAGCCCTCGCCGAGGTTCGCGTCGGCAAGGTCCGGCGCGAAGCCCTCCGCGACATCATCCCGCGGACCGAAGTCCCGCCCCTGACGAACTTCGTCGGCGCGATCATCCAGGCCGAGCAGCTCGGCGTCTCGATCTCGAAGGTCCTCCAGGTCCAGTCGGAGCAGCTCCGGATCGAGCGTCGACAGCGAGCCGAGGAGGCCGCCGCCAAGGCGCCGATCAAGATGCTCTTCCCGCTCGTCGGGTGCATCTTCCCGGCCCTGTTCATCGTCATCCTGGGTCCCGCCCTGATCCTGATCATCGGGAACATCGGGACGGCCCAGCCGGGCGGCCAGTAGACCGGGGCACCGCGGGCGCGGCCACGGACGCGGCGGGCGCGGCGTCGGGCGCGGCGTCGGGCGCGGCGTCGGGCGCGGTGGTGGAAGCGGCGGCGAGCACGGGCACGGCAGCGGGCGACGGCCTGGCGCCGCCGCCACAGAGAGTCGGGGGCCAGCGCTGACGGCGCGCAACGTGACCCGCGGCACGGTTCTCGCCGACCGGGTCGAGGTCGCCGCCTCGCTGTGGGCCAGGTTCATGGGCCTGATGGGCCGTGCGCGCCTGCCGGCGGGCGACGGCCTGTGGCTGCCGAGCTCGAACGGGATCCACATGTTCTTCATGCGGATCCCGATCGACGCCGTCTTCCTGGGCCGGCCGGGGCCAGACGGCTCACGGAGAGTCGTGTCCGTGCATCGAGGCCTCCGGCCGTGGGTCGGGCTTGTGCCGCTCGTCCGCGGCGCCGACGGCTGCCTGGAGGTGCCTGCTGGGACCATCGAGGCCACCGCGACGGTGCCGGGAGACGTGGTCAGCCTGGGCTGAGGCCGCGGGCCGCACGGCCCTGCCGCGGGCGGTCGCGGGGGTGGTCGCGGGGGGCGGCGAGGCACCGCGGGCGATCACTGGGGCGGCGGCGAGGGGTCGCGGGCGCGGTCCGGAGGGGCGCGGGCGCAGTCCGGAGGGGCGCGGGGCAGCGGCCTCCTCCCTGCTACCTGGCCAGATTCCCACCCCGGGACGGTAAGACCACCATCCGGCTCCTCGGGCGAGGGTTCCGAGGACCGATTCGGCCCGGCGCAAGGTCGGCTCGGGATGATTCGCGCCTGCCGCCGTGGGTTCGAGCGCCTTGTGGTTGCTGTTACGGTCCCCTGGCAGGAATCTGATCAGGTTGTCGGGGTACTGGCCAGTGGTGGCCGGCGCGCGCCAGGCCGGCATCGCCCTGATCCCGCCGCACCGTCCCGTGCGGAGCCCGCAACGTGCGGTTGATCCGGCGGTGAGCGCCAGATGATCGGCGGATACGCGGCCGCCGCCATGCTGTCGACGTGGACGTCATCACGGAGCTGGGTCGGGGCATCGAAGAGCTGGGGCGCGGTCTCGGTGGCCTGGGGCGGGGCCTGGGTGAGCTCGGGTCGCGGGCCCTGGACCTGGCCCTGCCGCCCACCTGCGCCGGCTGCGAGCGCGAGGGCGCGGCCCTCTGCCCGGATTGCCTACCGGCCCTCGACGCGCGCCTCGAGCTGCCTGCCGGCGTGCCGATCGGCCTGCCGGGCGACGTGCCCGAGCCGCTCGCCCAGGTGGAGTGGTGTGCCGCGTTCCGGGGTGTCGCCCGTCGGGCTCTCCACCGCCTGAAGTACGCCGGCGATCGCCGGCTGGCCGAGCCGCTCGGAGCGGCGGTCGGGCGGCGCTGGCTGCGGGCCGGGGCGGGCGGCGAGGTCCTCGTCCCGGTACCGGCCTCGCCGGACCGGGTCGCGGATCGGGGCTACGACCAGGCCGAGATCATCGCCCGCGCGGCCGGCCGCGTCACGGGCCTGCCGGTTCGGCTGCTCCTGGAGCGCGCCCGCCGGACGACCGCCCAGTTCGACCTGGACCGCGGTGCCCGGGCCGGCAACGTCGTCGGGGCTTTCCGGATGCGGACGGCGGCAGCCCGCCGACCCGGGGACGGACATCTCGTCGGGGTTGGGCCGGGCACGCAGAACGCCGGCGACCGACCGATCGACCTAGACGGCGCCTGGATCGTCCTCGTCGACGACGTCCTCACGACCGGCAGCACGCTCGCCGCCTGCGCCAGGGAGCTGCTCGATCACGGCGCGGTGGCGGTCTCGGCGGTGACCGTCGCCCGGGAGCGCTGAGGGTCACCCGGCGACAGCGGGCTCGGCCCGGCGGCTTGGCCCCGCGGCTTGGCCCGGCGGCACGGCCCCGCGGCTTGGCCCGGCGGCACGGCCCCGCGGCACGGTCCGCGCACGGCCCCGGCGCACGGCCCCGGCGCACGGCCCCGCGGCTTGGTCGGGCGGCGCTGCTAACCGGGGAGAGCGGACCCCGGGGCTATACTCGGATCGCGGATTCCGGGGTCCGACCAACACCCCCGCGGGCAGGGCCGCAAAGGTCCCTGGACCCACCGGTCGGGGGACGGCCGCCGCCCCACCCCGCCGCGCCAGGCTTGGCGAGGCAGACTGCCGAGCTCGGGAGGTCGAACGGTGAGGACGATCGTCAAGGGCAAGAACCTCGAGGTCCGCGAGGCCGACCGGCGCTACGCCGAGCGGAAGCTCGGGCGCCTGGAGCGGCTGCTCGACGACCGGAGCGACGCGATCGTGGAGCTGTCGCTGGAACGCCATCGGAGCACCGCCGATTCGCACATCGTCGACGTGACCCTGGTCATCGACGGCCGGACCCTCCGCGGCACGGCCGCCGCCGCCAGCCACAAGGCCGGCATCGACGAGGTCATCGACAAGATCGAGCGGCGGGCGGTCGACTTCAAGGAGAAGCCCCGCCTCCGGGCTCGACCGGAGGAGGAGAAGGTCATCCTCAAACGGATCGCCGACGGCCAGGCGGATCGCTCGCGCGACCGACGGATCGTCAAGGTCAAGCGCTTCGACATCGAGCCGATGTTCGAGGAGGACGCCCTGACCCGGATGGAGGAGCTGGGCCACGATTTCTTCGTCTTCGTGAATGCCGAGACCGAGCGGGTCGGGATCCTCTACCGACGGGACGATGGCCATTTCGGGCTCATCGAGCCGGTGATCGGCGGCGAGTACACCAAGGGCAGGGGCCGGGGCGGCTCGAACGGACGAGGATAGGCGGGAGGCGGGC
>JBFMEV010000023.1:0-52960 GCA_040752335.1 Chloroflexota bacterium
CCATCACCTGGGGGATCTTCTCGCCGGTCGCGCGACCGGCGGCCTCCACGACCTCACGGACGCTGAACCCACGGCCGCTGCCGAGGTTGCAGACGAGCGCCCGGTCGGTGCGGGAGTCGGCCGGCGCCGTCGCCTCGAGGGCCGCCAGGTGGGCGTCGGCGAGATCGAGGACGTGGATGTAGTCGCGGACCGGCGTGCCGTCCGGGGTCGGGTAGTCGTCGCCGAAGAGCGTCACCGGCCGGCCCGACTCGATCGCCGTCAGGATGTTCGGGATGAGGTGGGTCTCCGGGTCGTGGGCCTCGCCGTTTCGCTCGGACGCGCCGCCGACGTTGAAGTACCGGAGGCTGACGCTGCGCAGGCCGTAGGCGGTCCCGTACCAGGCCATCGCGACCTCGACCGTCCGCTTCGTCTCGCCGTACGGGTTGATCGGCCGAAGGACGGCGTCCTCGCGGATCGGGGTGGCCTCGGGGACCCCATACACCGCTGCCGTCGACGACAGGACGAGTCGCCCGACACCGGCGTCGCGCATCGCGTCGAGAAGGGCCACCCCACCCACGACGTTGTGCCGGTAATAGGCCGCCGGATCCCTCATCGATTCGCCCACCAGCGATTTCGCGCCGCAATGCAGCACGGCCTCGATGTCGGCGTCGCGCAACAGGCCGGCGACCGCCTCACGGTCGCCGAACGAGCCCTGGACGAGGGCCGCCCCCTCGACGACGGCGCCACGATGGCCGGTCGAGAGGTCGTCGAGGACGGTGACCTCGTGGCCGGCCTCGAGGAGGCGCTCGACCGACACCGAGCCGACGTAGCCGGCGCCGCCGGTGACCATGATTCGCATGGTCGAAGGATAGGCTCGCGGCGCCGGCCGGGTCAGCCTCGCCGGAGGAAGCCGCGGAGGCGCTCGAGCCACGACCGTCGCCGCGGGGCCGTGTCCGGCGCACGTGTCGGCTCCGCCGCCGCGACCGGCGCACGTGTCGGCTCGGCCGCGACCGGCGTTGGAGTCGACTCCGGCGCTGCCACCGGCGTTGGAGTCGGCTCCGGCGGTGCGACCGGGGCGGCCACCTGGATGCGCTCGAGCATCCGCCGGGCGGCCGGGTTATCCGGGTCGATCTCGAGGGCCCGGCGAGCGGCTGCGATCGACGCGCCATCGTCACCACGGGTCGCCGCGACCTCTGCCAGGCCGACGACCGCGATGGCGTTCCGCGGGTCGGCTTCGGCGACCTGGCTGAAGAGCCGCTCGGCATGGTCGAGGTCGCCGTCGCGGAGCATTCGCTCGGCGGCGAGCAGGAGCTCGATCACGGCTCGTCGGCGAGCATCGCCTGGGCCAGGACGAGGAGCGTCGGCCGCTCGTTGATCGCGGGGTCGGCGATCGCCCGCTCAAGGAGCTCGGCCAGGATTCGCCCGAGCGTCGGGCCCTGGGCCAGGCCCAGCTCGGCGATCAGGTCGTCGCCGTCGATCGCGAGATCGCCGCGGTCCAGGACGAGGTGCCCCGCCAGCTGCTCCCGGACACGTCGCCGGAGCTCGTCCAGCCCGTGACTTTCGGGTGGCTGGCCGCTGCCGATGTTGTCGGCTTCGCGCAGCGAGAACAGCGACTCGAGCGCCTCCCGCCCGATCCGCTTGATGAACCGACGGACGCCCGCGTCGCCCCACGACGGCTCGTAGGTGAACATGTGGTGGCGGACCAGGTGGACGACCCGCTCGGCGACCGGTCGCGGCGTCCGGAGCCGATCGAGGAACCGCGCCGCGATCCCGGCCCCGACGCTGTCATGGTGGTGGAAGTGCCCGTCCGCCATCGTCGCCGGCTTGCCGATGTCGTGGAGGAGCGCCGCCAGGCGGACGACCGGTCGATCGACCGGCACGGCATCGACCGTCCGGACGGTGTGGTCCCACAGGTCATCCCCCTCGATCTTGTTCTGCGAGATCCCGCGCTGGGCATCGAGCTCGGGCGAGAGGACCCGCAGGATCCCGGTCGAAGCCATCAGCCGGAGCCCGACCGACGGTCGCGCGGCGCCGAGGAGACGGTCGAGCTCGGTGGCGAGGCGCTCGCCGGACAGGTGGGCGACCAGTTCGGAGCGGGCGTCGATCGCGGCCAGCGTGGCGGGCTCGATCTCGACGTCCAGCGTCGCCGCGAGCCGGACGGCCCGGACCATCCGCAGGGCGTCCTCCTCAAAGCGGGATGCCGGGTCGCCGACCGCCCGAAGGATCCCGGCCTTCGCGTCGGCCCGACCACCGTGCGGATCGACGAGCCGTGGTGCCGGCGGGGCCCCCGGCTCGGGCGCGGCAGCGCCCCAGGCCATGGCGTTCATCGTGAAGTCGCGGCGGGCCAGGTCGAGCTCGATCCGGTCGCCGAACTCGATCCGGTGCGGCCGCCGGAAGTCGGCGTATTCGTGGTCGATTCGGAAGGTCGTGATCTCGTGAACGTCGCCGTTGGAGCGAATCGCGACCGTGCCGAAGCGGTTCTCGTAGACCGCCTCGGGGAAGAGCTCCAGGAGCCGCTCCGGCCGAGCGTCCGAGGCCAGGTCCCAATCGTGGGGCCGGCGGCCCATCAGGACGTCGCGGATCGAGCCACCCACGACATAGCCGGCGTGGCCGGACGTCCAGAGGCGCCGCAGGATGTGGAGGACCGGGCCGGGCGGGCGGATCGCCGGCCGGCGAGCGCTCACGGCCCGGCCCCGGCCCCGGTCAGTTCCGCCCGAGGAAGAGGTACGAGCGCCAGGCCTCGTTTCGCTCGTCCGCGAGGTATGGGGTGAACAGCGAATAGAGGTCGCTGCGCGGCTCGAACGGCGCCCGGACGAGGCGCATCCGGGCCTCGTCGAGGGTCTTGCTGCCCTTGCGGTGGTTGCATCCCTTGCAGGCCGCCACGAGGTTGTCCCAGGTGTGGGTCCCGCCGCGGTGCCGCGGGACGACGTGATCGAGGGTCAGGTCGTGGGCGGTCCGACCACAGTACTGGCAGGTGTGGCGGTCGCGGACGAACACCTCGCGCCGGCTCAGCTTGACCCGCGGCCGCGGCCGCCGGATGTGGTGCTGGAGGCGGATCACGGAGGGCGCCCGGAACTCCATCCGGACCGTCCGGATGATCTGGTGGTTGTACTCGAGCACCTCGGCCTTCTCGCCGAAGACGAGCCGAAATGCCCGCGGAAGGTTCGTCACGTTCAGCGGCTCGTAGTCCTGGTTCAGGACGAGGACGATGCCGTTCATGCGCGGGATGCTAGCAACGGTCCGCCGCTCACGCTCGGCGGACCGTCGGCGGCGCCCGTCGAGCGGCCGGTTGCCTGCCCGGTCCCGCGGTCCCAGCCGCCGGCCTGCCCGACCTTCGTGGACAGGGGCTTGCCGAGGGTCTCGGCGATGTACCTCGCGGCCGCCAGGACGCGCTCGAGATCGAGGCCGTGCGTCCAGCCGGACGCGTCGAGGAAGTAGACGAGGTCCTCGGTGGCGAGGTTGCCGGCCGCCCCCGGAGCGTACGGGCATCCGCCCGCGCCCCCCGCCGAAGCGTCGAAGCAGCGGACGCCCGCATCCAGGCCGGCGGCGACGTTGGCGAGGGCCGTGCCCCGTGTGTCGTGGAAGTGGAAGGCTATGCGGTCGATCGGGATCCCGGCGACCGTGGCCACGCCGGTGAGCGCCGCGACCTGGCCCGGCACCCCGACGCCGATCGTGTCGCCGAAGCAGACCTCATCGACGCCGAGGTCGAGGAGGCGCAGGGCAACCTCGACGGCCCGGGCCGGCCGGACGGCACCCGTGAACGGGCAGCCGAAGGCGGTGGACACGTAGCCGCGCCGCCACCAGCCGAGGTCGGCCGCCCGCCGCAGGACCGGGGCCGCCGCGGCCAGTGATGCCTCGACGGACATCCCGATGTTGCGCTCGGTGAAGGCATCCGTCGTGGCCGTGAAGACGGCGACGGCCCGCGCGCCGGCGGCCTCGGCCCGGTCCATCCCACGCTGGTTCGGGACGAGGACCGGGTAGCGGACGCCGGGCGTGGTCGCGGGCAGGCGCGGTACGAGGTCATCCGCATCGGCGAGCTGGGGGATCGCCCGCGGCGAGACGAAGCTGGTCGCCTCGATCTCGCGGAGGCCGGCCGCGACGAGGAGCTCGATGTAGCGGAGCTTCGCCTCGGTGGCGACGGCGACCGCCTCGTTCTGGAGGCCGTCGCGCGGCCCGACCTCGTAGATCCGAACGCTGTCGGGCGGGCTGGGTGGGGCAGGGTCCACGGTGGAGCCGGTCGAGGTCGGGCCGCTCGTCAGCCGAGCGGCGGGTCCATCGCCCGCTCGATCCGGGCGATGTGGACCTCGATCCGGGCGATCTCCTCGCAGGCGGCGGCCCGCTCCTCGCTGAATAGCGGAGCGGCGTCGCGGCGGCGGCGGGCCTCGCGGTGCAGGACGAGGAGCGCCTCGCGTGTCTCCGGGAGGGTCGGCGGTTCGGGGCGGGCCTTCGTGGTCATCGGCTGCAGGGTAGCGCTATGGCTCGATGATCGCGATGACCTGGCCCCGGGCGACCTGGTCGGCGCCGCGAACGCGGAGCTCGGCGACGGTGCCGGCGAACGGCGCCGCGACGACATGCTCCATCTTCATCGCCTCGAGGGTGACGATCGGATCGCCCGTGTCGATCGCTGCCCCGACCCCGACGTGGACGGCCAGGACGCTGCCCGGCATCGGCGCCTCGACCTCGGCCGGGCCGCCCGCGTGGTGCGAGATGGCCGCCCGGGCGGCCCGGTCCACGTCGGGCGGCGGCGCGAGCCGGATGGCGACGCTCCGCCCGGCGACGTCGATGTGGGCCGTGTCGGCGGCAAGGGCGACCTCGATTCCGTCGCGAGTCGCGCGAGACGCGTCGACCTCGACCGCGACGGTCTGCTCGCTGCCGGCGTCGGTGAGGAGCCTGGCCCGGGAAGGACCGTTGAGCCGCCAGCCGCCGGCGCCGAGCGCCCGCGCTGCGGCGGCCCAGGCCGCTTCGGGGATCGCCACGCGCGTCGCCCAGTCGTCCGGCGGCCAGACCCGGTCGAGGGTGTCGATCCTCGCCTGGCCGTCGCGAACCACGGGCTCCCGGACGAGCCAGCGCAGGAAGCGGAGGTTGGTCGTGATCCCGAGGACGACGGTCGAGTCGAGCGCCGCGGTGAGCCGCTCGAACGCCTCGGCCCGGTCGGCGCCGTGGGCGATGACCTTGGCCAGCATCGGGTCGAATCGCCCGCCGATCTCGTCGCCCTCGTCGATGCCGGCGTCGACGCGGATGCCGTCGCCAGTCGGCCATCGAAGCCGCTCCACCCGACCGGTCGCCGGCAGAAAGCCATGCTCGGCGTCCTCCGCGTAGAGCCGGACCTCGACCGCGTGGCCGCCCGCGGCGCGAGCGGCATCGACGTCGGCCTGGGTGACGCTGAGGGCCTCGCCGGCGGCGATCCGGAGCTGGTCGGCGACGAGGTCGCGCCCGGTGACGAGCTCGGTGACCGGGTGCTCGACCTGGAGCCGCGTGTTCATCTCGAGGAAGAGGACGTCGCCGCGGTCGGTGAGGAGGAACTCGCAGGTCCCGGCGCTTACGTAGCCGACGGCGGTCGCGACGCGGATGGCCGCCGCGCCGAGCTGCTCCCGGATCTCCGGGGTGACGCCCGGGGACGGGGTCTCCTCGAGGACCTTCTGGTGGCGGCGCTGGATCGAGCAGTCGCGCTCGCCGAGGTGGACGCCGTTGCCGTGCGCATCGAACAGGATCTGGACCTCGACGTGGCGCGGGCCTTCCACGAATCGCTCGAGGATGAGGCGGGCGTCGCCGAAGGCGGCCGCGGCCTCGCGACGGGCGGAGGCGAGGGCGTCGCGGAGCGCCGCCCGGTCGCGGACCACCCGCATGCCCTTGCCCCCGCCGCCGGCAGCCGGCTTCACGAGGACCGGGTAGCCAAGTCGGCCGGCCGCCCGGACCAGGGCCGAACCCGTCTGGCTCTCGCCGTCGTAGCCGGGGATCACCGGCACCCCGAGCTTCACCGCGAGACGCCGCGCGGCAGCCTTGTCGCCCATCGCCCGGATCGCCGCCGCCGGCGGCCCGACCCAGCGCAACCCGGCCGCGACGACCGCCCGGGCGAAGTCGGCGTTCTCGGCGAGGAAGCCGAACCCGGGGTGGACCGCATCGGCGCCGGCGTCTCGTGCGGCGGCGACGACGGCCTCGATGTCGAGGAGGTCGAGCGCGTCCGCCCCGCTCGTCGGCGGCACGGTGACACGGACACCGAGACGATCGCCGGTCCGCCGGATCCGTCGCGCGATCTCGCCGCGGTTGGCGACGAAGAGGTGGCGAATGGCGGCGGGCGCCCAACTGCCCGTGGCCGGGACAGCTGGGATCTTGGGGGCGATGGATCCCGGGGAGGGGACCGACATCGCCGCGAACGCGTCTAACGCGTCAGATGCGACACGCCATCGCCCCCCAACGCGACGCCCGGGCAATCGGCCGAGCGCGATCCACCGCTGCACAGATCGTGTGGTTGCCCCGATCCGTTTCGCCGCCTGGCTCGGGCTGAGCTCCTCGGTCATTGGTGTCGCGATTGTCGCATACGGGCGGGTGAGGCCCGCGTCACTCGCCCCGCTCGTCCCAGGCCGGCCGGCGCTTCTCGCTGAATGCCCGGAAGCCCTCCTGCGCCTCGGGGCTCGTGCGCTGGCGGGCGATGACCCGGGCGGTGTGCCATTTCGTCGAGCCGTGGCCCAGGCCGCGGACCTCGCGGACGATGGCCTTCGCGGCCCGAGCAGCCGTCGGGCCGGCGGCCAGGATGTCGGCGATGGCGCTGTCCACGGCGGCATCGAGCGCGGCCTCGCCCTCGACGACCTCGTGGACCAGGCCGATCCGCTGAGCGCGGGTGGCGTCGAATCGCCGCCCGCCGGGGAACAGCGCCCGGGCGTTCGATTCGCCGATCTTGGCGATGACGAACGGGGCGATGACCGCCGGCAGGATCCCGAGCCGGGTCTCGGTGAAGCCGAACCGGGCCCCGGATTCGGTGATCACGAGATCCGCGACGGCACACAGGCCCATGCCCCCGCCGAGCGCGGCGCCCTGGACCCGGGCGATGACGGGCACCGGACAGGTGTCGATCGTCTCGAACATCTCAGCCATCGCCATGGCGTCCGCCTCGTTGCCCTCGACGTCGAGCTGCATTGCGGCCCGCATCCAGTCGATGTCGGCGCCGGCGCAGAACGACGGACCGTCGCCAGCGAGGACGACCGCCCGCAGCGCCGTCGGTGCCTCGCGGGCGAGCCCGGCGAACGTGGCGGCGAGCTGCGCGATCACGGACGCGTCGAAGGCGTTGTGGACGTCGGGCCGGGCGAGCGTCACCCGGGCGACCACGTCGCCGGGGCCGGATCGAGTGAGTCGCACCGCGGTCGACATCGTCGCCCATCGTACGGGACGGCCCGCCCGCCGAGACCGCGGCGATGCGATCCGCCGATCCGGGGCAGACTGGCCCGAGCGCGTCCGACGGGCACAGCAGAGCAGGAGCCAGACTTCGATGCGGATCCTCGTCATCGGCGCCGGGGGCGTCGGGAGCGCGTTCGTCCCAACGGCCCTGCGACGTTCCTTCTTCGAGCACATGGTCGTGGCCGACTACGACGTCGGGCGGGCCGAAGCCGCGGTCGCCCGCGCCGGCGACGACCGAGTGTCGGCCGCCCGCGTGGACGCCTCGAGCGCCGAGGCGGTCGAGGCGCTCATCCGGGAGTCGGGCGCGACGCACGTCCTCAACGCCGTCGACCCGCGCTTCGTCATGCCGATCTTCAACGGCTGCGCGGCTGCCAACGCCCACTACCTCGACATGGCGATGTCGCTCTCCACACCGCACCCGGAGCGGCCCCACGAGCTCCCCGGCGTCAAGCTCGGGGACGAGCAGTTCGCCCAAGCCGGGGAGTGGGAGGCCGTCGGCCGGCTGGCCCTCGTCGGGATCGGCGTGGAGCCCGGGCTGTCCGACGTCTTCGCCCGCTACGCCGCCGACCATCTCTTCAGCGAGATCGACGAGGTCGGCATCCGCGACGGCGCGAACCTCACGGTCGACGGCTACGACTTCGCCCCGTCCTTCTCGATCTGGACGACGATCGAGGAGTGCCTCAACCCGCCGGTCATCTGGGAGGACGGCGGCTGGCACACGACGCCGCCGTTCAGCGAGCCCGAGACGTTCGAATTCCCCGAGGGCATCGGCCGGGTCGAGTGCGTCAACGTCGAGCACGAGGAGGTCCTCCTCGTGCCGCGCTGGGTCAAGGCAAAGCGGGTGACCTTCAAGTACGGCCTGGGTGACGAGTTCATCGGCGTCCTCAAGACCCTCCACATGCTCGGCCTCGACCGGACGGCGAAGATCCGGGTCGGTGGCGTCGAGGTCTCGCCCCGTGACGTCGTCGCGGCGTGCCTGCCGGATCCGGCGCAGCTCGGCGACCGGATGCACGGCAAGACCTGCGCCGGGACCTGGGTCAAGGGCCGCGGGAAAGATGGCAACCCTCGCGAGGTCTACCTCTACCACGTCGTCGACAACGACTGGTCGATGCGGGAATACGGGTCGCAGGCCGTCGTTTGGCAGACGGCGGTCAACCCGGTCGTCGCGCTGGAGCTCCTTGCGGGAGGGACCTGGTCCGGCGCCGGCGTCCTCGGGCCAGAGGCCTTCGATGCCGTCCCGTTCCTCGACCTGCTCACCGAGTACGGCTCGCCCTGGGGGCTGCGCGAAGGCGGCTGAGCCAGCCTCGCGGCGGCCTCCGCGGCAAGCCGGGAAGGCTCCCGCGATTCCCGCTGCCGAGGGTCACCTCTGACTCATCTGTGGCTTGAGCGTGTTCAACACGTGGCCCACTTCGACGCGCGGTGGATAGGCGGCGAGCGTGGTCGCGAGCGATTCGAGTCATCGGTGGCCCACGTCCCAGCGGGGCTTCCCGTCGCCGGGGTCGCGCCGTACGCTGAGGCCGAGAATCGCTCGGAGGGAGCCGATGAACGACCAGGGGGACGCGCCGCGCGGGCCTCGGTCGTGCCCGTGGTGCTCGGCCACCAACCCGCCCGAGGCGCGCCAGTGCGCCTGCTGCGGCGCCGCGATCGCCCAGCGCGACGACCTCGGTGGGGTCGTGGTCCCGGGCGTCACCGGCGTGGACCCGAACCTCCTCGGCAGCCCGAGCTCGCTCGCGTCGCCGATGCTCCGAAGCCAGGGCACGCTCGGCGCCCTCAACGCCGTCAGTCAGGTCAATGCGACCCTCGGGCTCGCGGCAGCCGCCGCGTACCTCGGCCAGGACGCGATCAAGGGCATGCTCGGGGCGAATGATGCCGACCTCGAGACGGTCGGGAGGCCGAGCGAGGCCGCCCTCCAGGCGATCGAGAAGCTCGAACGCGAACGAGACGATGCCGCACGAGCGTCCGGAGCCGTGGCTCCGTCTGGCGCCGGGCCGACGTCGACCGAGCCTCCGGCCGCCGATCCGGCGACCCCGGAGCCGCCCGATCCCTGGGCCGACCTCCCGAACGGCTAGCCGGCTCATTCGTGCCCGGCAACGATCTCCCTCGCCTGGTTCCACGTCCGGCCGGGCCGGACTGTTGCGCTACATCCGGAAGACGCCGAACTTCGTGTCAGGGATCGGGGCGTGGACGGCGGCCTCGATGCCCATCGACAGGACCCGGCGGGTGTCGAGGGGATCGATGATCCCGTCATCCCACAGGCGGGCGGTCGCGAAATAGGGATTGCCCTCGCGCTCGTAGGCCTCGAGGATCGGCGCCTCGAAGGCGTCGCGGGCCGCCTCGTCGGGGAGGTCGGTCCGGACGGTCGAGAGGACGCGGGCGGCCTGGGCGCCGCCCATGACGCTGATCCGCGAGTTTGGCCACGCCCACAGGAAGCGCGGCGAGTAGGCCCGCCCGGCCATCGCATAGTTCCCGGCCCCGAAGCTCCCGCCGATGAGGATCGTGAACTTCGGCACGGCGGCCGTCGCGACCGCCGTCACGAGCTTGGCCCCGTCCTTGGCGATTCCGCCCGCCTCGTACTCGCGGCCGACCATGAAGCCGGTGATGTTCTGGAGGAACACGAGCGGGATCCGGCGCTGGCAGGCGAGCTCGATGAAGTGGGCGCCCTTGAGCGCCGACTGGCTGAACAGGATCCCGTCGTTGACCAGGATCGCCACCGGCCAGCCGTCGAGGTGGGCGAAGCCGCAGACCAGCGTCTCGCCGTAGAGCGGCTTGAATTCGTGGAAGCGGCTGCCGTCGACGAGCCGGGCGATGAGCTCCCGGACCGGCACGACCCGTCGGACATCGGCCGAGATCGCCGCATAGAGATGGGCGCCGCCGTCGCGGCCCTCGGGATCGACCGCGGGTGGCTCCGGCTCGCGGCGCTCCCAGGGCGTCGGCGGTGGCCGGCGCCCGAGGTGCCGGACGATCGAGCGGCCGAGGGCCAGGGCGTGCTCGTCGTCGAGGGCCTCGTGGTCGGCGACGCCGGAGTGACGGGCATGGACGTCGGCCCCGCCGAGGGTCTCGGCATCCACGTCCTCGCCGGTGGCGGCCTTCACGAGCGGCGGCCCGCCCAGGAAGATCGTGCCGGTGCCCTTCACGATCACGGTCTCGTCGGACATCGCCGGGACGTAGGCGCCGCCGGCGGTCGATGAGCCCATGACGAGGGCCACCTGGGGAATGCCCTCGGCCGACATCCGGGCCTGGTTGTAGAAGATCCGTCCGAAGTGCTCGCGGTCGGGGAAGACCTCGGCCTGGAGCGGCAGGAAGGCGCCGCCGCTGTCGACGAGGTAGACGCACGGCAGCCGGTTCTGGAGGGCAATCTCCTGGGCCCGGAGGTGCTTTTTCACGGTCATCGGGTAGTACGTCCCGCCCTTGACCGTGGCGTCGTTGGCGACGATGACGCAGAGTGTGCCCTCGATCCGACCGAGTCCCGTGACGATCCCGGCGGCGGGTGCCTCGTCGTCGTACAGGCCGTTGGCGGCGAGCGCACTGAGCTCCAGGAATGGGGCGCCCGGGTCGAGGATCCGGTCGATCCGCTCGCGGACCGGTAGCTTGCCGCGCTCGCGGTGGCGGGCGATCGAACGGTCGTCGCCGCCGGCCCCTCGCGCCGACACGGCCGCGGTCCTCGCCCGGAGCTCCGCGACGAGCGCCGTCATCGCCTCGAGGTTGGCGCGTGCCTCGGGGCTCGCGGGATCGAGCCGGCTGCGAAGAACGGGCATGGCCGAAGTGTAGGGCGGGGCCGTTGACGTCCGACCCTGGATGGCATGATGATGTTCTCGTCATCAGGAGGTCGAATTACGATGGGCATGGCGGCGCGGATGCTCAGGCACGCGCGACGGAGCGCGGCACTCACCCAGCGGGCGCTCGCGGCGAAGACCGGCGTGCCGCAGGAGACGATCGCCCGGATCGAGGCCGGCCGGTCCGACCCCCGGGTCCAGACGCTCGATCGGCTGCTCGAGGGCTGCGGCTACGGCCTCGAACACCTCCCCCGGCTCGGCATCGGCATCGATCGGCCTCAGATCCGCGAGCGCCTCGACCTGTCGCCGAGTGATCGGCTGGTAAGGGCCATCGAGGAAGATCGCCTCATGCTCGAATTCCGCTCGAAGTTTCGCCGGATCGCCGAGTGAGCGAGTCGGTCCGTTTCAACGCCGAAGCGTTGCTGGGACGGCTCATCGACAATGACGTGCGGTTTGTCCTGATCGGCGGCCTGGCCGCTCAGGCGCACGGATCGCCCTCCCTTACCGCCGACCTCGACATCGTCCCATCGTGGGATCGAGACAACCTCCGGAAGGTGGCGCGCGTCCTAGCTGAAATCGCAGCCGTTCGGCACGACGTTGCCGCAGAATCGCCACCCCTCCCGCCGCTCGACGACCGAACGCTGCTCAGCGGCGCCGTCTTCACGCTGATGACGCGGCTTGGACGTTTCGACCTCCTCGCGAACCCCGACCCGGGGCTCGATTTCGATGCCCTCATGCGGACCGCCGTCGAGCATGACCTCCTCGGCCATCGGGTTCGAGTCGCGTCACTCGACGACCTCATCGCCATGAAGCGCGCCGCGGGGCGGCCGAAGGATCGGGTGGAGCTCGAGATCCTCGGCGCACTGCGAGAGGAGATCGACCGCGGCCCCGGGAGGCCCTAGAGGGTGTCGCGCAGGGCCGACTCCAGCTCGCGGTAGCGGAACCGGAACCCGATGTGCTCGAGGCGTGCCGGCGCCACCCGCCGCGAGCCGAGGATCAGCGTCGACTGCTCGCCGAGCACGAGGCGAAGCGACCAGGCCGGGACCGGGAAGGACGACGGCCGGCGCAGAACGCGACCCATGGCTCGAGCCACCTCCCGCTGCGGGACCGGGTTCGGGGCGGCGGCGTTGACCGGGCCGCGGACCCGGTCGTCGGCGATCGCGAGGCGATAAACCGCGACGAGGTCGTCGATGTGGATCCAGCTGAACCACTGACGGCCGCCGCCGATCGGCCCGCCGAGGAACAGGCGAGTCGGGAGGGAGAAGAGTCCGAGAAGAGGGCTCCCCTTCGCGAGCACGAACGCCGTGCGGATCGTGACGACCCGAAGACCGAGGGCCTCGGCGCCGCTCGCCGCCGCCTCCCAATCGCGCCCGAGTCGAGCGAGGAAGCCGGCGAGCCCGGCCGTGTCCGTCGTCTCGGTGGCGGGCGAGGCATCGAGGCCGGTGTAGACGTCCGTCCCCGATGCGTTCACGAGGACGCGTGGCCGGCCCGCCGTCGGTAGACGCTCGATCGCGGCCACGAGCGTCGCCGTGGTCCCGACTCGGCTCCGGACCATCTCGGCGCGCCGGCCCGGCAGCCACCACGGCAGCGGCCCGACCGGCGCGCCGGTGACGTTGACGACGGCGTCGGCCCCGCGCAGGGCATCGAGAGCCGTGGCGGGGTCGGCCGGATCCCACGGAACGGCCCGTGCCGCGTCGAGAATTCGGGAGCGCCGCCGCCGCGGGTTGCGCGTCAGGACGTCGACATCGACGCCGTCGTCAACCAGCGAGCGCACGAGCGCCCGCCCGATCATCCCGGATCCGCCCGCGACCACGACGCGGGTCTCCGGCGCAGCCGTGGCTGGGGCATCATGTTGCGGTCCCGGCGAGGCCATGAGTGGCGAGCGCTCCTATGTGCTACTGTTTCATAGCAAGTTATGACGGCTGAACCGGCTACTGTCAAATCGCATGTTTCTGTGGCCGACCCGTCGCCGGCCGCGGAGACGATCCGGCTGCGTCTCGCCGATGCCTGGGGCGAGATGGGCGCGGCCTGGGGCGTGGCCCCGGCGATCGCCCGCGTCCACGCCTACCTCATGACCCGCCAGGCGCCCTTGACGGAGCGCGAGGTCCGTGAGGCCCTCGGCCTCTCGCACCGCGCCGCCAGCCTGGCCCTCGCCGACGCCGAGGCGTGGGGCCTCGTCGAGCGCGTCTCGGAGCCGCGTCGCGTGGGCCGGCGAGGCCCGGCCGGCGCCGCCTATCAGGCGATCGGCGACCACTGGCGCTGGTTCGGCCGGGTCGTCGCCGAGCGCAAGGTGCGCGAGGGCGACCCGATCATCGACGTCCTGGAGCGGACGGCCACCGAGGTGGCCGTGGCCGCCGCCGCCAGCCCCGGCGATCGCGACCTGGTAGCCCTCCGCGACTGGATCTCGACCTTCCTCGTCTTCGTCCGACTCTTCGATCGGGCGGTCGGTCTCGTCCCGCGCCTCGAGCCGCGGGAGCTGGAGCGCGCGCTGCGACTCCTCGGCGAGGTCCCGGACGAGGCCGTCCTCCGGCTCGTGCGCCTTCTCGACGGCCTGCCCGACGACGATGTCCTGGGCCTCGTCGAGGCTGTCAGTCACCTCTCGCCGACAGCCGCGCGACGGGCGACGAAGCTGATGTCGGGGGTCGTCCGGACGGTCTCGCGGTAGCGCGACGCGACCCGCCGGACGTGGTGAGGGCCGGCCCGCGGGACCGGCCCTCTTGGAGCTCCCCGATAGATCGGTCAGTGCTTCAGCTGGACCGACGCGTCGAATTGCCCCTCGACGCAGCCAAGGAAGTCGCAGGCAACGACCATGACGTACACGGTCGCGCGACCGCCGGCGTACCTGCCGTCTGGGCTCCAGATCTCGGAAGACCACGGTGTCGGCGTCGGGCCGCAGCCCTCGAGCCCCAGCCACGTGTAGCCGCGAATCGTCGAGCGGCCGACGCGCTGGGCGAGCGAGACGTTCACCTCGGCCCAGGCCGCCGGGGCCGAGCAGGTGACGGTCCCGTGGATCGTGGCAACCCCGTAGCGATCAAAGGCTCCGACCTGGTCGATGCTCGCCTCGAGCTCGATCGGCGGGGGCGCGACGTCGAGGTGGACGCTGAGGTTGCCACCGGCCGCGTCGGCGAAGCTACCAACGGCAACCAGGTATGTGACGCCCGCTTCGGCGGTGAATGCCACCGCCGACTGCAGCGTGCCTCCGCTGTCGTCGACACAGGCGATCACATCGATCCCGCCGCCGATCGCCGGTGTCCCGACGTGGACGACGGTGTCGAAGTCACTGCCGAACGTGTCGAACAGCAGGATCTCGGTTGCCGGGCTGGCGTACTCGTACCAGACCGTGTGGCCGTTCGTGACGCACAGGTCCGGGTCGAGGCTCGCCGACGTGGCCTCGACCGTGCTCAGCGAGTCGTCGAACGGGATCCCGGGGATCGACGTCGGCGTCGCGATGTCGTCGTTGCCCGGGGCCGCCGCGGCCACGACCGTGGTCGAGGCGCCCAGGAGCGTGAGCGTGGCGACGAGCGCCAGGCCCGCGCGAAGCCGTCGGGGCGTCATCGCCGGAGCCTCACGTTGCGGTCGGCGTAGGCCTCGTTGCAGCTGAACGGATCGCACGCCCAGGCGCTCGCGACGACCGTCGCCTTACCGCCGGCGAACGTGCCGTTGTCGCCCACGATGGTGGCCGCCCAGGGCGTCGGTGACTCGACGCATGCGCTCGGGGTCCATGCGCTGCCGTGGATCCGGAACCGGCCGACTGACTGGCTGACGGTCAGGTAGATCTCGGCATAGTCCGCGGTTGCGCTGCAGGTGAGCGTTCCCGAGACCGTCACGGCCCCGGTCCGATCGATCTTGCCACTTCCGTCGATGGTCAGGTTGATCTCGATCGGCGGCGGCGGGACGTCAATCAGAACGTCCAGCCGGCCGCCGTTGACCTCGTCCTCGTTGGCGTCCGCGAACATCAGGTAGTAGGTGACGCCCGCCTCGAGGAACACCATGCCGGCCGGACCGAAGCAGGTGTACAGGAACGCCGGATCGGCCGACCCGGCGAAGACGTTGATGCCGACGAAGTAGTCCGATCCGCTCGCATCGATCAGGACATCGCCGGTCACGTCGGGCGAGAACGTGTACCAGACGGACGCCTGGTCGACGCCGCCCGCTCCACAACCGATGTCGTCGGTCGAGACGGTGGCCTCCGTGGTGTCCTGCGTGATCGCCTGTGGCAGGACCGAGTCCAGGGCGATGGCACCGCCGGGCAGATCGTTGTCTGGAGCCGCGGCGTTGACCGCGGCCGGTGCCGCCATCGCCACGATGATGGCGGCCATCAGGATCAATCGACGCATCTCCGCGCCTCCCTGTTCCGCGACATCGGGCGGAGTCCCCCGCCAACGGTCGCAGGAGGAAGACGCGACGACGGCTCGACCGTTACCTGTCTACGGTGCCTGGCCCGCGCACGTCGGCCCATTCGGGAATCGGGCCTGCCCGTGCGATAATCGCCGCACTGCGGCGACCCGGGCCGGCCCGAACGGGCGTGACCCCGAGGCAGGTGGACCGGCGGACCCGCGGCAGGACCTGAGGAAGCAGTCCCACATGACCGTCGAGACCTCCACCTGGGCGACGAAGAAGGGTCTCGCCCAGATGCTCAAGGGCGGCGTCATCATGGACGTCGTCACGGCCGAGCATGCCAAGATCGCCGAGGACGCGGGCGCGGTGGCCGTCATGGCCCTCGAGCGCGTCCCCGCGGACATCCGCGCCGCGGGCGGCGTGGCCCGCATGTCCGACCCGGCGATGATCCAGTCGATCATGGATGCCGTGACCATCCCGGTGATGGCCAAGGCCCGGATCGGCCATTTCGTCGAGGCCCAGATCCTCGAGGCCCTCGGCGTCGACTACATCGACGAGTCCGAGGTCCTGACGCCGGCCGACGAGCGCAATCACATCGACAAGCACGCCTTCAAGGTCCCCTTCGTGTGCGGCTGCCGGAACCTCGGTGAGGCCCTCCGACGGGTCAGCGAGGGCGCGGCGATGATCCGCACGAAGGGCGAGGCCGGGACCGGCAACGTCGTCGAGGCCGTCCACCAGCTGCGTGACGTGCTGGCCGAGATCCGGCGCCTCCAGGGGATGCGCGAGGACGAGCTGTTCGTGGCGGCCAAGGAGCTCCAGGCGCCGTACGACCTGGTCCGCGGGGTCGCGCAGGACGGCAAGCTGCCGGTCGTCAACTTCGTCGCCGGGGGCATCTCCACGCCGGCCGACGCGGCCCTCGTCATGCAGCTCGGGGCGGAGGGCGTCTTCGTGGGCTCGGGCATCTTCAAGAGCGAGGACCCGGCCCGGATGGCGAACGCCATCGTCCAGGCAACCACCCACTTCGACGACCCCAAGATCCTGGCCGATGTCAGCAAGGGCCTCGGCTCACCGATGCGGGGCATCGCCCTCGAGCAGCTCGCCGAATCCGAGCGTTTGGCGGTTCGGGGCTGGTGAGCCGCGGCCTCGAGGCGAGGCCCGTGAGATGAGGATCGGGGTCCTCGCCGTCCAGGGGGCGTTTGCCGAGCACCTGGCGACCCTTGCCACCATCGGTGTCGAGGGTGTCGAGGTGCGCCTGCCCGCCGATCTCGATGCCGTCAGCGGGCTCATCCTGCCCGGCGGCGAGTCGACCGCCCAGCGCCGGCTCATCGAGCGATGGGGCCTGCGTGAGCCGATCCTCGATCTCGCCCGCTCCGGTGCCCCGCTCTTCGGCACCTGCGCCGGGATGATCCTGCTGGCCGACGAGATCACGGACGGCGACCCGACCGCCCTGCCGCTGCTCGACATCGGCGTCCGCCGGAACGCCTTCGGGCGGCAGCTCGAGTCGTTCGAGACGGAGCTCCCGGTCCCGATGCTCGGCGACCGGCCGGTCCACGCCGTGTTCATCCGGGCCCCGATCGTTGAGCGGGTCGGCCCGGGTGTCGACGTCCTGGCCCGCCTCGACGACGGGCGGGTCGTGGCCGTCCGGGAGCGGAACGTCGTCGCGACCGCCTTCCACCCCGAGCTCTCCGGGGAGACGCGCTTCCACCGCCTCGTCGCGACGATGGCGGCCGAGCACGACGATCCTGGCGAGGGGTCGGGCCGGCGGCGGCATCCCACCCGTCGGACGGGCCTGGCCCGATGACCGGGTCGGGCCGATGACGCACCTCCGTTCGGCGCGGCCGCTGGGCAAGGTCAGGGCGGCCCGGATCACGGACCTGGCGGCGCTCGGCGAGCTGTCCCAGCTGTGCGAGGACGACGCGGCGGGCGGCCGCTCCCTGGGCCTGCCGGTCAGCGGCCCGCGCATCGGGGTCTTCAGCCTCTTCCGGCTGCCGCTCGGCGCCTTCCGGCCCAACGACCTGCTGTACGTCTACGAGGAGGATCGCCGGGTCGCCGGCCTCGTCCGGGTCGAGCGCGAGAGCCACCGCGACGACTGGACGATCGTCGAGCTCGACGGGATTGCCGGGCTTGCCGGTGCCGGTGCCGGCGACATCCGCTTCCGGCTCGTCCAGCAGGTCCTGCGGGAGGGCCAGAAGCGTGGCGCCGCCCGGTTCCACGTCGCCTGCGCCGACGCCGGCGGCAACGTCGAGCTGTTCATGCAGGCCGGCTTTGCCCGCTACGGCGAGGAGCGAGTGCTCCACCGACCTGCCGACGTGCCGCTGCCCGAGCCGTGGTCCGAGGAACGTGCGGCCGCAGCCGGCCTCCGGGCGGCGCGGCCGCTCGATGCGACGGCCCTGATGCAGCTCTATGCGTCGGTGACGCCGGCTCCCGTCCAGCGGCTCGAGAGCTTCCGGATTGCCGATTGGGAGCGGCAGGGCTCCAACTGGCGGGTTCCCCGGAGCAGCCTCGCGCCACTCCTGCGGTTCGCCGACATCGAGGCCTACGTTCGCGACTCGCCGGACAAGCCGCAGCTCGATGCCTTCATCCAGATCGGCGTTGCCCGCGAGGCCCAGCCGCACTACCTGCGAGTGCTGGGACGCCCGGGGGTCGACCTCGGCGAGCTCATCGACTTCGGTCTTGGGGACATCCGGGCGCGGACGGTCCGATCCGCCGACCGGCCCGACCCGCGCGGCGTGATCGCCCCGGTCCGAACCTACGAATCGCCGATCGACCGGCGACTCGAGGCGGCCGGGTTCATCGCCATCTCCACCGTCACCCTGCTGATCCGCGAAACCCTCGTCCGCGTCGCCGAGCCGGTGCTCGTCCCGGGCGGCGTCCGCAGCCTGGAGGTCACGCGTGGCTCCTGAGGAACGACCCGACCGGCGCGAGACGATCGACGACCTCGATGCCCTGCTGTCCTCGCTCCCGGACGAGATCGTCGCCGCGATCCACGCCCTGCCCGAGGTGGAGGCGGTCATCGAGGTCGTCCTGGACCTGGGCCGGCGACCGGAGGCCCGCTTCCCCGATGCCGAGGTGACCCTCCTGGAGCGGGAGATCACCGACGCCGACATCGCCCACGTGGTCGAGCACATCGGGACGTTCGGCGACGACAACCGGGCCGGCATCGAGCGGACGCTCCACCGGATCTCTGCCATCCGCAACCGCAACGGCAAGATCGTGGGCCTGACGTGCCGGATCGGGCGGGCCGTCTACGGAACGATCGAGATCATCGCCGACTTCGTCGAGACCGGGAAATCGATCCTGATCATGGGCCGGCCGGGCATCGGCAAGACGACGATGCTGCGAGAGGCGGCCCGGGTCCTGGCCGACGACTTCGGCAAGCGGGTCGTCGTCGTTGACACCTCGAACGAGATCGCCGGCGACGGCGACATCCCCCATCCGGCGATCGGCAAGGCCCGCCGGATGCAGGTCCGGACCCCATCGCTCCAGCATGAGGTCATGATCGAGGCCGTCGAGAACCATATGCCCCAGGTCATCGTCATCGACGAGATCGGCACGGAGCTGGAGGCCCAGGCGGCCCGGACGATCGCCGAGCGTGGCGTCCAGCTCATCGGCACGGCCCACGGCAACAACCTCGACAACCTCATGCTCAACCCGACCCTGTCCGACCTCATCGGCGGCATTCAGAGCGTGACCCTCGGCGACGAGGAGGCCCGCCGCCGGCGGACCCAGAAGAGCGTCCTCGAGCGGAAGGCGCCGCCGACCTTCGACGTCGTCATCGAGATCCAGGATCGCGACCGGGTGTTGGTGCACGCGGACGTGGCGGACACCGTCGACAACCTGTTGCGAGGCGATCCGGTCGCACCCGAGCTCCGGTGGCGCGACGAAGAGGGCGTCCATCGGTCGCAGTCGCGGCCCAAGCCGTCGCCACGGGAGGGCGCGGCCGCGGACCGCTTCTCGGGGCTGGTCGGCGCCGGGGCCGCATGGCGGATGGAGCCAGGCTGGCGGGGCGAGGCGGGCTACCGTCCGGGCTACGGCGGGCTGGCCTTCCCGGGCACGGACCGAGGCTCGACTCGACCGGGTTACCGGCCGGGGGCGTCCGGCTCGTGGCGGCCCTCGCGTGGGGGAATCGGCGGCCGCGGGGGCGGTGCCGGCGCCGGTGGCGCGGAGGGTCTGCCCGGGTCCGGGCCGGCGGCGCTCGTGGACGCCCCGTTCGTGGTCGGCGAGATCGCCGACCGCGGCCCGCTCGAGCGCGGCAGCGTGGCGGCGCCGGAGCCACGGGCGCGCGATGCGCGCGAGCTGTCGCGGCAGCGCGAGTGGCGCGAATCGGCGACCCGGGCGATCGATGCCCTGCGGGTCGACGAAGGGACGGCGCCGGTGAACCCCGCGGATCTCGAGGCCGACGACGAGGCTCTCGCCGATCGAGCGATCGAAGCGGGGGCTGCGGAGGCCGGGGAGGGCGGCGCGCTCCGGATCGCCGGCGCCGAGGGCCTGCCGACCCTCCGCGTCCTGCCGCAGGGGATCAGCCGCCGCCGCCTGGAGCAGGCGATCCGCGAGCTCCAGCTGCCCGTCATCATCGCCCGGGACGTCGACGAGGCCGACGTCGTCATGACCCTCCGGACGGAGTACAAGCAGAAGACGCCGCTCCTGCGCGAGGCCGAGGAGCGGGCCCTCCCGATCTACGTCCTCAAGACGAACACGATCCTCCAGATGCAGGCCTCGCTGACCTCGATCTTCAGCCTCGAGATCGACCCGCGCGACGCCGCCCTGCGCGAGACGGAGGAGGCGATCGGGCTCGTGCTCCAGCGGTCGGAGCCGGTCGAGCTGTCGCCCCAGAACGCGTACATCCGGCGCCTCCAGCACCAGATGGCCGAGCGGGCCAATCTCGTCTCACGCTCCCGCGGCCGCGAGCCATACCGGCGGGTCCGTCTCTACCCGGACGCCGCGAAGTCCGCCTGGCGATAAGCCGGGCCTACCCAGCCCAACGACCCGGAGCGGGGGACTGACAGCGCCCGGGGACGGAGGCCCGTGCCAACCCCGCCGTTCCGTAACCGAATCGGGGTTCCCGCGTCCCATACTCCGAACCGGCGCCGTCTGGTGCCCGGGCTTCGATCGGGGCGAGGAGGTCGGCCATGCAGGCCGCGCGGCGGTTGTACCTATACGCGATGTCGGGGCTCACCCTCGCTGTGATCGCGACGGGCCTCGTGATCCTGGTGGAGGTCGTCCTGATCCAGACCGGGCTCCTCGACCGAGGGCCCTACGACTACGCACCGGCGCCGCGTGAGCGGATCAGCCAGGCCGTGGCCATGCTCGGTGTCGGGCTGCCGGTCTGGGCGATCCACTGGCTGTTGATCCAGCGCGGCCTGGGCGCAGGCAGGCCCGACCGGCTTGCGGAGCACGGCTCGGCGATCAGGGCCGGCTACCTGACGCTCGTCCTTGCCGTCTCGCTCCTGTTCTGGGTCTCGTCCGCGAGCACGGTGCTCGTGTCGCTGATCCTGTCGGCCTCCGGCGGCGGTCCTGAGTTCTACGATGCGGACTCCGCCGCCGGCGGCTCTACGGCCGTGGTCGCGTTCGTCGTCTGGCTCTACCACGGCGTCGTCCGGCGAGGCGACCTGGCGGCCGGGCCGGTCGAGGGTGCCGCGGCCTGGCTGCCCCGCCTCTATCTCTACGGCGTGGCGCTCGGCGCGCTGATCGTGTCGATCTTCGGGCTCCAGGCATGGACGACGAACATGCTCGCGGCACCGGAGTTCGACGAGGGCTACGCCCGCCTGAGCGCGATCCAGGCTGCCGTCGCGTTCGGTGCCTGGGGCGTCGTCTGGGCCGCCCACTGGTGGTACGCGCGGCGGCTCGCCATCGCGGATGGCTGGCGGGGCGTCCAGGAGCAGGTTTCCAGGATGCGGCTCGCCGCGTTCATCGCCACGATCGTCGTGGCAGTCGGCTTCTCGATCTCCTCGATCTCGGAGCTCCTGCAGGGCTTCCTCGCACCAGCGATCGGCGAGGTCCCATACGCGGGCAATGAGACCACCCGGTCCCTTGTCAGGTCGCTCGCCGCCGTGATCCCGTGGCTGCTCGCGTGGTGGTCCCACGTCCGATGGCTGCGACGCGAGCCGGCCGCGCAGGACCCGCTGCGAGCCCTCCACCAGGTCCGGCTGGCGACGCACGCGCCGGCCGCGATGGCCCTTGCCCTCGGCGGCGCCGGCCTTGGTTGGCTCCTGGGCATCGGGATCGACATCGTCTTCGGCGGCAACCGCCGATCGGACACCTATGGCATCCCTTGGACGTTCGAGCTGGCACGCTGGCTGCCGATGGCGGTCGCCGGCGTGGCCGTCTGGGCGTGGCACTGGTCGGGCGTGCTCGAGCGCCGCCGGCGAGACCCGGAAGGCGAGGCGAACTCGACCATCCGGCGCGGGTTCCTGTACCTGACCCTCGCCGGGGGCGTGGTGGCCGCCCTGGCGAGCGCGACGCTGATCCTGTACCGCCTGGTCGGCACGATCCTCGGTGCGGGCCTCGGCGGCAACGCGGTGTCGGAGCTGTCGACGCCGATCGGGGCGGCCGTCATCGCCACCATCGTCCTCGCCTACCACGGGGGCCTGCTCCGCGCCGACCTGCGTCGTCGCCCTGACGCGGGCCCGGAGCCGGTGCCGGTAGGGGCCCCGGGCGCCGCGGGGGCCGCTGTCCCGCCCCTCCCGGCGGCCGCGGTGACGCGTCGATCTCTCGAGCTCGTCGGGCCCGCCGGCGCCGATCTCGATGCGGCCCAGGCGGCGGCTCGCGCCGCGCTCCCCGCGGGGTTCGATCTCGTCGTTCGGGAGTCGTGAGCGGATCGCGCGTACCGTTGCCGGCGTGAGCGAACGGCTGCTCGTCCTCTTCGACCGAGACTGTGGGATCTGCGCCGCTTTGGCGGGTCACCTTCGTCGCTGGGACAGCGGCGGCCGGCTCGAGCTGCTGGCCCTCCAGTCGGCCGCCGACGACCCGCGCCCGTTCGTACGATCGGTCGCGGCCAGGCATCCGCTCCACGATGAGCTGCACGTCGTCGACGTCTCGAACGGTGCCGTGCGGTCCGGGGGCGCGGCAGCACTCGAGATCGCCGCCCGGCTGCCGGGCGGTCAGATCCCGGCAATCCTCGGGCGGTTGCCGCCGGCGGCCTGGGCGATCGGCCTCGGCTACGCGATCGTCGCCCGGAACCGGCGCGCGATCAGCCGGGCCCTGCGCCTGGACAGCGCCTGCGTCGTGCCCGAGCGATAGGCGACGGCGGGAAGGGGTCCGCGCGGTCAGGCGCCCCGGGCCCTCGCCCGAGCCAGATCCGCTCGCCGCCGAATCGCTCGGTCGACGGGTCCCATGGAAAGAGGATCAGGACCTCGAGATCGACCGCCAGGCCGCTCGCCGGCACACCCGCCCACGGTCCCAGGTTCGTGCCTGTCAGTCGAGCGACCTCAAAGACACCCTGCGGCCCGACGACGATCTCGTCGAGGGCAAAGGCGTTGTCCGGGAAGGCCGCGAACAGCTCCGTGTAGAAGGCGCGGGCGCCTGCGTGGCCGTCCCAGCGCTGGCCGGTCGTCACGAGCTCGTAGGCGCAGTCCGCCGCCAGCGTCGCGATGAGGCTGTCAATGTCCCGGCGGTCCTCCGCAATCGAGTGGCGAACCCACAGTCGCTTGATCCGGCGCAGCTCCGCGGGATCGAACCGGCGTGCCAGGCGAGCCCGGATCGTGGACATGGCCGCGGCATCGTATCGCCAGCGTGATCAGAGAAGGACGATGCCGCCGCTGGCGGGAGCGCGACCCGCGCGCAGCGCGGCGAGGATGGCATGTCCGTCGAGTGGGAACCGCGACCGAAGTGCCTCGCGGTGCGCGGCCAGGACTCGGCGATTCGTAGTGGTCGCGTTGACGAGCAGGATCACGACGGCGACAGCGTCGTCGCGCTGCTTGAGGGCGATCCTGCGTTCCAGCGCCTGGATGTCGCGCAACCGCGCCTCCGCTTCGACCGCGATCCTGTTGCCGGCGAGTGTCACGACCGCATCCCAGGCCCGGCGATCACCCGGGATCGCAAGCGGTACCTCAGTCGCCCAGCCGGCAGCCTGTGGAAGTCGGGCCCGAAACCGGCCGAGCAGCGCGAGCTGCGGTGCATCCGCGACGGGGCCGCCGTCCGGATAGGCCCGGGCGACCAGGCGGAGCCCGACCGCGGCGCAGGCCCGGCTCGCCTGGTCGACCGTAAGGTTCTGAAGGACGCCTCGCTCGATCCGACCGAACTGGGCGTGGGACATGTCGGCCGCTGCGCCTGCGGTTCGGAGGCTGATGCCGGCGTTCGCGCGCGCGGCACGGACGTCCCGCCCGATGTCGACTCGGATCAGCCCGGCGTTCCACCTCCCCAGATTGGCCCGATCGTTACGGCTCGCCATGACCGGGATGATGGAGCGAGGCGCTTCACCGCCGATCACCGGGCGGAGGCGACGTTGGAACGCACAGCGTGCGGTGTGTCGGCCGGATGGCCCAGCGCGGGTTGGATGAGGTGCGCTGGCCGACGAGCGGTACGGGTGTCGTTCCAAATGGCGATCGCGCCCCGATCAGGCCGCGCTGTGCAGACACGTTACGGACGAGAACGAACGCACCGCACGAGTGGCGTTCCAAGGGGACTGGGGGGTGCGGAGACCGGAAGCCGCGGAGCCAGGAGGATCGCGGAGCCAGGAGGACCGCGGAGCCAGGACCGCGCGATGGCGGTCAGTGCTCGGTCGTGCCGGTGAAGGTCCAGGCCTCGATCCGGAGGGCCGGCACGACCGCGCTGCCCAGGAAGCCGCGGAGCGTCCTGCGCTCCCGGCCGACCGCCGTTACCCCCGCGAGGGCATCGAGGTAGGACTGTGTGTAGCGCAGGTTCCGGACCGGTGCGACGACCTTGCCACCCTCGACCAGGAACGTCCCGTCGCGGGTCATGCCGGTTACGATCGCGAGCTTCGGGTGGACCGGGTTCGTGTAGTGGAAGCGGGTGACGAGGAGGCCCCGGTCCATGTCCCCGATCAGGGCCTCGCGCGGCGTGTCTCCCGCGGCAACGAGCATGTTGAGCGGGAACGGCCCGTACGGGTTGGGAGCCGGGAGCCCATGGCCGGTCGAGGTCCGCCCGGCGCGTGCCGCCGTCTGCGCGTCGAACACGACGTCCCGACAGACGCCGCCCTCCACGAGCATCACCCGCTGCTTGGCGACGCCCTCGAAGTCGATGGCCATCGGCAGCCCGGCCGGATCGGCGCCGTCGTCGACGATCGTGATGAGCTCGGAGCCGATCCGCTTGCCGGGCTCCACGAACGAGCGTCCCTCCTGGACGGCAAGGGCCGAGAAGCCCAGGTAGCCGAGCATGTCGGCGATGTCGACGACGGCGTACTCCTCCAGGACGACGGGGTAGTCGCCGGCCGGCAGCGAGACGGGATGCTCCGAGGCCCGCGCCCTGGCCGCGGCCTCCCGGCCGATGGCCGCGGCGTCGATCGTGGTGGCGTCGGTCGCGGCCGCCTCGGCGTAGCCGGTCCCGCCGTCGGGTGACATCTGGACGGTCAGGAGCTGCGAGGTCGTCCGCTCGTGGGTGGCGCGGATCCCCACCGAGTTCGAGACGGCAATCCCTTCCCGCGTTGTCGAGAAGGACCCGTAGGCCAGGACGCCCACCTCGTCGGCGGCGGCGATGACCGCCCGAACGCCGTCCGCCCGGAACTCGGGCGATGCGTCGGCGGTCGCCGCCGAGTAGCCGACGACCGACGGGCGGCCCGGCGCCTCGCCGGTCGGTCCCGGCAGGCCGCCCCAGTCCTCGAGCTCCTCGACCGTTTCCGCGGTCGCCGCGGCCCGCTCGACGAGGGCCTGCAGGCCGGCCTCGTCGGTCCGCCCGGTGGCGGCCACGGCGATCCTCCGGCCGTGGCAGAACCGGAGGTTGACCCCAATGTTCGTCTCCGCGACGTTCTGGTGGATCTCGCTGTTGGCAAACCGCGTGAGCGCGGCGTCCTCGGAGGTGACGAGGGCCTCCGCCTCGGTCGCGCCGGCCGCCAGGGCCCGGGCGACGATGTCGTCGGCGAGGGCCAGCGCGGCCGAGGACCGCGCGTCCGGATCCGCTCGATCGGCTGACCGGCTCACCATTTGCCGACCCCGACCTGGACGTTCCTGAACCGGGCGCCGGAGACCCCGTGGCCGACGTGGGCGCTCTGGTTCGGCTCGCCTTTGCCGCAGTTGGGCGTCCCGAGCATGACGTAGCTGCTCGCGTCCCCGACCGCGTCGCAGGCCCGCCAGAACTCGTAGGTGATCCCGGTGTAGGTCGGGTTCCGGTAGAGCCGCCCCAGCTTGCCACCCTTGATCTCGTAGGCAACCTCGGTCGCGAACTGGAAGTTCAGCCGCCGATCGTCGATCGACCAGCTCCGGTTCGTCGTCAGGTACAGGCCGTCGTCCGTGTCGGCGACGATGGCATCGAGGCTCAGCCCCTCAACCGGCAGGAGGTTGATGTTCGTCATCCGGATGAGCGGGATCCGGTTCCAGCCGTCGGCCCGCATCCCGCCACCGGATGAGCGTCCGATCCGGGGCGCCGTCTCGCGCGACGACTGGTAGCCCACGAAGATGCCGTCCCGGACGAGATCGACCGCCTGGGCGGCCACGCCCTCGTCGTCCCAGCCGAAGGTGCCCATTCCACCCGGCGCCGTGGCATCGGCCACGATCGTCACGAGGTCCGAGCCGTAGCGAAAGCCCTCGGCCAGCCTGTCGGTCGTGAGGAAGCTGGTCCCGGCGTACGACGCCTCCGTGCCGAAGACCCGGTCGAGCTCGGTGGGATGGCCGCAGCTCTCGTGGACCTGGTTGTAGAGCTGGCTGGGATCGAGGACGACGGTGGTCCGGCCGGCCGGGCATTGCGGCGCGGTCAGGAGGGCCACCGCCTCCTCGGCGTGACGTCCGGCGTTGCCCTGGAGATCGAGGCGCCGGATCAGCTCGTAGCCGCCGGCACCCCATCCGCCACCGGCGTCCGGGTAGCTCCGCCGCTGGTGCTCGTCGCCCTCGATGGCGTTGGCTTCGACCGCGGCGCCGATGTGGGTGATCGCCTGCTCGGTGAAGCTGCCGTCGGTCGCCGCGAAGGTCTTCCACTCGCGCTGGGCACCGTAGCTCGATTCGGTGAAGGTGACGCCCCGGACGGCCCCTGCCGCCCGGTCGGCGGCAAGCAGGTCGCCGATCTTGCGCTCGAGCGGAATGCCGAAGGGATCCTCCTCGACCGGGGTCTCGAATCGGCCCTCGGCCGCCGGCCGCCCGTCGAGGGCGACCCGATCCCGGAGGGCCGTCGCAGAGGCGCGGGCGATCCGGACGGCGAGCCCGGCCACGCGGTCGGCCTCATCGTGGGCGAGGCGATGCGACGACGCGAAGCCCCACGCGCCGTCGACGAGCACGCGGATGCCGAACCCCTCCGACTCGCCCGAGGCGACGCCCTCGACCCGCCCGGACCTGATCGAGATCGACTCCTCGAGGCGGCGGACGACGCGGCAGTCGGCGTAAGCGGCGCCCAGGCTCGCGGCGGTGTCGAGGGCGCGGTCGGTGAGGTCTCGCATGACGGGGGCCGGAGCGTAGCAGGGCCGCTCTCCGCGCGTCGCTGCGTCAAACGCCGTATTCGACGAGCTCGGCTGCGTCGGCGGGCGCCGGGGTACGGTCCGCTACACTCGCCAGGTGAGCTCGATCGACCGGCGGCGCGGCCGATTCCTGACGCTGGAGGGACCCGAGGGCGCGGGCAAGACCGTCCTGTCGGAGCGCCTCGCCGACGCGCTCGCCACCGACGGCCTGGATGTCGTGGTCACCCGCGAACCCGGTGGGACGCGCCTCGGCGAACGCCTCCGCGAGCTGCTCCTGGCCCGCGATTCGCCGGCGATCGATCCGCTCGTCGACGCGTTCCTCTTCAACGCCGCCCGAGCCCAGCTCGTCGCCGAGGTCATCCGGCCGGCGCTCGACGCCGGCCGGGTGGTGGTCTGCGCCCGCTTCACCGATTCGACCCTCGCCTACCAGGGCTATGGCGCGGGCGTCGACCTCGATGTCCTCCACGAGCTCGCGGCGGCCGCCACCGGCGGGCTCGTGCCCGACCGGACGATCCTCCTCGATCTGCCGGCCGAGGCCGGTTTGCGCCGCAAGGCGCCCGACGACCACACCCGGTTCGAGGCGGCCTTCGACCTGGAATTTCACGGTCGCGTCCGGGACGGGTTCCTCGAGCTCGCCGGTCGTGAGCCGGCCCGCTTCGCCGTCGTCGATGCCGGCCGCCCGATCGACAAGGTCTTCGCCGAGGTGCTGGCCGCCGCGCGGGCGGCCCTCGGGCGGAGCGGCTCCGCTACGGATGAACCGGTGGCGTCCTCGATGCGCATCCATCGATGACCGACGGGACCACGCCGGGTTCGCTCCGCGCGGTCTCGCCGGTGGATGATGCCGACCGGCGCATCCTCGCCGAGCTCGGCGCGGGACGCCTCGGGGGGCTGGAAGACCTGTACGACCGATATCGAGCCATGGCCTTCGCGATCGCTCTTCGAATCACCGCCGATGCCACCCTCGCCGAGGACGTCGTCCAGGACGCCTTCCTCGGCGTGTGGCGGCATGCCGATCGCTACGTGGAAGGCCGCGGCAGCGTCAAGACCTGGCTCCTCTCGATCGTCCATCACCGGGCCATCGACGCCGTCCGCCGCCGCCGGCCGTCGACAGAGCTGCCCGACCCGGAGGTCCCGCCGCCGCCGCAGCTGATCGCCGCCGACGTCTGGCCGGAGGTCGCGGGACGGCTCGACGCGATCCAGGTCCGGGCGGCGCTGGCCACGCTCTCCGACGTCCAGCGCGAGGCCATCGAGCTGGCCTACTTCGGCGGCCTCAGCCAGACCGAGATCGCGGAGCGCACCGCGACGCCCCTCGGGACCGTGAAGAGCCGGATGCGGCTGGGCCTGCTCGGCCTGCGCCGCGCGCTCGTCGGCGAAGGAGCGGAGCCGATGCCCGAGGCGGGCGAGCCATGAACCTGAGCCACGACGACATCCGCGACCTCGCCGCCGGGTTCGTCCTGGGCGCCCTGGCGCCCGAGGAGGAGGCCGCCGTGCGCGACCACCTCGCGACGTGCCGGGAGCCGCACCCGGAGATTGAGGAGCTCGGCGGCGTCGTGCCGTACCTCGCGGCGTCGGTCGAACCGGTCGAGCCGCCGGCCGGCCTCCGCGACCGGATCCTCCACGCGGCCATGCTGGCGCGGCCGGCCGAGGGCGGCGCGCAGGCCGAGCTGACGGCCGCGCCGACACCTGCGCCGGCGCCGCTCCCGTTCCCGACGGCCGAGGCGCGGGCCGCTCGCTTGGCCGGCCGGCCGTCCCGCGTCGCGACCTGGGCGATGGGCCTCGCGGCCGTTCTCGCAATCGCGGTCCTTGGTGCGTGGAACCTCCAGCTCCAGGCCCGAATCTCGGACGTGGAGGGCAGCCTCGCGGCGGCCACCGCCTACCAGCAGGGTGTTTCACGGGTCCTCGAGGTGGCCGCGCAGGAGGGATCCCAGACCGCCCTCCTCGTGCCGGCCGACCCGAGCACCTCGGCCGTCGGCCTGGCCGCCACCGGCGCCGACGGCACGGTCGTCATCTCGATGCGTGATCTCGCCCCGACCAGCGGGACGCAGGTCTACGAGGCCTGGGTCATTGTGGGCGACGCGGCGCCGGTGCCCCTCGGCGGGTTCATCGTCGGCGCCTCGGGCACTGGCGCCTTCAGCGGCACGACCGCCCTGGCGGGGCCGGGCGCGATCCTGGCCCTGACGCTCGAGCCGGGCCCCGGCGCCACGACCCCGACGGCCCCGGTGCTCACGGTCGGGACGCTCGCCGCGAGCGGCTAGCGAATCCGATTCGCGAATCCAGGCGGACCCGCCGCCGGCCCGAGCGTGCCTCAGGCCGCGCCGGCCGCCGCGAGGGCGCCGGGCCCGGTCGCCTTCGCCGTCGTGAGCGCCGCCTCGGCGGCCGCGACGAGCTCCTCGGGGCTCGCCCCGTCGGCCGGGAAGCGGGCGACGCCGGCGGACACGGAGTAGGCCCGGCCCGCGATGGCCGGGCGGCCGGCCACGGCATCGAGGACCCGCTGCGCGACGATCATCCCGGCCGCCCCCGGGGCCACGAGGAGGAACTCGTCGCCGCCCCAGCGGGCGACGGTGTCGACGAGGCGGACCGTCTCGGCCAGGACCGCGGCGACCTCGCGCAGAATGTCGTCGCCGACGGCTGGGCCGGCGGCGTCGTTGGCGGCGGCGAGGCCGTCGACGTCGAACAGGACGACCGAGAGATCGGTGCCCTGGCGGCTGGCCCGGGCCACCTCGAGCTCCAGGACCCGCGACAGCGTCCGGGCGTTGGCCAGGCCGGTCAGGGCATCGGTATGCGACACGCGCTCGGCCCACTCTGCCCGCTCGCTCGCGGCGTCGACGAGCCGGGCCCGGTCGACGGTGATCGCGATCAGGTCCGCGAATGCCGCGAGGAGCGTCGCGTCCGCCTCGCCGACCGTCCAGCCGCCGGCCCGGCCGATCGCCAGCGCCCCGAGCGGCTCCTCGACCCCGGCGTGGGCGACCCGGAGCGGCCACGTGGCCACGGTCATCTGGGTTCCATCCGGGCCCGCGCCCTCGACACCGACGATCGCGGTCTGGCCGTGGGCGGTCCGAGCGATGGGGTGGTCCGGACCGGCCGTGACGGCGGCCTCGTAGGCCGCCGCGTCGTCGTCCGACAGGCCGACGGCCGCGACGAGCGCCAGGCTGCCGCGCTCGGCGTTCCAGAGGAAGACCGTCCCGAACCTGCCGGCCACGGTCCCCTTGGCGAGGTCGAGGAGCCGGGCCAGGTCCTCGTCCGGGGTTCGGCCCCGGGCCACGACGGCAATCGCCGTGGCGAGCGTGGTCTCCGGGGCGGTGTCTGGCGTGGCGCGATCGATCACGGCACGGGGCTCCTGGCTCGGGGCGACGGCTGGGCCCGGGCGGGCACGGGTCGCCGGCGCGCACGGGGGCGGGCCGCATCGTACACCGCGGCACCACCGGTCAACGGGCTTGGCGCCCTGGATGACGACCCTATACTCGCGCCGTGAAGCTCATCGTCGCGATCGTCCACAACGAGGACGCGGGCGCCCTCGTCGACGCCTTGCTCGAGGGCGAGCATCGGGCGACCCGGCTCCACTCGTCAGGCGGCTTCCTGAAGCAGTCGAACGCCACGATCGTGGTCGGGGCAGACGACGACAAGGTCGATGCGGTCCTCGAGATCGTCCGCGCCAACTGCACGTCCCGGACCCAGATCGTGAACCCGATGCCGCCGATCATGGAGCCGGGCGAGTTCTTCATGCCCTATCCGCTCGAGGTCGAGGTCGGCGGGGCGACGGTGTTCGTCCTGCCGGTCGAGCGGTTCGAGCGGCTCTGAGGGTCCGCGCCGCGGCGTCCCCTCGTGCTACCGTCTCGACCGTGGGTCGAACGGTCAGGGGCAGCCTCTTCGGCGCGGCCGTCCGGCTGGACACGTTCGCGGCCAGATGACAGGCGGCGCGGCGGACTGGCTCGACGAGCTGGAACCGCAGGCCCCCGACGTCGTGGCCGCGTTCCGCGGCATCGGGGCCGGGCGGTTCATTGCGGTCCGCCGAGAGGTCCGCCGGCGGGCCGGCGCCGGGACTGCCGGACGTGTCGTGGGCCAGCTGGCCGCGATCGCCCACGCCCTCGCCGCGGTCGTGGATCGGCTGCCCGACGAGGCCTTCCAGGCGCCCGGCGGGGAGGGTGACTGGACCGTGGCCGAGGCGATCGGCCACGACGCCGACGCGCGAGCAGGGCTGGCGATGGCCGGGGCCCTCGCGGCGACCGGGCGGTTCCCGGCCGACGCCCCGACGGTGGTGCCGGGCGTCCCGGGTGAGCGACGCCAGGGCCGCGAGGTCCTCATCCGACGGCTGGCGACCAGCCAGCGGATCGTCGAGCGGGCAGCACGCTCGATCGCCGGCCACGAAACGGATCCCTGCCCCCTGGACCATCCGCTCGTCGGCCGGCTCTCATGCGGCGAGTGGCTGCTCTTCGCCGGTGTCCATGACCTCCAGCATCTCGAGCAGCTCCACCGGATCGGGGCCGAGCTCGACGGCCCGGGCGGCAGCGGCAAGTGAGCGTTCGTCCCGACCTCGTCGCCTGCTGGCTGTTCCGGGTCCGGCCGAACGCCGAGCTCGAGATCCTCCTCATCCGTCGCGCCGCCGATCGGATGTTCCCGGGCCTGTGGCAGTGCGTGACCGGCAGGCTGGAGCCGGGCGAGCGGATCGAGGCCGGCGCCATTCGGGAGGTGGCCGAGGAGACCGGCCTTGGCCCGGCCGACCTCGAGGCCGTCTACGAGACCGACCTCGTCAACTGGTTCCACGATTCGTCGGTCGACGCGCTCCTCAGCGAGGCGGTCTTCGCCGCCCGGGTCCGGGCGGACGCCGAGGTCGGCCTGTCGCGCGAGCACGACGACGCCCGCTGGCTCCCGGTTGGGGAGGCGAAGGCGCTCGTGACCTGGCCGGCCTACGAGCGGGCGATCGACACGATCGCGTGGCTGCTGGCTCACCCGTCGAAGGCGGCCACCTTCCGACTGCCCGACCCGGGCTGATCCGGCTCGCTGCTATCCTTCCGGAACCGAGGCCCGGCGACCCGGCCGACGCACCGAGGAGGCGCCCCGAATGATCGAGCAGCGCGGCGCACCCACTTCCATGGCCCTGCCCGCGTTCCGTTCCAAGGTCGACACGATCCGGCCGACCTACGGCTTCGAGGATGTCTCGCTCGCCCCTGGGACGAGCACCATCGAGCCCAATGACGTCGAGCTCGCACAGGTGTTCTGCGGCATCGACCTGCCGATCCCCGTTCTCGCCGCGGCGATGGATGCCGTCGTCGATCCGGCGTTCGCCGGAGTGCTGGCCCGGCTCGGCGGCCTCGCGGTCCTGAACCTGGAAGGCGTCCAGGCCCGCTACGACGACCCGGGCGCGGTCCTCGGGCAGATCGCGATCGCGCCCGATGCGGAGGTCCAGCAGCTGCTCTCTGCGGCCTACGCCGCCCCTGTCCGCGAGGAGCTCGTGGCCCGGCGGATCGAGGAGATCCACGCCGCCGGCTCCCGCGCCGCCGTGGCCGCCACCCCCGCAGCCGCCCGGAAGTGGGGCCCGTTCTGCGCCGAGCATGGCGCCGACCTGTTCCTCGTCCAGAGCCAGGTCTCGTCCGCCCGCCACCTCGCCTCGGGCTATGACCCGCTGTCGCTCGCCGAGTTCACCCGCTTCATGCCGATCCCGGTCGCGGTCGGCAATACCACGAGCGCCGATGCCGCGTTCCTGCTGATGGAGCAGGGCGCCGCCGCGGTCTTCGTAGGCGTGGGTCCCGGCGCCGCGTGCACAACGAGGGAGGTTCTCGGCATCGGGGTCCCCCAGGTCACCGCGATCGCCGACGTCGCCGGCGCGCGCGACGCTTACCTCGAGCGGTCCGGCCGCTACGTCCCGGTCGTGGCCGACGGCGGGATGCGTCGCGGCGGTGAGGTCGCCAAGGCGATCGCGGCCGGCGCTGACGCGGTGATGCTCGGTTCGCCGCTGGCCCGCGCGGCGGAGGCCCCCGGCCAGGGCGTGAACTGGGGGATGGCGGCGCCGTCGCCGGTGCTGCCGCGGGGGACCCGGATCAAGGTTGGGACCCTCGGCCCGCTCGAGCAGATCCTCTTCGGGCCGGCCACCGTCACCGACGGCTCGCAGAACCTCATGGGCGCCCTCCGCCAGTCGATGGCCGCGCTTGGTGCCCGGACCCTCCGCGACATGCAGCAGGTCGAGATCGTGTACGCGCCGGCGGTGGCGACCGAGGGCAAGTCCTGGCAGCAGCGGGGCCGCTGACGGACGACATCGGCGAGCAGCTTGCGGGCTGGGGGGTGGTCGTCAGGATCGAGACGCGGGGCCGGCTGAGTGGCCGCCCGGTGGCCGTGGCGGTCGGGTTCGTCGAGGAGCCGGACGGCTCGCTGCTCGTGGCGGCCGGGGAACCCGACGCCGACTGGCCCCGGAACCTGGAGGCCGAACCGCGGTGCGCCCTTCGCGTCGGCGAACGGACGTGGGCCGCGATCGCCGAACCACTCGGGCCGACCGAGGCCGCGGCCGCCGTCCACGAGCTGATCCTCCGCTACGGGACCCCGGCCGAGCGGCTTGGCCGGGGTCCGGCATTCCGGCTCCGGCCCACCCGCTGATGCAGGACAATCGAGCCCGCGGCGGTGGTGCCGCTTCGGCGGCTACGATATCGTCGATGTCCGATCTCCTGCCGGTCCGTCCGGCCCGCGACGACGAAGCCGGCCCGGAGGCCGCCCGGGTCAACGTCTTCGAGCTGGCCGGCGGCCAGCCGTTCTTCGACGCCCTCGTCGACCGCTTCTACCAGGGCGTCGAATCGGACCCCGAGCTCCTGGCGATCTATCCGAACCACGCCGACCTGGCCGGCGCCCGGCGGCGCCTGGCCCTGTTCCTCGGCCAGTACTGGGGTGGACCCACGACGTACTCGGACGAGCGCGGCCACCCCCGGCTCTTTATGCGCCACCGGGACTTTCCGATCGACCCCGCCGCCCGCGATCGCTGGCTCGCCCACATGCGCGAGGCGGTCGCGTTCATGGACCCGCCACCGCCGATCGCGGCCCGCTTCCTCGCCTACTTCGACATGGCCGCGGAGGCGATGCGGAACCAGGACTGAGGCGGGTCTGGATCACGGGCGCCTGGCGTCCCCGCCCGGCACCCCGAGCGCCGCCAGTCCCGCCGCGAGGGCATCAAGGTCGTCCGCGCCGACCCAGACCGCGGGGACCATGAACGGGCCCAGCCGAACTCGCCGCCGGAGGTCGATGCGGACGCCGCCGTGAGGGCTCCCGGCGAACGACACGTCGCCGTGGCGGATGCTCCGCCGGATCCCGATCGCGGTGATCCAGCGGAACGGCCCCTCGATTCGCCAGCGCTCCAGGTTTGCCAGCTCGGTGCGGAAGGTCACCCGCCCGAACCGGATGACGAGCCCGCCCTCGCCGATCTCGGCCCAGGCGCTCTCGGGCCGGACGCCAAAGGCGAGCTGGAGCCAGGCCGCGGACCGCCTGCCGATCCGGATGGGGTATCGCCGGATGGCTGGCGAACCCGAGCGGCTCGTCAATAGACCTCCGGGATGAAAGTCTGATCGGCCATGGGGGGCCGGACGTAGCCCGCCTCGTCGCCCCGGGGCGGCAGCTGGATCGGCGTCGGCGTGAGGTCCTGGTATGGAACCAGGCTCAGGAGGTGGTGGATCACGTTGAGCCGGGCCCGCTTCTTGTCGTCGGCGTTGACGACGTACCACGGCGCCTGCTTGATGTCGGTCGCGGCGAACATGGCGTCCTTGGCCTTGGAGTACTCGACCCAGCGGGCTCGCGACTCGAGGTCCATGGGGCTCAGCTTCCAGCGCTTCGTCGGATCGTCCATCCGGCTCTGGAAGCGCCGCTCCTGCTCGGCGTCGCTGACCGAGAACCAGTACTTGATCACCTGGATCCCGCTCCGGACGAGCATCCGCTCGAACTCCGGGACCGAGCGCAGGAACTCCCGGTATTCCTCCTCGGTGCAGAAGCCCATGACCCGTTCGACGCCGGCCCGGTTGTACCAGCTGCGATCGAAGAGGACGATCTCGCCGGCGGCCGGCAGCTCGGCCACGTAGCGCTGGAAATACCACTGCGTCTTCTCGCGTGAGGTCGGGGTGCCGAGCGCGACGACGCGACAGATTCGGGGGTTGAGCCCGAGCGAGATCGTCTTGATCGCCCCGCCCTTGCCGGCCGCGTCGCGGCCCTCGAACAGGACCACGATCCGGAGGCCTTCGTGGCGGACCCACTCCTGGAGCTTGGCCAGCTCGACCTGAAGCGCGGCGAGCTCGCGCCGGTAGGCCTTGCCCGAGAGGGTTTGCCCCGGAGCCCCGATCTCGGTGACCGGCGGATCCGGCCACACGTGGGCGAGCTCCTCGAGCTCACGGGCCTGCTCGGCCTTGGTCCTGACCTTCGATCTCGCCATCGCTCGCCTCCCGACCGCCGTCGTTCTGCGGATCACGGTACGACGGCCTGCAACCGGTCGCGGCCGGCGGCAGTCGGGCCTGAGTTCGGCAGCGACGGTGCGCCGATCAGTTTCGAAATCACGACTCTCGAGCCAGCTCATCGCTTCGCTTGTGCGACGGAACGCAAACGCCGACCATCCCTTCCATGTCTGACGCTTTCCGGATGCCGCTGTTGGAGTTCGATCCCGCGACGTCGGCCGTGGTCGAGCCATCGGTCGCGATCCGTCGAATCGATGCCCCCGAGGCGTTCGTGCTGTGTTTCTTCCCCGATGCGATCGACCGACTCGTGAAGGCGTTGGACGGCCGGCAGATCACCACCCTCGGATCGGAGATGGGCGTGCATCCGGTGTTCGAGGTGATCGCCGAGGGACAGCGGCTGGGCCTGGCGCTCGCCGGCGTGGGCGCGCCGCTCGCGGCCGGCTGGCTCGACGAGCTCATCGCGCTGGGTGGTCGTCGGTTCGTGGTTGCGGGTGGAGCCGGTGCACTCGTCCCGGACCTTGCGCTCGGCCACGTCATCGTGCCGACTGCGGCCGTCCGTGATGAGGGTACGAGCTTCCACTACGCGCCAGCCAGCCGGTCGATCGGCCCGACGGACGATGCGCTCGCAGCGGTGATCGCGACGCTCGATCGGCGGGCGATTCCCTATCGAACCGGGTTGACCTGGACGACCGATGGGTTCTATCGCGAGACGCGCGCGAAGGTCGAGGCGCGCGTCGCCGAGGGATGCATCACCGTCGAGATGGAGGCTGCCGCCCTGTTCGCGGTCGCCCGGTTCCGCGGCGTCTCACTCGCCCAGATGCTCTACGCCGGCGACGACCTCTCCGGGGACGTGTGGGACCCGCGCGGGTGGCAGGTCCACGTCACGGGTCGCGATCTCCTCCTTCGCCTGGCGATCGAGGCAGCCATCGGCTTGGGCGGAGGGTAGGGGCGACCTCCTCTCGGCCCTGCCGGCGGCCCGCCTCCGGCCGGTACACTTGCCGACGAACGCAGGGAGGGCGGCATCGAGCGTGGCGGCAAAGGCGGGACCGGCAGCGACGGAGACGACCGAGGGCGATCGCGCAGGGGCACCGGCCGAGCCGGGCGCCCCACCGGCGCTGACCGCCCCCGCGCCCACCGAATCCACCGCACCAGCGCGTCGCGGCAAGACCGTCCATGGCGAGGCGGCCGACGCCGGCCATCGCGTCCTCGCCCCGGACGACGCCGAGGTCGAGGCCTACCTGGAGACCGCCCTCAACGCGCCGGCGCCGGAGCGGGCGGCCAGCGATCGGCCTGCCAGCACGGACCACGGCACGGTCGTCGTCCTCGATTTCGGGAGCCAGTTCGCCCAGCTCATCGCCCGCCGCGTCCGGGAGCTCAACGTCTACTCCGAGCTCCGGCCCCACGACACGCCCCTGGCGGAGATCGAGCGTCGCGGGGCCACCGCGATCATCCTCTCGGGCGGCCCGAACTCGGTCTACGACGAGGGTGCGCCCAAGCCGGACCCGGCGATCTGGAGCGGCCGGCTGCCGGTCCTCGGGATCTGCTACGGCGCCCAGCTCATGGCCCTCGAGCTCGGCGGCGACGTCCTGCCGGCCTCCAAGCGGGAGTACGGCCCGGCGACGGTCTCGATCACCGCCGACGACCCGCTGTTCGCGGGCATCGATCGCGAGCAGCCGGTCTGGATGAGCCACGGCGACTCGATCACCCGCCTCCCGGAGGGCTTCACCTCGACGGCCCACTCCGGCTCGACGCCGTACGCCGGCCTCGTCGACCACGCCCGAAATCTCTACGGCATCCAGTTCCATCCCGAGGTCGCGCATACGCCCCGCGGTCGAGATGTCCTCCGCAACTTCGTCGTCGGGATCGCCGGGGCGCGGGCGACCTGGACGGCCGCGAACTTCATCGAATCGACGGTCGCGGAGATCCGGACCCGGGTCGACGACCACGCCCGCGCCGTCGGCTCGGACGGCAAGGTCATCTGCGCCCTCTCGGGCGGGGTGGATTCGGCGGTCGCCGCGGCGCTCGTCCACCGGGCGGTGGGGGATCGGCTGACCTGCATCTACGTCGACCACGGGCTGATGCGGAAGAAGGAGTCGGAGCTGCTCCGGGCGACGTTCGAGCAGCACCTCGGGATGCGCCTCGTCATGGTCGACGCCCGGGAGCGATTCCTGGCTCGCCTGGCCGGCGTCATCGACCCGGAACAGAAGCGGAAGATCATCGGCGACGAGTTCATCCGGGTCTTCGAGGAGGAGGCCACGAAGCTCGGCCGGATCGACTTCCTGACCCAGGGCACGCTCTACCCGGACATGATCGAGAGCGCGACCTCCGAGACAAAGGCCGCCCAGAAGATCAAGACCCACCACAACGTGGGCGGCCTGCCGGCGGACCTCCGCTTCCGGCTCATCGAGCCGCTGCGGTATCTCTTCAAGGACGAGGTCCGCCAGGTCGGCCTGGAGCTGGGCCTGCCCGAGGCGATGGTCCAGCGCCAGCCGTTTCCGGGCCCCGGGCTCGCCATCCGGATCATCGGCGAGGTCACCCGGGAGCGCCTGGACACCCTCCGCGATGCCGACTGGATCGTCATCGACGAGATCAAGGCGGCCGGGCTCTACCGCAGCGTCTGGCAGTCCTTCGCGATCCTCACCCCTGTCCGGAGCGTGGGCGTCATGGGCGATGGCCGGACCTATGCCAACGTCGTCGCGATCCGGGCGGTGACCTCCGAGGACGGCATGACCGCCGACTGGGCCAAGCTCCCCTACGACGTCCTGGCGAAGATCAGCTCCCGGATCGTCAACGAGGTTCCCGGCGTCAACCGGGTCGTCTACGACATCTCATCGAAGCCGCCCGCGACAATCGAGTGGGAGTAGGCAGGATCGCCTGGTGACCCGCCCATGACGACGGGGCGCGCCCCCGATCCCCTCCCGGACTTCGACCTCTACGGCGAGCTCGGGATCACACTCGATGCAACGACCGAGGTCATCGAGCAAGCCTGGCGGGCGAAGGTCCGCGGCGCCCATCCGGATCGCGCGTCCGGCAGCGACGAGGCCGGGGCGACCTGGCGAACGGCGAGGCTGAACATCGCCCGCGAGTGGCTGACCGACCCCACGAGGCGAGCACGCTACGACGCGTTGCGCCTACCTCTTGGATCGGCCGGCTCGTCGGTCGACGTCTCGGGCATCGATCCGCTCGGCGACTGGGCCCGGCCGGCGCGCCCGACCAGGACGTCGGTGGTCATCGCCCCGGGCCGGCGATACGTCCTCGTGCCGCTCGCGGTGATGATCGCGATGACGGTCGTCGGGATCGGGACCAACCTCGTCACGATCGTGGCCTTCGACCTGGCCCTCGTCGCGTTCCTGTACTTCGGGCTCTTCTGGCTCGTCGGCGCGCTTTATCGAATGGTCATTCGATGGGCCACGAGGCGGGGCCGTGTGCGCTCCTGATCAGCCGGCCTCGTCCGCGGTGAGGCGGGCCACGAGCCGCTCGCGACCGGGGAGCTGGCCCGCGGCGAGGAAGCGGCGGAGGTGCTCGCCGGCGCGCGGCTCCACCTCGAGCGCGGCGCGGTAGAGACGGCGGCCGCGTTCCTCGTCGCCGGAATCGAAGACCGCGAACGACTGCCAGAGGCGGACCTGGTCGTCGTCCGGGGCGAGCGCCGCGGCCTGCTCGAAGAAGGCGAGCGCCGCCGATGTCTCGCCCGCGCCGAGGGCCTCGAACCCCCGGTCGAGCGCCTCGTAGCCGCGGTTGAGGGCGAGGAGCCGGTCCAGCTCGTCGAGCGGCGCCCGGGCGTCGTCGACGCGGATGTCGTAGCGGATGTCCCAGGGCTGGGCATCGGCCCGCCCGGGGACGACGACGAGCGCCGCCGACTGCCGACCGCGGACGTCGCCGCCCTCGGCCTCGGCGGCGCGAAGGGCCTTGACCAGGCGATCGGCCAGGTCGCCGTCGGCGGCCTCGAATGCGGCGAGCATCGCCGGCCAGACGGTGGGCCGCTCCATCATGTTCGCCTGAACCGATACGCCCCTGCCGGTCACGTGACCGGCGGCGACGACGCAATCGGCACCCGTGTGGGCCGCGGTCCGGCCGGCGGCATCGACCATCCCCACCTGCCGGACGCCCGGGTCGCGATCCGCGGCGAGGAGCTCGGCGAGGGCGTCCTCGGGCGACCGGCCGGCGGCCAGCAGCTCGATGCCGGCGTAGCCGTAACGGGTGTCGACGAACGACTGGGTCGCGATCGCCCCCACGGTCGGCCGCAGCCACGGCACGAGCGCGCCGACCGCCAGCCAGCGGGTCTGGACGGCGACGCCGAGCTCGCCGGTCGCCGGATCGAGGGCCACGATCGAATAGGTCACGGTCCTGTCAGCGTGCCTGCCGCGGCGGGGATGCGCAAGACCCGGCCCGGCCGCGAGCCCGGCGCTTCGCCCGGGTGGTCCTTCCGGCTGATCGAATCGGGCATTCCCGATCGGCCCCGGGGCGCTACAGTGTCCGGCATGTCCGAGCCAGTCCTGTCCGGGGGCGGACCGACGCCGGAACCCGGTCCCGTCTGTCCGTGGTGCTCTGCCACCCTCCCGTCCGCGGACCTGGAGCGCTGCCCGTCGTGCGGCGCGGCCCTGAAGGAGCCGGACGCCGCCGCGGTCCCGGGCGTCACGCAGATCGACGTCGACGCCATCCTCAAGGGCCGCGCCCCGACGCCCCGGCCGCGCGGAATCATCGGCTGGCTGGCCGGCGAGTACGAGGCCGAGACGCCCGAGGCACCGCCGCCCGGCACCCTGGAGCCGCCCGACGAGTCCGTCCGCCGCGAGATGCTGCGGCTCGAGCTGGCGGCCCTCGAGGCCGAGGTCCTGGCGCGCCAGGCCGAGGTGGTCGCCGAGGTCGCGACCGAGCGGGGCGAGCCGGTGGACCTCGAGAATCTCGGCCTCGGCGAGGCCGCCAACTCGGACGCGAGCGGGGACGCCGATGCCGGCATCATGGCTGCCGATGCCGGCATCATGGCTGCCGATGCCGACGCCGACATCATGGAGACCGACGCGGGGGCGGATGTCGACGCTCCGGAATCCGTCACCAATCCGCCAAACGGGGAGCCCCGCGAGGCCTGACCCGCACGCGCCGTCTATCCTCCGGCCATGCCCGAGCGCCTCCCGCCACCCGGCCCTTCGTATCTCCGCGAACAGGTCCTCCGGCTGGGCGACCGCACCTGGCACGCCGGCATGGCCCGGCCGTCGGTCGGGCCGGACGAGTGGTGGCTCACCGTCCTGTGGGCCCGCGACGAGGCCGGAATCGTGTCGTTCCGCGACGCGGCGCCGGCCGCCGGGCCGCCGCCGGAGCCACCGCTGGCCAGCCTCGGGCCGGCGCTCTCGGGCGGGCTGTCCGGGCTCATCCTCGAGGACGGCGGGCGGCTCGCGATCCGGCTGGGGCTGGTCGCGCCGCCCGACGAGCCTGACCGGCCGTGGCGTTGCCCGCTGGCGGTCCGCGCCGGGTTCCGGTTCGAGCCGGCCCGCGCCGCGACGATGACGCCGAACCAGCTCGCGAGCGAGGTCCTGACGGCTTTTCGACGCGCGGTCGAGGGGCTCGGAGGCCGCCGGCCCGCCGCAGCGTAGACTCCTCCGCATGCACGATGACGACGAGGAGCCGTCCGGCCCCTTCCGACCGAGCTTCGGCGCAGCCCGTCCGGGAGGTCCCGGACGTGGTGGGGCCGCCGGGGCGATACGCCGTGGCGGGGGCCCGTCGCTGCGCCTGTGGGCCTTCGGCGCGATCGTCGTCCTGGTCCTCCTCTTCGGTGCCGGCCTCCTAGAGTTCTGGACCGATGTCATCTGGTACCGGAGCGTCGGCTTCGACGGCGTCTTCTGGACGCGGATCGGCGCCGGCGCCGGGCTCTTCCTCGGCGTCACGGCCCTGGCGCTCCTCGTCTTCCTTGGCAACCTCTGGCTCGCCCGCCGGATGGCGCCCCCGCTGGAAGGCGTCCCGGGCACGTTCCGGGACCTCTTCGAGCGGCTGGCCGAGGCCGGCCTCGCCGGTCAGGGCGACCGCTTCAACCCCCGCGAGGCTCAGCCCCGCGCGGTGCCCGTGGGACCCGAGGCGATCCCCGACCTGACGCCGACCGCCTCGGTCGTCCTCGCCGCGCTCTCGATCTTCGGGGCCATCGTCATCGGCGCGGCCGCCGCGACCGGCTGGCAGACCGTGCTGCTGTGGCTCAACCGAGTGCCCTTCGAGGCGGTCGACGGGACGATCGCGGTCGATCCCGTCTTCGGTCGCGATATCTCGTGGTTCCTGTTCGACCTGCCGTTCCTGCGAGCTGTCCAGTCGATCTTCAACGCCCTCGTCGTCGGTGGGCTCATCGTCGCCTTCGGGCGGTACCTCGCGGGATCCCCGCAGCGGGGGCTGTCGTTCCCGACGAGCGTCCGTGTCCACCTGGCCGTGCTGGCCGGCCTCTTCCTCCTGTCCGTTGCCTTCGGCTACCAGCTCGACAAGTACGAGCTGGTCTACTCCGAGCGCGGAATCGCAACCGGCGTCAGCTACACGGACTTCCATGCCCAGTTCTTCGCGTATGACCTCCTGACGGTCCTGTCCGGCCTGGCGGCCGCCTTTCTCGTCGGCGGGGCATTCACCCGTTGGACCTGGCCCCTGGGGGCGACCGTCGCCGCCTGGTTCCTCGCCTCGCTCGTCGTCGGGCGGCTGTACCCAGAGGCGGTCCAGCGACTCACCGTGGATCCCAACAAGTTCCAGCAGGAGCAGCCGTTCATCGCCAACAACATCGCCATGACGCGCCTGGCCTACAACCTGTTCGAGTGGGAGGAGCGGCGCTACCAGGGCGACAAGGTCCTCAGCCAGGCCCAGATCGATGCCGAGGCCGCGACCTTTGCGAACGCCCGCCTGTGGGACTACCGGCCGCTCGGCGACACCCTCGACCAGCTCCAGACGGTCCGGACCTACTACGACTTCACGGACGTCGACACGGACCGCTACGTCATCGACGACCAGATGCGGCAGGTCATGCTTTCGGCCCGCGAGCTGAACCTGGCCGCCAACAGCCAGGCGACCGGCTGGGTGAACCAGCGGATCGTGTACACCCACGGTATCGGCATCGCGATGGTGCCGGTCAACGAGGTGACGGCCGAGGGCCAGCCCGTCCTGTTCGTCAAGGACCTGCCGCCGGTCTCGTCGGACGGCGCCCCGGCGGTGACCGAGCCGCGGATCTACTTCGGCGAGGCGCCGTCGGGCTACGTGATCGTCCGGGCCCAGCAGGACGAGTTCGACTTCCCGCGGGGCGACGACGACGGCAGCGGTGAGCAGCAGGTCCGGACCCGCTGGACAGGCGACACCGGGATCGACCTCGACACGACCTTCTCCAGGCTCCTGTTCGCCTTCCGCTTCCGCGACCTCGACCTGCTCATCAGCGCCCAGGTCACCGACGACAGCCAGCTTCTGATGCACCGGAGCCTCGCCGATCGGCTCCAGCTCATCGCGCCGTTCCTGGCCTACGACAAGGACCCCTACGTCGTCGTCAGGGACGACGGGCGCCTCGTCTACGTGCAGGACGCGTTCACGGCGAGCGACCGCTTCCCGAACGCCGAGTACATCGACCCGGTCGCGACGATCGGGGCCTCGGGCGTCAGGACAGGCCCGATCAACTACATCCGGAACAGCGTCAAGGTCGTCATGGACGCCTACGACGGGACGATGACCTTCTACGTGGCCGACCCGATGGACCCCCTCATCCGGGCCTGGCAGGGCGTCTTTCCGGGCCTCTTCCGCTCGCTCGCCGAGCTGCCGGCCGACCTTCGACCCCACCTCCGGGTGCCTGAGGACCTGTTCAACATCCAGACCGAGCTCTTCGGCCGCTACCACGTCACCGACCCCGAGACGTTCTTCACCGAGAACGATCGTTGGACCGTGCCGCGAGCCCAGCCCGGTGCTCAGAGCCTGCCGTCCGAGGCCTACTACGTGATCATGCGGATGCCGGGCGAGCCCGAGCCCGAGTTCCTGCTTCTCCAGCCGATGGTCCCCAACGGCCGACCGAACATGATCGCCTGGATCGCGGCACGGAACGACCCGGAGCACTACGGCGGCATCCGGGTCTACCGCTTCCCGACGAACACGTCGGTCTTCGGGCCCGTGCAGATCGAGGCCCGGATCGACCAGGACCCCACGATCAGCGCCCAGATCACCCTCTGGGACCAGGCCGGCAGCACGGTCGTCCGGGGCAATCTCATCGTGGTGCCGGTGGGCGACACGATCATCTACCTCCAGCCGGTCTATCTCCAGTCGACCTCCTCGAGGTTCCCGGAGTTCCAGCGGATCGTCGTCGCCTCGCCGACGTCGGTGGTCTGGGCGCGGACCCTGGGCGAGGCCCTGAACGAGCTCCTCGAGCGAGGTGGGATCCCCGGGCCCAGCCCGACGCCCGGGCCCACCCCGTCCCCCGGCCCGACGGCCACGCCCGGCCCCACACCGTCGACCGACCTGCCGACCGATGTCGCGGGCCTCATCGCCTACGCCAACGCCCATTTCGAGGCCGCCCAGCAGGCCCTCCGGGATGGCGACTTCGCCCGCTACGGCGAGGAGATCGAGCTCGTCCGCCAGGCCCTTGCCCAGCTTCACGAGCTCGCCGGCCCGACGCCCACCCCGGTACCCTGAGCGCGGCGGCAGACCGGCCCGATGTCGCTGGCCGGGTCGCTGGCCGCCTCGCTCCTGGCGACGCTGGCGCGGCCGGCCTGGTGGGCGATGGCGCTGGCCGCCTTCCTCATCCGGGGCGGCATCCTCGTGGTGTTCCTGCCGATCGTCGCCCTGCCGACCGTCGCGGGCCTGGCGAACGCCTTTGCGCCGGCACTCGTCGGGTTCGTCTTCGGCGGGCCCTCGACGGCATTCATCGCCGCCGTGGCAGCGATCGTCCTCGCCGCCCTGGCCTGGCTCGCGGTCGGCGGGCTGGTCGGGGCGGCGTTGGACCTGGCCCTCGTCCGCGACGCCGCCCGTGACGATGACCTCGAGGCCGGTGTCAGGCCCGGCGGCGGCGGGCCCGGCCGGGCCTTCGCGGTCCGGCTCATCGCCCACCTGCCGACCGCCGCTGCTCTCGGCGTCGGTGCCGTCCACCTCGTCGAGGCGACGTATACGGAGCTGATCCACCCGGGCGACCCTGCCCTCCCGGTCGCGGCCAGGGTCGTCCTCCGGATCCCCGAGATCGTGGCCCTCCTCGCCGCGACCTGGCTCCTCGGCGAGGCCATCGGCGGGCTGGCGGTCCGGCATCTCGCCTGGGGCGCGTCCGTGCCGGCGGCGATCGGCCGGGCGATCCGGAGCCTCGTCCGACCGTCGGGGGTTGCGACGCTCATCGTGACGAACGCGGTGCTGATGGCCACGATCGCCGGCTCGGCGGCGGCCGCGGCGATCGCCTGGGATCACCTTCGGATCGTGCTGATGGACGGCGGCCCGGCGAACGAGGCGCGGCTCGCCATCCTCGTCTTCTCGCTGACCTGGATCGCCGGCCTGTGGCTCATCTCGCTGGCGGTCGCCTGGCGCTCGACCGCGTGGACGTTCGAGGTCGGCCGGCGTCAGGCCGAGGTCGTGCCGTCACCGGCCGCCGGGACCATCGAGCCCCACGGGCCGTGACTTCGCGGGGGTCTTTCGCCTGGGACGCCGTTCTGGCACCCTGAGGGCTGCGGCCCGCGAGGAGTCGAGGGTCCAGGGGAGTTACGGATGTCCGGTTCGATCCCGTGCCCAAGCTGTGGCCAGCCCGTTCCGCCCGGGCGGCTCGCCTGTCCGTCGTGCGGGGCGCTCGTCGCCGCGCTGACGCCGCCGGGGCCGGCAGCGCCCGTCGAGGCCGATACGGCGGTCGAGCCGGTCCAGGTCGTCGACGTCGACGAGGTTGCCCCGGCCTCCGCCATCGAGGTCGAGATCGCCGCGGCCGGCGGCGCGATCCCGTCCGACGTCGGCGCCGACGCTGCCCCGCAGCCCGCCCCGCAGCCCGCCCCGCAGCCCGCCGCGCCCGGGCCGGAGCGGATGTTCGAGGCGGTTGCGCCTCCGCCGCCGGCACCGGCGCCCGAGGTCGATGCGCCCGTGCCCGGAGCCTATCTGCCGCCCTCGACCGTTCACCGGGCCGACACCGCACCGGCTGCGCCGGCGTCGTGGGCGCCGCCCGGATCGCCCGCGGCGCCCGCCGCGACGGGTGCCTGGATCCCGCCCGCCCCCGTCGCCGCGACACCGACCGCTCCGCCGGTCGCCGCTGCCGCGCCGGGCGCGACCCAGCGCGAGCCCCGAATGCCGGTCCCGGGCCGGGCCTCGATCCTGGCCGACCTGCCGCTCGATGCGCCCGATCAGCTCGAAGGCTGGCTCGTCGCGCTCGGCGGCGGGCTCGCGATCATCGGCTTCCTCCTGCCATGGCGGGCATCGCTCGACACGGGTCTGGAGGGCTACTTCGGGAGCTGGGGCCTGGGGATCGTGTCGAATCTCCCGGCCTTCGTCTTCCTCGTCATCGTCACGGGCCTGGCGGTCCTGCCCAACCGGGTCGCGACCTGGGTCCGGAGCGGTGTCTGCGGCATGGTCGGCGGCGGGGTCCTGTTCGGCATCGTGTGGCTCTACCTCGGCAGTGACGCGTCACAGCTCGGCGCCCTCCTCGCGGCCGTGGCCGCAGTCTTCCTGATCGTGGGCGGGATCATCGCCGTCGCCCCCGGACGGGCCGCGAAGCGCGGTGACGACGTCTAGCGCGTCACGCATCGAGCCGCTGCGCCGTCGGAGGTCGGCAGGCGGACGGGGCGAAGGCCCCTGCTACACTGCCCGGCGATCCGCGGGCCTCGCGCGCGGTGATCGCCACGGTCACGGAGGAACGGCCCAGGCGCATGGATGAGATCCTCAAGACGATCGGCGACGCGATCGGCTCGGTCTTCGGCAACCCGGTCGTGCAGCTCGCGTTCCAGGTCGGCCTCGCCTACCTCGTCCTGCTCTGGCTGGCGGCGGCCTACTGGGCCTTCCGCGACATGCAGCTCCGGACCGAGAACCCGATCGCGCCGTACTTCGCCGCGGCCGGGATCATCATCTCGCTGCCGCTCTTCCCGCTGGCCGTCTTCGCCTACCGGATCATCCGGCCCCAGGAGAAGATCGGCGAGATCTACGAGCGCAACCTGGCCGAGGAGGCGATGCTCGCCGAGATCGAGGCGATCCGGCACTGCCCGTCGTGCGACCGTCGGGTCGACGCCGAGTGGATCATCTGCCCGACCTGCCGGACGCGCTTGAACCGGGTCTGCCCGAACTGCACCAAGCTCGTCGGCCTCGACTGGTCGCTGTGCGCCTGGTGCGGCAAGGACTTCGAGCGACCGGAGCTCGTTGGCGTCCAGGCGCCGCTCGTCCACGCCCCCGTCCGTGAGGCCCTGCCCGCGCCCGCGGTCCGACGATCCTCGTCGGCCCCGCTCCGGACGGCCGTCCGCAGCGCCGGCTCGCGGCCCGGTGCCGGGCCGGCCGCCGCACGCAGCCCCGACCCGCTGACCGAATCTTGACCCACGCCGGGCCCGAGACCGAAGTCGGGCCGGCGTCCGGCCCGGCCCCGGCGCCCGGCCCCGCGTTCGGCCTGTTCCGCTTCACGATCGAGGGCCGCCGCGCCCCGGGCCTGTTCGTCGCCGGCTGGCTGGCGGCGCTCGCCGGCGGCAGCGCGGCCATCGTCGGGATCCTTGCTGGCCCGTCGGTCGGCGGCGCGATCACCTTTGTCGCTGGCCTGGTCGTCCTGTTCGGCGGCCTGCTCCTGCTCGGCGGTTCCCAGGTCGTCGAGCGTCGCGCGGCCGGCCTCGCCTACGCCGGACCCTCGCCGATCCTTGTCTTCGGTGCCACGCTCGTTGGGCTGTACCTCGCCGTCGTCGTCATCGCGACCCCGCTCGAGGTCCTCGACGTCCGCCTCGATGCGCCGGTCCTCAACCTCCTCGGCGTCGCAATCCAGGCAGGGGTCGTGGTCGTGATCCTGCGTCTTCTGGTCGTCGGACCGGGCGCTCTGTCGTGGTCCGAGATGGGTTTCCGGGGCCATCTTCCGGTGGCGCTCCGGGACCTCGCCTGGGGCGCGGCCTTCGCCCTCCCGGTGGTGGTCGTCACCGCCCTCGCCGTGGCGTCGCTGGTGACCGTCTTCGACAGCGCCCCCGAGAGCCCGCTGCCGCCGACCGGGACGCCGGTGGGGCTGGGCATCAACCTCCTCGCCGGGGCCGTCATCGCGCCCCTCTACGAGGAGCTGCTCTTTCGCGGCTTCGCCACGACCGCCTGGGCGCGCGTCGTCGCGCCGGCCACGGCGATCATCCGGGCCGCGGTGCTCTTTGCCCTGGCCCATGTCCTGACCCAGGGTGGGGACAACTTCAACCAGGCCCTCGCCCTGGCCGTGGTCGGCGCCGCGGGGCGGCTGCCGGTGGCCCTCGTCCTGGGCTGGGTCTTCATCCGGCGGCGGTCGCTGTGGGCTGCCGTGGGGCTCCACGCCGCCTTCAACGCGATCCTCCTGGTGGTCGCCGAGGCAGCCCTCCAGGGCCTGCCCGCCGGGTGAGTCGCGGTCGCCCGGCGTCCGCCGCCGCCCCGGATGAGTCGCGGTGCAGCGGCCGGTGACCGGCCGGTGAGCGCTGCCCGCTAGGCTGCGGCGCGTCCTCAGGGTCCGGATGGCGGGAGGAATCGGCGGGCTTCCGTCGTCCGGGCCCGGGGACGCCCACCGGCTAACCCGCTCGGAGACCGCCACCCGGAGGCGACGATGACCCAGGCCGGCCGCCCACCCGGTGCCCTCGTCCCGTTTCCGCGGGGCCGCGCCCTTCGCGAGCTGCCGCCGGCCGAGCGGCCCCGCGAGCGCCTCGAGCTGCGCGGGCCAGCCGGCCTCTCGTCGGCTGAGCTGGTGGGCCTGCTGTGGGGCTCCGGCAGCCGCGGCCGGTCGGCGGTCAACCTGGCCGAGGACGCCATCGCCCGGTTCGACGGCCTGACCGGGCTGGCCCGGGCCTCGGGCCTGGAGCTCGAGGCGATCCCCGGCGTCGGGGCGGCGAAGGCAGCCCAGCTCCAGGCCGCCTTTGAGCTTGGTCGGCGCCTCCTGGCCGACTGGCCGGCCGCCCGCTGGACGGTCCGCTCGCCGCGCGACGTCGCCGATCGGCTCGTCCTCCAGATGGGCCGGCTCGAGCGCGAGGAGCTGCGGGTCGTCGTCCTGGACACGAAGAACGTCGTCCTCCGGGTGACGACGACCTACCAGGGCAACGTGAGCGCCTCGCTCGTCCGGGTGGGGGAGCTCTTTCGGGACGCCGTCCGCCTGACCGCCTCGAGCGTCATCCTCGTCCACAACCACCCGTCCGGCGATCCCACGCCGTCGCCCGACGACCTCCACCTCACGGCCGAGGCCCTCGCCGCGGGCCGCCTCCTCGACATCGCCGTCCTCGACCATCTCGTCATCGGCCACGACGCCTTCGTCTCGATGCGCGACCGCGGCATCGACTTCGACCGTCCCGGTCTGCCGCCCGCGGCCTGAGCCGGCCGCGCCGCCTCCGCGGCCATCCCGTGGCGCCTCGCCGGGTCCCGGTGCGTCACGCCCTGCCGGGTATACTCCACGGGCTCATCCGGGCCGCAGCGCCCCCGCCCCACGAGCCACGACCCGCAGAGGACCCTCTCCGTATGCTCGACCGCCTGCTCGGCATCTTCTCCCGCGACATCGGCATCGACCTGGGGACGGCGAACACCCTGGTCCACGTCCGGGATCGCGGGATCGTGATCAGCGAGCCGTCGGTCGTGGCGATCGAGGCCCGGACCAAGCGGGTCCTCGCGATCGGCGCGGAGGCCAAGCGGATGGTCGGCCGGACGCCGGCCAACATCATCGCCGTCCGGCCGCTCCGCGACGGGGTCATCAGCGACTTCGACGTGACCGAGCAGATGATCAAGTACTTCGTCGACCGGGTCCACGACCGGATCGGGCTGATCGCCCGGCCACGGATGCTCGTCGGCATCCCGTCGGGCGTGACCGAGGTCGAGAAGCGGGCGGTCAAGGACGCGGCCCTGAACGCCGGCGCCCGCTGGGCGCGTCTCATCGAGGAGCCGATGGCCGCCGCGATCGGCGCCGGTCTGCCGGTCAGCGAACCGTCGGGTTCACTCGTCGTCGACATCGGTGGCGGCACGACCGAGGTCGCCGTGATCAGCCTCGGCGGCATCGTCGTCAGCAAGAGCATCCGCATCGGCGGAGACGAGATGGACATCGACATCGTCAACTTCGCCCGCCGCGAGTACAACCTGTTCCTCGGCGAACGGACCGCCGAGGACATCAAGATCGCCATCGGCTCGGCCTACCCCGGCGAGTGGGACCAGGGCCGGGTCAACCTCCGTGGCCGCGACCTCCTGACCGGCCTGCCCCGGAGCGTCGAGGTGGGCGCGGACCAGATCCGGGAGGCGATCGAGCCGTCCGTCCAGCAGATCGTTGACACGATCCGGGACACGATCGAGGAGACGCCGCCCGAGCTCGTGGCCGACATCATGGACCAGGGCATCGTCCTGGCCGGCGGCGGGGCCCTCCTGGCCGGCCTGGACCGGCGCGTCGCGGAGGCGACCCAGATGCCCGTCCACGTCGCCGACGACCCGCTGACCTGCGTCGTCCGGGGCACCGGCCTGGTCCTCCAGGAGATGGACCGGATGGAGCGCGTCCTCGTCACCGAGACCTACTCGCGCCCGCCCCGCTAGATCGTTGGGCGCACCGGCGTCAGCCGGTCGCCCGTGAGCCCGAGGACCGTCGATGAGCGCCGTCTTCGCCAACCGGGTCGCCCGCCGCCGGGCCATCGCCTTCGTCGCACTCCTGGCAACGTCGCTCATCCTGATGGCCGTCTCGGGCAATCGCCTCGTGATCGAGCTCCAGCAGGGCATCGGGTTCGCCTTCCGGCCGATGCAGGCCGCCCTCGACGGCCTCGGTCGGAACCTCGCCTCGATCGGCTCGGCCCTCGCCGAGATCGACCAGCTGCGGCTGGACAACGAGGCCCTCCGGGCCGAGAACGAGCGGATCCGGATCGAGAACCGCCAGGCCGAGGAGCTCCGTCGCGAGAACGAGCTCCTGACCGGCCTGCTCCAGCTCCGGAGCGGCTTCGAGTACGAGACCGTGGCGGCGTCGGTCATCGGCCGCGACTCGTCGGAGATCCAGCGCCGGATCACGCTCGATCGCGGCACCGCCGACGGCATCGAGGTGGGCGATGTCGTCATCGCCGGCGGCGGCGCCCTCGTGGGCCGGGTCGTGGAGGCCGGCGCGACGTCCTCGACCGTCCAGCTCATCAGCGATTCGGCGTCGACCGTCATCGGCCAGCTCCTGACGTCGGCCGCCACGGGCGAGGTCACCGGGCAGCTGCCGGACGACCTGCGAATGGAGAACATCGCCGCCGCAGTGACGGTAGCCCTCGGCGAGGAGGTCGTGACGGCCGGCATCGAGCTGGCCGGCGGGATACGCTCGCCGTATCCCAAGGGCCTCGTCATCGGGCGGGTCGTCGACGTCAGGCGGGATGCCAACCAGATCGTCCAGACGGCCTTCCTCGAGCCGGCGGCGACCCTGGATCGGCTCGAGTTCGTCCTCGTCATCCTCGATTATGAAGGCGGCTTGCCGCTGCCTGAGGAGCAGCCGACCGATTGCCGGCCGACCGAGGACGGGACCCTGCCCGACAGCGAGCAGCCCTGTATCGAGCCCACCCCGGTGCCCTCGCCGACGGGCACCGTCAGACCCTGACTCGGGCCTCGCATCGCCTCGGGCCAGGATTCGCCACGCCCGATCGCGCCGCTCCGCCGCGACGTAACGCGGCCGCCGATGTGACGCGATTCGTGGCGCCGGCGCACCGGTCTGTCACTCCACCCCGTGGGCCCTGACCGGACCCGACCCCACCGCTCCGCTCCCTGTCGCCCGACCATGGGGCCATGGCGGCTGGTACCGCCGCTTCATTGAGTGCCCCGCGCGCCCGGCCGAGGCTTGCTCCATCACGTCTGCCCCCGACGCGGCCCGCCGCCAGGCGGGCATGGATGGAGCCCAGAATTGCAGCACGCGGCCCGCGCCCTCATCGTCGCCCTCATCGCCGGCCTCCTGGCGGCGGCGCCCGTCGCCGCCGGCACGACCGCCGGCGGGGCCGCGACGTCGGTCAGCTCGACCGCAGCCGGGGACCCGGTCCTCTCCACCGCCAAGGTCGTGATCATCGTGGGGGCGACTCACTCGTCGACCCCGCATTACCGCGACATCGCGGACTCGGCCTATGCCGAAGCCATCAAGTGGTCGTCGAACGTCGTCAAGGTCTACAGCCCGTACGCCACCTGGGCCGCCGTCCAGTCGGCGGTCGCGGGGGCGAGCGTCGTGCTCTACCTGGGGCACGGCAACGGCTGGCCGAGCCCATACACCTACGACCCGAACTACAGCACGAAGGACGGGTTCGGGCTCAACGCGTCGGCCGGGAACGGCGACTACAACAACGTCTACTACGGCGAGCCCTACATCCGGCAGCTGGCATTCGCTCCGAACGCGGTCGTGCTGCTGAACCACCTCTGCTATGCCTCGGGCAACTCCGAGTCCGGCTACCCGGCGCCGACCACCACCGTCGCCATGCAGCGTGTCGACAACTACGGCGCGGCGTTCCTGCGGGCGGGCGCCAGGGCCGTGATCGCCGAGGGCCATGGCAGCGTCAACGGCATCATTCGAGACCTGTTCTCGACCCACCAGACGATCGCCGACCTGTGGCGCAACCAGAGCGGCTACCACGGCAACGAGTTCTCGTTCCAGTCGAGCCGGAGCCCCGGTTACACCGCGTTCATGGATCCTGACAGCACCAGCGGCGGCTACTACCGCTCGCTCGTCGGCAACCCCGACCTCCGGACGGAGGACGTCACGGGCGTTTCCTACATCCCAACCGACACCACGCCCGACGCGCTGGTGTCGCCCGGAGCCGCCTCGGTTGCCACGGGCGGCTCGAGCCTCACGCTCTACGACGATCCCGGATTGACCTCCCCTGACGGGTCGATCGCGGACGGCTCGCCGGTGCGCGTCGAGAACCTCGCCACCGGCGATCCGCAGGCGGCGCCGACGGCCGCGTACGTCCGGGAACTCAATGGCTGGCGCTCGGGGTGGGCCGCCCCGGCCAGTCTCGCGCCACAGGACAGCGCCGGCCCGCAGTTGTGGGGCGTCGACGGCAACCGGACGATCACACCCAACGGCGACGGCAACGCCGACACCCTCGCGATGACCATGCGCTTCTCGGAGGACGTCAGCTGGTCGGTCCAGGTTCGCGACGGCTGGAGTGTCGCCTACCAGGCCCAGGGCACGGGCAGCCAGGCCGATCTCGCGTGGGACATGAAGGTCGGCGGCGTTACGATCGCCGATGGCAGCTACACCCTCGACATCCATGCCGAGGACGAGTGGGGCAACAGCGATCTGGACTCGCGGGTGCTGCTCACCGTCGACACTGCCGCCGTCAACCGGATCGCCGGCGGCGACCGCTACGCGACCGCGGCCTACATCAGCGCCAGCACCTTCGCCCCGGGCGCGCCGGTCGTCTACGTCGCGACCGGGCTCAACTTCCCCGATGCCCTCGCCGGGG
>JBFMEV010000024.1:0-49014 GCA_040752335.1 Chloroflexota bacterium
AGGCTGAGCGTAGGCAGCCCGGACATGATGACCCGGACGCGGGGCTCGGCCCGCTGGACGGCACCCAGGGCCGCGAGCAGGCCGGACAACGGATAGCGTTCGCGCGCGCGGTCGTCCGCAAGAAGGTTGGCCTCGTCGTACAGAAGGAGCACCCCGCGGGGCCTGGCATCGTTGGCGGCCGCGTCGAGCTCCGAGAGCGCCTGCCGCATCTGGTCTGCCGGGGCAGCGCTCCGTTCCGTGTAGGCTGGCTCGTACCCGATGTCGCCGACTGATACGCGCCGCGGCCGAAGGAACCGCACGCCTTGTTCCAGCGCCTGCCCGACGCCCGCCAACATGCTCGCCCGGCGGAGTAGCGCGTCGGCGTCCTCGACGATCGCGTCGGCGAGCCGCTCGTCGTCGCGATGGCGCTCACCGAGCTCCCGCTGAAGGGTCAGCCAGCCGGCGCGTTCGGCGCGCGCCGCGAACTCGCCGAGAAGCACCGTCTTCCCTGTGCCGCGCAGGCCGGTCAGCGCCCAGTTCGCGTGCAGGGGGCGGTCGGCGAGGAACTCGTCGAATGCGTTGAGCAGCGCATCGCGACCGGCGAGGTAGGGCGGTACGACGCCGTTTCCTGGGCGGAAGGGGTTCGCGAGCTGTTCGGTTCGGGCTGTCGGCTCGGCCTGAGTCATATCGTGTATCCGCTGTCGTTTGTTGTCCGGCCGAGGGACGCCGGTGGCGCCGCCTCGGCCGGGTTGTGCACCTTCTGAAGACCACACTTCCCTACTGCTCGCCCGGCCTCAGGCGGAACCAGCGTCGCGGTCGCGCGATGTTCTGGATCACGTCGAGGAAGACCTCGCTGTAGGGGACGCTGCCGGACTCGACGACCTGCCAGAGGGCGTTGAGCATCGCGCTGGCGACCATCAGGTTCGTCACCAGGAGCTGCGGTCGCTCGGTTGCCAGGACCTGGCAGCCGGGTTCTCGCGGCTCCTCTCCGTCGGCCGCCTCGCCGATCTCCGGGTGGATCTCGACAAGGTGGCCGTCGACCGACCAGCCGTCGCGGCGGCGGACGAGCTGGACGTTGCCGTCCGTCTCGTCGTTGCCGCCGCTGATGAGGGTCGCGTTGTCGAGCGATGCGACGTGGCGGTCGACGAGGGCCCGCGTCCGGTGGTTGTCGACCGCGAGGAGGACGATGTCGCCCTCGCGAACGATCTGCCGGACGTTGGTCTCGTCGACGCGCTCGCCGATCGCCTGACAGGCGACGCCAACGTCGCGCGCGACCCGGGCCAAGGCCTCGGCCTTGTTCGTGCCCAGGTCGCGCCGCGTGCAGGCCTGCCGATTGAGGTTCCCGGCCTCGAACGCGTCCCCATCGACGAGGACGAGGAGCGGTCGAGGCTCGGGCCGGTGCGCCAGATAGCGGCACAGCGGGTCGAGGAGCTGGCTCCCGATCCCGCCGCAGCCGATGAGGACGACTCGCTCAGCCATCGGCCCTGCCCTCCGGCCCGACCGGTGGGGAGACCGGCACGAGCCAGTGGCTGAGGCGATAGCCGAGCGCGGTCGCCATCTTTCCGGCGCGGTCGAGGGCATCCTCGAGCTCGCGACGGCTCGGCTTCGAGATCTCGTCCGAGGGCTTGAACCCCCGGGCGACGTACTCCGAGATCGACGGCTTGCCCTTCGACCGCCGCGGCGGCGGCGCCAGCTTCACCTTTCGGAGCCAGTCGTCGGGTGGCTCGACGAGACGTCGAGGCCGCTCGATGAGCTGGCCGGTCTTGAGGTGGAACCGGATGCCGTCGACGACGATCGCGGCCGAGTAGCCGAGCCGTCGCCGGTCGAAGTCGCCGATGACGATATGGAGCCCGTCGAGCTCCGCCTCGTCGTCCTCGTCGGTCGAGCTCGCGTAGGCAGTGAACCCGCCATGCGAGTGCATCGTCCCGACGAGCCGTGACCCGGCCGGCAGTTCGCCGTCCGGGACGTCGAACTTGACCGAGACCGACGACACCTTCTGGTCCGGAACGGCGAGGTCAAACGACCCGTCGCGCCAGAGGAGGAGGACCGCCGCCTCGGTCCGGTGGAGCCGATAGACGGCGCGGAAGAAGCCGACCGCGCGAGCCATCAGATCCTGTGGGACCTTCGGCAGCGCGTAGTCGAGAAACTCCCGGCCCTCCGGCAGGTGGGCGATCCGGCCGACCTTCGTCTGGCTCAACCCGAGGAGGCTTCGCTTCCGCAGGTACAGCCCGTCGCGAGCGACGACGAAGGCCGGCAGGGTCGCCCCCTCGAGCGATGGACCGGCTTCGAGGATCGGGAACATCACTCCTCACCTCCCCGGTCGGGCAGGCGGTGCATGAGGTACACGAGCTCATCGAAGCGTCGGCGCTCGAGCGCCAGGACCTCGTGGATCGGGCCCGCGTCGCGGAGCACGTGGGCTAGCACCGTGAGCGCCGCCTCCTCGAAGAAGCGCGGCGACATCGGCGTTGCCCGCAGTCCGAGCGCGGGTGCCATCCAGGTGGCGAGGTTACGGCTCCGGACCTCAGGCGTCCGATCGAGATGATCACGAAGCGATCGCATCGGTCTCACCTTCCTCGGTCGCCGGCGGCTCCGGCGTCAGGACCTCAGCTTCCGCCGGGTCCTCCGGGGTGGTTGTCCCGGCCGGCAGGTCCTCGGTCGCGAGCCCGGCCATCGACGCCACGACTTGGCGGAGGTTCCGCCAGTAGGGGTCGTACGACAGCGACAGGGCCGCGAGCGGATCACGCCGGGAGCGGGACGCCCAAGCCCGAAACCCGCCGCTGAAGGGCAGCGGGTGCCGGCGGAGATCCTGGTTGAAGCGGCTCGCCCAGAACGCAGCAATGAGCGCGTCGACACGTTCGCCGACACTTCGTCCGCTCACCCGCACCGAACCGAGGCAGACGACGCCGTCGTCGCTGGTGTTCGGCAGTGTCGAGCAGAGAAGCGTCGCGTCGAGCGACGCGATCGGCTGGGTCCGGAAGTACGTGGACAGCCCCTCGATCTGGTCGCCGATCGTGGAGACGACGAAGACGACATACGGCAGGGCGAGTCGGTAGGTCACCGGTTCGCTGCCGTGGCGTCGGCTGGCGTGGTACTCGACCGTCCGCCGCGACGGGGGTTGCTCGACGACGAAGACCGACCGATCGGTCGTCCCCGAGCGGATCCAGAAGCGGCAGCCGGTCGGCAACCTGGGGGTTGTCGTGATGGTGGCGGTCGTGAGCTCGGTCAGGAGGTCCTGGAGGCTCACCTCCCGGTCGATCACCTCGCTGACCAGGCTCACGAGGTCGCCCTCGATGCGCAGAAACGTGCGCGACTGCATGGCGTTCGAGCTCCCTTCTGCTTGCGGGGAGCCCGGAGCCGGGCGGGAGGGATCCACCGGCTCCGGGCATCCGCTGCGGCTGACGTCAGGCCGTGCGGCCCTTCACGCCCGCCTGCTTCTGGAACTCGATCTCGTCGCCCGGGCGGACGACGTAGTCGTCCTCTGCCCGTTCGCCGTTGACCGACACCGCCGCGTCGCGCGGGATGTTCAGGACCTGGGAGAGGGCCTGCCAGATCCCGCGGACGGTCTTGCCGGCGAGATCGAGGTCGAGCTCGTTCACGCCGTAGATGACCTTCGTCGGGGCGGTCATTGCCTCTGTTGCCTGCATGGCTCAATTGCCTCCGTGTTCGAAGAAGCCGCTCACTCGGGCGGAACCGGGCAGGCAAAGGCAGTCGCGGCTCGCTGCCTCTGAAGCGATCGGCGAGGATCGGCCCGGGTCCGGCGCGCATCGGTTTGATGAGCACCGGCGGGCGCGCTCGCCGCCGGCTCAGAGTCGTCCTCGGTGGACATCACCTCCGTTCCGGCGCGGACGTGGTCCGCCACCCGAACGAGCGAAGCTCAGGACTGGACGAGCAACCGGCCGTCGACGAGGAGCCCGAACGAGTCCGAGCCGGTCACGCCACCGCCCACGTGGAGCGGAGCGCCGACCGGCGTTCGGATCGTTCGAGAAGTCGTCCTCGGAAACGGTCGTCACTAGTCCGGCCGGAGCTCCGCCCGCTCAGGGCGGGTCGGCGCGCCTCGCCATCGATCGCGCATCGAGAGGAGCGCGATTAGCAGCGTCTCTGTGTGGTTGGAAAGGTGCGGCTGTCGCCGCGGACCGCTTTGGGTCCCGGCACCGGCGCTGGTCGGATCGCGGCTTGCGCCGCGGGAGCCCGCGCCGGTGGGCTCCTCCATGCCCGAACTGGGCGGTGGCGGCGGCCCGACCGTGCGAGGTACGACGCTCTTGTGGCCTGGCCGCCTAACCAGACCCTATCGCCGCACCGGGCGGATTGGAAGTAGATTGCCGTGTATGATGTTGTGTAGTTCGCGCGGATCGCGCGAACTACCCCCAGGTGTCATCAAGGGACAGCTCGAGCTGAGCGCAGGCGGTCACGAGAACTCAACGCTGGCGGGCGTCAGATGTGAACCCTGGCGGTCACGAGGTCTGCGCAGGCGCGGAAGCTAGGGGGCGGGCGGCGCGTCTACACCACCGGCGCGTTCGGGCCTGACCTCAACCAACCGCGAGCTCCGCCGGATCGTACGGCTTGGCGAGGGACGCGTCGAAGCCGGCGTCGAGTGCCGCCTGCAGCTCGGCGGCCAAGCACGCAGCGGCGGTGACCGCTTTGGAATCGTAGAGCCCGGCCCACAAGACTCGAACCTGGCGTACGCCCCTCGAGAGCAGCGGAGGCTGGTCTCCGTCTCTGCGGCCCCGTCGATGTAGTCGAAGACCGCCCGCGGAGCGTGGCGGCGGGCGACCGATCGGAGATCACAGGCTGTCGCCGCCAACGCCTGCCGGCGATTGATCGGCGAGACGCGCAGCAGGCCGGTGTGCAAAGCGGCCGCATGCCCCTCCAGCGCGGGTATCGACGTTGAACGCGCGCCGGCTCGCTCGGTGCCACCTGAGCCACCCGGTCCTCCGCCAGCCGACAGACAACCGTTCCATCGCCACGGGCGCCTTTCCAACCCGTCGGTAGCGAGTCTCTTCGAGCATGCTCTCCGTCGTGGCCAGGATGTCGCCAGACGACCCTGACAAGCTCGAGATCGGCCAGTCGGAACCGGGCATCGCCCAGTCCGGTCCGGCTGGCGCGATCCGTCGTCGACGAAGCCGCTAGCCGTCAGCCATAGGCACCCGCGATCGCTATGTCACGCGGTTGAGCCACGCACCTTCCCCCCTGTATGCGCTGACATTCGCGGCGAATATCTCTGCCAAGCGTTCACCGTAGCGCGGTGTGAGACCCGCCATATGCGGCGTAATGACAACGTTGCGCAGGCCCCACAGCGGAGACATCAGCGGCAATGGCTCCTCCTCGGTGACATCGAGGCCAGCACCTCGAAGCCGGCCGTCTTGCAGGCGTTCCACCAAACCTGGCTCGTCGACAACCGAGCCGCGGGACACGTTGATGACCCATCCCGTGCCGAGTGCATCCAACGCCTCGCTTGACACGATGTGCCGCGTCTCCGGTGCGGCAGGCAAGGCGACCATCAGTATGGAGGCCTCAGCACAGGCGTCCCGCAACGCCGTCAACGGGCGAACATCGCTCAGAACGCCGCTGTAGTGAGTCGGGGATCTCGTGACCCCAATGAGGCGCACCTCCCAATTCACCAGTCTCCTGGCGATGGCCTCGCCTATCGCGCCGAGACCGAGGACTGCAACCGTCCTTCCAGCGACCTCCTCGGCAACATGGGTGTTCCACGAGCGGGCGGTCATGTCCACCACGCTGTCGCGAATGTCCCTCGTCAGGGTCAACAGCATCCCGATCGCGTGTTCCGCACACACGATGTGTACGCCGCTGGCGCTGGTGAGCGTGATGCCGCGCCGCCGCAGCGTGCCGATCGGGAAGTGCTCATAGCCGGCGCTCTGACTCTGGATCCACCGCAGGCCGTCACCCAAGTATGTGTCGCTCCACGAGGTGGTGATCAGGATCTCGGCGCTCCGCAGAGCAACGATCACCTCAGCGTCCGTGGCCGGCGCGATGACGCGAATACCCGGAACCGCGGAAATCGCCTCCTTCACACCCGCGGGATGCGCGGGGTGCAGAACGACATCGAGCGTCTCGGTCGCCATTGGGCGTGCGCACCTCAACCGACGGTCGCCGTCTCGCTCACAATGGGACCGAGCCCCCGACGATATGGCGGATGATGTCCTCGCTGTGAAGCTGCCCCCTCTCTAGGTTGGCCACTACCGCCCCATGCCGCATTACGACGACGCGATCCGCCAACTCGAGCACGTGCGGCATCGCGTGGCTGATCATCAGGACGGCCACCCCTCGCGCCAGCACTCTTGTGATGACGTCCAGGACTGCACGCGACTGCGTTACGCCGAGCGCCGCAGTGGGTTCATCCATCACGAGCACTCGCGATGACCAGAGCGCAGCGCGGGCGATCGCGACGGTTTGCCGCTGCCCGCCGGAGAGGGAGCGCAGTGGCACGCCCTCGAGCTTCGGCAGGTGGATGCGCAGCTCGTCGAGCTGCTCCTGAGCGCGCTGCCTCATGAGCTTCGTATCAAGCGTGTACAGGGGAATGGGCAGCCTGCCGAACAAAGGCCGGACATGCTCACGGCCCAGGAAGATGTTGCGAACGATGTCCAGGTTCGGCGGCAGTGCAAGGTCCTGGTAGACGGCCTCGACCCCCGCCCGGCGAGCTGCGAGGGGGTCCGCGAACGCGACCGGTGCCCCGCCGAGCAGGACCTCGCCGGAGTCGGGTGACACCGCGCCACTGATGATCTTGGCGACGGTCGATTTGCCGGCGCCGTTGTCGCCGACGAGCGCCGTGAGTCTCCCCGGATAGAGCTCGATGTGGACATCACGACAGGCGTGGATCGCACCGTAGCTCTTGGTAAGCGCTCTTGCCGCAAGCACGGGCGCGACCACGTCTGTGACGCCATCGACCGAGTCGCCAGCCACGTCAGATCCCCGCCTCGGTTCGCTCTTTGCGACTCCGATACTCATCAAGCAAGACCGCAAGCAGCAAGACAAGCCCCTGCACGACGTACTGCCAATCCGCAGATACGCCGACGAGCGTCAACCCATTCAGGATTGCCCCGATCAGCACGACCCCCAAGAACGTGCCGAAGACACTGCCACGCCCTCCTCCGAGGGACGTGCCGCCGACGATGACGGCTCCGATGATCGGAAGCTCCTGGCCGAAGGCCGCCCCCGGATCGCCGAGGGACGTGTAGCCCACGAGCAGGACGCCGCCAAGCGCCGACACGATCCCGCTGGCTACGTAGATCTGCATCTTCCTGCGAATGACCGGCACGCCCGCCAGTCGGGCCATGGAACCACCTGGGCTCCCGCCGATTGCCTGGACGTGAAGGCCGAACCTGGTCCTGTTGAGGAGGAACGCAACCCACACGAAGACCATGAACATCAGCACCGCAGGCACAGGGATCCCCACGCTTCCCGTACCCAGCCACGTGATCGCAGACTCTCGCACGGGCACTGGGAACGACCCCGTGGTGACGAAGGCGAGTCCGCGGTACATGAAACCCGTCGCCACCGTCGCGATGAGCGCGTTGATGCCCGTTCTCGTCACGATCAGGCCATTGAACGCTCCGCCGGCGGCTCCGACGGCGAGTGCGCCGACCAGAGCGACGGGCCACGGTACCGACGCCTCGATCATCAGCCCGAGGGTGACGCCCGCAAGGGCCATCATCGACGCGATCGAGAGGTCGACGCCGCCCGAAATCAGGACGATCGTCGTGACAGCAGCCACAACCCCCGTGAACCCGACGGCTCTGCTGAGGTTCGCGAAGTTGCCCGCGTTGAGGAAGTAGGGCGTCGCGATAGTAAAGGCGGCCCCGACAGCGAGGATCGCAATGAGCAGGCCCGCCCAACTCTGCGAACGGAATCGGGCGGCGGCGGCGGCCGCCCGACCGTTCCCACGGGCGCGATCCAACTCAGCAACTTCCTGCATGTCTCCGGCACCGGACATCGAGTTCAGGGTACGTCGTCGCTATGGCCTCGGGATGACCTGAAGCGGCGTATAGACGAAATCAGGTACTGGCTCGCCCGACGCCGCGTCCTGAACCATGGCAATAGGGAACGTCGCATAGCGCCCATTGGGACCGCCAAAGCCCTGATCCACGCTCCCCACGATCACGGAGGTGTCGGGCAGTTCGGCCAACTGCGCTTCCGTGGCACCGACGCTCATGATCGCAGCGTTCCCACTCCGACCGGCGGCGAGCAGGGCATTGTCGATGCCGGCTGCCTGAAGGCCCGAGATGACGCAGCCCAAGACCACCTTCGCTTCCGGGTTCGCGGTCAACCAGTTGGTGGCGACGGTGGTGACTTCCTCGGTCGTGCCCTTCGCGAGTGGCAGAGGATCGTACTTCGCGCCGGGCAGCTTCTCCAAGATGTAGGAACCGCACCCATCCGGACGTGCGTTGATGGGTCCGAGGCCTGACACGGGCGTCCCCACGACGACGATGTCAGGTCCCTTCCACCCCTTTTGCTGGGCGTACTCGACGAGGAACTTGCCTTCTTCAAGGCCGATGTCCTCGTTGCTCGCGCCGAAGGTGATGGCCCCTTCGGTCGCGAGGCTGAGCTGCACAAACGGGATGCACTTGTCCCGGTAGATCGAGTTGAGCTGGTCGGCGATGTCGGCACTTGGGTTGTCCTCAACCACCGCCACCGGATCGCGAGTCGCGATGTTCTGCGCGGCGGTCACCATCGCCGCCTTGTCGGGATAGCGGCCATTCACCTGGAGGAGTTCGAATCCGGCCAGCGCGGCTGCCTCACGCACGCTGGTGTTCTTCAGCAGGTTGAGCTCGTTGTCCTCACTCTGCTCCATGTGGCCGAGCAGAAGCCCGTTCGCAGCCCGAAGATCGGCAACCCAAGTGTCGGGATGCTCCGCCGCCGGAACGTAGCTACAGCTGTCCGTGGACCACGTCACCCACTTCTCTGAGACCGAGGCCGGCTCAAGGGTTGCCACCGGCTCGCCAAACAGCCCGGACGGCGATGGTGACGGTGCGCTGGAGTCGCCCGGCGCGGCCGTCGCCGAGGCCGACGCTTGGAGACTCGCCGAGGAGCCAGGACCCGATGAGCACGCGCCGACGATCGCCACGGCGGCTATCGCCACAACCGCGTTCCATGCACGCCACCCCCGCAGTCGACTGAGACGCATTTCAACCCTCCTCCTGTGGACGCCGAGGAACGATGCTGGAAACGGTTCCGCCAACGATTGCTGGAGGCTACCCAGAGGAAGGTCCGGTGTCAAGGTCTTGCCAGCAGTCCAACGTCTGGCAGGTGGTCGACACCTCGGGGAGTGCCTCTTGGCCAGGGGCCTCGCCGCTGACCCTGCCACCCGGGCCCCGCCGCTGGGTGGAACGTGCGGCACGCCTCCCACCGAAGGTGGCTCGATCTGCTCGGAAGTTCGGCCTAGGAGGCGTCCGGCCGGGCGGGCCCCGGACTCGCCTGGGGCGTTTCCTCGCCCTGCCGGGCCTCTTTCCATCCCCGCGAATGAACGAGCACACTGCGCTCGTACGTGATCACTGTCTCATCGCGCTGGTTGAAGCCGCGTGTGCGGACGCGAACAACACCCTGTCCGGGCCTCGAGCGTGATGGCCGCACTTCCAGTACCTCGGACTCGGCGAAGATCGTGTCGCCGGCGAAGACGGGGGCCGTCAGCCTCACGTCGTCCCATCCCAGGTTCGCGACGGCGTTCTGGCTCACGTCCGGAACGGAAAGGCCGGTGACAACGGCAAGGGTGAGCGTGCTCACCACGAGCGGTCTCCCGAACTCGGTCCGCGCGGCGTAGGCAGCGTTGAAATGGATGTCATGACTGTTGTTCGTGAGGAGCGCGAACCAGGTGTTGTCCGTCTCGGAGATCGTCCGGCCGTGAGCGTGGCGATAGACGTCGCCCACGACGAAGTCCTCGAGGAACCGACCCTCCCAGCCACGGATGGGCTCTCGTCGCTCACCGGGCTCTGGTGCCTTGGTCATGGGTCGATTCTCCGGTGGTGGGCCGCGAAGGCCCTATCTGCCTCGTTCCTCTCGTCGGCCGAGATGACTCCGAGGGCAGCCGCCCGCTCGGGATCGAACCAACCGAGCGCTGTCGCCTGACGAAGGACGACGCGGGCGTGCCGATCGGTCGCGCGATCGCTCATGACGCCCGCGATCATCGTCGCGCCCTGCTCCGCCGCTACCGCAGACTCATAGGCGGTGAGCTTCGCGGCCTCCCGTTCGAGGCCCGCCTCGGAGAGGCCCGCGTCGTACGCAAGAAGGACCGCGAAGAGTTGAGCCGGATGGCCGACCCACTTGCCGACCATGCCGAGTTGCCGCGCCCGGACGGCGTCCTCGTAGACGAGACGCATTCGGGTCAGCCAGCGAACGCGATTGGCGGCCATGTCGAGGGACGGGTCAATCACCGGGTAGTCGAGCGTCATGCCGTCGATGGCCGGCACGCCAACCGCGCCTGCCACGGCGACAATCTCGGCACGCGCCCAATCCGCGAGCGGATGCTCGTTGTCTATTCCAGGCAGCCTCAGGTCTGCGCTGTAGTCCGCGATCCCGAAGATGAGGCTCGCAAGGCGAGGGGCGGCCCGTTGCGCGATCTGCCCCAGCTGGACGACCGCCCAGCCTGATTCGATGAGGTAGCCGACCCGGATCGAGCCAGTCTCGAGACCCAGGTCCTCCTCGGCGATGCCGAGCAGGTCGTCGAGGAGCTCGACCTCCTCGGGGTGCTCAACCTTCGGGAAGACGATTCCGTCAAGGGGCAGCCGGTCACCGTTCGGGACGCGCTCGCGGAGGCGCCATAGGAGCGAGTAGAGGTCGCGGATCGTGGTATCAAGGTTGAAGCCCGGGGGTCGGTAGAAACGCAGACTCGGCGTCTCGGTCGCGTTCCCCCAGTTCGCGCCGGTGAGCGTCTCGACTGCAACCTCCAGGCCGCGCAAGGACGCTTCGTCAGTTGGTGCGATCGCGTCCTCGCCGTCGAGCATCACGAGGGGCGCGCGCTCGGGCTCGGCAAGCCTCGCCTCAACGAGCTGGGCGGGGAGCTCTAGGTGCTCGGCGAGGTCGGAGCCTGTTAGGTCAAGTCGCTCGAGCATCCGCGGAACAGCAGCCGTACCCCCCTCGACGGCCTTGCGGGCCATACCCGCATCGGCGGCTGGCGTCGTCATGTGGGCCTGCTGGCGCCAATAGCGCAGCGGGAGGTCGGCTCGGCGCGTCGCGAGACGCTCCCGGAGTGCGCGCCGTTGGAGATCACCTGCCTCGATCGCGGCCAGCAGATGGTGAGCCATTACCTTGGCCATTTCGTCAGCAGGCTCGTGGCTCGCCGCTCGCTGCTCTTCCGCGAATTGCGTGAAGGCCGCTGGGCGGTCGCCGCGGCACGAAGGCATCGGCGGGTTGCCGCGCCCACGAGCGCCTCCAGCGTCCGTGCGCACGGTCGACGCATGTGAAGGCTCATGTGTCCATCGCCGCCCATGCCGCCGGGGCCTCCAGAAGGGTCTTGAGCGTGGCGAGGAACGCGGCTGCACCAACGCCGTCTGCGACACGGTGATCGCATGAGAGCGTCGCACTCATGATCCGTCGAATGACGATCTCCCCGTCCCGCACGACCGGTCGATCAAGGGCCTTGGCCGTCGCGAGGATCGCCACCTGGGGCGGCGTGATGATTGCTGTGAACGCTGTCACTTCAAACATCCCGAGATTGGACACTGTGAAGGTCGCGTCAGTCATCTCGGGAGCCCGGAGCCTGCCGGCCCTCGACCGCGCAACCAGGTCGCCAAGGCCCGCGGCGAGATCCGCGACGTCGCGGCGACGGCAGTCGAGCAAGGCCGGTGCGATCAACCCATCCTCGACGGCAATCGCAACCCCGATGTTGATGGCGTCCCACTCCTCGATCGTGTCGCCGGTCCACCTCGCGTTGAGCGCCGGGTGCACGTCAAGCGCCATGGCCACAGCCCGGAGGAGGCACGAAGTGACCGTCACTCGTTCCGGGCGCGAGCGGCTCTCGTTGACGCGGTCGACGAGCTCAAGCACCGCATCCATCTCAATCTCGCTCGCGACATAGAAATGGGGCGCCGAAGCCTTGCTCTCAACCATCCGTCGGGCGATCGCCCGACGCATCGGGCTCAGGGCAACCACGCGTCGACCGGGCGGCCGTGAGACCGCGCCGGATGGAGCGCTCATCTACACGCCGTCCTCGAGCCACGCGATCGGCTCGCCGACCGGAACCTCCGCTCCAGCCGGGTGAACGATCTCGGCCAGGGTGCCATTCGCCATGGCCTCCATCTCGACGGTCGACTTTTCCGTCTCGATCTCGGCGATCACGTCGCCGCGGCTGATGGCGTCCCCGACCCTCTTCAGCCACCCGGCGACCTTGCCGGACTCCATGTCGTAACCGAGCTTGGGCATCTCGATTGGGATCCGTGCCATCGTGCCTCCAGTGAATCGACTGCACCACCCGGCCCTGGCACCGGTCGCCTGCAAGCGTTTCCAGCCGTATGATAGCAGCACAGACAGACGGCTCGCAGGGATCTGCCATGGGTCGCTGCTCTTGCACCGGGGAACAGTCGGACGGAGGCTTCATGATTGCTGGGCTCGAGCATGTCGGGATCGTCACCGGCGCCGTCGATGCCTCGATCGGCTTCTGGCATGAGCTGCTGAGTACGGATGTCCTCGAGCGCCATGTCGCTCGTGGCGCTTGGGACCCGGGACGGCACGGACTGTTCTCAGCCACCTACCTGCCGGTTCCGCACTCGGAGACCTTGCTGGAGCTGGTTCACGCCGAGACGCAGTGGTCGCATGAGGGGTGGCGTGATACCGACATCGGAGCAATCCATGTGGCCCTTCACGTGAAGGACGCCGACAGAACGCTGGTGCGCTTGGCGAGCGACACGCGCTCGACTGCGATCCCATATGGACCGTGTCGCGGCGGGAGAAGCGCCTACCTCGCCGATCCAGGCGGGATGAGCGTTCAGCTCATGCAGCTCGTGAGGCGTCCTGGAGGCATGCCGATAATCGCTGCCGATGGGTGGATTGACCACGTCGGTGTCGTCGTCGAGAACATGGCTCGATCCGTCTCGTTCTATCGGCAGCTCCTTGGAGCCGACCCGATCGCCGAGAATGCCTGGCGCGGCACCAACTCCGAGTACGTCGGCAGGATGCTGGGCCAGCCCGGTCTCGAGCTCGAGGCAGTCCACTTCCGGCTTCCGGGAGGCAACGCACAGCTCGAGCTGGTGCAGTACTCGGGCATATCACAGGGCCGTCGGAGCGCCGCCGACCGACGATCGGGCGGACACTTCGCGTTCCTTGCGGAGCGAACGACGGGCACGCCCGAGACGATCGCGGAGGAGGCGGTCGTGGTGCCGTCCGGGCGGTATCAGGGCGCGTACGAACTGCGAACGAACGACCCGGACGGAGTGCCGATCTCGATCATCTATCCTCGCCAAAACCGTCGGCATGCTGCGCGATGAAGCGGCGGACGTCTCGGTTCAGCGGGGCGCCGGAGCACGTGCCCTGCGCAGTCCAAGTGCCGGCGGGTCGGTGGCGAGCCACGCAGTGACCAGTGGCAAGTCACCCGGCCCGTAGACACCAGGTTCGGCGCGCAGTGCCGGGGGGATGCTGTTGACGATCATCGCGGCTGTTGACAGGAGCGCGCGGAACCCGGGCTCTACTGTCACAGTGACTTCGTGGAGCCCCTCGATGTGGACGCGGTCTATCGGCGTGAGGTCGTCCTCGGCTGGCGCCACGTGGATCGTCATCGTGAGTCGGAGCCACGGCTCGCCACGCCACCAGCCCGTTGCCTCCTGATTGGCACCGACCGTCCTTCCGGGTTCGATCACCGTTCCGTCGGTGAGTATGTACGGTCGCTTGGCGATGATGGGGTCGGACCGGACCTCGATGCGTTCAAGGCGGCGACCCATGTGACTTGCGAGATTGCGAAGGCTCTCAGGGAACCCCGCATGTCCCACGATCCTTCCGTCCGCCAGACCGGCGGTGAACGACTCGCGGGTCACGTCGATGCCAAGAGACCGCCGCACTCGCGGGCCGAACACGCTGACGTCGACGATCCGCGTCGCGCTCAGTCGCCGCACATCCCACGCGATCCCGCAGAGGGTCAGGGGCAACAGGTCAAGCACGAAACCGGGGTTCGCCCCGGTCGCGACGATCGGTACCCCACAATCGAGTGCAAGGGCGTGGATACGCGCTCCGGAATCGGCATCCGTCGACTCAACATGGGCGAGGTCCTCCGCCGTGCACAGGATCGGGACGCGGGCACGAGCGATCGTCTCGAGCACAGGCAGCACGTCCCGCAAGCGCGTCGCTGTTGCCACAATGGCGATGTCGGGGGAAGGCGACTCCAACGCGGATGCCAAGTCAGTCGTGCATCGCAGCTGGGGCGGCGCACCTGAGACGCTCTGAGCCGCCATCTCCCCATCGCGTTGCTTGGAACGTACGACGATGCCCTGTACCTCAAGCCACGGCTTTGTCAGCGCGAGTCGCAGGACGGCCTGGTTCGCCGCGCCGAAGCCGACCAGCAGCAATCGAACGGGACGTCCCATCACGCTGCGTAGCAGACGGGCTTGACCCAGGTCCCGAACCGACGGCAGTTCATCCTCGCCTCGTCAGTGGGCCGCCGAGCCCATCAACTCCACCGCGGTGGCCAGGATCCGGTCGGCGGACGGCAGCACCTCGTCCTCAAGCGGAGGCGAATACGGGATCGGCAGGTCGTCGGGGAGCGAGACGCGACGAGGTGGATTCGCCCAGCGAACCCCGTCGATCGTGAGTTGCGATACGACCGTTGCGCCCCATCCCGCTGCGTGGACCTGTTCCTCGACGATCAGAAGGCGCCCCGTCTTGTCGACAGACGCCCGAACCGCCTCGAGGTCGAGCGGCCGGAGCCAGCGCAGGTCGACGACCTCCGCCCCGATCCCGTGATCCGCCAGCCTGTCGGCAGCGGCGAGCGAGCGATCGACCATCATGAGGGTGGCCACGATCGTGACGTCGGTCCCCTGACGGACCACCTCGGCCTTCCCCACCTCGGCGATCTCGCCGCGACGAACCGGGCCCTTCCGCCCGTACATGGCCTTGTGCTCGTAGAACAGGACGGGATTCGGGTCGGCAATCGCGGCGCGCAAGAGGCTATACGCGGTCGCGGGGGAACTCGCAGTCACGACGCGCAGGCCGGGGAGCTGCATGAACCAGCTCTCGCCAGTTGCGCTGTGCTGCGTCCCGAACCGGGCGCCGCCGCCGCTGATCGAGCGCACGGTGACTGGGACGGCTGTCTGCCCGCCGGACATGTACCGGTACTTGGGGAGTTGGTTGACGATCGCGTCGCCAGCGGTCGGAAGGAAGTCGGCGAACATGATCTCCACGACTGGCCGCAGCCCGACGAGGCTCATGCCGAGCGCAACGTTCAAGAACCCGTTCTCGCAGATCGGGGTGTTGCGGACGCGCTCGCGCCCGTATTTCTCCACGAGTCCGAGGTTAGTCTTGAATATCCCTCCATCAGCGCCCACGTCCTCGCCGAGGAGCACTACTGTCTGGTCTGCGGCCATTGCGTCATCAAGCGCCGCGTTGATGGCCTCGCGGTACGTGAGCTCCTGACCGGCAGTCGCCAGGGTGCCGGCGGATGCGGCGTCAGTCAGCGTAGACATAGGGACGGGTCTCCTCGAGGGTCGGGTACGGCGCAGCGGCGGCACGCGCAGCCGCTGAGTCGATCTCGGCTTGGGTCGCCTCGCGAATCCCACGGGGATCCTTCGGGCCGAGGACGCCCTCGGCCACGAGCCTCGCCTCGAGCAGCTCGATCGGGTCGCGCGCCCTCCATGCGTCGAGCTCGCCGGCAGGGCGGTACTTGGCGGGATCGGAGCGGGAGTGGCCGCGATAGCGGTACGTCTTCATCTCGAGGAGGCTCGGCCCTTCTCCGCGCCGCGCGCGGCCCACCGCCTCGGCTGTCGCCGCGTACACGGCGTCGACGTCCTGACCATCGACGATGACGCCGGGCATGCCGAAAGGGTCCGCGCGACGCGCCAGATCGTCGATCGGCGTCGTCGAGCGGAGCGGGCTGTACTCACCGTACAGGTTGTTCGTGATGATGAACACCACGGGCGCCAACCACACAGCGGCCATGTTCAGCGCCTCATGGAAGGTGCCGATGTTCGTCGCACCGTCGCCGAAGAAGGTCAGCGCGACGTTCGGCTTCTTCTGGATCTGGAAGGCGACCGCCGCACCGACGGCAATCGGGATCCCCGCCCCGACGATGGCATTCGATCCGATGTTGCCCTTCGAGAAGTCGATGAGATGCATCGACCCGCCGACCCCCCCGGACCCGCCGGTGTTTCGCCCCATGAGCTCCGCGAAGGCGGCCTCCGGGTCCATGCCGAGCGCGAGCGCCTCACCGTGGCCCCGGTACGTGTTCGTCTGCACGTCACCTGGTCGTATCGCCGCGATGGCCCCGACGGAGACCGCCTCCTGGCCCTGACAGAGGTGGGTCGTCCCTTGGATCAGCCCGCTCATGAACAGCTCCTGTACCTTCTCCTCGAACAGACGTATCCGAATCATCATCCGGTACCAAGCGAGTCGATCAGGCGGGGCGATTGCGGTCATGGCGGGGGCGGGCCTCCGGAGTGCTCGTGGGCGCGAGCGGGGACGCGCCACAGGGTAGGCGTTCAGGGTTGGTACCGTTTCCAGTTTCGATACCGCATCGTGCCATCCAGCCGCGGGGGCGTCAACCCGACGGATCGTGTGGGCTGGTGTGCTAACGTGGCTGAAACCGTTACTGGAACAAGGTGGGAGGGTCGGGTGAGCGAGACTCGGCGGCCCGACATGCGTCGGAGACGGGCCAGCATGCGGGAGGTCGCGGAACTCGCCGACGTCGCGATCTCGTCGGTCTCGCGGGTTCTGTCGGACCACCCCGATGTGAGCTCCGACATGCGCGATCGAGTGCTTGCCGCAGTCAGGCAGCTCGAATACGAGCCGGACTTCCTGGCGCAGAGCCTTCGGCGGGGCGCCACGCTGTCTGTCGGGTACGTCGTGGGCGACATCTCGAATCCCTTGATTGCGACGATCACGTCGGGGGCGGAGAGTGTCTTGCGCTCGGCGGGCTACTCGATGCTCCTGATGAACTCCGAGAATGACCCGGAATTCGACGAGGCGCACATCCGGTTCTTCCAGGCACGGCGAGTCGATGGGATGATCCTGTCGCTCGCCTCGGAACGCCACCAGAAGACGATCGAGCTGCTTGCGCAGGTGGATGTGCCGATCGTCATGATCGATCGCGACGTCCCCGCGGAACTCGAGGCCAGCATCGTTCGGAACGACCACCGCAATGGTATGCGGGCCGCGGTGAGCCATCTGCTCGACCTCGGACATCGCCGGATCGCCCTCATCACCGGGGCGCTTGAGCTGTGGCCGGTCCGCGAGCGGATCGCAGGCCTGGCCGACGCGGTGGCCGCCCGCGGCGCTCCCGACGAGACGACGACCATGGTCGGGTCGCTGTCCGCCGAGCATGGCGAGCGGAGCACGGAGCAGCTCCTGGCCATGGACCGCCCGCCGACCGCGATCATCGCCGGCGGAAACCAGGTCCTCGCGGGCTGCATTGTGGCTTTCGCCCGGCGCGGAATCCGGGTTCCTGACGACATTTCTCTCATCACGTGTGACGAGGTCGACCTCTCCAAGCTTCACGCACCGCCGATCTCAGCCATCGCCCGTGACACCGTGCAGCTGGGGCGGACGGCGGCCGAACTCCTCCTCGAGCGGCTCGGCGGCGGTGAGCCGCGGACAGTTCTGCTCCCGGCGACGTTCGTGCAGCGGGCGAGTTGCGGCCCCGCGCCAATCGGCTCGACCGCTGCCGCATGAAGTGGTGACCCAGGCGCCACAACGGCGGCCCGATTTCCACAAAGCTGTCGTCTCGTACGACCATGGCGGGTCACGGTACCAAGGTGCCCGACCAGATCGTCGATCGGTGTCGCGGCGAAACCGTGAGGTGCAGCTGACCAGCGATCGCCCTCGGGGGGTTCGCCTCATGCGTGGCGGGGTCGAACCTCCCGCGCGATCGCCCATCGCGGGTTGTCAACGATGACCTGTCGGATATCCGTATCGCCGAAGCCGTTGGCCCTCAGCCGCGGGACGAACTCCCGGATGACGAACGAGTAGCCGGACCCGCCGTAGGCCCGCAGCGTGCTCCGCAGACAGATGTCGTGCGAGAGCAGGAGGTTGTCCAGGTAGCCAGCGTCCGCAAGCTGGGAGATCAGGCGAACTCGAAGGTCGAGTTCGTACTCATTGGTGCGCCTGATGGTATCGAACTGGATCCACGCTCCGCGGCGCGCGAGTGCCAGGTGGTACTGGAGGTCTGGAACGGTATCGCAGTGGCCGATGATCACTCGCCGCTCGTCGACGCCCTCGCTTGCGAGGAGGTCGAGTTGCGGCAGGCCTGCCGGGAAACACGCGGCGTGGGTGGTGATCGTTGCTCCCGTTGCCAAGTGCGCACGAGCCGCGGCGCGGAACGACCTCTCCTCGGTCGTCGTGATCCACTCTCGCTCGCTCGCGATCTCGCCAATAACACCAGCGCAGATCCCCGAGCCATCGGCCCCGACAGTCAGGTCCTCCACAAGGAGGGCGGCCACCTCATCGACGGTGTGCCGATCGAACCAGTCGCGGTCGAGGTAGGGGTGCCGGTAGTAGCCGGTGCCCATGACGATGTTGAGTCCCGTTCGTTCCGCCACTCTGGCGAGGCCATACGGGTTTCGGCCCATGTCACGGGGGGTGCACTCGATGAGCGTGACGCCGCCCGCGTCGACGTAGTCCTGGAGTTCGCGGACGACCAGGTCAAAGTCATTGAGGACGCCTTCGCGGCCGAACTCCTTCCACAGGTCCAGGAAGATGTGTTCGTGCGGCAGCGTTACCCCGAGCTCCTCTATCGCGACGGGTCCAAGGACAGTCACGGCGACATCGGCAACGTGGTTGTTGGTGTCAGCAGCGATCGTCATGACCACGATCTCGTCCCCGTGCCATCGAACCTGTCAGTTGGCGCATCCAGGCTGATCCACACCATCCCGCCCGCTCGTTGCCGCAGAGGGGCCCTCCGACTACACGTCCGGCGCATCCCCGGGACGCAGAACTGGCATCCGGCCGGGGCGACCGGCCAGCTCCATCAACTGGATGTTCGCCCCGTTCGGATCCTTCAGGTAGACGCTCCGTCCGCCGCGATACGGGCCTACCGGGAGGCGTGTCGGCGTGCCGCTGATCTCGAGCCCCAGGCGCGCGACCGTCTGGTCAATGTCGTTGACGTAGAAGCCGAAATGCGTCGCGCCGATATCGACATTGCCGCTCACGACAGTTGCCTGCTCGACGTTCCGAAACGCGACAACTTCGAAGATCGCGTTCGTGTGGGGGATACGGAAGAAGACCGCGTCGAGCTCCAGTCCCTCCGGGCGGCCCATGAGTCGAGCCACGTTGGCGGCATCCTCGCCGCGCCACGCGACGCTGTCGATCGGCTCGCCGAAGAGCTTCGTGTAGAAGGCAATCGACTCGTCCAGATCGCGAGCCACCACGCCAATGTGGTCAATCCAGAACACCGTGTCTCCTTTCACTCTGCAGGGGTCCGCCATGACGCATCGGGCCAGCGGGCGGGGGCCGCCCAGTCGCCACCGGTGCTGGGTCCCGTTGCCCTGGGTCCTCGAATGGGAAGAGCGGTCTCGGCCGGCGTGAGTACCGCATGCGAGGCAGGTTCGCCGATGTCGGGCCATGCGTGTCAGCCACCACCGAGCGATCGGTGACCGAGGCGTAGCCGGCTCGATACGACACGTGGGACTTCGCCTGGAGGACTTCTGCCTCCTGTGGATTCAGTCCTGCGGCAAGATAGGGAGCAGGGTCAATCTCCATTACCTGCTGAGAGTGGACGACGATCCGGATGCGGCCCACCGATAGCAGGGCGGTCGCGCCCATGTCGCTCGTCATGCCCCGCGCGTACGGACCGCAGTACGTCACGCGGCCCTCCGGGATCGCGACGACCTGCGCCGTGACCTCGACCCGCTCGTTGTACGCCCCGCGGACGCCGGAGCCGACGTGCATTGCCAACCGTGCACCGGTCCCGGCAGCCTGCGCCTGGGCGGCGGCGGTCGGATCTGTGATTGCCAGCCATATCGACCGATCCTGGTGCTCGAGCGCGACGCGCAGCAGTTCGGTCGAGTCGCCGGGCGCCCCGCCGGTCGGACTGTCGCCGACGTCAGCGATCACGACCGGCGGTGGGCCCTCGAGCGCAACGCGCAGTGCATCGCGTACCGGGAGTCGCGAACCACCCGTGAACCAGCGTCGCTGCTCCCACACGGCGTCTGCGATGGCCCCGGCGACCCTGGATGCAATCGTGGGGTCGCCGTCCGCGGTGGCAATGGCGGCCCAACCCAGCTCCGGCACATCGCGCCACGGGTGCGAGGGGAGGAAGGCGGCGGCGAGGATGCCGGGCTCGCGTTCCGACTGATCCGCGAGACCCATCAACTCGGCGAAGAGGGGATGAGCGTCATCCTGACGGTCGGCCGGCGCGATCATCGCGAGCGGTGCCGACCGCACGACCGGGGCGATCTCGTCCCGCAGCGCGCCGACGAGGAGCCGAGCCGCCTGGGCACCGGTCCTCGGCATATCGACGTGGGGGACCGTCCGATATGCCGTCGCGATGTCGCATCCCTCTTCCATCGCGCGCGTCCACCCGGCGTGGCAATCAAGGCTGATCGCGATCGGGACGCCGGGTCTGAGCCGATCGCGCAGACGGGCGAGCAGGTCCCCTTCCGGGTCGTCCTGGCCGTGAGCCAGCGACGCGCCGTGGAGGGAGAGGAAGACACCGTCAATAGACTGGTCAGCCGCGAACAGGATCGAGTCGCGGATCTCCTGCCAGGCTGCCGGGTCGAGCGGCGGCCGTGCGGCGGCCCATGCCCGAATCGTCGGCACGAGATCGACGCCCGCCGAGGCGAGAACGTCCCAGGCGGCAGTGAGTTCGTTCGTCTCCGTGAGGCGGTCGCGCCTGAGCTCCGGACCGCGGTACAGGCCGGCGGGCTCGAAATCCGCGACAGTGGTGCTGCCCGGGGCGAACGAGTTGGCCTCAAGGATGAACTGGCCCACGAGAACCCGGGCGCTGGCGACGGTCCCCTCCATAGTCAGACAGTGATCGCGAACGCGCGGCGAGGGTTGTCCTCGACGAGTCGCGTGACCAGGTCGGGGCCGAGGCCGCGCCTCTCCATCCATGGCACGACGTCACGCAGGAAGTGGTCGTAGCCGACTCCGCCGTAGCGCCGGGTCCGGTGCTTGGTGCCCACGTCGTGCGCAACGAGGATCCGGTTCCCGTAACCGTCCCCGTCGAGTCGGGCAATCGCCAGTAGACGTTGGGCGTCGCTGGGCATGTCAATGCCGTACTCCTGGTAGGGAAACGTGGCCGTGATCTCGGTCCCGAACAGGTCGAACTCGACGTAACAGCCAACGTCCGCGATGCGTTTCTGTGCATCGAGATCCATGGTTGTCCGCTCGATGTGGCCGATCACGACTCGCTCCAAGTCCGCCCCGACCGAGCGCAGCAATCCGATGATCTGGAGGGGCGAATCAGGATCGCGCCCCGGATGGGTGGTCAAGGCGCAGCCCAGTTCGCGCTGGGCACGCCCGGCGGCTCGAAAGACCTTGGCCTCCTCATCTGTCATCGGCCAGGAACTCCCGATCTCGCCGATTGACCCTGCTCGGATGCCGGACGTCCCCACACCCTCAGTGAACTCGCGGATGATCTCCTGGGTGATGTCGTCCTCCGACATCGAGGCCACACTAGCCGGGTGTGTCTGCTCGACGTAGTAGCCCGACCCCATCACGACATTGACACCCGTGGCCAGCGATATGCGGGCCATCGCCTGCGGATCTCGACCGATACCCGGCAGCGTGCAGTCGATGATCGACCGGCCACCAGCTTGGGCGTACCGGGCGAGCTCGCTCACGGCATCGCTCTCGCTGTCGAGGACGAGGTTGTCCTGGTTGTTCATCCAGTTCCACTGGATCCAACCGAGGATGTCGATGCCGACCGGACGGGATGCAAGGTCGCGGTCGGCCGGGTTGGACGGCTCACGGAACGAGACAGCCCGCTGGTCGACGAGCAGGTGCTCGTGACACATGGTCGGTCCGAGCGCGCCGGGCTCGATATCGCCCAAGACCGTTCGGACCACACTCCGCCGATGTGGGACGGTGTCACCAATCACGGACATCCGTTCTCCTCTGCGGGTGCACTCGGCTGGTAGCGATTGCAGTTTCGTTTCCGGCACCCGTATAGTAGCAGCGCCGGCGCCCGCCGGCGTCGCCAACGCGCAGGAGGATCTCGGTGGCGCAACGAGTGGCGCTGGTGACTGGCAGCGCACAGGGGATCGGCAGGGCGATTGCCGCGAGACTCGCCAGGGATGGGTGCTCGGTCGTCGGAGCAGACATCCGAGACCATGGTGGCGCAGAGTTCCGCGAGGTCCATCGCGTCGACTTGGCCGATCCTGATGCCTGTCGTGGCCTCGCCGTCGCGGTCGGACCAGTCGACATCCTCGTGAACAATGCGGCGGTCCTCATTCGCAAGAGCGCCCTTGAGTACGAGGTCGACGACATCGACCTTCTGTTCGCCGTCAACCTGCGCGCCCCGTTCCTCCTCGCGCAGGCGCTCCTCCCGGGGATGACCGACCGCCGCTGGGGCCGGATCGTGAATGTGGCCAGTGTCGGTGGCCGCACCGGGGGCATGCTTCAGTCGACGGTCTACGGCGCGACCAAGGGTGGACTGATCGCGCTGACGAAGGGCCTCGCCCGCGAGTTCGGCGCCGCCGGAGTCAACATCAACGCGGTCGCCCCGGGCGGTGTCCAGACCGCGATGGCCGAGACGTCAGACGTCGATCGCGAGCGGCTGCTCGCGCAGATCCCCCTGCACCGGTATGCTGACCCCTCCGAGGTCGCCTCCGTCGTCTCGTTTCTCGCAAGCGACGACGCGAGCTGGGTACACGGGGCCACCCTTCATGCCGATGGCGGCTGGGTCATGGTCTAGACAAGGGTGAGCGCTTCGCAGACAACAGCCCAGCACGAAGGTCGACGGGCGGCCTTCATCACTGGCGCCGGGCGGGGCATCGGCCGCGCCATCGCCCTCGCCCTGGCGCGAGACGGCTACTCGATCGCCGCAGCAGACCTCACACTCGATGGTGTTGCCGAAACGGTGGCGGCGGCCGGCACGGGTGCTCCGCTCGTGTGCGACGTCTCGGATTCGAAGGCGGTCGACCGCGCCATCGAGCAGGTCGTCGGCGAGTTCGGGCGATTGGACGTCGTGGTCAACAACGCGGCGATCGTGCAGCCGATGCGGACCGAAGATGTCCCGGATGAAGCCTGGATGCGAGAGCTCGACGTGGATCAGAGTGGTCCCTTCCGTGTGGCCCGGGCCGCGTTCCCGCATCTCCGACAGTCGCCGGCGGGAGCGATCGTGAACGTCAGCTCCGTCGCTGCCCATCGCGGCTTTCCCGGGCGCGCCGCGTACACTGCGGCAAAGGCATCCCTCGAGGGGCTCACCCGCGTCCTGGCGGTGGAGTGGGGCGGCCTCGGGATCCGCGTGAATTGCGTGCTGCCTGGCTTCATTCAGACCGAAGGCTCCGCGGCAATGGCTCAGGCCGGTCGAATCGACTTCCGCACCCGAGCATCACTGACCGCTTTGGGTCGCCTCGGCACTCCGAATGAGGTCGCGAACACCGTCGCGTGGCTATGCTCCGATGCGGCATCGTACGTTACCGGCGCGGCGATTCCCGTTGATGGCGGGTATCTGGCTTGGGGCTGGACCGGCCCGGACCCGTTGTTCCCGGCGAACCCATCGACCGAACTGGAGTTGCCTTCGTAGACTCGCAGTCAACCTCGCGGGACAGCGTTCCGACTCTGGGTCAGTCGCCGAGCGGTCCAAACGCTCAGCGGTCGACGCGGTATTTGTCGATGAAGGCTTCGTCGAGAACCCAGCCCAGCCCGGGGCTATCCGGCAGCGGCAGTTGGCCGTCAACGAGATCGGGCCGGTTCTCGATCATGTTCCAGAAGATGGGGTCGCGGACGGGCGAGAACGCCTCGACGTAGGTCCCGTGGGGCTGGGAGGCGAGCAAGTGCGCGGCGACTTGTGCCTCCTCGTGATGGCCGAGCCGAACCTCAAAGGCGGCGGCCAGGGCGGCAATCCTTCGCCACTCGGTGGGTCCGCCACCCCATGAGGCGTCGAAGTTGCTGATATCGATCGCGCCCGCCGCCATCATCTCGCGCATCCCCGCGCGGCTGATTTCGCTCTGTCCGGCGGCAACATCCACGTTGCCGCGAAGCCGAATGTCACGCAAGCCGCGAAAGTCGGCATGCCACCGCGTCGGCTCCTCGAACCAACGGATGGTGATCCCTTCAGCGCGCACGGCGTCAAGAAACTCGAGCGCCTCGCTCACGGTGTAGCCCTGGTTCGCGTCGACCACAAACAGGAAGTCATCGCCCGCATGTCGCCGAGCGCGGGCGAGCCGCGATGCATCCACGGCCGGGGGCTCGGCACCGACCTTGAACTTCATCCCCACCATCCCCTGCTCGGATCTGAAGAAGTCGATCTCGCGCTCGATCTCCTGACCCTTCGTGCTGTCGTTCTCGGGGATGTAGTACCCGCCGATGCCGATCATCGGCACCCGGTCGCGATAGCCGCCCCAGAGGCGCCACAGGGGCTGGCCCATCGCCTTGCCAACGGCGTCCCACACGGCCGTGTCGATGCAGGCAATTGCCTGCATCGCGTACCAGCGCGGGCGGAGCTGGTCGAAGGTCGCGGGAAGCATCGCCTCCCAGACCCGCTCGGTCCCGAACGCATCGAGGCCGATAACCGCAGGCGCGAGCTCCTCGTGGATGATCGAGAGGATCCGGTCCTGCGTCGGCTCGTCTTCGTCGGCGTTGTAGGCCTCGCCGAGGATCCCTTCCGATGTCCGGATCCGGGTGATGATCGTGCACCGGTTGCGCATCTCGTAGTAGCTGCCCTTGTAGGTGAACGGCAGCGGCACTCGAACCGGAATCGTCTCGATGGCCTCGATCTTGAGTGGCATCCGGTGACCTCGGGTGGAGCAGAGGGCTTGGGTTGACGGCAGTCCACGAGGGATGCCACCATCGCCTCGCAATCGTAACTGGAAACGGTACCAAGTCAATGAGCGCGAACAGCCAACCTCGGAGAACCATGACCGACCAGCCACACGGTGCCGCCGCGCCCCAGCCCGCCACACCCCGCTCCGCCCCGCTCGCGGGAGTCCGAATCGTGGCCGTCGAGCAGTACGGCGCCGGCCCGTTCGGGACGATGTACCTCGCCGATCTCGGTGCCGAGGTGATCAAGATCGAGGATCCCGGCACGGGCGGGGACGTGTCGCGGTACATCCCGCCTGGGCATCATGACTCCACCAGCCTCTTCTTCGAGGCGTTCAACCGGGGCAAGCGGAGCGTCGCGATCGACCTGAAGACCCCGGCGGGAAGGTCCGTGCTTGAGCGGCTTGTCGCTTCCGCTGACGCCTTGGTGAGCAACCTCCGCGGCGATCAACCCGAGCGCCTCGGTCTGACGTACGAGACACTCGCTCCGAGCAACCCAGCAATCGTGTGCGTCTCGCTGACCGGGTACGGCCGCGAGGGTCCGTCTGCTAGGCTCCCGGGTTATGACGCGCTAATTCAGGCGGAATCCGGGTGGGCAGCCTTGACAGGGGCTCCGGATGGGCCCCCCACGAAGAGCGGGCTGTCGCTCGTCGACTACATCGCGGGGTTGACGGCCGCGCTCGGGCTCATGGTCGCCGTGTTTGACGCGCGTCGGACCGGCGTGGGGCGCGACGTCGACACCAGCCTGTACGACTCCGCCCTCGCCATGCTCACGTATCCGGCCACGTGGTACCTAACGGGCGGCTTCATCACGGAGCGGCAGCCGATGTCGGGCCATCCGAGCGTGGTGCCGTTTCAGTTCTTCCCCACCGCCGACGGGTACATCGCCGTCGCGACGCCGAAAGAGAAGTTCTTCCGAGCCCTCGTGGAAGGGATGGGATTGCCCGAGCTTGCAGACGATCCGCGGTTCTTGGACTTCGAGTCGAGATCGCGGCACCGCGCCGACCTGCTCGCCCGCCTGTCGGCGCGTTTCGCAGCTGAGACCACTGGACTCTGGCTCGAGCGCCTTCGCGGGCGCATCCCGATTGCACCGGTGCGCTCGCTCAGGGACGCGTTGGCGATCGACGAACTGGCGTCTCGTCGGATGCTCGCCGAGTTCCCGCACCCGATCTTCGGGACCGTCCGCTCTGTGGGGCTCCCGCTGGCACTCGGTGGGTTCAGGCCAACGTACGCGCGCGGACCCGACCTTGGGGCAGACAATCGATCGGTGCTCCGCGACCTCGGCATGACCGATGCGCAGATCGCCGATCTCGCCGCTGAGGGTGCATTCGGCCCGCTCCGCAGCCGAAACGGGGCCGAGCCCGCGGTCTAACGGTGAACGCGCGCTTCGTGCGCGGTCCACCCGAGCGGCCGACCATGCCAGAGGTGACGTGGCCGGCGCAGCACACCAACTCGCGTCAGGGACCAGCGGTCGGTCCTCGACCAATCGCGAGCTTCGTCAGCTGCCGTGCCCCGGGATTGCCACCAGACCCGTCCCATGCCTCAAGTCCGCCCTCGCCAAGCAGCTTCAGCCATGCCTCGGTGGCAACCGGGGCCTCGGCGAACGCGCGTACCGGGTCTGCGAGCAGTCGTTCGAGCGCCATGGGCCCAGAAGCTGCCAGCGATTCGACCTCGGCGGTGAGTTTCCGTGTCCCGAGGGATCCGAGCGTCGTAACCCACGATCGGGATGCCAGGCGTCGATCGACGTCGCCGGAGACAACACGCAGCCAGCGTGCGCGACGGGGCGAAGGCACGACGAAGAGGACGACCCAGGTCGGATTGGCCTCAAGCAGGGTCCGATAGCCGTTGAGTTTCGCCTCAATCACCGCCCGGCGCTGCGTCGCCTCGTCGATCTCGAGGCAGACGACGCCTGTCCGATTGGTGCGCTCGAGCACGACGACGGCGTCGGGGAACGGTGGGGTACCGAGGATAGCGGCCGCATTCGGCTCGTCGAGCCACAGGCGGACCGGCGAGCAGGTGCGTGGGTCTCCGTTGGCGGTGACGAGCGCACAGATCGTCTCGACGACGTCGAGGGCGTGGCCGAGCCGGTTCACGCCACGGGAGCGGGTCGCCGTGTCGCCGAGCCGACGGCGGGCGCGATCGCTCAGACGGTAGGCGATCTCGGCGCCGCCGCGCTGAGCGTGGGGCACGATCGCGCGCTCGAGCAGCCCGGCGTGCCAGAGGCGGAGCAGACGACGCTGGGCGACCCTGCGGTGGCCGTACGCAAGGATCGCGAGTTGGCGGGGCGTCGCTACCTCCGCGCGGTCGAGGATGCGCAGCACGGCCCGGTCGCGGTAGTGGAGCAGGCCGATGTCGATGCCGAGGACGTCGGTCGCGGTGCGGAAGGGGTTGCTCATACCGACCGTCCCCGAAGCGACCTGCCGATTCCCCGTTCAGAGACGGTCGCTGAACGGTCGCCCGGACGACCAACCCAGCGACCGATCCCGCGACCAATCCGGCGACTCACGCTCGCGACCGACGTCAGCGGCGGTTGCCGCTTCGGCGCCGCCTGGACTTGAGCGTCGCCCGGTCGGCGGTCGACCCGGTCGAAGCTGTTGGCCCCGCGGCGACCGGCGTCTCGTCCGTCCCTTCGGCGGCGTTCGAGGCCGGTGCGGGCATCCGGGTCAGTCGCTCGGTGACCTCAGCTGCCACTTCGGCACGCGGTCGCGCGTCGCGCTCGTTGCTAGCGGCGAGGATGGCGCGAGCGACCGCCGCGTCGGCCGATCCGGGAGGCGGGACGATCCCGCCGTAGACGACGTCGCGGCCGGCGGGTCCCGCGGTCTTGAGCGCCATCTCGTGGCGCTCCATGCCGAGCAGGTCGGCGGCGGTCAGTGGCGCGAACAGGGGCGCCAGCGCCTTCGCGTCCTCGAGACCGGGCGACATGAGCGCGATCGTGCCCGCGTTGGCAACGGCCGTGGCACCGAGCGCCGCGCCGATGTCCTTGAGGGTCTGGGTCGCGAGCCCGACCGTGACCGCGAACTTGCGGCCCTCGTTCATCAGGCCGCCGAGTGCCCGTGTCGAGAAGCGCGGCGTCTCATCGACCACGAGCAGGTGCGGCCGCCGGCTGGCCGGGTCGGTCCCCTGGCGGCCGAGCGCGTCGATCCGATAGCGGGCGATGAGCATCCCGCCCATGATCGAGGCGTTGTCGCCGCCGACACCCGACAGGTCGACCAGGAGCACGTCGCCGCGGTCCATGATCGTCCGCGGCCGAAGCGTCGACGTGCCTTGACCAACGACGGCACGGATCGAGTCGTACGCGATGAATGCGCCGAGCTTGTTCTGGACCGCTCCGACCGACGAGTCGTCGCTGCCCTTCGACGGCCAGCGCGTCCGCCAGTAGTTCTGGACCGCGGGGTCGGTCGCCTTGTCGATGTACGGCCGCCGATACTCCTCGTCGGACAGGATCCGGTCGAGCTCGAGGACCGTCTGCGGCTCGGGGTCCGACAGCATCGTCATCGCCGCGTAGCGGAGGATGTCGAGCATCCGCGGGCCGGTGAAGCGGGGCCACAAGTCCTCGAACAGCGCGGCGAACTCGGACACGACGAGCTGGCCCTCCGCGGGCGTGCGACGCTCGAAGAAGTTGAAGCTGCGTGGGTGGTCGAGGTCGGCGAGGCGCAGCACGTGGACCCGATCGGCGTGGCGCGACGGGATGCGGGCGAGGATGTCGGCGACGAGGTCGCCGTGGGGGTCGATCACGGTCGAGCCCCAGCTTGTGTCGAGGAGGCCGGTCACGAGCTGCAGGAGCAGGGTGCTCTTGCCCGATCCCGTGGACCCGACGACCGCGAGGTGCCGGTCGAGCGTTGCGAGCGGGATGGCGAGCGGCCGCTCGCCGTTCGCGCCGACGACGACCCCGCTGCTCGCAGGCTGGGCCGGCGGCAGGGCGCCGGCGAGCGGTCGAGGCCGCGGCAACTCGGCCGCGTCGAATGTCTCGTCGGGCAGGTACCACAGCTGGGCGACCTCCCAGTCGGCGAGCTGGGATCCCGGCGCCTCCTTGACCGTTCCTGGCACGACCTCCCAGCGGATCTCCTGGCCGGCGTCGGCGAGCGAGTCGGTCGCGTCGGTAAGGCGCCACAGAAGGGCCTTCGCGGCCTCGAACGTCGTGCCCGCGACCTCGATGAGTAGCGCGGTCTCGAAGCCCGCGGCGCCGCGCCGTTTGCGCGTCCGGGCGTCGCGCTCGAGGGCGCTCGGTGCCACCGGGGCCTCCCGACCGGAGCCCGACTCGCGGAACAGCAGTCCGTCGGCGACCGCCTCGGCTACGAGGCCGAGGATTGACCGGGAGCCCCCGGGTTCCGGGTCGACCGCCTCCCGCCACCGCTCCGCCGGGACCGGGCGGAGGTGGACCCGGTAGCGGACCTCGATGCCGGCCTGCACGGCGACCTCGAGCGCCGCGGCGAGCCGGTGGAGCACACGGTCGCCGGGCACCTCGGCGACCCGCAGTGGCCACGAGGACGGCCGCACAAGGCGGGCGACGGCCGTCGCCACAGCCGGCGCCTCGAGCCGCTCGACCGGCCGGGTCTCGGCGACGAGGTGGAGGGCGCGGTGGCTGACCGCGAACTCATCGAGCACCTGGCGATGGCCCTCGACCTGCCAGCTCAAGGTCCCGTCGCGCCACACGACCCGGAGCTCGGACCTCGGCCAGCCGACCCGCCATCGGTCGAAGCCGCGCCGTTGGCGGGGATGCAGCCCGCGAATCATCGCGGTCGCCTGATCTGCGTCGATCTCGCCGGCCCGGGCCGGTGTCAGCTCGAGGCGGACGAGCTCGGCGGACGCGGCCCGCTCGTACGCACGCTGCCGGAGGCGTCCGATGAGGCGGGGCGCGAAGGCAATTGTGACACCCGCGACGAGGACGCCCCCGCCGACAACGGCGAGGATGACGAACAGATCGAGGATCGGCTGGATCATCGATGAGACTCCTTCATCGTCTCGGGGGCAGGACGAGCAGCGGGTCGACCGGCTCGCCCGAGCTGTAGATCTCGAAGTGGAGGTGGGGTCCCGTCGTGTTGCCCGTCAGGCCGATCGAGCCAACGACGTCGCCTGCAGAGACCGAGTGGCCGACCCGGACGCGGAGATCCGGCTCGAGGTGGCCGTAGCGGCTGAGCACGCCCGGTGCGTGCTCGATCTCGACGAGCACCGCGCCACCGGCCACCCACCCCGCGATCGTGACCCGGCCCGCGGCGATCGCCCGGACCGGCGTCCCGAGCGGCGCCGCGATGTCGAGCCCGTCGTGGAAGTGGTCGTAGCAACGGCCCTCGAAGCAGAGCGGCGGCTCGAGGGCGAACGAGGTCGGTCCGAATCCCTGGCTGATCCGGCCACCATCGACCGGCCAGACGACGCGGGTGCCGTAGCCGTAGCGTTCGGCCCAGCCCATGACCAGCGGCGGGTACCAGTCAGCCGGGTTGTAGCGGAAGAGGGCGCGCTGCCAGTCGGCGGGCGCGCCGTTCGACTTGAGGTACGCCGCCGCGGCGGGGATCGCATCCGCCGGATCGCAGATGTCGGCGTCCTCGAGACCCGCGAGCTTGGCGGCGTGGACGAACGTCGGCGCGAGGAACTGCATCGGCCCGCGGGCGCCGGCGTAGTTCGGATCGCAGCCGTTGCGGTTTCGGCCGTGGTTCGTCTCGACCCGCCCGACCGCGGCGAGGACCGGCCAGTCGAGTCCGAAACGAGCGGCGGCGTCGCGGTACAGGGCGAGGTAGCGGGGCGGGATATCGGCGACCGCCGGCGGCGCGTCGGGCACGTCGGGGGCGGCGAGCGCCGCCCAGCGCCCGGTGAGGATCCCGACCGCGCCGAACAGGATGAGGATGCAGACGAGGGGGATTGCGCAGCCGATCGCCGCGCAGCCGCACCCGACCCGCCTCACGTGCTATTCGGGGCGTCGTACCTCGAATGGGACTGGCCGAGCAGGTCGGCTGGACGGGTCGTCAGCCACTCGTACTCGCGATTCGAGACCTTGGCCTCGAACGCGACGTGGCTCTGGCCAACGAACAGGAGGCCCTCGCCGGGTCTGGCGTGGAGAAGCGAGCGGCGCTCAGCCGCTGTGAGATCGAAGTAGCGGCCGAGCGCGTCGACACCCTCGGGCGTCTGACCGAGCAGCACCCGGATGTCGCATTGCTTGACGATCGCCTCGCCGAAGTCGGAGCGCAGGAACTCCGCGATGTCCTGGGTCGAGAGCTGGAGCCCGGCGTGGTAGTGGCGGGCCGAGCGCGCGAGCTCCTCGACGAACTCGGAACCCGACGGCTGGCGCATCACCTTCCAGGCTTCGTCGACGACCACGAGCTTGCGCTCCTTGTCGCGCCGGATCGCGTCCCACAGGACGGACAGCGCAGCCAGCTGCGCCACCGCCCGGACGTCCGGGTCACCGATCGCGTCGAGCCCGATGACGAGCAGTCGGGCGTCCATCGGCAGCGCGGCGTCGGCAGTGAAGATCGATGCGAGCGAGCCGGTCGCCCACGGCTCGAGGCGGCCCGCCAGCGCTTCGCCGCCGCGGCCCTCACCCAGTTGCTCGACAAGGTTCGCGAGCGTCGGCGGGCGGCGATCGTGCGTCGCAGGATCGGGACCGATGCCGGCGGCCTCGTACGTGGCGCGGATGGCGCGATCGAGGGCGGGCCGTTCGTCGCGCGAGAGGCCGCCCGCCATGGCCGTCACGAGCCGGCCGATCAGCGCGAGCCTGGCCGCGAACGCTGCCTCGGTCCGGATCTCACCGGGGGCGAGCGGGTTGATGCCTGCGCCGGCGCCGAGCTCGACGTACGTGCCGCCGAGCGTGTCGACGAGCCGCCGGTAGTCGCCCAGGGGATCGACCCCGAGCACCCGGATGCTGCGCATGAAGCAGCGGGCCATCTCGGCGCCGGTGAACATCGTCTTGCCCTTGCCGGTCTGGCCGAGGACGATCGCGTTGTGGCTCTCGTGGGCAAAGCGGTCGATGACGATCGGCGCGCCCGTCGTTCGCGCGCGGCCGTATAGGTGGCCGGCCGGCTCATAGAGGTCCGAGGCCGCGTGGAGGAGCGAGGCCGCGAGAGACCCTGAGTCGAGATTGCGCTCGCCGATCCAGTCAGGTGCGGGCCCCGGTAGGACGGAGGCCCAGGCGTCGCCGATCCGCAGGGTCGCCGTCTCGACCTCGACCCCGAGGCTTCGCGCCTCCAGCCGGATCGTCTCGAGCCGCTCCGAGAGGACTGCCCGATCGGGCGCCGCGAGCAGCAGGACGATGTCGACGAAGTAGATCCGCCCGGCCCCCGCCGCCACCGAGCGGCGGGCCGCGACCGCCGTGGCGTCGAGGCGCTCGCGCTCCGCGTCGGCGACCTCGCCCCGCTCGGCCGCCAGCCGGTCGCTCGCGCGGACCACGCGAAGGCGCGTCGTCATGAACGCCATCGCCTCGGCCCGGTTCAGCGGCCGGACCCGCATCGACGCGGCGACGAGGCCGTCGATCGCGAGCAGTCCCCCGAGCCATCCGGGCGCGACCTCGCCCGGCCAGCGCCGCCCGAGGTGCAGGGCCGTTACCATGCCCGGCCCCTCGGCGTATCCGGCCCTGATCCGGTACTCGTCGCCGGCCCGGGCGATCTCCGACCACATGGCCGAGATCGCCGTCGCGTCGAGGGGGTGGACATCGAACCCGCGCTCCTCGGCGACGCGGCGAACGAGGTCGAGCGACCGCGCCAGCTCGGCATCGGTCGCAGTGGTGACCAGCAGGACGGTCCGCCGAGGAGGTCGGGCCGGCGCGGTCGAGATCTCGTGATAGTTGGCGGTGTAGGGCCGGAACACGCGCTCGCCCTGTGCGTCGACGGCCGGCCGGATCGCGTCGAGATGCTCGGCCGGGTTGCGACCGGTCGGGACCGACAGGAGCTGGAACGGCCCCGGGATCGCGTCGTAGAGCGCCGCGAGGTTCTCGAGCGCAGCCTCGCGTTCGGCCTCGGCCATGAGCTCGATGTTGAGCGCCGCGAGCTCGATGCCACCGGTCAATCGGCCGCCGGCGCGAAATGCCTGGTCCTCGAGGGACGCGGCCGGCCAGGTTGGCGATGGCCGGGGCTCGGCGCGCTGGCGATCACGGACTGCGGGCGACGGCAACCTCACGGCGCGGCCACCGGGCTCAAGGCGAGGTAGAACGTCGACGAGAGGGCGGCCTCGGCGAACTCGGGTAACCGGGCGGCCGGGATCGCGACGACGACTGAGCCGAGCTTGGGCGGGATGACCACACGCGCTGAGTCCGCTGCCTCCTCGCCTCCCAACTGGCGGCCCTCGGGCGTCCGGATCGTGAGGACGACGAGGCCCTGGCCGAGGACGACCGCTGACGGCGCGTCGGTGCCCGACACTTGCGTCTTGAGGGCGTTCGGCACGGCGACGATGTCGACGCGCGCGCCCGGAACCAGTGCGCCGCCGACCGCCTGGCCGGGCTCAACGGGGATCGCAAACGCGACCTGGCCGGCCTCGAGCGGCGCGCCGAAGCCGAACGCCAACTGACCCGGGTTCGTCTCGAGCACGCGAACGTCGACGTCCTGTCCGGCCAGGATCGGCGCCGACGCGTACTTGCCGACGACGTCGTCGACGCGCCGTGCCGCGTTGGCCGGGGCGTCCGCCGGGCTAACGCTGACGAGCTGAACCATGTCCGCGGTGATCGGCGTCAGGACGGGGATGTCGGTGCTCGCCCGGACGACCCCGTTCCGCGGCTGGGCGACGAAGACGAGCGCGCTGGCGCCCAGTGCCGCGAGCAGGAAGAAGGCGAGGTAGACGCCGCGGCGTGCTCTCATCGTGATCCTCCTTCCATCAATGGCTGATCGCGGAGTACACGACGGTGACGGCGATGGAGCCCGAGAACTCGAACGTCCGGACGGTGCCGTCGCCGTATGTCGTCTCGACCGTCAGCTCGACCCGGATCGGATACGACCCGCCGTCTGGCAGCGGCGTGTTCCACTGGATTCGGATCGCGTCGCCGGCGTCGTACGTGCCGGGCGGCGAGCCATCGGAAGCGTCGTTCGTGCCCGCGAGGTAGCGGAAGCTCACGAGCCGCGTCGTCGCCCCGCCGATGACGACGCCTCCCGAGCGCATGAATCCCTCCTCCTCGACGATCGCCCGGACGAACAGGTCGCACGGCAGGCCCCGCGGCCAGAAGATCTGGGCGTGGCCCGCTGCATCCGCGGCGACGGTCTGGCCGCCGGGCATCGTGCCCGAGGGACTGCCGCCAGGCGCGACGACGGGCGGCACGTACTCGATCGGCAGCGCCGTCCCGGACGCGAGATTGCTTATGTCGAGCTCGAACGGCACGACATCCTCAAACGGCACACCGTCCGGCGTGAAGAACGCGCCGTACGCCTCGCCGACGACGCGGGCGGTGGCGATGACGTCGAACTCGCCCGCCTCGTACGCGTGGGTGGTGTCAAGGCGGTCCGAGCCGTCGCCGGGGAATGTCCGCCTCGCCCCGTCGCCGAAGTCGACGGTCCAGCGGTCGACCCGAACCGTGTCCGGCCGGATGTACGCGGCGATCGCGTCGTCGATCCAGTCGCGCCAGCCCTTTGTGAGCTCGGCGCTGACGTTACGTTCCGAGCGGGCCGGCGCCGTCACCGGATCGACGCCGACTTCGAGATACAGACTGAGGTCGCCAAACCCGGACGGGTTGACGCCGATCGCCGGCTCCGAACCACAGAGCACCATCGAGACCGGGCTGTCGAAGTTGACGACAAGATCGTCGGCGGTGCGGTGAACCCAGACCCACCAGGCGTGGCAGTAGGCGCTGGGATTGCCCATGTTCTGCCACTCCGAGTAGAACTTGGTGCGGAGTCGGGTCCTCTTCTCGGCCGGCGGCGCCCACTCGCCCGTCGCCTTCACGCCCACGTAGCCGTGGCCGTTGTCGGACGACCACTTGGAGACCGTTACGGCGACTGGCGACGGCAGCCCACCCCCGGGCGGGGGCGTCGGGTCAGCGGCCCTGACGCCGACCGCGACGGAGGAGCTGAAGAGGATGGCCACCAAGGCACTGGTGGCGATCGATCGCCTCATGACGTCGACTCGTATTCATCTACCAGCCACGTCGACCCCTGGCGGACGACTTGCGCCACGATCCGCGCCGGCTCGGTCGCGGCAGGTGATCCGAGCGGCTCGCCAGATTCGGTGCTGATGAGGTACCCCGTCTCGATGTACGTGAACGTGACCGTGGCGGTGCCGTCGCCCATCTCGACGGAGAGATCATCGAAGCGCTGGTCGGTGATTACAGCGCCTTGCTTGAGCCCCGCCTGTCCGTCGAGGAACCCTTTCACGGACAGGTACGCCGACGAGTCCTCGGAGGTCACGAACGGCAGGACGAGGCTCGCGTCATTGGTCGGTCGAGCTCGAGCGAACGCCTCGAACATGGCCCGCACAGCGCCTTCTGGCGTGGACGAGTTCGGCGATGCTGAGGCTGTCGCGGAGGGTGGCACGGATGTCGATGGCGTCGGGGACGAACCGAGCTGCCCGAGGAGCAGGACGGCGCCGGCGACGAGCAGGACCACAACGACGCCAGTCGCGGCGATGACCAGCGGCCGGCTGCGCTCCGGGACGCGGTTCACGTCACGTCCTCGCCGACGCGGAGCCGTCGATCGTGAGGGTCACGATCGGCCCAATGCCCGCCAGCCCAAGTAGCGGAATCCGCGCGGGCGCCGAGATCTCGATGCTCACGGTCGGCGCGGTGTTCGACGCACCGCTGATCGGATCGGTGCCCGGCTCGTTGGAGATGACGACCTGGGCTGCTGCCGCGATCTCGGACGGGGAAGCGACGAGCACGTCTCCTGTCGCGGCGAGGTTCCGAGCGAGGTACTCGCGGGCAAGCCGCTCGGCCTCGGCCACCTGAAGCCCTGGCGCCTCGCCGGCGGCGAGGGCCGCTGGATCGAGCGCCTGGGTCGCCGTCAGCGCGGCCATGTCAAGCTGGGCCCGAAGCCGCGTCCGGAGGTTCTCGATCGTCCCGACGGCCAGGACGAGGGCGAGGACGAGCATGAGCATCGGGAAGAGCAGCACCGCGTAGACGGCCACCTGGCCGCGCTCGCCCGAGCACCGGGCCGTCACCGGGTCACCTCGCTGCGGGTCACGAACTCGGCCTCGAGCGGCACCGCCCAGCTGCCGGCGAACGGGATCGAGGCTTCCTCGTCAATCGAGACCTGGACCCGGATCGGTTCGCCCCATGCGGCGACCGCCGGCTCGACGACGACCCGGACGCGCTCGGCGTCGAGCCCGCCGTCGGTCAGCTCTGTCGCGATCCGCGTCCGGACGACCGAGCCGTCGCCGCCGACCACCGCCGCTTGGCGAGCTCCAGCGGCGGCCGCGGCGTCGAGGACGAGCCGCGTGTGCCAGAGATCGCCAAAGACGACGACAGCGAAGAGGATTGGCACGAGGACGAGCGGCACGACGAGGACGGCTTCGACCGTCGCGACTCCGCGCTCGCCGCGGCGGCGATCGCTCCGGCTGCCGGGTCGCGCCGTCGTCGTCACTGGCCCAGCAGCTGTCCGACGAGCTCGCCGATCCGAGTCGCGAGCCCGTTGTTCCAGGCGAGGATGGCGGCCGCCAGAACGACGAGGATGATCCCGGCCGCGATGACGTACTCGAGCGTCGTGAGCCCGCGCTGGTCAGCGTGAATGACCGCCCAGGCTCGACGCAGGAGCGATGCGACGTGTCTCAGCATGCTCGACCCTCCTTCTAGATCCGTCCGAGTGTCGACAGGAACAGGGGCACGACGATCAGCACGAGGAACATGGGCAGATAGATCACGGCGAGGATCCCTGCGAGCTTCGGCTGGACCGTCGATGCGGCGCCTAGCAGCCGGTTGCGCTCTGCCTCCCGAAGCGAGCGCTCGTGCTCGGCGAGGACGTCTGGCACGCCCTTGCCAGTTCGGCGGGCCTGACCCAGGGCGCCAGCCAGCTCGTCGAGCTCTTCCAAGTCAGCCGCCGCGGCGACGTCGGCCAGGGCGGCGAAGAAGTTGACCCCGGTGCCGTACGCGGCGATCGCCGAGCGAACTTGGTGGGCGAGGAGGTTCTCGCCCTCCGAGGCCGCGTGAAGCTCGTCGGCGACCCTGGCCATCGCCTTCTCGAGCCCGGGGCTCTCGGACAGCGGCCGCACGAGTGCAAGGAAGTCGGGCAGCTCGCGCATGAGCTGCGCCTTACGGCGCCGACCGAGCGAACCGAGGTACTCGGTCGGGAAGATGTAGCCGATGAAGGCGATCGGCAGGGCGACGATGAGAGCGAACTCGAACAGCGGCGTCAGCGCGAGCCCGATGCCCAGGATGGCGACACCGAGGACGAGCTTCGCCGCGTAGACCTCGGCCGGCGTGAGCGTCGCCGGGTCGAACCCGGCCCGGACGATGTCGCGCTCGCTAACCTGCGACGCGAGGGCCGGCATCGCCTTGCCCAGCCTCGCCGCGACTGGCGCCAGGAGCCGCTCCCACCACGGCCGGTCCGCCGTGACGAGTCGCTCGTAGCGCTCGCGCGGGAGGACGCTCGCGCGGACCGCGTCGAGCTTGGGCTGGGGCGGAAACAGCCATAGATCGAAGATGAACATGAGCAGGCTGAACACGGCGACACCGGTCAGGATCGAGCTCAGCAGAACGGTGTCCATCGCTTACGCCTCGAGCCTCGTGACCCGCCAGGACAGGACGATCCCGAGGATCTCGAGCAGCACCGCTGCCGGCAGGAGGACGTACTGGCCGAGCGCGGTCGAGGTGACCGGCGCGACGAGCTCGGGGTTGACGGCCGACAGGTACAGGAACATCGCCGGGATGACGATCGCGAGGATCGCCGCCTGCATCCGGAGGCCGCGGCTCTCGGCGGCCGCCTGGCGGGCGATCGACCGGTTGGCCCGGACCGCCTCGCCGAGCGTCGCGAGCACCTGACCCGCCGCCGACGCCGGCTGCTGGGTCCGGATCGCGACCGCGAGCGCATCGACCACCAGGCGCAGGTTCCGGCTGGCTTGGCGTCGGCGTAGCCCGAGCAGAATGTCGGCCGGCGGCTCCGCGGCGTAGTAGCGGGCCTGCGCCTCCTCGAAGTCCGAGCGCACCCAGCGGTGGCGCGCCGCCTCCGCCGCGGCCGCGAGGAGGTCGGGGTACGTGCCGCCCGCCGCGGCCCGGTTGACCATCGCCCGCAGAATCCGCGGCGCGTCCTCGTCGGCCGCCCGGGCCTCGCCGCGAACGAGGTAGTCGAGGTACGCGCGCGGGAGAAGCAACCCGACGCCGACGCCCACCAGGGCGACGAGGGGCGACAACAAGAGGCCGAGCGAACCCAGCACCAGCGGGCCGGCGATCGTGATCGCAATCAGCGTTCGCGGCGAGAACTCGAGGCGGGCCTTGGCAATGAGCTCGGCCGCGCCGGCCACCCGCCGGCCCCACCAGCCGCGGATCGTCTCGCGGACGCTCGACTCGGGTCCCTGGGCCGCGCCAGGGAACAGGGCGAGGAGGCCGAAGAAGACCGCGACGCCGGCTAGGATCGAGCTCAGCAGCCTCGTGTCCATCCCTACGCCTCGAGCTCCATCCGCGACGCGAGCCGATCGGGCGGCTGCCAGCCGTCCGAGGCGACCCAGGTCACGGAGTCGCCGCCGTCGGTCCGGACGCTGCGGTAGACGTCGACCAGGCGGTACGACGCGTCGGGGCCGACGCCGTCGAGGGCCGCGATCTGGCGCACGATCCGCCGCCCCGACCGCAGGCGGCGCAGGACGAGTACGAGATCGAAAACGCGCGCGATGTACGTCCGCAAGTCGGCGACGGCCAGATCCTTCATGGACTGACGGGCGAGCAGCTCCAGACGGAACAGCGCGTCCTCGGCCGAGCTCGCGTGGATCGTCGTCGCGGACCCGTCGTGCCCGGTGTGGAGAGCCTGCAGGGTATAGAAGGCCTCCTTCGGGAGGCGGATCTCCCCGACGATCAGCCGATCAGGCCGCATCCGGAGGGCATTCGCGACGAGATCGCCGACATCGAGCAGGCGGCTCTCGGCCTCGCCGGTCGCGAGGTCGTGCGGGTGGATCGTCTCGAGGTTGAAGCGGTCGGGGCTCTCGAGCGCGAGCTCGGCCGTGTCCTCGACGACGCCGACGCGCTCGGCCGGGTCGAACAGGTCGGTCAGCGAGCGCAGAAGGGTCGTCTTGCCGGCGCCAGTCTCGCCGGCCACGAGGACGTTCGCCTTGGCCCGCACCATCCGGGCCAGGAAGTCGGCCATCTCGGGGCTCATCCCACCCTCGGTCACCCAATCGCGGCCATGGGGGCCACCGGGCGCGAGGTCGAGCCGGAGGCGGTTGAACTTGCGGATCGCGAGGTACGGCCCACCAACCGGCGGGATGACGGCGTTGACCCGCGAGCCGTCGGGCATCCGGGCATCGACGATCGGATGGGCCACCGACAGCTCGCGACCGGCCAGGGCGGCGATCCGCTGGGCGATCTCGACGAGTTCGTCGGCCGACGCCAGGACGACGTCGGTCGGCTCGAGCCGACCGGCCCGCTCGGCAAAGATCGCGTCGGGCGCGTTGACGAGGATGTCCGACACGTCGGCGTCGTCGACCAGCGGCTGGAGCCGTCCGAGCCCGCACACCGCCGCCTCAACCGAGGCGACCATCGCTGGCGTCGAGGCCAGATCGAGCTCGGGGTCGGCGAGGATGTCGCCGATCGCTGCCCGGAGCGTCGCCTCGCGCTCCGGGGTCCGGTCGAACGGGTTCAGGATCTCGGGCGCAAGACGCGCCACCAGGCGGGCGCGGATCGAGCCGAGCGTCTTCGCGCTCACCGGCGGCCGGTTGCGGAACTCGGCGGGCAGCTCGTTCATCGGCGGTCACCCCCCTGCAGCGCTCGGCGAACGCCAGCGAGGATGCCGCGGAACCCGTGCTCGCTCGATGCCGGGACGCCGGGGAACAGCGACCAGACCGCGGTCGCCAGCGGCTCGAGGACGGCCTCGACCTTGGCGTCGTCGGTCCATGCCGGGACGCCCCGATCACCAGCGGCGTCGAACGCCTCGAGGGTCGGGATCGTCGCGACGATCGGCACCTGCTCCTCGTCAGCGAGCGCCGGCAGCGAACCCAGGTCCGTAACCCGGTTGGCCACGAACCCGAGCTTTCGACCGGCGCCCATGGCTCTCACGTACGACGTAATGCGGATCACGTCGGGGAGCGCCTCGACCCGCGGCGTGACGACGCCGAGCACGCTGGCCGCCTGGCCGATGAGGTGACGGTGTCCCTCTTCGAGCGACGAGCCGAGGTCGACGACCACCAGCTGGAAGCCCGAATGCTCGGCAGCGTCGAGCACGCCAGCCGCCTCGATCGGGCCGAACGGAAGCTCCGGGCCGAGCCCTTGCATTGGCAACTGGGGCAGCGCCAGGAGCGTCACGCCGTAGCGCGTCTCGACCGCCCGCTTCTCAAGCGTGAGTGAGTCCGGCCAGTCATAGCGGGCGTTGAGTCGCGACACCGTGTCCGGATCGAGACCGAGCCGCAGCGCGGCGGCTGGGCTTGTCCTGGCCGCGTCCAGCAGGAGGACGCGGAGCGGCCGAACCGCGCCGTCGAGCGTCCGGTACCGGGCATGCGAGCCGACGAGCGACGCGGCCTCAACCGCGAGCGTCGTCTTGCCCACGCCGCCCGCGAAGGACAAGAAGCAGACGACGTGGAGCCCGCCCAGCAGGTGCGGGACGGGCGAGGCGGATTCGGGTTCAGACCCCTCGTCTCGTTCGGATCGCACGACGCGCAGACGCGGACCCGCAGGGGACGCGGCTGGTATGGCCGGCGGCGCCTCCCGCTCCTCAGCAGCTTGAGGGACAGGCGGTTCGGGCATCGCAGGTTCCGGGAGACTGATTGTCCCAGTCTCGTCCAGCCCGCTTATCTGCGACTTATCTGGGACTTGGAGCGCGGCCCGCCAGACGCGCCGGCCACGCTGGTGCCGCATCCCGCGGACGAGCCAGCGGTACGCCGGCTCACCGCGGATCGGTAGGGCCGCGGCTACGAACACCGGGCCAGCGCCGAAGACGATGAGGATTAGCCGCACGGGCTCCCAGACCGGCAGGAGGTTGAGCGCCGCGCCGACGAGCACCCCCACGGCACAGATGCCGAGCTGGATCCCCGTCAGCCCGAACGCGATCGGCTCGTCGCGGATCGCGTTCTCGGGGACCTCGACGTGACCACGCTCGTTCACGTCTCGGTCCGCAGCGGCCCCGGTCCCGAGAGCGCGGCCGGGATGAGGGCGAATGGCAGGACGAACATCAGCAGCGCGCAGCCGCATGCGAGCCCGAGCAGCAGGTTCGTGTCGCCCACAGTCGCCGGGGCGCCCGACGGCCAAATGTGCTCGAGCGCCTGCAGGCTGAAGAGCACGAACACGATCGTCCAGGCGAACCGCACAACGAGGATTGCGAGCACGAGCTTGAGCCACGCGTTCGTGATCCGCTGCGTCGCAGGCAGCGCGTAGGCGGCGAGGCAGATCGGCCCGACAAGGACGAGGAGTTGCTCGACCGCGGTCATCGCCGCGTTCACAATCTGGAGCAGCATCACCAGCACGGCGGCCGCGAGCCCGGCCGACAGCCAGGCGCCGGTGTTCCAATTGTCCGGGCCCTCGGGGACTCGCGGGTCGAAGCTCGCGCTCTGGAGCACCTGGAACACGCCGCCTGATGCCGGCCAGCCGTCCGAGGTGCCGACGGCACCATCGGGCGTGATCGAGACCCCGATCATCGCCGTGTCGGTGGCGATCACGAACTGGACGAGGACCGAGACGAGGAAGATGCCGAGTATCGAAAGGGTCGCGCCGACGACGAAGCGAGGCGTGACCGCCCGGGCCGTGTAGGCCGAGTCGCCGGTCGTCCGGCTGGTCATCATCAGGTAGCCGAGGATCAGCCCGCCGAGAGTCAGTAGCGGGATCGTGATGAGCAGGATCTTCCCGTACAGGTCGCGCACGACGTCATCGGCCATCGGATCGATCGGCGTGAGGGTGCGGCCTCTGAGGCTGTCCAGCGCCGCCCGGTTGGCGTTGGAGACCCGGTTCGACCACCAGATCGTCAGGTCGCGGATGGGGTCGCCGATGATCGGCAAGTCGCCACGGGGAAGCTCGTCAGGGGAAAGATCGGCGGCCTCGGTCTCGGGTACGGTCGCCGGGATCTCCGGCATGCTGGACGAACGGCCCAGAACGTTGAGACCGAGGCCACCGACTGCCATGGCCAGAAGGAGGAGCGCGAGCGGCGCCACCGGCGCCGGGGCGGTCAGGTGGTGGAGCCTCTCGGGGAGGAGCGGCCGGAGTCGCGCAAGGGTCGCCATCGAGTCGCCACCGCTAGAAGGGCTTCTCGATGAGGCCGTAGGCGACGGCGATCGCGGTGATCGTGCTGACGATGACGCCCGCGAGCACCATCCAGACGAGACCCATGATCCCGTTGGTGATGCGCTTCTGCGCCCGGTGCTCGGCGTCGGTGTTCGCGCCGGCGAGCGTCTTCTCGATCCCGCCCCAGACGATCACGGCACCGCAGATCGCAATGCCCAGGCCGATCGCGATCGCCACGAGCGTTGCGATCATCTTCGTCACCGGCGCCAGGGCCTTCTGGGCTCCCGACGGGACGGTCTCGGCGGCGAGCGCTGGCGAGGCCAAGATGAGTAGCAGGAGAGTCGCAGCGAAGCCTGCGATAAGCGGGAGGTAAGTGGCTGTGAAGACGAGGACGCGGGGACGCATGGGGATGTGGGCCTCAGCCGGCCGTGGCCTCGTTGGCCGACGATCCCTCGCGGAAGCGCCGCACGAACTCGGCGATCGCGGCCTCGTCCGCGGCGGCCAGGTCGAGCCCAGCGGTGCGGAACCAGCTGACGACGCGCGAGAGCTTCCGGAGGCGGTAGTACTCAGAAGGGGTGATGAAGACGCCGACGAACTTGCCGGACGAGTAGATGGCGGTGGGGCGGCCATCGGCGATCTCGTCGAGGATCGAGGCGAGCCGTCGCTGGATCTCGGTGATCCCGATCGTCCGCGGGATGTCGAGGATCTGGCGCTCCTCGCGGGCGAGCTTGCGGACCGCATTCGCGTTCGGGCGCTCACGCCCCGCGAGGACCCCTCCCAGGCTCGCCGTGTCGTCGGCGAGCTCAGGGTAGATGTCGAGCCCGTGGAGCGCCGACAGCGATCGCTCAATGGCGACCCAGCGCTCGGCCTCGTCGTTGGCGATGAGGACCGCCGACGGATCGCCGTGGGTGAATACCATCACCGGCGTGCCCGCCGCGGCGTACGCGATGCCGAGGCGTGCCTTCTCGCGCAACTCGTGCATCGGCATCGTCCGGAGCTCACCCGCGATCATGCTGCCTCTCCTCGGCGCCAATCCTCGGGCAGGGGAACGAGGACGGCGACCGCATCGCTGTACCAGGTGATCAACGCGCCACCCTCGCGGGCCTTGGCGAGCACCTTGGGGAAGTCGCGCCAGAACTCGGTGACCCGGAAGGACTCGAAGGCGTCACCCTCCCGTCGCGGCCGGAGCAAGGCGATCGGCTCGCTGTATCGGATCACGACGAATGTCTCGCCCCGAGCCGCCCGGGAGACGCACTCTCCGATCCGGTGCCGCAGGTCCGCGCTCTTGACCTCTTCCATGCCGGCGACCGTACCACCGATAGGTCACGATATCAACCAGTATGTTGTGCAACATGTTGTGTAGTCGCGTAGGCGGGCGAGCCGGATGATGGGAGCACCGCGTGCGGTAGGCTGGGGAGCAGCTGAAGGACGAGGTCAGAACCGAAGGGGCGCGACGATTTGCCGGGGTACGAAGGCCGCCTGGAGCTCACCTGGACCAACAAGAACAAGCGTCTGCTCGCGGCCGAAGACGGCTCATATGAGTGGGTCGATCCGTCCGACTATCGGGTCGCCGAGGTCCGCCTGCTGGAGGACGTGGGGACCGTCGGCGACGTCGGGCAAGAGCGGGCGGCCGACAACCTGCTGATCCGCGGTGACGCGCTCAACGCCCTCCGGAGTCTCGCCCGACTGCCTGAGTTCGCGAAGCACTACCTCGGCAAGGTCAAGCTCGCCTACCTCGACCCGCCGTTCAACACGCAGCAGAGCTTCCTGCAGTACGACGACAACCTCGAGCATTCGGTCTGGCTGACGATGATGCGAGACCGGCTGGTCCAGATCCGTGAGTTGCTCGCACCCGACGGCTCCGTCTGGGTGCACCTCGACGACTCCGAGGTTGCTTATTGCCGCGTGATGTTGGACGAGGTGTTTGGTCGGGACAACTTCGTCGCCACTGTGGTCTGGGAGAACACCGACAGTCCGCGCATGGACGCCAAGCTGTTTTCCGTACGCCACGACACCATCCTCGTCTACCGCGCGTCCCCTGCGTTCGCTGTGAACAGGCTTGTGGCTACCGACTCGGGCGCGCACTACGACAAGATCGAAGAGGACGGCCGCCGCTACTACATCCAGCCACTGCGGGCCCGAGGAGGCCAGGGCTCCACGCGAAAAGCCCGTCCGACTCTCTACTTTCCGATGACCGCGCCGGATGGGACAGAGGTGTATCCGAAGCTGCCGGACGGCACGGATGGCGCGTGGCGTTGGAGCCGCGATCGAATTGACCGTGAGAAGGACCGGATCGTGTGGATCGCCGGCCGAAACGGCTGGACGGCGTGGTTCAAGACGTATATGCCCGATGTCCGCTTTCGGCCGCCAGAGACCATCTGGCGCCACGAGGAAGTCGGATCGACCCGAACAAGCGCGTACGAGATCAAGGCGTTGCTGGAGGGCGTGGCCTTCTCGACCCCCAAGCCGGAACGCCTGATGCATCGCATCATTCACATCGCCTCGGATCCGGGCGACATCGTCCTGGACCCGTTCCTGGGTTCCGGAACGACTGCCGCGGTCGCCCACAAGCTGGCGAGGCGATGGATCGGCGTTGAACGCGAGGCGGCATCTATCGACACCTACGCCATTCCGCGGCTTACCAAGGTCGTCCAGGGCATGGATCTCGGTGGCGTTTCCGAGATTGCCGGATGGGTTGATGGCGGGGGCTTCCGTGTCCTAAAGGTCGCGCCTTCGATGTTCGAGTCCGATGGCGGACTCGTGTTCCTGACCGACTCGATGACCAACGGCCGCTTGGCCGAAGCGACGGGGGCTCAGCTCGGCTTCACGTTCGAGCCAGAGCCTCCATTCGCCGGACGCAAGGGCCGGACACGGCTTGCGGTGATCGACGGCGTGGTCAATGAAGACGTCGTCCGGATCCTCGTCTCGGCCCTCGGCGATGGCGAGCGTGTCGTGATCTGCGGAACGGGCATCGATCCCGACGCCCGATCGGTACTTCGGGAGCTCCGACCCGGATCCTCCCTGCGCAAGATCCCTGCGGCCCTGCTCGCTGAGTACCGAACCGGGCAACAGCTCGAGCTGGAGCTGGCCGCGACGGTCTCAACGGCGACGGACGGCGACGGCACCGCTCCCCTTGAGCCAGCGAAGGCACGCGAGGCTGCGGCCGCAGATGGCTGATCTCCGGCTGTTCCAAGAAGCGATCGCGGAGATCGCCGCCCGTCTCGACCTTCGCGAACCCAACACCGAGGCAGTCCAGAGCCTGGCGGCAGAGGTGTCGCAGCACTATGACGTCGACGAACGTGAGCCGCCGTTCGAGTGCGTCGTCGACTCGGCCACCGGTGTCGGCAAGACCTACATCCTGGCTGGCGCCATGGAGCTGTTTGCCAGTGCCTACGGGGTGCGCGACTTCGCGATCATCACGCCCGGGCGGACGATCCTCGAGAAGACTCGCGACAACCTCACGCCAGGACATCGCAAGAGCCTGCTCGGCCCGATGAGCTTCACCCCGGTCGTGGTGACGGCGGACAACTTCGCCACCCCGGTCATGCGCGCGGCGATGGACGATCCGACTCAGGTGAAGGTCTACCTGTTCACCGTCCAGTCATTGATCAAGCCCGAGGCGAAGACCGGCCGTCGCACGCGCGAGTTCCAAGAGGGCCTGGGCACCGAGCTCTATGGCCATCTCCAGTCCGTTGCCGATCTGGTCGTGTTTGCCGACGAGCACCACTGCTACTACGGCCCGGCGTTCTCGAACGCGGTCCGGGAGCTGCATCCATGGGTGCTGGTTGGCCTGACCGCGACGCCCGACAAGAAGACGCCGAAGGATCAGGTGATCTTCCGCTACCCGCTGGCGGCGGCGATCGCCGATCGACTTGTCAAGACGCCGGTCATCGTCGGACGCAAGGACGACCGCAGGGACCCGCTCACGAAGTTGACCGACGGGGTCGTGCTCCTGAACGCCAAGCGCGACGCCCTTGCCGCCTACGCGCAGGCGACGGGCCAGCCGATGGTCAATCCCGTGATGCTGGTCGTGGCCAAGGACATCGCCGACGCCGACGAGTACGGCACCATCCTGCGCTCACCCGACTTCTTCGCCGGCGAGTTCGCGGACGGCGAGGATGGGAAGCCGGTCCTCGTCGTCCACTCCAAGGCTGCAGATGAGGCGCTCGCGGCCCTCGCGACCGTCGAGGATCCCGACTCCCCTGTTCGCTTGATCATCAGCGTGGGGATGCTCAAGGAGGGCTGGGACGTCCGGAACGTCTATGTGATCGCCTCGATGCGATCGTCGGTGTCCGAGATCCTCACCGAGCAGACCCTCGGCCGGGGCATGCGCCTGCCGTTCGGCGCCTACACGGGCATCGAGATCCTGGACACGCTCGAGGTGGTCGCGCACGAGCGGTATGAGGAGCTGCTGCGGCGGGCCGGAGTGCTCAACGAGGCGTTCGTCGACTTCCGCACGCGCGCCGCCGTGCGCCTCAACGCGCAGGGTCAGCAAGTGGTCGTGAAGGAGACGATCCAGGCGCAGAGCCAGCCGCTGATCGCCACCGGGAGCGGCACCGACGTCGCTGCGCCGGCGGTCGCCGACGACCAACCCGATCCCGTCGTCACAACCGTCGAGGATCGTACGAACCAAGTGGGCGCCGCGGCGCTCGCGATCCGCCAGCAGATCCTGCCGCGAGCCGACGCCCCGCGGATCGTCATCCCGATCCTGCGGATGTCGACCATCGAGAGCTCGTTCAGCCTCGCCGACATCACCGACACGTCGAAGTTCCGACGTCTGGGCGAGTCCCTCGCGGCCAATCCCGAGGCTGAGCTGGCGCGGACGGTGGTTGGTGCTCGCGTGGTGACCGGCCCGGACGGGATGAAGCGAACGGAGCTCGTGACGTCCGCTGCCGTCGACCGGGTCGTGACGCAGCAATCGCTCTTCGACGGGGACGAGCTGCGGACGCGGCTCAGCGAAGTGGTCCTCGCGTCACCGTCGGTCCCTGCGCGACGCGACCAGCGCGCTGCGCTGGCGCCGATCCTGGATTCGTTCCTCGACGGTCTCGGCCCGAAGGGCCCCGACATCCTGTCCGCGAACCTGGATCGCGCGGGTGCTCGGCTGGTTCGCTTGGTTGCCGAGGAGCAGCGGGCGTACATGGCGAAGCCGTGGTTCGAAGAGGTCGTGGAGCTTCGGGACTTCGCTCCCGTCCGGGCGTCGGATCGGGTCGTCTCGGGCGATCGGTTCGGGGCCTTCGGCCGGTCGTCGGCGTACGACGGCTGGAAGCGCTCGCTGTTCCCGGTCGAGTGGTTCGACTCCCGCCCCGAGCGGACGGCCGCCAACATCCTCGACGAGGCCGACGAGGTCACCTGCTGGCTTCGGCTCCACACCGGCGACCTGCCGATCCTGTGGAATGGCTTCGGCCAGCAGTACAACCCGGACTTCATCGTCATCGAGGGCGACGGCCGCCACTGGGTCATCGAGATCAAGATGGACAAGGAGATGGCCTCGCCCGATGTCGTCGGCAAACGCGAGGCGGCTCAGCGTTGGGCGAACCACGTCAACGCGGACGAGCGCGTCGAGGCCAAGTGGGGCTACCTGTTGCTGTCCGAAAGCGACGTCGAGATGTCAAGAGGCTCGTGGGGTGCCCTCAAGGCCGTCGGCGGAGATCGAAGCTAACGAGGGACCGCGTGACTGGGATGACGCGGCTCGCTGGTGGGTTCCTAATAACCCTGGAGGGCATTGGCGGCAGCGGAAAGTCGACCTTGGCTCGGCTGCTGCGTGAGCATCTCGCGCAGGTCGGTTGGGATGTCCGGGCGAGTCGCGAACCTGGCGCCACCCATCTTGGTGCTTCGCTTCGGACACTGCTTCTGTCAGGGGACGCCCCCGTCCCCTGGGCGGAGGCTTTCCTCTTCGAGGCTGACCGCACCCAAACATATGCCGAGGTCCTTAGGCCCGCCCTCGAGGAGGGAGCGGTAGTGGTTTCTGACCGCGGTCCATTCGGGACGGTCGCCTATCAAGGCTTTGGTCGGGGTCTTTCAGTACACCTCATCGACGCCATGACCACCGCCGCCTGGGACGGGCGGGCGCCCGACCTCGCGTTCGTCATCGACGTCGAGCCGAGGCTGGGCCTCCTCCGGAAGGCAGGCGCTGAGGAGCGTGACCGATTCGACGACGAGGACCTCGCCTTCACGGCGCGAGTCCGCGACGGATATCTCTTCTGTGCGTCCCGACACGAAGACTCCGTCGTCGTGGTCGACGGATCCCAGCCGATCGCAGATGCCTTCGAGCGCGTGAGAGTTATCACAGAGCAGCGGCTCGCCGACCGCTTTCCGCCCGAGCGCGAACGTCAAGGCCATGAGCGCAGATCGGTCTCGGACTAGAGCCAGTGCGGCCTCGCTCTCGCCACTGTCGCTGCCTGCCCGCTTGACGGCGACGTCGGAATATTCGACAATTCGTGTCGTGACTGAGAACACGGGCTCGCCATTCTTCGAGCTCCCGCCCGCGGCTCCTCCGCCTCGACCACGGGGTGTCCCAGTTGTGGCTGACGCCCGGCGGATCGAAGCGCTCGACATCGACGACCTTGTCGAGGAGCTCACGGTTCTGTTGGCTCGCCTTAAGAACCGGACGACGGATGAGCTGCTCGCTGGCGAGATCGCGCCGGACGGCTCAATCGCGATCAAGAGCCAGATCGCGGTCTGCCTCATTGGGACGGTCGGCAAGGCCTTCGGCCGGCCGCGGCTCG
>JBFMEV010000025.1:0-38541 GCA_040752335.1 Chloroflexota bacterium
CCATCGCTGCCATGGCGGCCGGCGCGGGCTCGGCCGTCGCGGTCGACGTCGACGCCCATGCCGCTGCCGCCATCGGGCTCAACGCCCGGGCCAACGGCCGGCGGATCAGCGTCGTCCGGCGGGACAAACACGACGAAAGCCCGCCGGACGTCGACGTGATCCTCGTCGGCGACTGCTGGTACGAGGCCGACTTCGCCCGACGGGTGAGTCGCTGGCTGCGTCGGGCGCACGCCGCCGGCATCGAGGTCCTGGCTGGCGACCCCGGCCGCGCCTACCTGCCGACGGATGAGCTCGTCGAGCTCGCGGCCTACGAGGTCCGGACGACGACCGAGCTCGAGGACCTCGACCACAAGGTGGCTCGAGTCTATGCCGTCACCGGGCCCGGGATTCCGGACCGGCCGAAGGTCGCGGAGTCGGTCGAACCGGTCGGCTCGTAAGGAGAGGTGCGATGCATGTCAGGCTCTCCTTTGGAGTCGGAACCGGGCGCGTTCCGGGCCATGTGCGCGTCGGCTACCCGAACCGGATCGAGTCGACGATCTGCAGGAGTTCCTGTCCACGCTCTGGATCTGCGCCCTCGTATGTCTCGCCATCGATCCAGAGGAGCGTGCCGTTCACATCGATGATCCAGACCCAGATCGTCGCACCGAGCGCGGACCCATTTCGATATCCGCCCGCTGGTCCACCGGTGGCGTCGTCGTACCAGCGGTAGAACTCGCCCGGAGCGCAACCGATGTCATCGCGGATCGTGATCACGACATGCTGCGCGCGATACCCGCCAACGGTGACACTCGAGGGCCCGACGACGAGGTCCGTGCCGGGCAGCGCGGCCACGGCGGCGGCAAGGGCAGCCCGCGTCGCGTCGGGCGGAGGGCTTTGCGGCGTGTGAGCGCAGGGATCCGAGTAGACGTTGTCGGGCGCGCTCGACCAGAAGATGAGCCCGGAACCATCGGGCTCTGCGAACTCGCCCTTGCCGATCTCGTTGAAGACCGTGGCGGACCAGCCCGGTGTCGTCAGCTCCAACGAGAACCTGACGCCCGCGAGAACGGCCGAATGCGAGCCGACCGCAAGCGGACCCTCCGGGAAGAACGCGTCTGTCGCCGATGGTGACGGATTGAGCTGCGGTGAAGGTGAAGGTGAGACGGCCGGGCCGCCGACTCCGGTCCCGAGTCCAAGCAATAGATTGATGCCGACAACCGCGACGATGACCACGGCGGCCCCTGCGAGCGCGTATCTGGCTGCGCTGTTCATCTCCGTGAACCTCCGCGCCGGCCACCAGGCACGGCGCTGTGGAGTCGTGGGCAGCTGGTCGAGCACGGTGTCCAGGACTCGATCCGGAAGGACCGTGGCGCCGGCCTCCAACCACGACCGAACGATGCTGGTGACGTCGCGATCGGTGCTCATTGCGCAGCCTCCCGCGCCGCAGGCCGGGCGTCGGCCTCCAGGGCCGCCCGCAGGCCACGCATCGCGTGATGAAGACGGGAACGAACCGTCCCGAGGGGCACGCCGAGAGTCTCGGCGACGGTCTCGAGCGGCAGATCGAGGTAGTGGTGCAGGACCACCACCGCGCGATGGTCGATGGACAGCCGCCGGAAGCCGCGCTCGAGCTGGTCGCGGTCGACGACCTCGCTCAGGCCCTCCGACGTCGACGGCTCGCTGGCCGGCAGCAGCCGGAGGTTCGGCGCCCAGGCGCGGGTCCGGCGTCCCTCGGCGTAGCAGGCGCGCACGAGGAGCCGGTACGACCAGGCGTCGAACTTCGCCGGGTCGCGGAGGAGCGGGAGGTCCCGCCAGATGCTCAGCAGCGCCTGCTGCGTCGCATCCTCGGCGAGATCGATGTCGCGCAGGATCCGGTGCGACACCGCGTGGAGACGCGCCCCGATGGCGACGGCGAGGCTCGCGAAGGCCTCCTCGTCACCGCGTTGCGCCCTGAGCACGAGCTCGATGTCCATGCTCCTCCACTCCCGGGCGTCGGTTCGCGACCAACACCTGCACGGTATGGGCTCGGACGGGCGCGCGGCGACTCAATCTTCACGGTCAGCCGTAGTACCCTCGATCCCGGAGGTTCCGATGAGCCAGGACGCCGCCTCGAAACCGGGCCGGGTGCGGATCGAGAACGTCAACCATCCGGGGTCGAGCACGACCGTCGACGCCGGCATGTACAACGCCATGCGTGAGGCCCTGCTCGCGATCCTGCCCGACGCCGCCCCGGGGATGACCGAGACGCAGGTGCGGCAGGCCGTCCTGCCGAAGCTGCCCGAGAATCTCTTTCCCGGCGGCGAGCGCGCCGGCTGGTGGTCGAAAGCCGTCCAGCTGGACCTCGAGGCCAAGGCGATCATCGTCCGCGAGGCGTCCCGACCGTTGCGCTGGCACCGCGCGGCGGCGAACGCCGAGGGCGCAGCCGTGCCGACGCCCGATTCGCCGGCCCGGACCCGGGCCGAGGCGCTGAACGCCGAGATCCGGCGCCGCGAGGCCCTCAGCCGCCGCTGAGCTCGGCCTATGCCTGCCCCGCCGCGGCCTGCCTGCCCGGCCGCGATGGCCGGGCACGTCGTTGACTGGATCCGGCGCCCCCGGGCGCCTTGTCCGTCACTGCCGCGCCTCCGGGCGCCTGGTCGGTCACGGTCTCTAGCTTCCCGCCTCGCCGCCGCCTGGTCAGAGGGCGGCCACGGCGGCCTCCAGGCGCGTCGTCGCGGCGGCGTGGTCGGTGTCCGAATCGAACCACAGCGGCTCGCCGACGACGAGCTCGACGTCGCCGCGGAGCGGTGCCGGCACGCGGCGCCGATCCACGATCGACATCGCGTGGATCTTCAGCTTCACCGGCACGATCGGCGTGGCGCCCTCGACCGCAATGAGACCCGCCCCGGCCTTGAACGGCTGGAGTGGCCCACCCAAAGTCAGCTTGCCCTCCGGGTAGATGAGGATGTTGTAGCCCTTGTCCAGGCGGGCACCGAGCAGCTCCAGGCTCTTGCGGACACCACCCTCGCGCTGGAGCGGGAAGGCGTTGGCGATGATCGAAGCGAGCACGCCCTTGCGGCCCCGGAACGTGAGCATGCCCTCGGGCGTGAACGCGCCGAGGTCACCGGTGTGATACCAGCCCTCCGCATCGATCGCCGCCGCCGTGGCAGCTGGATTCTGCCAGTAGCCGGCGAACCGGCCGGGTCCGCGAGCCCAGATCTCGCCGTCCTCGGCGATTCGAACGTCGACCCCCGGGATCGGATCGCCCACGGTCCCCAGGACGTTGCGCTCGGGCCGGGTGAAGCTCACGACGGGGCCCATCTCGGTGGCCCCGTAGCCCTGCAGGATGTCCACGCCCATGTCCATCCAGCGCCGGGCGATGTCGACGTCGAGCGCCGAGGCGCCGACGCCGATGGTGTGGAGGCGGCCGCCGAACTCACGGAGAACCGGCCGGAAGAGAAGGCGTCGGAGAGGCTTCGGCAGGCGCCCTGCGAGCCGATGGAGCCGCTCGAAGCGGCTGCGACTGCCCGACTGGTCGACCTTGCGCTCGATTGCCGCGTCGATCAGGCGGAGCCCCTGGGGCACGATGAGCAGGACGCTGACCCTGAAGTCGCGGAAGGTCCGGATCAGGACGGACGGCTGGCGGCTCACCGGGTAGACGATGCTGGCGCCGACCGTCAGCGGGGCGATGAACCCCAGGACCTGCTCGTAGAGGTGCGACAGCGGCAGGACGGACAGGAGCCGGTCTCGCTCGCCGAAGGCCAGGACCCGGGTCATCGTCGTGGCGCTGGCCATGAGGTTGCCGTGACGGAGCATGGCCCCCTTCGGCTCGCCGGTCGTGCCGCTCGTGAAGACGATCTCGGCGAGGTCATCGCCGGTCACCTCGGCCGGGGGCAGCGGCTCGGCTCGGCGGGCGAGGTCGGGCAGGGTCTCGATCCAGACGATCGGCAGGCCGAGCTCGCGGGCCGACGCCTCTGTCTGGCGGCTGGCCACGACGAGCCGGGCGCCGGTCTGGGCCACGATCTTCCGCCCGAAGTCCACGGTGTGGCGGACATCGAGCGGCACGGCGACGGCGCCGGCATGCGCGATCGAGAGGAAGGCAATCCCCCACTCCGGCCGGTTGACCGCCCAGAGGATCGCGCGATCACCCGGTCCCAGCCCGGCATCGACGAGGATCCGGGCGGCTCGTGGCACCGTCGCCGCGAGGTCGCGGTAGCGCCACGTCCGGGTCCGGAAGAAGGGCCGGATCAGGAGAGCGGGCTGGCGATCGAATCGCCGGGCTCCCTCCTGGACCAGTTGGATCAGGGTGTCCATCGGGTGCCTCTCGCTGGCCGTGCCGCCGCGCCGTCGGGCTCAGTCGAGACGGCTGGCGAGCGACGCCAGGATCTCGGCTCCGCCGCCGCGGACCGCCGGGTAGTGGGCGAACACAATCGTCTCGACGTCCAGCGCCGCCAAACGTTTCAGGGCCCGGCGCGCCGCCCCTGCGTCGTCGCTGTACAGCCGGCTCGCGGCGGAGACGCGACCCCAGCGACGTTGCAGGGTGTCGCCGACGAAGAGGACCCGGTCGCGGGCACCGTAGAGGCAGACGCTCCCGGGCGTGTGACCGGGGGTGTGGACGACCTGGAGGCCGCCGAGGAGGGGCAGGACCTGGCCGTCCGCGATCGGCACGATCTCGGGCGGCTCCGGCGTCATGGCCGCGAAGAGGCGGCCGCGGGTGGGTCGTCGGAGGGCCTCTCGCCAGCCGATCCGGAGGGCCGATGCGTCCGCCGGGTGGATGAGGATCGGCACGCCCTCCATCGCCAGCTCGCGGGCGCTCCCGGCGTGGTCGGGGTGACCGTGGGTGCAGATCACCCGGGCCAGCTCGCCGAAGGATCGGCCCGTCGCCTCGATCGCCCTCGCGATGGCGCCGCGGGCGCCTCGGAAGCCGCAGTCGATGAGCGAGAGCTCGTTCTCGAGGACGAGGTGCGCCATCACGCGGCCGAGCCTGATCGGCCGGACATCCGGGAGTGGACGAACGTCGGTCATCACCGCGGCAAGCATGCTACGCATGACTCCGCCGCGCGCCCGGTTACGCCGGCGAGGACCGTGACGGGATCCCGGGCTCGGCGCCGATCTTCGCGTGGCGCTCCATATCGTGGCCGATGGCGCCACCTCCGCGCCCGCCACCCCCGCCGGCCAGGCCGCCCCGGCCGCCCCGGCCTGGCAGGCCGGGATTCCGTGCCCGGCCGTCACCCGTCGGCCTGACACGCCGGAACACGACCGTTTTCGGCGCCCTGGCCGCACCATTCCGGCGCCTCGGGCCGGACCGCGGCCCGGCCGGTCAGAAACCCGGCGTGCGAGGCCGGCCGCGGCGGCCCCGGAAGGCCGCTACCGAAGGAGCACGGCCACTTGACAGTCCCACCCCGCTCCGCTTCAATGACGCGGTCGGTCTATAACAGTATGGTTATGAAGGTGAGATGAGCCAGCCTGACGCGCTCGACGCCGTCTTCGGAGCGCTCGCCGACCCGACCCGCCGGGCGATCCTGGCCCGTCTCGTGGAGGGTGACCGCACGGTCGGCGAGCTGACGGCGCCGTTCGGGGTCTCGCAGCCGGCGATCTCGCGGCACCTCAAGGTCCTCGAGCGAGCCGGTCTCGTCTCTCGCAACCGGCGGGCGACCGCCCGGCTGAGCCACCTGGAGGCGGAACCGCTGCGCGAGGCCAGCGCGTGGCTGGCGCGCTACCAGGCGTTCTGGGATGAGAGCCACGCGCGGCTCGACGCCCTCCTCGCCTCGCTCACCCGGCAGCCCGAGGGCTGACCGTCATCGCCGCACAGCACGGAAAGGAGCGTCCCCCGATGGGAGCCACCCAGATCGCCGCCCCCGCGGGCGTGCCGTTCATCGACATCGAGCGCGAGTTCGCCGCACCGCGCGCCCTGGTCCACCGGGCCTACGCGGATCCGGAGCTCCTGAAGCAGTGGCTGGGTCCCCGGAGGCTCGTCATGGAGGTCGAGGTCTGGGAGCCGCGGGACGGCGGCCGCTGGCGGTATGTCCACCGCGACGGCGAGACCGCCTACGCCTTCCACGGCGTCTTCCACGGTCCCCAGACCGAGGAGCGGATGGTCCAGACCTTCGAGTTCGAGGGCGCGCCCGGCCATGTGTCGCTGGAGCAGGTCGAGTTCATCGACCTGGGCGGTCGCACGCTCGTCAGGAACCACTCCGTCTACCAGTCGATCGAGGCCCGCGACGCCATGATCGAGTCGGGCATGGAGGAAGGCATGAACGACGGCTTCGACCGTCTCGACGCGCTGTTCGAGCGCCTGACCGCGCCGGCCGGCGCCGGCTCGGCGCGCTGATCTCACCTTCCCGAGACCCGAGGATCGCGATATGCAGTACAAGCTCGAGGTCGTCGTCGTGCCCGTCTCCGACGTCGACCGCGCCAAGCACTTCTATGCCGACCTGTGCGGCTTCCCGGTCGACGTCGACCACGCGCCGAACGACCAGTTCCGGGTCGTCCAGATGACGCCGACCGGCTCGGGCTGCTCGATCTCGATCGGCAAGGGCCTGGCGGCGATGGAGCCGGGCTCGCTCCAGGGCCTCCAGCTGAGCGTCGGCGACATCCGGGCCGCCCACGCGGAGCTGGGGGGTCGCGGCGTCCCGGTGAGCTCGATCCAACACCACGACGGAACCGGCTTCGTGGATGGCCCCAGCCCGGAGGACTACAACTCGTTCTTCTTCTTCAGCGATCCCGACGGCAACGGCTGGGCGGTCCAGCAGAGCCCGCTGGTCCGGGCCGCGGAGGAAGCTGCGGCCATCGCCGGGGCGTCTTAGCGACCACGGAGGCGCCCTGCGCGCGGGTGCGATGATGCGGCCATGATCGAGTACGGCGGCGGCATCGAGCACGGCCCCGCGGGCCAGGTCGGCGGGAACCCGCCGGTCGGCGGTGGGAGCGTCGATCTCGGCGCGTCGGCCGGCGACTTCGTCGACAGGGCCGTGCAGACCGTCTCGACGATGGAGCCGACGGTCCTCCTGCTGTGGATCGTCGGCATCCTCTTCGGGCTGGCCATGCTCCGGCGGGCCCTCTGACCGCCGTCGCCAGGCCCGGTCAGGCTTCGGGCTCGAGCTCCAGGGCTGCCGAGTTGATGCAGTAGCGGAGGCCGGTCGGTGCCGGGCCGTCGTCGAAGACGTGGCCCAGGTGGCCGCCGCAGGCAGCGCAGGTCACCTCGGTCCGGGTCATGAACCACGATCGATCGGTCTCGGTTGCCACCGCGCCGGGGTCGGCCGGGGCATAGAAGCTCGGCCAGCCCGTGCCGGACTCGAACTTCGTCCGCGATTCGAAGAGCGGGGTGCCGCAGCCGGCGCAGCGGTAGGTGCCGGGCCGGTGCTCGTCCCACAGGTGGCCCGTGAAGGCACGCTCGGTGCCATTCTGGCGGAGGACTCGGTACTGCTCGGGGGTCAGCTCGGCGCGCCACTCGGCGTCCGTCTTCGTGATCTGGGTCGTCTTCGTGTCGGTCATGACCGGAAGCCTAGCGACGCCCGATGTCGCATTCGTGACTGGCGTCTGCTCGCCCCCGCAGCGGCCCACCGCGTGGGTCGGTGGCGGTCAGGCCCAGGACAGGCTGGCCACCCGCACCGGCGTGCTGATGCCCTTGACGCTGGTCTCACGAACGGATCCTGCGGCGCTCTCCCCGGCCTCGGCCAGGGTCTCGGCCGTGGCCAGGATCTCCTCACCCCCGCCCAGCGCGACCACCCGGGCGGCGACGTGGACCCCCACGCCGCTGTAGTCGGCCGCGCGGCGGTTCGCCTCGGCGGTGTGGAGGCCGATCCGGACCGAGATCGCGAAGCCCGTGGCGGCCCGGTGATCCCGGAGCGCCCGCTGGATCGAGATCGCGCAGTCGAGCCCGCGCCGCGCCGATTCGAAGGCTGCGAAGAAGCCGTCGCCGGTCGTCTTCACGACCTCCCCGCCGCCGGTCGCGATCAACCCCCGGAGGGTGTCGTCGTGCCACCGCAGGAGGCGCTCCCAGGCCTGGTCGCCGAGGGCCTCGGCCAGCGTCGTGGAGCCCACGATGTCGGTGAACATGAAGGTCATCCGGGCCTGGACCGGGCCCCTCCGGCGATCCTCGGCTTCGCGCAGCTCGCGCTCCGCCGCCTCGACATCGGTCGGGGCGCCGAGGCGGCGGAACTCGTCGAGCGCGGCCCGGAGCTCCAGATCGGCATCCTCCTCGTCATCGAGCGCCTGGAGGGCCCGGGCCAGGAGGGCCCGCGTCCGGGCGACCTCGTACGGCGAGCCGACCTCGCGCCACTCACGGAGCGCGGAGCGGAGCTCGCGTGCCGCCGTCTGGGCGTCACCGTCCGCCAGGAAGACACGACCTGCCGCGACGGCCTGGGTTGCCCGGAGGGCCGGCGATGGCCGGGCGGCGATGATCTCGGCGTGCTCGGCGACGGCTGCACGGGCTCGCTCCAGGTCGCCGGCCGCGAGCGCGATCTCGACCTGGGCCGGCAGGAGCCTGGCCCGGGCCCAGCGATCCCACGTCTCGCCCAGGGCCGCGTCGATCGCCGAGGTCGCCGCCCTGACCTTGCCCTCGGCCAGCCGGACCAGGGCCAGGGCCGGCTGGGGCGACTTGCCCCGGGCGTGGGCCTCTCGGAGCGCCGCCTCCGCCCCGACGAGATCGCCCTTCAGGCGGCGCACCTCACCGATGGCGTAGTAGCCGTCGGCCTGGACCGGCGAGACGTTGTAGGCGGCGAGCTCCGCCGTCGCCCGCTCGAGATCGTGCTCGGCCAGGTCCCAGGCGCCGCTCATGGCCACGACCTCGGCCCGATGGACCCGGCAGACGCCGGGGAAGCCGGACACGGCCTGCCTGGCGCAGTAGCGCTCGGTTGCCTCGATCCACTCGCTCGCTCGCCGATAGTCGGTCAGGTCGCGACAGGTCCCGATCATCCGGCAGGCGGTCACACCGCTGGCGAAGGGCGACAGCTCGCCGCTCACCGCGGCGAGCGCCGCTTCCTCGAGCAGGGCGAAGCCGTCGTCGATGTTGCCGGCCGCAATCTTCAGCTGGCCGAGGGTCCCCTGGGCGAAGGCCAGGAGGTCGCCGTCGCGCGACTGGTCGGCGATCGCGACCGCGCGCTCTGCCTCGGCCAGCGCTCGGTCGGGTTCGCCCGATCCGGCCGCGGCCTCCGCCCGGATGAGGGCCAGGTAGCCGTGGGCGTAGGTGTCCCCGTCGCCGAGGATTCGCTCGGCCCGCCGGAGCCAGCTGATGGCGATCGACGACTTGCCGAGGAAGGCGTATTCCCGGGCGACGTCCAGGGCCAGGTAGGCGGCTCTCGTCGGGTCGCCCTCATCGAGGCGGGCCTTGAAGGCGCGTTCCTTGGCAACGACGCCGGCATCGGCCTGGGCGGTGAAAAACGCCGCGGTGGCCAGGTCTTCGAGGTCGGCGCCACGCAGCCGTCCCGCCGCGTCGGCGGCGGTCAGGTGCTCGAATGCCGACGCCCAGTCGTGGCTGGCCAGGGCAGCCCGCCCGGCTTCGAGCGGATCGATCCGGGACGCGCTCGAGGGGGACGTCACCTCGGTCATGCGTCGATTGTGCCACCGGCGGGAAGGGTCGCCGTTCGGAACGGTCCGGGGTGCGCGGACGCCCACGGGCCATCGCGTTGCGGCGGCATCGCGGCCGAGCGGCTAGATTCGACCGACAGCCCCGAGCACGGAGGTCCCCGAGCGATGACCCAGCCCGTCGCCCTGCTCATCGGCACCCCCAAGGGCGCCTTCATCCTCGACGGCGACGCCGCTCGCCGGACGTGGCGTGTGCGCGGGCCGCTGTGCGAGGGCTGGCCGATCCACGACATCTCCGTCCACCCCGAAGGCGGGGCGATCCTCGCCGGGGGCGGCAGCCCGTGGTACGGCGCCGCGGTCTGGCGGAGCGACGACCTGGGGGCGACGTGGACCCACTCGAGCGAGGGCCTGACCTACGGCGACGATGGTCCGTCGGTGAAGACGGTCTGGAACGTCACCGCCTCGAACGGCGCGATCTACGCCGGCGTGGAGCCGGCGGGCCTCTTCCGGAGCGATGACGGCGGCGCGACCTGGGCGCACGTCGTGGGCCTGACGAACCATCCCACGCGCCCGGAGTGGCAGCCTGGCGCCGGCGGCCTCATCCTCCACTCGATCGTCCCCCACCCCAACGACGGGAACCGGCTGTGGGTCGGCATCTCGGCCGTGGGAGCCTTCGAGACCCGCGACGGCGGGGCGACCTGGGAGACCCGCAACAAGGGCGTCCGGGCCGAGTTCTACCCCGAGAACCGCTACCCCGAGTTCGGCCAGTGCGTCCACAAACTGGTCATGGCCGCCGACGGGGGCGAGCATCTCTACCAGCAGAACCACTGCGGCGTGTACCGAACGACCGACGGTGGCCGCCAGTGGCAGGAGATCAGCGCCGGTCTGCCGTCGGACTTCGGCTTTCCGATGGCCGCCCACCCCCGCGACCCGGGAACGGTCTGGACGATCCCCCTCACGCCGCCCGAGGAGGGCCGGCTCATGCCGGAGGCGAAGGCGGCCGTCTGGCGGACGCACGATGGTGGCGACACGTGGCATCGCTCGGGCGACGGCCTGCCCCAGCAGGGCGCCTTCGTGGGCGTCCTCCGGGAGGCGATGGCGGTCGACCGGCTCGATCCCGTCGGCGTCTACTTCGGAACGAGCACCGGCCAGGTCTACGGCAGCGCCGACGAGGGCCGAACGTGGTCGCTCCTGGCCGACAACCTGCCGCCGGTCTGGTCGGTCGAGGCGACGGCCGGGCGCTGAGGCGCGGCGACATCGCGATGGCCCCGGACGCACTCGACGTCGAGCCGGCGATCGTCCACCTGCCGAGCTCGCTCGTGGCCCTCTTTCCCGGCGCCCCGCGCCGCTTCGAGATCGCGGGGTCCACGGTCGCCGAGATCATCGACGAGCTCGGTCGCCGCATCCCGGGGATGCGCAACCGGCTGATCGAGGCTGGGCCCGCCATCCGGGCCCACATCAACGTCTATGTCGCGGCCGAGCGGGCCGGCCTCGACACCGCCGTTCCGCCCGGCGTCGACGTCCACATCATCCCGGCCGTCTCGGGTGGCTGAGGGCGACGGGGCCGCCGAACCTGACCGTCCGAAACACGAGACACCGCGCGCCGGGCTCGCGCCACGCCCCGGGCGGCAGGCCGGCCTTCTGGCAGACCGCGGCCAGCATTCGCTCTCCATCCCAGCCGTGCCCGGTCGCCACCTCCGGGAGCAGGAGCCCGAGCCGGAGCCCTCGCTCGACGATGATCCCGTCGACGCCCGGGACGAAGTCGGCGGGACTTGCCAGCACGACCGGCGGGCCCAGGATCGAGACATGGACGTGGAGATCGCCGAGCTCGTCGGCCTCGACGGGGTAGAAGCGCGGGTCGTCGAGGGACGCCGTCATCGCGGCGGCTGCCACCGCCTCGGCCACGGGCTGGTTCGGATCGAGCGTGCCCATGCAGCCGCGAAGCGAGCTGCCGTCGGTGAGGGTCACGAAGGCTGTCGCCCGCAGACCCGAGCCGCCGGCCGCCCGAATGCGCGAGGCGAGCGACCAGCCGGATGCGAGCCCCGCCGCCATCTGGATCGCGGACCGGGCGATCTCGAGCAGCGCCTCCCGCAGCTCCGGGGTCACCTCCGGCGCGACCGGTCGTGTGAGCGCGCCGCCGGCTGCCGCCCTCGAGTCGGCAGCGCTCGTGTCTCGTGGTGTGGTCATGGACGGGCCTCCCGGACGTCCCTGAAGCGTGGCGCCCGCGGGGCGCACGGACGAGGGCGGTTCGTCCCGGAAACCAGCCCGAGCAGCACTGGCCGCGAGGCGCCCGGCGGCGGAGACTCGGCGTGACGAGCCATGGCCGCTCAGCAACTCCAACCCGCCACCTCCGTCCCGACGCTCCTCGCCGAGCGCCTGGCCGACGGGAGCGTCCGCTGTGGCGTGTGCGCCCACCGCTGCCTGGTGCGTCCCGGTCGCCGCGGGATCTGCGGCGTGCGCGAGAACGTCCACGGCGTCCTCGTCTGCCATGCGTACGGCGCCGTCGCGGCGCTCGGGCTTGACCCGATCGAGAAGAAGCCGCTCTTCCACGTCGAGCCGGGAAGCTTGAGCTACTCGATCGCGACGCTCGGCTGCCCGTTCCACTGCCGCTTCTGCCAGAACTGGGAGATCGCCCAGGCACCTCGCCTGGGCCTCGACATCCCGACCCGCCCGCTGTCGCCCGCGGAGGTCGTCGCCGAAGCCCGGCAGACCGGGGCTCGTTCGATCGCCTACACCTACGTCGAGCCGACGGTCTTCCTCGAGTACGCGCTCGATACGGGCCATCTCGCCCGGCGGGCCGGCCTTCGCAACGTGTTCATCACCGATGGCTACGCGACGCCCGCGGCGGTCGAGCTGCTGGGCGGAGTCCTCGACGCGGCCAATGTCGATCTCAAGGCCTTCGACGATCGCTTCTACCGGCGGCTCTGCGGTGCCCGCCTGGCCCACGTCCTCGAGGCGATCGTCGCGATGCGTACGGCCGGCATCTGGCTCGAGATCACGACGCTGGTGATCCCGGGCTGGAACGACTCGGACGAGGAGCTCGGCGCCCTGACCGCCTGGCTGGTGTCCAACGTCGGGCCCATGACACCGTGGCACATCAGCCGGTTCTTCCCCGCGCATCGGATGCTCGACGTGCCGCCGACCCCCACGACGACGCTGCTCCGCGCCGCGGAGATCGGCCGGGCTGCCGGCCTGCGCCACGTGTACGTCGGGAACGCCCCGGAGCTCGGGCTCGAGGACACGCGCTGCGCCGGCTGCGGCATCGTGACCATCGAACGGAGCGGCTACCGGACGCACTCCCGGCTGACGGTCGAGGGCGCCTGCCCGGGCTGCGGCCGGCCGCTCGAGGGCGTCGGCCTCGCCTGCGCCGCGGCTCCGGTTGGAGCTGCCGACGCCCGCGCCGAGGGAGCCCGATGACGGGCGGCACCGCGGCGCGTGGGGCCGCCGGCCCGGTCCGGGAGCCGTCGGTCGCCGGAGAGTTCTATCCGGGCTCGCCCGCCGGGCTGCGCTCGATGGTCCGCGAGCTCCTCGCGGAGGTCCGCTGGCTACCGGGCGACGCCTCGCGATCGACGCCGGCGTTGCCTGCCGGCATCCTCGTCCCCCATGCCGGCCTCGTCTACTCGGGCGTCATCGCGGCGGCGGCCTGGGCACGGCTCGGGGTCCGGCACCGTGGCCCGGAGGGCGACCGCCGCCCCCCGACCGTCGTCCTCCTCGGCACGAACCACCGGGCCGGCTGGCTCGAGGGAGTCGCCGAGGCGGGCGCCGTGGCCTGGCGGACACCGCTTGGTGAGATCCGGGTGGACAGGGAGCTCGGCGACGAGATCGTGGCGCTCGGCCCACCCTTCGGGATCGATGGCCGGGCCCATGACGGCGAGCACTCGATCGAGGTGCAGCTGCCCCTCCTGCAGGAGGTCCTGCCGGGCGCCTCGATCGTGCCGCTGGCGGTCTCGGCCGGCGTCGGCTACGCGGCGATCGACGCCGGCCGCCGCCTCGGGGAGCTGCTTTCGCGCCGGCGAGCCGCGGGCGGCCGGGTCGTCCTCGCCATGAGCTCGGACATGGCCCACTACCCCGCCGACGCCACTTGCGAAGAGGTGACCGAGGCCCTCCTGCCGTCGATCCGCCGTCTCGACCCGGCCGACCTCGCGGCCCGCGAGATCGCCGTTCGCCACGCCCGGATCCCGGGACTCGTGTGCGGGATGTGCGGCATCCAGCCCGCCGTCCTGGGGCTGGCGGCGCTCCGCGCCATGGGTGCGACCAGCGGGCTCCGCATCGCGGCGTCGACGTCGGCCGACGCCGACGGCCCGCGCGACCGGACGGTCGGCTACCTCGCCGTCGCCTTCACCCCCTGAGGGACCGCCCCCCGGCGCCGATCAGATCGGTGGCCGCTGCCAGCCGCCCGACGCGGCCTCAGATTCGGCTCACGCCCCCGCCGCGGCCGGCCCGGCCGCCGGCGGGACGTTGTGGTTGCGGCGGAAGAGGTTCGCCGGGTCGTATGCCGCCTTGATCGCGGCGAGGCGGTCCCACGTCGGACCCGGGTAGGCGCGCCGGGCGGATGTCTCGCCCTCGTCGTCCATGAAGTTGACGTAGGCGCCGGGAATGCCCTGGTCGAGCTCGGCGACGAACCGATCGAGCCAGGCCTGGCGGCTGTCCTTCTCCTCCGCTGTCTCGTAGAACGCGCCGGCGATCGCCATGATCCGGGCGGAGCGGTGGGCGTAGGCCGTGGCCCCGGCCGGCACCCGGGCCATCGCGCCCCCCAGGACCCGCGCCTGGATGAACCGGAACGGCGCGTCCGAGGCGTCCAGGTGACGCATCGCGGTGGTGGCGGCCGGCAGGTCGAGGCGATCGAGGAAGAGGGTCCGGCCGATGATCTTGGGGTGGTCGTCGTCGTCGCCCCCCTCGGCCTGGAACATCTCCGGGTAGGCCATTTCGCGGAGGAGGTCGAGGTGCGGCTCGGCCAGCGTCCGGAACGGCGCGAGAGCTGCGCCACCGTCGGCCGGGTCCCCGGAATCGACGAGCATCGCGAAGATGACCAGCTGCCCGACGATCTCGTTCGCAAGCCCCGGCATCGGCGGCGCCGGCATGACGTTGAGGATCGTGGAGACGGTCTCGGGCGCCGCCTCGGCGGCCGCGGCGAACCCGGCGACGGTCCGGGGCGTGGCCGGCAGGATCAGGATGCCGCCGTGGATTCGGCCAACCTCGTGGAGCCGGAACTTGAAGCGGGTCACGATCCCGACGTTGCCACCCCCGCCGCGGATCGCCCAGAAGAGATCGGCGTTGCTCGTCTCGTCGGCGAGGACCTGGCGGCCATCGGCCAGGACGACCTCGGCCGCGAGGACGTTGTCGATCGTCAGCCCGTGCTTGCGGACGAGGTAGCCGATGCCGCCGCCGGTCGTGATCCCGCCGATGCCGACGCTGCCGGTGTCACCGAACCCGACCGCCAGGCCGTGCTCGGCGCAGGCGGCCGTCACTTCGCCGGCGGTGAGGCCGGTCTCGGCCCAGGCGGTCCGGGCGGCGGGATCGATCTCGAGCGCCTTCCGCTCGCGAAGGTCGATGACGATGCCGTCGTCGACCGAGCCGTGCGCCGAGCCGCTGTGGCCGCCGCTCCGGACGGCGATCTGGACTCCCTGGTCACGGGCGACGGCAATGGTCGCGGCTACGTCGTCGGGGCCGGCGACGAGGACGATCGCCGCCGGTCGCGGATCCACGCCGCCGATGGCGACGGTCCGCAGCCGGTCGTAGTCCGCGTCCCCGGTGGCGATGACCCGGCCGCGGGTCGCGGATCGCAGGGCGTCGAGGTCGAGGGGCGCGCTGGCGGGAGCGGTCATGCGGGAACCTCCTTGGAGACGCGGGAGCGTGGAAACGGCGGCGAGGGCGGTCCGGCGTCGGGCTCAGCTCTCGGCCAGGCCGGTGCTGGGGGCGGCGCCGGTCGAGGCCTCGGCGCGGCGAACGCGATCTGGCCCTGGCTCGGCGGCGTCATCGCTGGCATCCGACGGCTGGCCCGTCGGTCGAAGATCGCGAAGGAAGACGAGCGCGACGAGGGCAACCCCGATCGCGACGATGAGGCTGATCCAGGCGGCCGCCTGCATCCCCTCGACGAACGATACCCGAGCCATCGACAGGACCGCATCGGCAGCCTCGCCCGGCAGCTGACGGGCTGCCCCGGCAGCCGCACCGAGCGTGTCGCTCGCCGCCGCGGCGACGTCCCGGGGCACGCCCGCCGGGAGGTCGGCCATGCCGGCCCGGTAGATCGCGACGCCGATGCTGCCGAGGATCGAGATCCCGAGGGCGCCCCCGAGCTCGAAGAACGTCTCCGACATGCCCGAGGCCGCACCGGCCCGCTCGGGCGGCGCGGCGCCGACCACGAGCTCCGTGGTGAGGCCGAAGACCGGGGCCAGCCCGAGCGAGATCACGATCGACGCGGCGACGACCGCGGCCAGGCCGCCCGCGGCGGTCACCTGGGCCAGGATCGCCAGCCCCGCGGCCGCGGTCGCGAGGCCGCCACCGATGATGAACGCCGGCCGGACCCGCCGGACGAGTCGCGGCGCGACGTTCGACCCGACGACGAATCCGATCGCCGAGGGCACCGACCACGCCCCGGCCTCGAGCGGCGACAGCCCGACCACGAGCTGGAGGTACTGGGCCACGAACAGGAAATAGCCGATGGCGACGAAGATCGCCAGGAAGTTGATCACGAGCGACGCGCTGAACGACGGGATCCGGAACAGCCGCAGGTCGATCATCGGGTCGGCCGAGGCCAGCTGCCGGCGGACCCAGACGACCCCGAGACCCAGGCCGGCGACGATCGCCGCGACCGAGCCAGGAGACGGGCCATCCTGGGCGACCTGCTTCAGGCCGAAGATCACGGCCAGGACCGCCACGAGTGACAGCCCGGCGCTCACCAGATCGAGCCGGCCGGCCTTCGGGTCGCGGTACTCCGGCAGGACGGCCGGGCCGAGGACGAGGAGCAGGCCCATCACCGGGAGGGCCAGCAGGAACACCGCGCCCCACCACAGCTGCTCCAGGACCAGGCCGCCGAGGACCGGCCCGATGGCCGACCCGGCGGAGAACGACGAGATCCAGATCCCGATCGCGACCGACCGCTGCCGCAGGTCCGGGAACATCGCGAAGATCAGCGACAGCGTCGAAGGCGCGATCGTCGCGCCGGCGATCCCCAGGAGCGCCCGGCTGGCGATCAGCATCTCCGGCGACGTGGAGAACGCGGCGACGACCGAGACCAGGCCGAACGCTGCCGCCCCCACGAGGAGCAGCCGGCGGCGGCCGATCCGGTCGCCGAGGGTACCCATCGTGATGAGGAAGCCGGCGACCATGAAGCCGTAGATGTCGATGATCCAGAGCAGCTGGGCGCTGCTCGGCCGGAGGGCGTCGCTCAGCGCCGGGACGGCCAGGTGGAGGACGGTCAGATCCATGACGTACAGCAGGCACGCCAGCGCCAGGACGCCGAGGCCGATCCACTCGCGTCGGCCTGCCAGGTGGGGTGCGGTCGGGGTCATCGGGACGCTCCTTTTCGCGGTGATCGCCCTTCTGACCGGGCCGCCGCGAGAAACTCATCGGTCGGTCGGGCCCGCGCGGGCCGATGAGTTCGCGGCTCGGCGGCCGTCCCTACCAAAGGAGGTCCGCTTGGCCAGCTCCCGACCGTTCGGCGACGCCCTGCAGCTCGCCCTCGCCGCCCCCGTCCGACCGGCCGACGTGGTGCGCCTGTCCGAGCACATCCGCGACGAGGCCGCCGGGCGAGCGCGGGACGTGGTGTGCGACGTCGCAGCCCTTGGCCGCGGCGACCTGGGGGCCATCAATGGGCTGGCGCGCCTGGCCCTTGCCGCCCGGCGCGCCGGCGGCCACCTCCGGCTCGACGGCTCCTCGCCGGAGCTCCGAGGCCTGATCGCCTTCGTGGGCCTGGACCGGGTCCTGCCGATCGCCCCGGCTCAGCGCTCCGGCTCGATCGGCAACCCGACGGCATTGAGCCGCAGAGGCAGCCCGAAGAGCGGGAAGAAGCGGGCGGTGTCGAGGAAGAAGGTCACGCCGCCGATCTGGTCGCCGTCGAGCTCGACGACCTGGAGCGACCAGGGCGAATAGCCGCCGTCCGGGTCCGGCTTGTACTGGCCGAAGGCCGGCAGGCCGTTGGCCGCCGTGGCGATGAGCCGCGACCCGCGGCAGCCGATGCCCGGGCCCAGGCACCACTTCCGGACGTCGCCGTGGGTCTGGAGCCACAGGTCGTACGGCGGCATGTTCCAGGCGGCGTCCTCGCGCAGCAGCGCGGTCAGGGCGTCCATGTCGTAGCGCTCGAAGGCCTCGACGTAGCGGGCCAGGAGGGCCCGCCCGGCATCGTCGAGCGGCGTCGTGGAGGCCGTCGAGGTATCACGGGCGGCGATCGTGGCCCGGGCCCGCTGGAGGGCGCTGTTCACCGACGCGACCGACGTCCCGAGGAGCTCGGCCACCTCGCCGGCATGCCAGTGGAGGACCTCGCGGAGGATGAGAACGGCCCGCTGGCGCGGCGGCAGGAGCTGGAGCGCGGCAACGAACGCCAGGCGGACTGATTCCCGGGTCACGGCCACTTCAGCCGGGTCGCCACCGGCCGGCACGACCCTGGCATCCGGGACCGGCTCGATCCAGGCCGCCTCCTCGATCGGCGGCGGCAGGGGCATGTCAGCGTTGCCGGCCGGGCGAAGGTCCATGGGGCGGGCCCGACGCTGGCTCGCCCCGAGCATGTCGAGGCAGACGTTCGTGGCGATCCGGTAGAGCCAGGTCCGGAGGGCCGCCCGGCCCTCGAACCGATCGAGCGCCCGCCATGCCCGGATGAAGGTCTCCTGGACGGCATCCTCGGCCTCGAACGCCGCGCCGAGCATCCGGTAGCAGAACGCGGTCAGCTCGACCCGGTGGGCCTCGAGGGCGGGTTCAAGGGTGCCCCTGACGGGGCCGGCGGTCCAGGGGACGCGCTCCGAAGCCAGCTCGGTCATGGCCCGCGATCGTAGCGGCTCGCCGGCGATCTCGCCGTCGGGCGCCCACGCCCGGGGAATCGAAGCGCCGCGGGCAGGACGTCCGCCCGAGGCGCCTGGGCCGGGGTCAGCCGGCCGGTGTCAGCCGGCCGGTGTCAGCCAGACCGGGTAGTCGGTGCTGTTCTGGGGCGTGCCATCGCGGGCCGAGTACTCGAACACCCTCAGGGTCCCCCACTGGGCGGAGGTCACGCTGTACGGAATGGTGACGTCGAAGCTGCCCCAGCAGCCGGTGCCGCACGTGGCCATCGCCGTGACGTCGGCCAGCACGTCGCCATCGGCGTCGAGGATCGCGACCTGGAAGGTCGCCTCGAAGACGTTGCTGAGGCCCGTGACCCGCATCGGATTGCCGCCTGCGGCGCCCCAGGCCGGGCGATCCACCCAGATCAAGGGCAGCTGGTCGGTGTACTTGGCCCGGCTGACGGGGTCCTCGAGGAGGACGCCCTCGCCGGAGAAGACGGTGACCGGCTCGCCGTCGAGCTTGAACGACACGGCCTCGACCGTCGGGAACTGGGTCAGGGTATAGACGACCTGGGCGAGCCGACCGAGGACGGCGGCGCTGCCGCCGCCCGATTCGAACTCGCGAGACAGGTCGACGGTGGCAACCGCGTCCTCGATCGACAACCCGAGGAACCGCGTGCCGGCGGGAACGGTGGTGAACATCGCCGGCCGCGCGGCCAGCTCGGCCTCGCTGGGCCCGGAGAGGAGGGCGTTCATCGCCGCCGCGCCGACGGCCTGGGTCCTGGGAATCTCACGGAGGACCGGAACGAGCCCGCCGTCGTGGGTGAAGCTGCCCAGGAAGAAATAGGCGCGGATCGTCGTCGTCTCGTGGGGCTGGACGATCGTGGGGCTGGGCGCGGGCGAGCCGTCCGGCGTCGGGCCGGGCGTCCCGCCAGGCGTGGGCTCGGGACTCGGCGCGTCGAGCGACGGGACGGTCGTCGGCGGCGGTGGGGCGACGGTGCCCAGGTCGCCGCTGCCGGGCGAGCAGGCGGCCAGGCCGGCGACGAGGGCCAGCGCGGCGACGAGGGCCAGGGATCGATGGAGAACGCCGGTCTGGCGGATCATGACTTCGACCTCGGTGTGGGCTCCGACAGGCTCGAAGCCTCCCGCGGGTCGGTATCAGGGTCATCGCCGGCAGGTAACGATCCGGTCACGGGCAGGGTGACCGTGAACTCGAGCCCTCCGCCCGGCCGAACCGCCGCGCTCAAGGCACCCCCGAGGAGCGCGGCGTGCTCGGCGGCGATCGCCAGGCCCAGGCCGGAGGACGACGGAATCGACGCCACCGACGCGGCGCGCGACGGGTCGACCTTGTAGAAGCGGTTGAAGAGGTGCGGCAGCTCGTCGTCGGCGACGCCCGGGCCGTGGTCGGCGACCACGACGCTTACGACGCCGTGCGAGGTCGCGAGGGTCACCTCGACCGGAGCTCCGGGGGCGTGGATGCGGGCGTTGTCGAGGAGGTTGCCGAGGATCCGGTCGAGCCGCCGGACGTCGGATTCCACCACGACCGGGGCGTCGGGCAGGCGGAGCGCCGCCTCGGGCAGGCGCGCGGCGACGACCGCGGCGATGACCCGGCCCAGATCGACCGGCTCGAGCCGCACGGCCTCCGCCCCGGCATCGAAGCGCGAAAGCTCCATCAGGTCGTCGACGAGGACCCGCAGGCGACGGACGTCGCCGAGAAGGAGCACGGCCGCCCGGCGAGCATCGGGCGCCAGGCGGTCCAGGCCGGCCTCGATGATCGAGGCCTCGGCGACCAGGGCGGTCAGGGGCGTCCGAAGCTCGTGCGAGACGTCGGCCACGAAGCGGCGATTCTGATCCTGGGCGGCGCGCAGGCGATCGACGGTCGCCTCGAGCGAGTCGGCCATCCGGTTGAACTCGCCGGCCCAGGCCGCCAGCTCGTCCCGACCCTCGACCGGCAGGCGGGTCCCGAGGTCGCCGCCGGCGATCCGGGCCGCGGCCACGCTGCCCGACGCAATCGGCCGGAGGATCCGGCGGGCGATGAACCCGGCCGTGGCGAGGGCCATCAGGATGGCGATGAGCCCGGCCGCGGCCAGGCCCAGCCGGAGCTGGCCGAGCGCATTCTCGACGGGTGCCGCGTCGATGACCAGGTAGATCGCCGGGCCGTCGCCCTGGCGCCCGCCGACGATGAGGGCAGGCCTCCCATCGATGGCCTGCCAGGCGTAGCCCAGCCGGCCGCTATCGACCGCCGCCCGCATCGAGGCCGGCAGCCCGGCGAGGACGGGCAGAAGCGGCAGCCGCGAGACGTACGGGTCGACGTCCCCGAAGTCGACGATCAGCTCCGCGTCCCCGCGCAGCCGCAAGGCATCGATCAGCCCGCTGGCCTCCAGATCCTCGCGGGTAGCGTCAGCCGGCAGGCTACCCGGAAGCAGCACCGCGAGGTCGAACTGGGCCTGGCGAGCGGCCTCGGCGAGGAGGCTGTCGCGAAGGCGGGCCTCGACGAACACGTACGTTCCGAGGCCGATGGCCGTCACGGTGACCGCGACGAGGGCCAGCAGCGTGATCGCCAGTCGCGAGCGGATTCCGCGCACCGGTCCCTACCCCTCCCTACCCCGGGCGAGCGGCCTTGTAGCCGGCCCCGCGGACGGTGAGGATGAGCTCCGGCTCGGCCGGGTCGGCCTCCACCTTTGCCCGGAGCCGCCCGATCGCGACGTCGACCAGGCGTGAGTCGCCGAGGTAGTCGTAGCCCCAGATGCGGTCCAGGAGGAGCTCGCGGGTGAAGACCTGGCCGGGCTGCCGCCCGAGCTCCACGAGGAGGTCGAACTCGGTCCGGGTCAGCTGGATCTCGCGGCCGTGGCGCTCGACGGTTCGGCCGCGGGGATCGATCTCGAGCGGCCCGAGGCGGAGCTTCTCGCCATGGCCGGCAGGGCCGCCGCCGTCGCCGTCGTGGCCGTGGCGCCGGAGCGCCGCTCGAACGCGGGCGATCAGCTCCGGCATCTCGAACGGCTTCCGGAGGTAGTCGTCGGCCCCGGCCTCCAGCCCCACCACGACGTCGATCGTGTCGCCCCGGGCGGTGAGCATGACGATCGGGGTCGTCGATTCGCGCCGGATGGCCCGGCACACCTCGAGGCCGTCGAGCCTCGGCAGCATGACGTCGAGGAGCACGAGATCAGGTCGCCCGGCTCGCCAGTGCTCGAGCCCGGCGGCACCGTCGGCAGCAGCTGTGACCTCGAAGCCGGCGCCGCGGAGGCCCATCGCGACGACCTCGCGAATCGAGGGATCGTCCTCGACGACGAGGATCCTGGCGTCCACGGATCGAGTATGGCAGCGCACCCACCCGGTACGAGCGGCTCGCGACAACGGCCAGACCGGGCTCAGGCGTGAAACGCCTCGAGAGCGGCGCGCCCGGCCTCCACGGCCTGACGCTCCCGCGGCGGCAGGCCCTCCTCGTACCAGGTCAGCTCGATCCGACCGTCCCGGGGCGACCAGCCGGCGACAACCCGGCCGTCGACGAGCGCGACCCCGACAGAGAACGGATTGCGGGTCGAGAAGACCCTCGGGCGGTGGGCCTCCGGCAGCAGACCGGTCCGGCGTGTGTGGACGAGCAGCGTGCTGTCCCAGTGCGGCAGGAACCGGACCGGAGCGGGCGTGTCCGGGTCTGGCAGCTCCTCGCCGGCGAGATCGACGAGCTCGCGGCCGTCCTCGTCCCGGTAGGTGCTGAGGTCGAGCGATTCCCCGCCGCGCTTCGCCTCGGCCACGGACAGGCCGGCCCAGCTCGCGACGTCCCGGTACGGCGCCGGGCCGAATCCGCGGAGATAGGCCCTGACCAGGTGGGCCAGGCCCTCCGCCTCCGTCGCGTCCTCCGGCCCGACCCAGGCCTCGGCCAGCGCCAGCCGATCGGCCCGCCGCCGCTCCCAGGTCCCCGACGGCGGCACCCGGACGAGATCGACCCACAGGCCCAGGTTGCCGAGGAAGCCGCCGGCCAGGCCATCGAGCTCCCTGACGGTCCTGGGGCCGTCGGCGAGGGCCGCCCGGAGGGCATCCGACCGTCGTCGCCGCTCGACTTCGGCGGGGACTGCCCGGACCCGCGCGGCCCACTCGCGGCGTGCCCGGCGGATGCCGAGCGCGTAGCGCCAGTACTCGCGGCCCGAAACCATGTGGATCGTCGTCCGCATCAGGGTGGCCTGGACGATCGAATGGTCCTGGAGGGCCCCGGTGAGATCGTCGCGGGCGAACCCGGCGACGCGGGTCCACAGGCCGACATACCCGGACGGAGCGTACTGCGTCTGGAGCCCGCCCACCCGCTCGACCGCCTCGACGAGCGGGATCCGGGCCCGCTCGAGGAGCAGCTGGCGCGCCAGCAGGGCGCGGTTGAGGTGCCGGATCGTCAGCGTCCGTGACGCCATCGCCCGGTGGCCCTCAGCGGAGCGTCGCGAGGAACCGGAATACGGGCATCGCCGCGGCGAAGCCATCGGCCAGGATGTCGGGTAGCTCCGACGAACATACCTCCGCGTCGGACAGCCGACGGCCGAAGATGACGTCCTTCCACCGGAACAGGTCGGCCTGGGGGTGGTCGGCCGGAACCCCGGGCGGGACGCGCTTCAGCGACTCGTGGCTCCGGGCGCCGCCGAACCAGGCCCTGAAGGCCGGCTCCTCGAGAGCCCCGCGGACGCGCTCCGGGTCGTCCTGAATCGCCCGCCGAAAGGCCTGGAGCCGCGGCTTCTCTGGCATCCACATCCCGCCCCCGACGTACATCTCGCCGGGCTGGAAGTTGAAGTAGCCACCGTTGCCATGGGGACGGTCATCGGCTCGCTCCCCCGCCACTGCCCCATCGTCGAGCCACGGGAACGTCGCCGCGTAATGGGTCTTGTAGGGCGACTTGTCACGGCTGAACCTGGTGTCCCGGTAGATCCGGAAGGGCGAGCGCTTCGGATCGGCGAGGAGTGGGATGCCGCGCGCCGCGAAGCGCTCGCCGAGGGCCACGACGAGGTCCTCCATGGGGGCCTTGAGGAGCTGCTCGAAGTCGCCCTTGCGCGGCTGGAACCAGGCCCGGTCGTTGTTGACCGCGAGATCGGCCATGAACTGGATCGCCTCGGGCCGGAACCCGGCAAAGCTCGACGTCGGCAGTGTCATCCTCCCCCATCGGGTCCCGTAACCGTCGCTCGTCAGTCGGGTTCCGCCGGGCTCGTTCGCGACTCGGCCCTGCGACGGCCTGGCCGGACGATCCAGATCGCGACCCCCAAGCCGACGCCGACGGCCACGACGGCCACGACGACGGCCAGAGGCGGGAGCCCGCCGCCGGTGTCCATCCGGGCGAGCGCGCCGATGATGATCGCGTAGAAGCCGACGAGCAGGCCGAGGGCGATCGCGAATCCTGCCGCGATCCAGCGGCGCGTGGCCGGCCGCCGGGCGGCCAGGACGACGATCGCGGCGATCACGATGGCGGCGAGGACGGCAGCGATCGGCGGATTGGTCATGGTCCGGACCGTAGCGGGTCGTGGCCGCGGCGGCAAGCATGGCTCGCCGGTCCGTCTGGATCGCCTTCGAACGGGGCACAATGGGCGGCGTGAGCGACGACGATCTCGACTCCCGCGAGGCCGAGCGGACCCGGCGACGCGATCACGACCTCGACGCCGAGCAGCGTGAGCTCATGAACCCCGGCATGGGCAAGGTCTTCAAGCAAATCCAGGACGCCCAGGCCAAGGCCGCCGGGAATCCACCTCCCAAGGCCATGCGCAGGCGCCGCCGGAAGGCCTGACGGGGCCGATCCGGACGGCTCAGTCGCCCAGCAGGCGGCCGAACTGGCGGGCAGGCGCCGCCGAGTAACCGAGCGCCTCCCAGAACGCGGCCCCGTCGTCGTTGCTGTCGCGGACGATGACGTTGACCTTGCGGCAGCCCAGTGCCTCGAGACGCGCCTCGATCTGGCGAACGAGCCGCGTGGCGAGGCCCGTCCGCCGCTCTTGCGGCGCGGTGGCGACGTGGTAGATCCAGCCCCGCCGGCCGTCCCAGCCGCCCATCGCCGAGCCGACGACCTTGCCGCCCCGAGTCGCGACCAGGAACATCCCCGGGTTGCGCTGGGCGAGGACCCGCAGGCTCGCGTCGTCGTCGCCGACCGAACTGAACCCCGCGATCTCCCACAAGGCCCGGAGCGGCTCGCCGTCGCCGCTGCGGTACTCGCGGACGGCGAGGGGTGGCGGTTCCAGCCGTGGTGGCGGTTCCAGCCGTGGTGGCGGTTCCAGCCGTGGTGGCGGCATCCCGGCCGCGCGAAGGGGACGTCCCGACACCGGAGGGCGGGTGTGCCGCCCCGCCAGCCGGTCGGCCAGGCTGGAGATCGGCGCGGGCCCTCGCCGGGCGCCTTCCATTGCCGCCCGGGCTTCGTCGAGGGTCGCGAACGGGCCGCGTACGAGCGGCAGCCCGAGCTCGTTGGCATGCTCGGCGTCGCTGACCATCCAGCCGCCCGACGCGTGCTCCACCGTGAACCGGCCGTCGCCGCTCAGGTAGCGGCCGGCCGCTTCGCGCTTGAGATTCGCCGGGTCGGGCGGAGCCGCCGGGCCATCGGTCCTCGTCGATCGGGCGGGCATTGTCAGAGGGTAACGGACACATGCTGGGCGGCGGGCCACGAACCGACTTGACGCGGCCCGCGTCGACGGCGATCTTCGCAGCTGCCCGCACGCCCGCCCGTTCGCCACCGGAGCGCCCGAATCCGACGATCGCCGCCCTCGCCCGTCCGTTCGCGACCGTCCTCGGTGTCTCGACGTCCGTGATGCTCGTCGCCGCGCTCCTGCTCTGGGCCCGCTCCGGGTTCGAGACGCCGCCGTACGTCTTCATGCGCGGTCCGTGGCCGATGGTCGCCTTCTTCGCCACCGGCGTGACACAGCTTGCATCGGGGCTGGTCCTGACGATCCGACGACCCGACCTGCCCGTTGGTCCCCTCGGACTGCTGTTCGCCGCGATCGTGAGCCTCGGCGCGCTCATGAATGCCCTCCTCGCGTTCGCGGAGCAGGCCGCGTCGGTCCCGCTGCCTCCGGCGTGGGCGGCGTGGCTGCCGTCATGAGTCGGCTTCGCCGGCGGGTCGCTCGTCGCCGGCGCCCTCGGGATGGTGTTCCCGGACGGCCGGGTTCGGGGGCCCGTGTGGGCCGTGCTCCTGGGCCTCTCGGGGCTCGGCGCCGCGGTGACAGCGGCTGCCCTGGCGGTGATGCCGGGACCCCTCGTGCTCTATCCCGCCCTCGACAATCCGAGCCCGGCCCCCGAATCGTGGGCGGGTCCGCTTGTGGGCCTGGCCGGAGCTCGGTGACGACGCCCGGCTACCCCTCGCCACGGCCGCCGGGACGGTGACCCTCGACGACGGTATCGTCGGCCTCGTTGCCGCCGCGGTCATTGCCGATCCGGCGTTCGGCGCAGCGATCGATGACCGCCTTCGGGCGGCCATCCCGGCATCCGTCGTCGCCCCGGCCCTCGAGCCGGGGCCCGCCCCAGGAGCGGAACACATCCCCGAGCTCTGACCCGCGAGGCACGGGCCGCCATGGGCCTGCCCGAGATCGGCTGGTAGCGCGTGGTCTGGGGCGGCCTGGGCCTCGACGAGGACGAGCCGCCGGCGTAGCCGGGTCCTCGGGCCTGCGACTCGCAGACCCGCGGCCGTCTGGCTAGGGCGTCGCGTCCACCCCTGTCCAGCGGCGGTCGACCGCGAGCTGGATGACGGTCGGGCGGTCGGCCACGAGCGCCTGACGGATCGCCGGCTCGACGCCGGCGTCGGTGTCCACCCGGACGCCACGGGCGCCGAGGGCTCGAGCCGCGGCCGCGAAGTCGACCGGGCCGAGGTCGGTCCCCGCGGCGGAGCCACCGTCCCGGCGGTCCTGGTAGGTCCGGATGAGGCCATACTGCTCGTTGTCGAAGACGAGGACGGTCGTTCTGAGGCCCAGCCGGACCGCGGTCTCCAGCTCCGCGAGGGTCATCCCGAGGCCGCCGTCCCCGACGAGCGCCACGACGGCGCGGTCGCGATGGACGAGCCCGGCGGCGATGGCGGCCGGCAGGCCGTAGCCCATCGCGCCCGAGGTCGGCCCGAGGAATGTGCCCGGCCGTCGGAAGCGGAAGCCCCGGGCGGCCCAGCTGCCGAAGCTGCCGGCATCGGTGGTCAGGATGCCGTCCTCGGGCAGCAGTGCCCGGAGGGTCGTGACGACCTTGCCGGGATGGACGCCCGGCCCGGTCCAGGGGTGGGCGTCAACGACGGTCGCCGCCTCCCAGGCGGCCCTGTCGGCGGCGTTGCGGGCGACCCGGGCGTCGGTCGCGGCGGCATCCAGGACGCCGCGGGCTTCAAGCCGCGAGACCGCGGCCCGCAGGAACTGCTTCGCGTCGGCGGCGACGGCGATGTCCGGGGCTGGCAGCTCCGGGGCTGGGCGGCCCGGGGCGATATCGACGTGGGCCCAACGGGTCCCGGATGCCGGGATCGTCCAGCCGTGGGAGGCGATCTCACCCAGGCGGCAGCCGATGACGAGCATGGCGTCGGCCGCGGCGAGACGCTCGCGCACGATGGCCGGTGAGCCATAGCCGGTCATCCCGAGGTAGAGCGGGTGATCGTTCGAGATCACGTCACCACGGCGCCACGCCGCGACGACCGGCACGCGAAGGAGCTCGGCGAGGCGGAGGAGCTCGTTCGACGTCCGGGCCCGCAGGATCCCGCCGCCGGCCAGGATGATGGGCCGCTCAGCGTCGGCCAGAAGATGGAGCACCGCCCCGATCTCGGCGTCGGTCGGTCGCGGCGGGGCGACCCGCGTCGCGGCCGGGATGCCGCCGTTCGGGACGAGCTCGTCGAGGAGGTCCTCGGCCAGGGCCAGCAGGACCGGCCCGGGCCGCCCGGTCGTCGCCTCGACGACCGCGGTCTCGATCGCCGCGACCGCCTCGCCGACGTCGCGCGGCTCGCTGGCCCACTTCGCCAGGCCGCCAAGGGTCCCCACGAGATCGACCTCCTGGAAGCCCTCGCGACCGCGCGCGGCACGCTCGACCTGGCCGACGAGGGCGAACATCGGGCTGGAATCGGCGGTCGCCGTGTGGATTCCGATCGCGAGGTTGGCCGCGCCGACGGCGCGAGTGGCGAGGCAGGCGGCCGGCCGGCCGGTCAGCTGGGCGTGGGCTTCGGCCATGAACGCGGCAGCACCCTCGTGGCGCGTCGCGACGACGTGGATGCCGGCGGCGTCGAGGCCGTCGATCAGGCCGAGGAAGCTCTCGCCGGGAACCGTGAACGCCCATCGGACGCCCGCCCGGCGCAGGACATCGGCGATCACCCGCCCGACCGTGACCGGCCCGGCGGCCGTCTCGGGCATCGGCTCCGGCATGGCCTCGGGCTCGACGCTCGCGAGCGGTGCCGCCTCGACCTCGACCTCCGCCTCCATCTCAACGTCCGTGAGCCGTGCCGCTTCGAATACCGTGCCACCGTCGATCTCGACGTCCGCCTCCGCCTCGATCTCGACGTCCGCCTCGACCTCAGTCGCCTGGCGGCCGTCCCCATCGAGGCCCGCGTCGGCGCCGTCGGTCGCGCCGGCTGCGGCCTCGATCTCGATCTCGGTCGAGGCCTCGAGCTGGTCGAGGACGTTGGCCTCGACCAGCTCCGGCTCCGCGCCGGCCTCCTGGACTCTCGGCTCGTCCATCAGCTGGCCGGGCTGGGCAGGAGCGTCACGAGCATGCTCATGACGACGAAGAGGGCCACGAGGGCCATGACGATGCGGCTGAGTCTCGTTCCGGGCAGCATCGGCGGTTACCGGTAGTTCTGGAACTGGAGGGGCACGACCTCGTCGAGCTCCCGGAGGCGGGCGATGACCCGCTGGAGGTCGTCCCGGCTCTTGCCCGAGACCCGGATCGCATCACCCTGGATCTGTGACTTCACCTTGGGGAACTCGTCCCGGATCAGCTTCGTCAGCTTCCGGGACAGGTCCTCGGGCAGGCCCTTGCGGAGGCCGATTCTCTGGCGGACCTTGTTGCCACCCGCAGGCTCAACCTTTCCCCAGTCGAAGATCTTGAGCGACAGGTTACGCCGGACGGCCTTCGACTCGATGAGGTCCTTGACGGCGGCCGCGCGGAACTCGTCGTCGGTCAGGAGCGTGAGCTCGCCGGCGCCCTGCTCGAGTTGGACCGTGACGCCCTTGAAGTCGTAGCGCTGGGCGACCTCGCGCCGGACCTGGTCGAGCGCGTTGCGCAGCTCCTGGACGTCGAACTCGCTCACGACATCGAATGACTGGTCGCCGGCCATTCGATCACCTCCTCATCCCGCCGCGGGTTCGCCGCCGACGGTGCCTGCCCGGCGTTCGTGCGACCACTCGCGCAGTCGCCCGATCAGCCCGTGGCTCGTGTCCAGGACCATGACCCCGGAGGCGCGACGCCGAGCGCCGTCCTCGCGAAGCACGTAGCTCAGGTGCCAGATCGCCACGATGGTGTCGCCGCTCACGAGGTGGCGCTCGATCGTGAACTCGACCTGGTCCTGCGTCGCCGCCAACCCGAGCCAGCGCGCCCGGAGGGCGTTCTGGCCGAGGATCGGCGGACCGAACGGATCACCATGGTACTCGGCGTCGGCGGAAAAGAGCGATACCACGAGATCGCCGTCGAAGGTCTCGCGGGCGCGGGCGTAGGCCGCCAGGAGCTCGCCTGCCTCGGCGTAGCCGATCGTCACCCGGGTCCGCGCCCGGCGAGGAGCTCCAGCAGCAGCTCCCCGATGCGATAGCTCCGGCCGCCGCCCATGACCAGGACGGCGTCGCCGGACCGGACCTCGCCCGTCAGCCAGGCCGCCGTGGCATCGACCGAGCTGGGTGCCGCGACCGGGATGTCGGGCCGGACCTTCGCCACGGCCTCGGCCAGGCCCGTCGAAGAGGCGATCGTGGTGTCGGGGTCCCGGCCCGCCCAGATGTCGGCGACGGCAACCGCGTCGGCGGTCGAGAGCGCGGCGGCGAAGTCCTCGAGCAGGGCTGCCGTCCGGTGGTACGTCAGGGGCTCGTAAACGGCCCAGATCCGACGTCCGGGCTCAAGCTGGCGAAGCGCCTCGATTGTCGCCCGGATGGCCGTCGGATGGTGGCCGTAGTCGTCGTAGACGACGACCCCGGCAGCCTCGCCCTTGTGCTCGAGCCGTCGGCCGATGCCCGTGAAGCTCGACAACCCGCTGCTGATCTGCTCCGGACCGAGTTCGAGGGCGAGCGCAGCGCCGGCAACGACCGCTGCGTTGGTCGCATTGTGGAGGCCCGGAAGCCTGAGCTCGATGTCGACGAGAGGGTCGTCCTCACGCTGATCGAAGAGCCAGAACCCCGTCGCCGGACCGTTCCGGTACGCGACCCCGCTGATGAAGCGATCGACAGGGCCGCCGGGAACCGGCCTGGGCGTCGGCCCCGGACCATCCCGGGACGACATGCGATCCGGCCTTTCAAGTTGGACGCCGATGACCGCGCCGGGTCGATCCTCGAGTCGGCGGACCAGCTCGTGGACCCCGGCGTCGGCGAGGTTGGCGACCAGCGTGGCGTTGGGGACTCGCCCGAGCCACGCCTCGAACGCCCCGATCACCGCCGACCGATCGGCGAAGACGTCGGGGTGATCCCACTCGATCGTCGTCAGCAACACGATGTCCGGCCGGTACGGATCGAAGTTGCCGGCGTACTCGTCAGCCTCGACGACGAACGCCTCGCCTGCACCACGGCGGGCCGTCGCCGCGATCGCGAGGCCCGTCAGCCCATCCGGGAGGAGCGCCCCCACGAAGGCGGCGGGGTCCAGTCCTGCGGCGGCCAGGACGTGGACGAGCCAGCCGGCCGTCGTCGACTTGCCGTGCGTGCCCGCGACCGCGATGAGCCGCCGGCCGAACGCTGCATCCGCGATGACCTGCTGCCAAGGCTCGATCGGGATGCCGGCCGCCCGCGCCGCGGCGAGCTCGGCGTGGTCGGGGGCGATCGCCGTGAGGGCCTTTGTCACCGCGAGCCGCTCCGGTGCCGGCGAGGCCGTCACGTGCGCCGGGTGATGACCGGTGACGAGCTCGAGCCCGGCTTCGTCGAGGGCTGCCGTGTATGGCGACGGCCCGCCGGCGTCGCAGGCGGTCACGATCGCCCCGGCCCAGTGGGCATGGAGGGCTGCCGCCGATGCGCCCGCCCCGGCCGCGCCGATGACGTGGATTCGCTCCCCTCTTCGGATGGGTCGTGCGTCGCGAGCCGGCGCGAGCCCGGCCCCGACCTCGGCGGCCGATCGCGTCACCCGGCGGCCTCGGCCCGCTCAAGAAGGAGCTCCAGGGCTGCGCGCGCGCTCTCGTGCCGGTTGATCGTCCGGTCGCCGGTCCAGGCGAACCGCCGGACGTCGTCGCCCCGGGCGTCCGAGACGCCCACGTACGTCAGGCCCACAGGCTTCCCGGGCATGCCGCCCTCGGGGCCGGCGACGCCCGTGACCGAGGCCGCGAGCGCTGCGCCGAAGCGCCGCCGCGCCCCGACGGCCATCTGACGACCGACCTGGGCGCTGACCGCGCCGTGGGCCTCGAGCATCGATTCAGGCACGTCGAGCAGGGCGGTCTTGGCCGAGTTCGAGTACGACACGACGCCGCCGAGGAAGTAGCCCGACGAGCCCGGGACGTCGGTGATCGCCGCCGCGACGAGGCCGCCGGTACAGGACTCGGCGACTGCGACCGTCAGGCCCCGGCCGAGGCAGATGCCCTGAAGCCGTTGCGCCAGGTCGCGCAGCGCCGCGTCGCCCACGGCGACCCCTACCGGCGCTGGGTGAGCTGCGGCGGCGCCGGGGGCTGGAACAGCCACGTCTCCGGGACCCCGGCCTTGCCCAGGGCCCCGAGCACGACGCCGTTCAGGGTGAACCGGGTCACCCCCGACGAGCCCGTCCGGACCTCGACCGAGGTCGTGCCGGTGAACACGATCGTCTCGCCCGAGCGCAGCGTCCGGCCGGCCTGGCTCAGGCGTGGGTCAACGACCCCGTCGACCCAGACCTTCAACCAGGCGTTGCCACCCTGGATCGTGACGACGAGGTTGACGCCCTTGTAGGCCACCGTGACGGTCCGGGTCAGCGAGGCGGTCTTGCCCTCGGGCGAGGTCGCCGTGATCGTGATCGACCAGCGGCCCTCGGTCAGCTCCAGGGGCGTCGTGAAGCTGCCGTCGGCACCGACCTGGACCGTCACGCCGTCCGGCTTCGCCGGCGGCGGCGAGGCCGACGGGTCCGGAACCGGGGTCGGCGCCGGCGTGGCCGTCGGAGCCGCGGTCGGCGGGGCCGAGCCGTCGGGCGGACCCAGCCACGTGGCCCGGACGACGACCGTGGAGGCATTCGTCGTCAGGCCCTCGACCGGGATCGCGCCGTTCTCGTAGGTCGTTCCGTCCTGGGGCTGGGTGACCGTCAGGGTCGGCGCCTGGATCACGAGGTACGGGACGTTGATGATCAGCTCCTGGACCTCGGCCGCGTGCTTGCCGGTCTCGGGGTCCAGGGCGTCGACGTAGAACTGGTTCGTGCCCCGCCGGACGTCGACGCTGACACTCCAGGTCCCGTCGGACAGGGCCGTGACCCGGTACGTCGGCGGCTGGCTGGGGCCCAGGGCGATGGTCACCGTCGCCCCCGGGGTCGCCGTCCCTTCGAGGCGGTAGGTCGTCGCGGTCTCGGGCGCCTCGACGACCGCCGTGGCCGGCCTCACGACCTCGAGCGTCGGGGGCTTGGCGAAGCGCATCAGCTGCGAGGCGAGGTAGATCCCGAAGAACACGACCGCGACCGTCATCATTGCCGCGACGACGACCGAGGGCGAGAAGGTCAGCGGCCGGGGGGTCTCGAGGATGGCCTTGGGGGCGACGACGGCCGGCTCGCTCGGGACCTGGTCGCCGCGCTCGCGCCGCCACTGGCGCAGGACGTCCTCCGGGTCCAGGGCCAGGTAGATGGCGTAGTTCCGAAGGAAGCCCTTGGTGTAGACCGCGCCCGGCAGCTCGCGGTAGTCGCCGCGCTCAAGGGCCGCCAGGTAGCGGGCCCGGATCTTGGTGTCGCGCTCGGCCCGGAAGAGATCCACGCCCTTCCGCTCCCGGGCCGCGACCAGGCGGTCCGGGAGGGACGGGGTCAGGTCCGGCTCGATGCGGACCCGGTCCGCGCGCCCACCTGTGCGCGCCTCGGCCCCGGTCCGCCGTGCCTCGTCGCCGATGGCCATCGTGGTCTAGTCATCCCCTGCGTCGCCGTCGTCCCGGTCGCCGCCCGGCTCGTCCCGCAGCAGGACCCGTCGGGCGCTGGAGCCGTCGAATGGCCCGATATAGCCCCGCGCCTCCAGCTGGTCGATGATCCGCGCGGCCCGCGCGTAGCCGATCTTCAATCGCCGCTGGAGGAGCGACGCCGAGGCCCGATCGTACTCCCGGATGACGCCGACGGCATCCGGCAGGAGCCGATCGGCCTCCTCGTCGGTGAGCTCGTCGACCGAGCCCGACGATTCCTCGCCGCTTTCGACGATCTGCATGTCGTAGTGGGGATCCTCGATCTGGTCCTTCCAGTGGCTGCCGACCCGGCCGATCTCGACGTCCGAGACGAAGACCCCCTGGAGTCGCATCGGCCGGGGCAGATCGGACGGCTGGTAGAGCATGTCGCCGCGGCCGATGAGGTCCTCCGCCCCGGGCGCATCGAGGATCGTGCGGGAATCGATCTGGGACGCCATCGCGAACGCGATCCGGCTCGGGAAGTTGGCCTTGATGAGGCCGGTCACGACGTTGACCGACGGGCGCTGGGTGGCGAGGACCATGTGGATGCCCGTTGCCCGGGCCTTCTGGGCCAGGCGGACGATCGGGTCCTCCACGTTCTTGCCCTCGCGCATCATGAGGTCGGCTAGCTCGTCGACGACGATGACGATGTACGGCATCCGGTCGTCGGGATCGACCCGGGTCTCGTTGTAGGCCCGGATGTTCCGGGAGCTCGCGCCCGCGAAGCGGCGGTAGCGGCCCTCCATCTCGTTGACCGCCCACTTGAGGGCGGCCTTGGCCCGCTCCGGCTCGGTGATCACGGGCACGAGCAGGTGGGGCAGGCCGTTGTAGGCCGCCAGCTCGACCCGCTTGAGGTCCATGAGGATCATCCGGACCTCGTCCGGGGTCGCGTTGCAGAGAAGGCTCGTGATGAGGGCGTTGACCATGACGCTCTTGCCAGAGCCGGTCGCCCCGGCGATGAGGAGGTGGGGCATCTTGGCGAGGTCGACCGCCTGGGCCTTGCCGGCGACGTCGCGGCCCAGGGCGAACGTCAGCTTGGAGGTTCCGGTCCCGCCGAGCTCGACCTGCTCGAGGATCCCGCGCAGGGCCACGATGTTGAAGTCCTTGTTGGGGACCTCGATCCCGACGGCGCTCTTGCCCGGGATCGGGGCCTCGATCCGGAGGCTCCGGGCGGCCAGGGCCATCGCCAGGTCGTCGGCCAGACCCTCGATCCGGCTGACCTTGACGTGCGGCGCCGGCTGGACCTCGTACTGGGTCACGACCGGGCCGGCGTTGCGGCCGACGATCTTGGCCTCGATGTCGAAGCTCTGGAGCTTCCGGACGATGATCTCCTCGTTTCGCCGGTGGTGGGCGTCCTCGTTGGCCAGGCCGACCGGCTCGATTGCGGCATCGAGGAGATCGAGGGGAGGCAGGACGTAGTCGATCCGGTCGCGGGTCGGCGGCGAATCCGAGGCCGAGGTGACGTCGTCAAGGGCCCGGAGCGGGCGGGCCGGCGCGACGAGCGTCGCCGAGGCGGCCGCCTCGCCATTTCGGGCGGGGGCGAAGGTCGCCGAGATCGGGACGGCCGACGGCACTGCCGCCGGGATGTGCTCGCCGCCGTCCTCGCCCCAGATACCGGTCTGGCCGGCCGAGGGCGAGGCGGAGATGCCGGTCCTGCCTCCCCGTCCGGAGCGCCCGCCGCCGCCGTTGCCCTCGCCGGACGCCGCGGCCGCCGGGCTGCGGCCGCGGTTGGCCGGGGCATCCGCCGCGCCGGAGCTCGGGTCGCGCCGGATCGAGGCCGCGGCCGTAGCTCCGAGCCAGCGGGCCAGGCTCGTGCCCGGCTTGACGAGCTCGCGGAGCGGCAGGTTGAAGGCCAGCATCAGCCCGACCGCGCCGATCGCGAGCAGCAGGACGAACGCGCCGGGAGCGGTCACCGGTGCCACGAGGAGGTCCTCGAAGAAGCGCCCGAGGCGGCCGCCGCTGATCTCGCCGATGTGGGCGATCTGGACGGCGCCCAGGAGTCCCAGGTAGGCCACGGCGATCCCGACGATCGTCAGTCCCCAGCCCGACGCTGGTTGTCGGCCCGGGCCCCACTCGACGTACCAGCCGGCGCCCAGGAGCAGCAGCGGCAGGAGCCAGCGAAGGCTGCCGAACCACGGCCCCACCGACCCGATCCACCAGTCGGTGAGACGACCCTGACCCGGCAGGACGAGGGCCACGAGGGTGAAGACCCCGAGGACCAGGAGGACGATCCCGACGATCGAGCGGGCGACCTCGGGACCCACGGTCGGCAGGGTGATCCGGGGCAGGCTCAGGCCCCGGCGGCGGCTCCGCCGCGGAGCGGCCCGGCGACGCGACGCCACCGTCAGACCTCGACCACGACCGGGAAGACCATCGGCCGTCGCTTCGTCTGCTCGTACAGGAACCGCGAGACGCCGTCCTTGATCTGCGTCTTCAGGAGCGCGATCTCGCTGATGTGGTCGCCGGGGTTCTCGACCGAGGCAATGACCCGCTCCACGGCGGCCTCGACGACCCGATCGTGCTCGACCCCGTGGACGAAGCCGCGGGTAATGATCTCGGGCCGGCCCAGGACGTTGCCCGTCTGCTTGTCGACGGTTACCACGATCATGAACATGCCGTCGTTGGCGAGAGCCCGTCGGTCGCGCAGGATGACGTCGCCGACCTCGCCGACCGACAGTCCGTCGACGAAGACGTAGCCGGCCGGGACCGGCGCGGCCCGGCGGGCCGTTCCGTCCGCCAGGAACTCGATCGGCTGGCCGTTCTCGATGATGAAGACGTTCTCGGGCGCGACGCCCGTCTCGATCGCCAGCCGGCCGTGCTGGACCTGCATCCTGAACTCGCCGTGGATCGGGATGAAGTGCTTCGGCTTCGTCATCCCCAGCATGAGCTTGAGCTCTTCCTGGCTGGCGTGGCCCGAGACGTGGGCCCGCTTGATCGTGTGGTAGTAGACGTTGGCGCCGGCCTTGAACAGGTTGTCGATCGTCCGGCTGACGTACTCCTCGTTGCCGGGGATCGGGCTGGCGCTGACGATGACCGTGTCGCCCGGTCGGATCTCGACGAAGCGGTGGTCGCGGTTGGCCATCCGCGCCAGGCCGGCCATCGGCTCGCCCTGGGCCCCGGTCGTGCAGATGACGAGCTTCGCGTCGGGCACGTCGTTGAGGCGGTCCTTGGCCACGATCCGGCCCGTGTCGTAGGTCAGGTAGCCGAGATCCGAGGCGATCCGGAAGTTCTGCTCCATCGACCGGCCGATGACCGTGACCTGGCGGTCGAACGTTGCGGCGGCGTCGATGACCTGCTGGACGCGGGCGATGTTGCTGGCGAAGGTGGCCACGATGACCCGGCCGTCGAGCGGCTCCATGATCTCGCGGAAGGCCTCGCCGACGGTCCGCTCCGACGGGGTGTAGCCGGGGTTCTCGGCCCGTGTCGAGTCCGACATCAGGCAGATGACACCCTCTTCGCCGAGCCGGGCGAGCGTGTGGAAGTCGGATAGCTTGCCGTCGACCGGGGTGTGGTCGAACTTGAAGTCGCCGGTGTGGACGACCGTCCCGACGGGCGTTCGCAGGGCGATGCCCATCGCGTCCGGGATCGAATGGCCGATTCGGAACGGGATCGCGGTGAACGGGCCGACCTGCAGCTCATCGCCGGGCTCGAGGGAGAGCATCGGGTTGTGGTGGAGCTTGTGCTCCTTGACCTTGTTGCCGAGCAGGCCCCGCGCCAGGGTGGAGGCGTAGACGGGTACGCCCGGGAACTCCGGAAGGATGTACGGCAGGCCGCCGACGTGGTCCTCGTGGGCGTGGGTGATGAGGAACGCCTTGACATTCGCCTTGCGGTCCATGAGGTAGGTGATGTCGGGGACGACGAGGTCGATGCCGAACATCTCCTCGTCGGGGAACATGAGGCCGCAGTCGATGACGACGATGTCGTCGCCGTACTCGAACACGAACATGTTCTTGCCGATCTCCCCCACCCCGCCGAGCGGGATGATCCGGAGGGGCGTGTCGGTCGATGGCGGCGGGGCGGGCTTGCGGGGCATGAAGGTCGTGGCTCCGATCAGAAGAACGTCGGCGCATCGAGCGCCGGGTCGATGGCCGGCCCGGAGACGCGGATGGGGTCGAGGCTCCCGGCGACCTCGGCCGGGGCGGCCGATTCGCGGCGCCGGCGGGCCTCCAGGAGGGCCGCCGGGATGCCGGCCGCGTCGTCATAGCTGTGGCGCTCGACGTCCGGGCTGCGGAGGGCCGCCGCCGGGTGGAACATCGCGTAGGCCATCGCCGTGGCCGCGCCCGTCTCGGGATCCACGGGCTGGAGCGTCCCGTGGGCCTGGCTGATCCGGGCGCCCGGGATGAAGCGGGCCATCGAGTGGCGGCCGAGGGTCACGACGAGGGCCGGATCGAGGACCTGCAGCTGGCGCTGGAGGTACGGCAGGCAGGCCGCGATCTCGTCGGGCTCGGGATCGCGGTTCTCGGGCGGCCGGCACTTCACGATGTTGGTGATGAAGACCTCCTCCCGCCGCCAGCCGATGGTGGCAAGGAAGCGGACGAGGAGGTCGCCGGCACGGCCGACGAACGGCCGGCCCTGGCGATCCTCGTTGAGCCCGGGCCCCTCGCCCACGAACACGACCTCGGTGTCGGGATGGCCCTCGCCGGGGACGGCCCGCGTGCGCCCGGCGTGGAGGCGGCAGCGGGTGCAGGCGCGGACCTCGGCGGCGATCGCCTCGAGCGCGTGAGCGCGCTCGGCCGAGGTCACGCCGGGGCCCCCACCGGGTTTGGAGCCCGGCGCGACCGGGCGCGAACCCAGTCGCGAGCCACGAGCGCCTCGGCGATCTCGACCGCGTTCGTCGCGGCCCCCTTGCGAAGGTTGTCAGAGACGACCCACAGGGCCAGGCCCCGCTCGCCGTCGACCGATGGGTCCTGACGAACGCGGCCGACGAAGATCTCGTCCCGGCCGGCGGCGGTCGTGGCGAGCGGGTACTCGTGGCCTGCTGGGTCATCCTGGACCACGACCCCGGGCACTGCGGCGAACAGCGCGCGGGCCGCTTCCGGCGTGATCGGCCGGGTCGTCTCGACATGGACGGCCTCGGAGTGGCTCACGAAGACCGGGATCCGGACCGCCGTGCACGAGAGCCGCAGCTCGGGCAGATGGAGGATCTTGCGGCTCTCCGTGACGACCTTCCACTCCTCCTTCGTGTAGCCGTTGTCGAGGAAGACGTCGATCTCCGGGAGGGCGTTGAAGGCGATCGGATGAGGATAGACGGCAGCGGTCTTGGGCTGGCCCGCAACGTGGGCCTGGACCTGGCCCTCGAGCTCGGCCAGGGCGTCCGCTCCGGTGCCGGACACCGACTGGTAGGTATCGACGACGACCCGGTCGAGGCCGACGGAATCGCGGAGGGCCATGAGCACCGGCGCGAGCTGCATCGTCGAGCAGTTGGGGTTGGCGATGATGCCCTCGTGCCATTCCAGGTCGTCGGGGTTCACCTGGCTGACGACGAGTGGGACCGCCGGGTCCATCCGCCAGGCGCTGGAGTTGTCGATGACGGTCGCGCCGCGGGCTGCCGCGGCCGGCGCCAGCTCTGTCGAGACGTCGCCGCCGGCGCTGAACAGGGCGATGTCCACCCCCTCGAAGGCGGCCGGAAGGGCCTCCCCCACCTCGACCGTCCGCCCGGCTGCCGAAACCGTCCGCCCGGCCGAGCGCCCGGAGGCGAGCAGTCGGAGCTCGCCGACCGGGAACGCCCGTTCGGCGAGGACCTGGGCCATCGTCCGACCGACGACGCCGGTGGCGCCGACGATCGCGACGCTGAGGGGTGTTTGTCGGCTCATCCGGGCATGGCTCCGCAGGGTGTCGTGATCAGGCGGGCACGGCCCGGAGTATACCAGCGGCCCGCCGGGGCTCCGGCGGGGCGCGCCCAGCAGGGGCGGCCCGCAAAGCCCCCCAGACCA
>JBFMEV010000025.1:38551-48057 GCA_040752335.1 Chloroflexota bacterium
GGGCGTCCCCGGGGGGCCCGGCCCGGTTCAACCCCCCCGCCCCGCGGGGGCGCGGGCGGCCCGCTCCCTGCTGGAGCGGACCGAATCGCCACCGTGACCACGGCCGAGCGGCAGGCGATCGCCCGGCCCGATGGCTTGGCCACCTCCTGCCGGCTCTTTGAGCGGTCGTCGAAATCGATCGAGCCGCCGGATCGCTCCGGCGGCTCGTCGTCTGGGGCTTCGTCGGGGGCGAGGAGCCCGGAGATCAGCTGACCGGTTCCTTGGCCAGGTGGCGCTGCATCGCGGCCTTCCGCGACAGGTTGACCCGGCCCTGGCGGTCGATCTCGACGACCACGACCATGACCTCATCGCCGACCGAAACGACATCCTCGACGCTGGGCACGTGGTAATCGGCCAGCTCGCCGATCCGGACCAGGCCCTCCTTGCCGGGCAGGATCTCGACGAACGCGCCGAAGCCCATGATCCGGGTGACCTTGCCGAGGTACAGGGCGCCGACCTCGACCTCGCGGGTCAGGCTCTCGATCCACTGGATCGCCTTGCGCGAGTTCTCGCCGCTGACCGCGGCGATCTCGACCGTCCCGTCGTCCTCGACGTTGATCTCGGTCTGGGTCTCCTCCTGGATCTTGCGGATCATGGAGCCACCCTTGCCGATGATCTCTCGGATCTTCTCGGGGTTGATCTTGATCGTGATGATCCGCGGCGCGAAGTCGCTCATCGTCTCGCGCGCCTCGGGGATGATCTCGGTCATCTTGTCGAGGATCTCGAGCCGGGCCGCGAGGGCCTGCTTCAGGCCGTCGCGGATGATCGCCTCGTTGATGCCTCGGACCTTGATGTCCATCTGGAGGGCGGTGATGCCGTCCCGCGTGCCGGTCACCTTGAAGTCCATGTCGCCGACGGCGTCCTCCTTGCCGAGGATGTCGGTCAGGACGACGAAGCGGCCGTCGGGCTCGCTGATGAGGCCCATCGCCGCCCCGGCGACGGGCGCCGAGATCGGCACGCCGGCGTCCATGAGGGCCAGGGTCGAGCCGCAGGTCGAGGCCATCGAGGTTGAGCCGTTCGAGGCCAGGCACTCGGACACCAGCCTGATGACGTAGGGGAAGTCCTCGTTCGCCGGCAGGACCGGGACCAGCGCTCGCTCGGCCAGGTTGCCGTGACCGATGTCGCGTCGGCTGGGGCCGCGCATCGGCTTGTTCTCGCCGGTGGAGTACGGCGGGAAGTTGTAGTGGTGGATGTAGCGCTTCTCGGTCTTGGGGCTGATGGTGTCGATCCGCTGGACGTCCGATGAGGCACCCAGGGTCGCGATCGTCAGGACCTGGGTCTCGCCCCGGGTGAAGAGACCGGAGCCGTGGGCCCGCGGCAGGAGGCCGACGTCGACCGAGATCTGGCGGAGCTCGGTCAGTCCGCGACCGTCCATCCGGATGCCGTCCTCGAGGGCCAGCTTCCGGGCGGTCTTCTTGTGGACGAGGTTGAAGAGGCTCTTGCTGACCCGCGCCTCGCGACGGGCGGCCTCCTGGAGACCCTTGCTGTCGCCGCCCGTCCGGGTCGCCCGGATGGCGCCGGCGATTCCGTCGCGGAGGTCATTGATCCGGCCGGGCAGGTCGTTGCCGAACCAGATCAGGAGGTTGGCGGTCGCCTCCGCGTCCGGCAGGGCGCGATGCGACTGGGCGAGCTCCACGCCGAAGTAGTTGGACAGGGTCCCCAGCTTGTAGTTCTCGAGGTCCGGATAGCCCTCGCGGGCGATCGGCAGGGTGTCCAGGTAGCGGCCCGGCTCGAAGTGGGTGCCATCGTCCATGGCGGCCTCGAGGAAGGCCAGGTCGAAGCCCACGGAGTGGCCGACGATGACCGAGTCACCGACGAAGGCGAGGGCCTGCTTCGCGGCCTCGGTCGGGCCGGGGGCCTTCTTGACGTCGGTGTCGGTGAGGCCGTGCATCTGGTGGCCGACGATCGGGCGGCCCGGGTTGACCAGGGTCGACCAGCGGTCCGTGATCTTGCCCTTCTTGACCTTGACCGCGGCAATCTCGACGAGCTCCGCCGTCTTGGGATCCGTGCCGGTGGTCTCGACGTCGACGACGACGAGCTCGTCACCGCGGGTCACGGCATCGACGAAGTCGAGGACCGAGCCGGTGCCGGGCTCCAGGAACGGCGTGCTCTTGGGCTTTCCGGCCGCCTCGCGGAGCTTCTCCTGGATGTCGATGAGCGGCTGGAGGGCGCGATGGCCGAACAGGATCGCCTCGGCCATGACGTCCTCGGGCAGGAGCTTGGCCCCGGCCTCCACCATCATGATCGCGTCGCGAGTGCCCGAGACGATGAGGTCGAGCTCCGACTCGGCCAGCTGGCTGAAGGTCGGGTTGACGACGAACTGGCCGTCGATCCGGCCGACGCGGACGGCCCCGACCGGGCCGGCGAACGGGATCTCGCTGATCGTCAGGGCGGCCGACGCGGCGACCGTGCCGAGCACGTCGGCCTCGTTCTCCTGGTCCGTCGAGAGGACCGTGATGACGAGCTGGATGTCGTCCTTGTACCCCTCCGGGAAGAGCGGCCGGATGGGGCGGTCCGTGAGCCGGGCGGCGAGCGTCGCGGCCTCGGAGGCACGGGCCTCGCGCTTGATGAAGCCGCCCGGGATCTTGCCGGCGGCGTACATCCGCTCCTCGAACTCGACGGTCAGCGGAAAGAAGTCCAGGCCGGGCCGTGGGTCGGACCGGTTGGCGGTGCCGAGGACCAGGGTGTCACCGTAGCGAACGGTGACGGCGCCGCCGGCGAGGCGGGCGAGCTTGCCGGTCTCGATGGTCAGGGTACGACCGCCGAACTCGGTCTCGAAGATGGTTGACACGGGGTGCTGTTCCTCCTGTCGTGGGAGGAGGCGACGAATGATTCCTGGCCGATCGGCCCGCCGGGCGTTCGATGCGATCGACCCCGGGCGGACCCGGGGTCAAGGTGGCAGCGAGGCTAGCGGCGGAGTCCGAGCCGTCCGATGACGGCGCGGTAGCGCGTGTTGTCCTTCTTCACGAGATAGGCGAGAAGGCGACGGCGCTGGCCGACGAGCTTGAGGAGGCCGCGACGCGAATGGTTGTCCTTGGGGAAGCTCCGGAGATGCCCCGTCAGGTCCTTGATCCGCTCGGTGAGGAGCGCGACCTGGACCTCCGGTGAGCCGGTGTCGCCGTCCCGGACGGCAAACCCCGTGATGATCTCCTGCTTCTCTTCCCGCGCGAGCGGCACTCGGTCCTCCGACACGAACGTGACTGTATGGCGTTCCTAGAGCACTTTGACCGGCGGATGGTACCAGTCAATCGTTGATCGGGCAAACGCGTCAACGCGCTCGACGGCTCGACGCTCACCGACCCTCCCGCTCGTGAGCCTCCGGAGTGACAGCCTCCCGCGTGTCAGCCTCCCGAGTCAGCCTCCCGCGTGGCAACCCCCCGAGTGTCAGCCTCCCGCGTGGCAACCCCCCGAGTGGCAACCCCTCGAGTGGCAACCCCCCGAGTGGCAACCCCCCGAGTGGCAGCCTCCCGTTCTTGACGGCCCCGCTCGGCCGGATGCGGCGGCCGGACTGGCACACCGGGATTCCGACCTGCCACGCCGCTGTTCGGCCCCTGGCGCCGGAAGCTTGCCTATCGATGGCCGAAAACGGTCACGCTGCGGCGTGGCAGCCCGAGCCGCGACAGCCGATGCTGGAAATCCGGACTACCAGGCCGCCTCGGACGATGACGGACGGTCCGGGATGACGGCATCAGGACGAACGTGGGGTCGCCATCGCCCACCCCCACCGCGAGCATCGGCCAGGCTGGCTACCGCGTTACATCCCGAAGACGACCCGGAAGCGCGCGGCCCCGAGGCCGTCCGCCAGGAGCTCGAGCGCCCCGGCCGAGTCAATGACGGCACCGGCAGGGATTCCGGGCGTGGCGGCGCCACCGCGATCGGGGACCGGGCTCACCCGAACCGGGTACTCCCCGGCGGGCGGCAGGGCGACGGGCATCGGAACGACGAGGCGGACGCGGCCCTCGGCGGTGGGTCGGCCCTCCCCCACCACGGCGTACGGCCGGCCGAGCAGGCGGGCCGCCCCGGCCAGGTCGCCCGCGGCGATGTCGGCCCGAATCTCGCCGCTCCGGACCGGCCGGCCCTCGAGGTCCAGCGACGGGATGATCGCGACGTCGTAGCCGAGCTCAGCCCCGAGGCCGGCCACGGCCTCGGGCGTGCCGCGGCGTTCGTGGCCGAAGGCCGAGTCGGGGGTCATCAGGAACCCGGCCAGGGACGTCCGACCGGCGATCCGCCGGATGAACTCGTCGAACGCCGTCATCCGGAGCGCGACGTCGAAGTGCTGGACGACCGTGACCTCCACGCCGGCGGCAGCGAGGCGCTCGAGGCGCTCGTCGGGGTCGCACAGCAGCGGCGGCGCGGCACCGATCAGGATCTCGTCGGGGTGGTGGTCGAAGGTGATGACGGCTGGCCGGGCGGCGCGGCGGGCGGCCTCCTCGCGCAGCCGGCCGAGGAGATAGAGGTGGCCGAGGTGGAGGCCGTCGAAGACGCCGACGACGACGAACAGGCGGCCGAGGTCGACCCGGAGCGCATCGATCCCGGCGATGACGGCCATTCGGCCGTCCGGCTCAGGCATCCACGCGGACCCGTGCGCCGCGGGGCATGGCGGCGGTCGTCGGGGCCACGGCGGTCGTGGGCGTGGCGGCGGTCGTCGGGGCCACGGCGGTCGTGGTGGCGACGGCGGTCGGTAGCATCTTCGTCGGGGAGATGCGGCGTCCGTCGACGGTGCCGATCCCGACGATCCGGCCGTCGCCGTCGAGCAGCCGGATCGGTTCGTCCCGGGGCAGCCCGGCGAGGCCTGCGACCGGCCGGACGAACCGGCCCATCGCGGCGTCACGGACCTCGTCCTCCGCAAGGCGGACCGAGGCCATCGCCTCGAGGCCCACGTCGGCGGGCAGGAGCAGCCCTGCGACCGTGCCCGCGGCGGCAGCTGAACGGAGGGCATCGAGCGAGATCGCGTGCTCGAGCCGGAACGGGCCGCTCGCCGTCCGGACGAGTGCCCCGAGATATGCCCCGCTGCCCAGCGCGACCCCGAGGTCCCGCGCGAGGGCCCGGACGTACGTCCCCGCGGAGCACTCGAGGTCGACGATCGCGATCGGCCGGGCCGGGTCGTCCGAGTTCCAGGCCACGAGCTCGAGGGAGTGGATCGTGACCGCCCGCTCACCCAGCTCCGGGGCCATTCCCGCGCGGGCCATGGCGTAGGCCCGCCGGCCGCCGACCTGGATCGCCGAGAAAGCCGGCGGGCGCTGTCGAATCGCACCACGGAAGCCGCCGAGCGCCGCCTCCATCGTCGCCGACGAGAGCATCGGGCCGGCGCTCGGGGTCAGCTCACCATCGAGGTCGTCGGTCGTGGAGGACGCTCCAAAGCAGATCGTGGCCCGGTAGCCCTTGCGGTCGCCGAGGTGATACTCCGCAAGCCGGGTCGCGCCGCCGAGGAACAGTGGCAGGACGCCCGACGCGAACGGATCGAGCGTGCCGCCATGCCCGATCCGGCGGGTCCCGGTCAGGCGCCGGGCGAGGGCCACCACGTCGTGCGACGTCGGGCCCGGCGGCTTGGCCAGGAGGAGGACGCCCTCCAGCCCGGTCGGGTCCGCGCGGCGGGCCACGTCAGCGCAGGACGGCGGCGGCGAGCCGCTCGGCCTCGGGCAGGACGAGCGCCCGCGCGTCGGCGACCGGTGCCGAAACCGACGCCCCGGCCGCGCGGGCGTGGCCGCCGCCACCGAACAGGCCGGTCAGGACGGTCGCGTCGACACCCCCCGGCTTGGTCCGGACGGAGATCCGGGTGGCCGCCGGGCCTGCCTCCTTGAAGAGGATCGCAACCTCGGCGGTCTCGGACTGCGACAGCAGGTCGATGATCCCCTCCGAGTGGGCGCTCAGGGCGCCCGTTTCGGCGATGTCCGTGGCGAGCAGCGTCGAGTGGATCACGAGGCCGTTGGCCGTCGTCTGGAGGCGATCGAGGACGCGTCCGAAGAGGCGCAGCTGGACGTCCGGCTTGGTCCGGTAGAGCCGCCGCGAGATCTCGGCCAGGGGCGCGCCGGCGGCGACCAGGGCCGCCGACACGGCCAGCGTTCGGGGCGTCGCGTTGGGGTGGGCAAAGGTGGCGGTGTCCATCACGATGCCGGCCATCAGGGCCGTGGCCAGCGAGCCGCCGGCGCTGTCCAGCGGGACGCCGAGGACCGTGGCGAGCAGGGTCACGAGCTCACAGGTGGCGGCGGCGCCGGGATCGACCCAGTCGGCCGGACCGGCCGCCCCGTTCGAGGCGTGATGGTCGATGGCGATCGTCGGCAGGCTCTCGAGGAGCGCGGCATGGCGCTCCCGCACAGCCCCGACCCGCTCGAGGGAGCCACAGTCGACCAGGACGACGAGGTCGTACGCGCGCCCGGGCTCGGGATCCGTGACGAAGTCGTCGATCCCCGGGATGAAGGCGTACAGGGGTGGCGGGACGTCGGCGCAGACGAGGGTCGCGGCGCCGCCGCGCGTCTCGACGATCGTCCGGAGCGCGAGCGCCGCCCCGATGGTGTCCGCGTCGGGGTTCTCGTGGCTCACCACCAGGACCTGGTGGGCCGCGGCCAGACGGGCCGCGACCGCGGCCGGGACGGCCTCCAGCCAGGGATCCAGGGCCATCGTCATCGCCGTCCCCGCCGGGCCGGCCGGGCGTCGCGGTCGCGCTCCGGTCGGCGCCGCCCGGGCCGTGGCCTCGCCCCGCCCGCCGACGCCGGCGGTGGCTCGGGGCTCGTGGCCGGCCCGGGCGCGTCGCCCTCGTGCGGCAGGCGGGCCACCGGGGTCGGCAGGGGCTGGGCCTGGTCGGTGTCGAGGTCCGGAGCTGCGCCACCCTCGAGCTCGGTCAGGAGGCGGAGGACCCGGGTCCCGCGCTCGCTCGTGTCGTCGAGGCGGACGTGGAGCTCGGGGATTCGCTTGATCCGGAGGCGGGTGCCCAGCTCGTGGCGGATGAACGGCATCGCGCGGTCGAGGGCCGCGACGGCGGCGGTGCGTTCCGCAGCGGTCCCGATGACGCTGACCCAGACCCTGGCGTGCCGGAGATCCGGGGTCGTCTCGACGTCGGTGACCGTGGCAAAACCGATCCGGGGGTCGGCAACGTCGCGGGCAAGCAGCTGCCCGATCTCCTGTCGCAGCAGCTCATCGACTCGATCAGTGCGCTGTGTCATGACACTCCTGGGTCAGCCTCGCCGAGGCGACCCTACGAGCTGAGCGAGCGGCTGACCGTCTGCGTCGAGAAGCATTCGATGACGTCGCCCTCCTGGACGTCGTTGAACCCGGCCATCGCGATCCCGCACTCGAAGCCCTGGGCGACCTCGCGGACGTCGTCGCGGAAGCGCCGGAGGGACTCGATCCGGTCGGTCGCGATGACCTTGCCGGCGCGCCAGATCCGGGCGCCACCGCGGACGATCCGGCCGTCGGTCACGTACGAGCCGGCGATGACCTGGCTCTTGCCGACGCGGATGACCTGGCGGACCTCGGCCCGGCCCTCGATGACCTCGACCTGCTCCGGCTCGAGCAGCCCGCCGAGGGCCTTCTCGATGTCGTCGGTGAGCTGGTAGATGATGTCGTAGAGGCGGACGTCGACCTTCTCGCTCTCGGCCGCCCGGCGGGCGGTGTCGCTGATCCGGGTATTGAAGCCGACGACGATGGCGTTCGAGGCCGAGGCCAGCAGGATGTCGTTGTCGGTGATCTCGCCGGCGCCCTCGTGGAGGACGTTGATCTTGACCTCGTCGGTGGCCAGCTGGCCGAGGGCGTGGGTGATCGCACCGAGCGAGCCCGAGACGTCGGCCTTGAGGATGATTCGGAGCTCCTTGGCCTGGCCGGCCTGGATCTGGCGGTAGAGGTCCTCCAGGGTCGCCCGGCCGCTCCCTTCGCCGCCGCGTGCGGCGACCGCGGCGCGACGCGCTTCGACCATCGTCCGGGCCTCGCGCTCGTCGGCCACGACGCGGAGGATGTCGCCGGCTTCGGGCACCTCGGACAGACCGAGGACCACGGCGGCCGTCGCCGGACCGGCCTTCGGGATCCGCTTGCCCAGCTCGTTCTCGAGAGCCCGCACGCGGCCGAACGTCTCACCCACGACGATGACGTCGCCGACTCGCAGGGTGCCGGTCTGGACGAGGGCCGTCGCGACGGGACCGCGGTTGCGGTCCATCCGGGCCTCCACGATCGTCCCGATCGCGGTTCTCTTGGGGTTCGCCTTCAGGTCCTGCAGGTCGGCCACGAGCAGGACCATCTCCACGAGGTCGTCGAGGCCCAGGCGGCTCTTGGCCGAGACCGGCACGAGCGGCACGTCGCCGCCGTACTCCTCGACCACGACCCCGGCCTCGGTCAGCTCGGTCTTGACACGATCGGGGTTCGCGTCCGGCTTGTCCATCTTGTTGAGGGCGATGATGATCGGGACCTTCGCGGCCTTGGCGTGGCTGATCGCCTCGAGCGTCTGGGGCATGACGCCGTCATCGGCCGCGACGACGACGATGGCGATGTCGGTGACCCGGGCGCCGCGGGCTCGCATCGCGGTGAAGGCCTCGTGCCCCGGGGTGTCGAGGAAGACGACTCGCCGGCCGTCCTTGGTGACCTCGCTGGCGCCGATGTGCTGGGTGATTCCGCCGCGCTCGCCGGCCGCGACCGTCGTGGAGCGGATGGCGTCGAGGAGGCTGGTCTTGCCATGATCGACGTGGCCCATGACCGTGACGATCGGAGCGCGGCTCACGAGGTTCGCGTCGTCGACCTCGGTGAAGAGCTCTTCCTTGGCCGCCTCGGAGACGGCGCCGTTGGTGCCGTCCTCGGACCCGGCCGCGGTCGCCGCCGGCGTGGCCGGCTCCGCAACCTCGTAGCCGAGCTCACCGGCGACGAGGGCCGCGGTGTCGCGGTCGATGAGCTGGTTGATCGTCGCGAAGATGCCGCTCTTGATGAGCTCCCGGATGACGTCCGCGGGGTTGACCCCGAACAGGTCGGCGAGCTCCTTGACGGTGATCGTCGCAGGCAGCTCGACCGGGCCGCGTTCCCGCGGATCGACGGTCTGGACGCTTGCCCCGGCGAACGCGCCTTCGCGGCGCGGCGGCTTGCGGGGGCCGCGACGGCCGCGGGTGCCGCTCCTACTCCTGGCCACGGGTCCCTCCTCCGAAGGTGTCGCTGGTGCCGGTCGCGGCGAGCTCGTCGAGGAGCCCCGCCGGGACCGGGGTCGCCAGGGCCCTCGTGAGGGTCCCTCGGCGGATCGCGGTGGTGATGCAGTCCTGGTCGCGGCAGACGTACGCGCCGCGGCCGGCGAGGCGGCCCGTCGGGTCGATCCGGATCGAGCCGTCCGGTAGCCGGACGACACGAAGCAGCTCGCGCTTGTCACGCGAGGTCCGGCACGACACGCACGAGCGCGTCGCCGGCCGCCGCACCGGGCGCGCGATCGCGGCCCGGCCTACGACGCCACCTCCTCGGTGGCCGCCTTCCTGGCCCGGGCGCGTGGCTTCGGGGCGGGAGCC
>JBFMEV010000026.1:0-47858 GCA_040752335.1 Chloroflexota bacterium
TCGGCCGGGGCGGGGGGTTCCGGGGCCGTGTGGTCGGGGCGGCCGCGGGTCGCGCCACCGGCGAGAAGATCCCCCAGGTGATGGGTCCGCGGCGCGAGGGCGACCCGCCGGTGCTCGTCGCCGCCATCGACCGCGCCGCCGAGGTCCTCGGCTGGCGGCCCCGCCGCTCCACCCTCGAGGAGATGGTCGGCTCCGCCTGGATGTGGAACCGGGTGCGGGCCGTCGAGTCGAGGATCGAGCGGGCCACCGACTCGGACTGACGCCCTGGCCGGTGCAGGCCGTCCGGGCCGTCCGGGCCGACCGGGCCGTCCGGGCCGGTGCGTCCCGGCCGGTGCGTCCCGGGCGAGTCGCCATACGCCCGACGGATGAAGTCCACTCGTCGAGCCCGTTCGATGTGGCGTCCTCGTCGACCTCATACGCCCCGGGTATCGAACCGGCAGTCGCGGGGTTCGATGCCCGAGATTCATACGTCGTGGGTATGAGGCCGGTCGCCAGCGTCCTCGCAGCATCGATTTCATACGTCCCGCGTATGACCCTGCACGGCTCTTACGCCCCGCGTATGAGGTCGAGCGGCGAGCGGCGAGCAGCGAGCAGCGAGCGGCCTGCGGCGAGCGGCCGGCCGTGGCGGGGTGGCGCCGTGGCTCCAGCGGCGAGCGACCTGCGCCGAGTGGGCCTAGCGCGGCTCGAGGGGCGCCGTGGCCGGTGCTAGCCGGTCCGGGGGCGGGGCGGCGCGATCGTCGACCTCGCCGGAGCCCGCCCAGCGATCGGAGACCGGGCGGATGAGCCACGCCCCGATGAGCATCGTCACGAGGAGGCTGAGCACCGCCACCTGGTAGGCGGCGTTGCCGAGGGCGTCGAACGTCAGCAGCAGGATCAGCCCGTACAGCAGCTGACCGATCACCTGCGAGCCCTTGCCCACGAGGCCGTAGAGCCCGAAGAACTCGCCCAGCCTGGCAGGTGGCGAGAGGCGGAGCATGAAGACCCGGTCGGCAACCTGGACCCCGCCCAGGCCGCTGCCCAGGATGGCGCCGGCAACGAGGAAGAGGCCTATTCCGATCGGCCCGGGGATACCGATCGAGACGCCGCCGATCACGAGGCCGATCGCCCACGACCAGAGGACGGCCATGAGCGTCCGCCTCGGGCCCCACGCATCCACGAGCCGGCCCCAGCCGAAGCTGGCGAGGACCGCGACGACCGTCAGTCCGAGCAGGACGAGATTCGCAACGGTCGCCGTCATGCCCATCGCCCGCACGGTGACGACGCTCATGACCACGATCACCGTGTTGACGGCGTCGGAGTAGAAGAATCGCCCGAGGAGGAATCGGCCGAGCCCCGGCACGCCCCTGGCGTGCTCCACGGTCCGGAACAGTTGATCGAACGAGCCGCTCAGATCGGCCCGCGAGATCGAGTCGCCGTTCGAGGTCTCCTTCACGATGAGGAAGATCGGGATCGCGAACAGGGCGAACATGACTGCCGAGAGGCGGAAGCGATCCTCGACCGGGACGTCGAGCAGGAAGATCGTGAGCCCGACCGCGATCGTGCCCATGTAGCCGACGGCCACGCCGATCCCGGACAGCGTCCCGCGGGTCTCCGGCTTGCTGACCGTGCGGAGGGTCGCGTCGTAATAGATGAGCGCGGCCTGGTAGGCGAAGTTCGCGACGATGAACAGGACGAGGCCGACGGTCGGCCCACTGGCCGAGATGAAGGCCGTCGTCCCGATGCAGAGCGAGGTGAAGACGAGGAGGAAGGGGAGTCGCCGGCCGCCCCGGTCGGAGAGGGCACCCAGGATCGGGGAGACGAGGGCGTTCAACCCGACGCTGATCACGATGCCGAGGCTCAGGAGGAAGTTGCCGTCTCGCTCGCCGAAGCGGACCTCGTCGGTGAGCCACAACCCGATCGCGCCGGACACCACCGCGAAGCTGAAGATCGTGTTCGCGAAGTCGTAGAGGGACCAGGCGACCGGGACGCGCGCTCGACCGGTCGGGGTGAGGGCCGCGAGTGCCTGCATCGTCGAGGAGCTCCCTGATCGATTGGGCCGATCCTGCCGGGCGGGCGGGCGGGCGCCGTCGGCCCGATGATAGTGACGACGCGGCCACGCGATGGCCGTTTCACGCGGACTGCGGTCACACCGCGCAGGCGCCGCGGGGCCCCGACTGGAGATCCGGTGAACCACCCCGATCCGCCGAACCGTATCGACGATGAGGGCCCCTCACACGGACCGGTGACGCTGCGAGTCGTCGCGGAGCCAGAGCCGCGGGCCGGCCCGGTCCCGCCGCAGCGACGGCCTTACCGCCGGGATCGTTTGCCCCCGGGCCTCATCGATCGACGGTGACGTCAGTAGCCGTGAAGGACGGCGTCCCGCTGGCGCCGGGATTCGCCCCTCCGCCGGGCCCGAACTGCCCTCCGCCCGCGGCGCGAACCGTCACTTCATCGCCCGCTGCGACGGCATCGGCGTCCGTCGCGGTGGCCTCGTGGTAGGTCGTGGAGGCATCGAGGTCCACGGTCACCTCCTGGCCGTTGGCCGTCTCAATGACGAGCGTCGAACCGTCGATGGACGTGACGGTGCCTTCGATCGTCAGCCCGCCACCGAACCCGCCCAGGCCGCCGCCGCCCAGGCCTCCGCCGGGTCCTCCGGTGCCCGGATCGAAGCTGCCGGTGGGCACGAAGCCACCGAGGTTGGGCGTGCTCGCCTGCGCCGGGGCCGTCGTCCGGCCGACCGCAAAGGCCACCCCACCCACCGCGACGACGAACGCGATCGCAAGGGCATAGTCGAGCGGCCCGCGCTTCCTGGCGGCCGCCACCACCACGGGCTGGACAGGAGCGGCACTCGAGCCCGCGGGCGGCGTGGGTGCTCCCGCCACCGGCCGGGGCGTCTGGACGGGCTCGTTGGGGTTGGTCACGGGCGATCTCCTCCGAACTATTCGTAGCGCAGCGCGCTGATGGGATCGAGACGAGCGGCCTGGCGCGCCGGCCAGACGCCGAACAGGACACCGACCGCCAGGCTGAAGAGGACGGCGACGACCAGGGTCATCGGGTTGAAGGCGAAGTCCCAGCCGGCGAGCTGGCCGATCGCGGCGGACGCTGCCAGGCCGGTGACGATGCCGATGAGCCCGCCGAGGAGTGAGAGGGTCAGGGCCTCGACGAGAAACTGGGCGAGGATGTCCCGTCCCCGTGCGCCGACGGCCTTGCGGATCCCGATCTCGCGGGTCCGCTCCCGGACCGAGACCAGCATGATGTTCATGATCCCGATGCCGCCGACAATGAGCGATATGGACGCGATCCCGCCGAGGAGCAGGGTCAACGTGCCGCTGATCGACTCCGCGGCCTCCAGCAGCTGGGCCTGGTCGAAGACGCTGAAGTCATCGTCCTCGGTGGCCCCGAGCTCGTGGCGTTCCCGGAGGAGGGAGCTGATCTCGGCGTTGGCGGCGTCCATCTGGGCGGCATCGGCGACGCTCACGCCGATCGATCGGACGCTGTCGCCGCCGACGAAGTACTTCTGCACGACGCTGATCGGCACGAGGACCTGGTCGTCTGGGTCGGCGCCGCCGGTGCCGCCCTTCGGCTGGAGGATGCCGATCAGGGTGAAGGGCAGGCCGCCGATCTCGATCTCTGTCCCGAGGTCCTCGGCGCCGAGCCCGAGATCGCTGGCGGTGGTCGAGCCGAGCACGGCGACGCGCAGCTCGCGATCCACGGTGATGTCAGTCAGGAAGGAGCCCTGCCAGATCTCGTAGGCGCGCACGGCGGGATACGCCTCGGTCGTGCCGAGGATCGTCGTGTCGGTCGATTCGCCGCCCGCGGTGACGGTGGCGCTCGTCGACACCTCGGGGGCGACGCCGGCCACGGATGTGAGCTCGCCGATCGCCGCCGCGTCCTCGAGGTCGAGCGTCGAGGTGGCGTTCCCGCCGAGCCCCCCGGTCGCGCTGATGGTCAGGAGGTTCGTGCCGAGGCCGTTGAGGCGAGCGGTGATGTTCGTGGTCGAGCCCTGACCCACACCGACCAGGGCGACGACCGAAGCAACCCCGATGATCACGCCGAGCATCGTCAGGGCCGCCCGGAGCCGATGCGTTCGGAGCCGGGAGAAGGCGAGGCGAAGGAGCTCGAGGACGCTCACGAGGCCAGTCCCACGCCATCGATGGAGGCGATCCGGCCGTCGAGGAGATGGACCTGGCGTGTCGCGGTGGCCGCGACATCGGCGTCGTGGGTGATCAGGACGATCGTGCGACCCGCGGCATGCAGCTCGCGGAGCAGGGCCATCACCTCGGCTCCGGCATGGCTGTCGAGGTTGCCTGTTGGCTCGTCGGCGAGGATGAGGGCGGGCTCGGCGACGATGGCCCGGGCCACGGCAACTCGCTGCTGCTGGCCACCCGACAGCTCGGTTGGTTCATGGTCGATGCGGTCGCCGAGACCGAGGCGCTCGAGCGCGGCCCGAGCCCGAGCCATGCGTTCCCGGCGCCCGACGCCCTGATACAGGAGCGGCGTGGCGACGTTCTCGAGCGCGGTTGTCCGCGGCAGCAGGTTGTAGGACTGGAAGATGAACCCGATCGTCCGGCTGCGGAGCTGCGCCAGGCCGTCGTCGTCGAGCGCCGCGACGGGCGTCCCGGCCAGCTCGTAGCTGCCGGCCGTGGGACGGTCGAGGCAGCCCAGGATGTTCATCATCGTGCTCTTGCCCGAGCCCGACGGACCGAGGATGGCGATGAACTCCCCGGGCCCGACATCCAGGCTCACGCCGTCAAGCGCCGGGACGGGCGTCCCGCCCATCTGGTAGTGCCGTTGAACGTCGCGGAGTCGCAGGACGGGCGCCGACATCGCAATGGCGCTCACGGCTGCGCCCCACCGTTGCCACCGCCCCCGCCACCCCCGCCCGGGATGAATCCGCCACCCCCGCCCGGGATGAACCCGCCACCCCCGCCGCCTGGGCCCCCGAACCCGCCCGTGCCGGTGGTCGACGTACCGGCGAGGTCACTGGCCGTTCCCGTCACCACGGTCGTCCCGGCGGAGAGACCGTTCGTGATCTCGACAAGGGTAGCGGTGGCCAGGCCGACCTCGACGGGAACCGCCGTGAGGGTGCCGTCGGCGGCGAGCGTGCGAACGCGGTAGTTGCCCTCGGTTCCCTGGAGCGCTGCCGTGGGAACGGTGAGGACGTCCTCGGCCGTCGCGGTCGTGATGGTGACGTCGGCCGACATCCCGGCGTGCGAGTCCTCGGGTGTCTCATCGAGGACGACCGTCACCGGGTACGACACGACGCTGCCCCCCTGGGTGGCCAGCGGGGAGATCGCGGTCACCGTGCCGGTAACCTCGGCACCTACCGCGTCGATCGACACCGTCGCCGTCTGGCCGATCTCCACCGACGCGAGGTCGCTCTCCACGACATCGGTTGTCACCTGGAGGCCGGGGGCATCGATGACGATTGCCGCGCCAGCCGGCGCATCGAAGCCCGTCGCGATGTTGACCTCGGTGATCACGCCATTGATCGGCGCGGTCAGGGTCGCCGCGGCGAGCTGGGCTTCGATCTCGGCGACCTTGGCGTCCGCGTCGGCAAGCTGCTTGAGGGCGGTGTTGCGGGAGATGGTGGCCTGGCGGATCTGCGTCGTGTCGTCGTCGTCCTCGGCCTCCTCGAGGGTGTCCTCGGCGTTGGCGAGGCTGAGCTGGGCCGACTGCTGGTCGTACGTCGCCGCCGTGAGCTGGCGTTCGAGGTCTGGGCTCTCCGCGACGGCGAGCGCGTCGCCCGCCTTCACGGTCGCGCCGACCGCGGCGTCGACGTCGGTCACACGGAAGGTCGCCGGGCTCGCGGGAGGCGAGACGCCGTCGTTGACGACCCAGGCGTCGAGGCCGAAGGCAAGGGCGGTCCGCGAGGTTGCGGCCAGCTTCCCTGTGGCGGCGATCTCGGCGGTCACGTCGCCGATGGCTGCCTCGGCCGTCAGGTACTCGGGTCCCAGCGCCGCACTCGCGCCGAAGACGCCGAATGAGTAGCCGAGCGCCCCGACTCCGACGGCGCAGAGGAGGGCGACGGCCGCGAGCTTCAGTTTCATAGGATCCTCGAGCTGTGTTGGCCGGGAGGGCGTCTCGGCCCATTCAAGGACCCGCTCCTGAGACAAGTCTGAGAGCACGGCGGGCCGCGTACGGCGCCATGCCACACCGCGAATCAACCCGGGCGGCGGGAAGCGGAGAGCTCGCCCGACCAGGCCGGGCCGAACGGCCGCGCGCTACCCTGCGAGCGGAGCCAGGGCGATCCCGCCCCATGGTGGTACGGTGGGGCCGTGCCCGAGAGCGTGCTGACGCCGGCCATCCGCAGCGAGATCGCCCGCCTGGAGCGGGCGGACATCATGGTCGGCATCCCGAGCTTCAAGAACGCCGCGACGATCGGCTACGTCGTCCGGGCGGCCCAGGCCGGCCTGGTCCAGTACTTCCCCGACCTGCGACCGGTGGTCGTGAACTCGGATGCCGGCTCACCCGACGGCACGGGTCGCGTCGTCGTCGAGACCGAGCCGCCCGACTACGTCGAGCGGATCCTCCTGGTCCGGCCGACGAACAAGCTCGCCCGGGTCTCGCTGACCTACCCCGAGGTCGAGGGCAGCGGCGGCAAGGGGGCGGCCCTGCGAACGATCTTCGAGATCGCCGCGGCCCTCGAGGTCCAGGCCCTCGTCGTCGTCGACAGCGACCTCCGGAGCATCCTGCCCGAGTGGATCGAGCTCCTGGCCGGGCCGATCCTCAAGGGCGGCTACGACTACGTCGCCCCGCTGTACCTCCGGCACAAGCACGACGGCACGATCACCAACACCGTGACCTATCCGTTGACCAGAGCCCTCTACGGGCTTCGGATCCGGCAGCCGATCGGCGGCGACTTCGGCGTCTCCGGCGATCTCGTCCGGCACTATCTGGACGCGCCCGGCTGGACGCCCGACGTCTCGAAGTTCGGGATCGACATCTGGATGACCACGACCGCCCTGGCCGGCGGCTTCGCCGTCTGCCAGGCCCGCCTGGGTGCCAAGGTCCATGACCCCAAGGACCCCGGCGCCGACCTCGGCCCGATGTTCCGCCAGGTCGTCGGCTCGATCCTCCGCCTGGCCGTCAAAAACGCCGATCGCTGGCGCGACGTCCACGGCAGCCACGACGTCCCGGCCTACGGCTTCGAGCGCCACGCCGACCCACCGCCGCTCGAGATCAACGTCCTTCGGCTGCTCTCGGAGTTCCACGCCGGCTCCCTGACGATGGCGGCGACGTGGCGGGAGATGCTCGGCCCGGCCACGTCGGCGGAGGTCCTGGAGCTGGCCGAGGAGGCCGGGGTCGTTGCCGGTGCCATCCATGAGCGATACGGCCTGGGCAGGCCCGGCGGCGAGACGCCGTCGACCGCGGCGATGGCCGAGGCGGCCGCCGCGTTCATGTTCCCCGACGACGTCTGGACGAGGGTCGTCTACGACCTCATCGTCGCCGCTCGGACGGCGCCCGAGGCCGTTGACACCCGGGTCGCCGCGCTCGTCCCGGTCTACTTCGGGCGCGTCGCTTCGCTGGTCATCGAGAACCGCGAGCTCTCGACGGATCGGGCCGAGGCCCACGTCGAACGGCAGGCCCGCGAGTTCGAGCGCCTGAAGCCGTACCTCGTGACTCGCTGGAACGAGACCGGAGACGCGACCGCGGATCCGGCCCGATGAGCACCCCGAGCGCGCCCCTGCCCGCCCGGATCGTCATCCCCGTCGCCAACCCGGCGACGGCGGAGGAGCTCATCCGCCTCGGCGCCGACCTGCGCGAGGCCCGGACCGGCGAGCTGACCGCGCTCGGCATCGTCGAGGTGCCCGAGGGCATGGCGCTCTCGGAGGGTGCCACCCGCGCCCGCCACGCCCGGCGGCTCCTCCAGAAGGTCCTCGACTTCGTGCCCGAGGGCACCCCGATCCATCCCATCGTCCGGATCGGGCGCCACGCCGCCGAGGGAATCGTGGAGGCGGCCGCCGAGCTCGACGCCGATCTCATCGTCTTCGGCTGGGGCGGAAAGGCGCCCGGCAACCGCGATTCCGGGGCGGCGCCGTTCTCGGCGACGATCGACGAGGTCGTCCGCGACGCACCGTGCGACATCGCCGTGGTGAAGCAGCGGGGCGCCCGCGACATCCGCCGGGTCATGGTTCCCGTCCGCGGCGGCCCTCACGCTGAGCTGGCCCTCCGCTTCGCCGACGCTATCGCCGTCCGTCACGACGCCGAGCTCGTCGCCCTCCACGTCGTCCCGCCGGGCATCACCCTGGCCGTCCGGGCCCAGGCCGAGCGCGCCCTCGCCGCGTTCGTTCGGCAGCATTCGACCGCCCGGGTGGAGACCGTGGTTCGCGAGGCCGCCAACGTCCGGAACGCCGTTCTCCGCGAGGCCGACCGGGCCGACCTGGTGATCATGGGCGCCGCGGCGGCACCGACCTCGGGCGACGCCTCGTCCAACCTCTTCGGGGCGCTGCCGGAGGCGGTGGCAACGCGCTCGCGTTCGACCGTCGTCGTCGTCAAGACACGCGAAGCCATCGGGCGCCAGACGTTCGAGCAGCTGGCCGCCAGGGCCGAGACCCTCGCCGCTGCGGACCGGGCGGCCGAGGAGGCCCGGGCCGTCCCGACCCGTGTCGAGCGCTGGTTCGGCGAATCGAACTTCCACCACGGCGAGTTCTCCGACCTGCGCCGCCTCGTCCAGCTCAAGGAGAAGCAGGGCCTGACGATCAGCCTCGTCCTGCCGACGCTCAACGAGGAGGAGACGATCGGCCCGATCGTGCGGCGGGCGATTCGGGAGATGGTCGGCCGCGTCCCGCTCCTCGACGAGGTCCTGGTCATCGACTCGGCCTCCACGGACCGGACCCGCGAGATCGCCGAAGCCGAGGGCGCCAGGGTCATCCAGCACCCCGACGTCCTGGCCCGCTACGGCTCGTTCCGGGGCAAGGGCGAGGCCCTCTGGAAATCGATCTTCGAGACGTCCGGCGACATCGTCGCCTGGGCCGACACGGACGTCCGCAACTGGCACCCGCGGATGGTCTACGGGACGATCGGGCCGCTCCTCCACGAGCCGCGGTTGCAGTACGTCAAGGGCTATTACCAGCGCCCGATCGTGGAGGCCGGGGTCCTCCGCGAGGGCGGCGGCGGCCGCGTCACGGAGCTCGTTGCCCGGCCCCTCATCAACCTCTTCTACCCCGAGCTCTCGGGCTTCATCCAGCCCCTCGCCGGCGAGTACGCCGGCCGTCGGGCGATCCTCGAGCAGATCCCGTTCTTCACCGGCTACGCCGTCGAGATCGGGCACCTCATCGACGTCGCCGAGCGGGCCGGCATCGAGGGCCTGGGCCAGGTCGACCTGGAGCGGCGGGTTCACCGCAACCAGGAGCTCGAGGGCCTGTCGCGGATGTCGTTCGTCATCCTCCAGGCGGTGATGAAGCGGCTCGAGGAGCGACGCAAGGCGCGCCTCTTCGCCGAGCTGGGCTCGACCATGAAGCTGCCCCGCTCGGGCCGCGGCCGGCTGTCGCTCGAGGTCATCGAGCTGGCCGACCAGGAGCGCCCGCCGATGATCCGGATCCCGGAGTACCTGGAACGGCGCCAGGGCCGCGTCTAGGTCCCGGCGCCGGCAGCCCGCTCGATGCATGTCCTCCTCGCCCCGGATTCGTTCAAGGGCTCGCTGACCTCGGTGGAGGTGGCCCAGGCCCTGGCTGAGGGCTGGCACCGCTCCCGGCCGGACGACACCCTCGAGCTGGCACCGCTCGCCGACGGCGGCGAGGGCCTGCTCGCGGCGGTGGAGGCTGCCGGCGGCTGGACCTGGCGGGTGGCGCGGGCCCGGGACCCGCTTCGTCGCTGGATCGACGCGGCCTGGCTGCAATCCGCGGACGGCCGGACGGCGGTCGTGGAGATGGCGGCTGCTTCGGGCCTCTCCCGGCTGGCGCCGGCCGAGCGCGACCCGCTGGGCGCCACGACCCACGGCACCGGGGACCTCATCCGGGCGGCCCTCGACGCCGGGGCGCGCAACATCGTCCTGGGGATCGGTGGCAGCGCCACGACCGACGGTGGCCGCGGGATCCTCGAGGCGCTGGGCGGGGCGGTCCCCGGCGAACCCCCGTCCATCGACCTCGACCGTCTGGACCCACGTCTCGGCGACAGCTCGGTCGAGGTCGCCTGCGACGTCACCAACCCGCTCCTCGGGGAGCGCGGCGCTGCGGCCACCTACGGACCGCAAAAGGGGGCAACACCCGACCAGGTGGCGGCGCTCGACCGTCGCAACGCGGCCTGGGCGGACCTTCTGGAGACCGCCGCCGGGAGACGGGTCCGAGATCTCCCGGGGGCCGGAGCGGCCGGCGGTGTCGGTTTCGCGATGCTGGCGATCGCCGATCGCTTCCGGCGGTTTGCCCTGCGCCCCGGCATCGAGCTGGTCATGACGACCGTGGGCTTCGCCGAGCGCCTGGCCGCGGCCGATCTGGTCATCACCGGGGAGGGCCGGATCGATGCCCAGACGGCGTTCGGCAAGACGGCCCTGGGCGTCGCACGCCTGGCCCACGAGGCCGGGGTCCGATGCCTGGCGGTCGGCGGCGGGGTCCTGCCCGAAGGGATCGCCGCCCTCAAGCCGCTCGGCGTCACGGTCGTGCCGGTCTGGGACCGGCCCGTGGCCCTCAACGACGCAATCGCCGCCGGCGCCGCACCACTCGTCGACTGCGGGGCCAGAATGGCGACCATGGAATGGTCGCGCCACCCTCGATCAACGCGACCGGTCCGGTCGCCTCGATGACCTCGGCTACCAGGGCCGCGGCGAAGCGGTCGGCGTCACGCCGTCCGATCAGGCGCCGGAAGCGCCCCGATCCGATCAAGCTCTGGGTCGGCCGGCTCAACCGGACCCGCCCGAACCTCGTCCGTGACGTCCTCGACGGGCTGGCGACGATCTACGGCCGCCCGACGTGGGAGCGCCGGCTCGACCCGACGAGCGAGCTGATCCTCACGATCCTCACCCAGAACAGCGCCGACACGAACGCCGAGAAGGCGTTCGAAGCCCTCCGGAGGGCCTACCCTTCGGGCCTCGCGCCGGAGCGGCACATCCCCGGTCCCGGCTGGGGCGGCCCCGGCCTGCCCGACGGCGCCCCGCCCGACTGGAGCGCTGTGGAGCGGGCGCCCCTCGAGCAGCTGGTGGAGGTCATCCGGCCGGGCGGGCTGCCGAACCAGAAGGCCCGGGGGATCCTCGCCACCCTTCGGACGATCCGCGAGCGGCGCGGCGACCACTCCCTCGAGTTCCTCGCCGACCTGCCGCCCCTCGAGGCCCGCGACTGGCTCACGAGCATCCCGGGGATCGGCAAGAAGACGGCCTCGGTTCTCCTGATGTTCTCGTTCGGAATGCCACTCATGGCCGTCGACCGGCACGTGGACCGCGTCGCCCACCGGGTCGGGCTGCTGCCGAGGAAGGCCTCGGCGGACGACGCCCACGACTACGTCCTGGCGCTGCTCCAGCCCGACCAGGTGTACGAGGCCCACGTCAACCTCATCCACCACGGCCGGGTCATCTGCCAGGCCCGCAGCCCGAAGCACGAGCTCTGCCCGCTCCGGGACCGCTGCCGCTTCGTCGACCCGGCGGCGCCGTAGGCCGGCGCAGATGGCGCCGACGCCCGAATCCGCACACGTTCGGGCGCTATGAGTGTGACTCATCAACCGAGCCCCGAACGACCGTGACCGAGTGTTGGGGCAAGGACGAATTCGAGGTTCTCGAGGGTCGCGACACGTACTCGCGGCGATTCCCATGAGCCAGCCTCATCGCGGCCGCCGTCTCGAGGCGCCCGACGAGCGGAGGAAGTCCGCGTAGTCGGTGTACGGCGCGGGGGTCCGTCGCCCGTCGATCCAGAGCGGCCGACACCACGCTCGCCTCCGCGACTCCGGATCGATCATGGCGATCGCCCGCGTGCGCGGAGCCGGGACCGACCCAGCGTCGACGATCTCGCCGAGCTGGCGGGACTTGATCGCGAAGCCGGCACGGATCGATCCCGCGTTCTCGGCAACTCGATCATCGTTGTCCCGGGAGGCGAGCAACAGCAGGGATCCAGCGGCCCGCATCGGCCTCCGACCGATCCGCCGCGAGGCCGACCATGCCTCCCGCTCATACCAACCGAGCGTCCGCTCGATCTGGCCGAGGTCGTGGATCTCGGTCTTGACCTCAATGACGAGCAGCACGGCGGTCGTCGGATGGAAGGCCAGCACATCGATCCAGCCGCGCGACCGGTCGCCACCGACTTCGACTTCCGTCACGACGACCCAGCCACTCGCCCGCAGGCGACGCACAACATGGGCAGCCATCAGAGCATGTGCCGGGTCACGTTGGCGTGTCCGCTCGCCGAGGAACGGGGAATCGACCCCGACGATCAGGCGCGCGCCCATTGCCTCGAGCAGGGCGCTCGCCGTGCCGAGAGTCAGGTCATCGACACGCCCGCGCTCCACGAGCGAGACCATCGATTGCGAGACCCCGGCTCGCTCGGCGAGCGTCTGCTGTGACCATCGGATCGCCGTCCGAATCGATCTGACGGCCGCTCCGACCTGGAATCTGTCGCCAGCGTGATCCGCCATCCCCGATTCCTACAGGGGACCGCTTACCTGCCGATCATCTGGCGCGTCGAAGGTGAGTGTGACCGATGACGGACCCGACGACGGATCCCACGACGGACCCACGAAAGACCCGACACGGACCCGACGAGCGAACCGGCTGGCGGCTGCGCTCACCAGCTCAGCTCATGGAATTCGAGTCGGACGAGCGTAACCATGGGTAGAATCGACCCACCCTTGGTTCCCATCGCCCGCAGGACGAGCGTGGTGGCGCGACCGAGCATGAGCGAGGCTCATCACGGCGGGGACGGCGAGGATCACGCCGCCGAGAACTCGCCGCGGATTCGGCCGCTCCTATGGGACGGCGAGGATCATGCCGCCGACTCGCTCGTCGCGATTTCGGCCGCTCCTATACTCGGGCCATGCTGAGCGGCGGCGGTCGGTGGAACGAGCCGGGAGCGCCCCGGATCCTCCTCGTCGACGACGACCCCAACCTGCTCGTCCTGCTCGCCGACCAGCTCCGGGCCGACGGCTTCGAGGTCCAGACCTCGCGCGACGGTGACGAGGCGCTGCGGCGGCTCCAGAGCGGCTGGCCGGACCTCCTGATCGTCGACATGATGATGCCCCGGATGGACGGGCTGACCCTGGCCCGCGAGATCAAGGCCCAGGCCGACCTGCCGATCATCGTCCTGTCGGCGATCGACGTCGCCGATTCCAAGGCCGACCTCCTCGAGGAGGTGGCCGAGGACTACGTCACCAAGCCGTACCACTACCCGGAGCTGCGGGCCCGGATCGGGCGGGTCCTGCGGCGGCTCGGCGACAAGGTGCCGCGACGCGAGCTCGTCCTGGGTCCGGACCTCGTCCTCGAGCTCCACCGCCGGACCGCGACGGTCCGCGGTGAGGAGGTCCAGCTGACGCCGACCGAGTCGCGCCTGCTTTACGGTCTGGCCGCGAACCTTGGCCAGACGGTGACGACCGAGACGCTCCTCGACCGGGGCTGGGCGGACACCGAGGACGCCGACCCGTCCTATGTCTGGGTGACGATGCGACGGCTGCGGCAGAAGATCGAGCCGGATCCCAACCACCCCATCCACCTCGTCACCGTCCGCGGGGTGGGCTACCGTCTCGTTCGGCTGGACGGCCCGGCCGGCGAGGTCGGCGCGTGAGTGCGGCCGGCGTGGCGAAGGCGGACGCGTGACGCAGGCGGTTCGCGACCGGGGCGGGGCATGACCGACGACGGGCCGCGGGGGACCGGCCCGGACCCGCAGCGGATCGGGCCCGGCTACTCGTTCCGGGCGCGCCTGACGGCGGGCCTCATCGCCGGGGCGGTCGTGCCCCTGGCCGGCTTCGGCGTCGTCCTCGTCGCGGCCGAGCTCGTCCGGACGGGGGGCTTCGATTCGACGCTCAGCGGCCTCGTCGTCTTCGCCCTGGCCGCGGCGATCATCGTGGCCGTCGTCTTCGCCTACTTCCTGGCCGGCAACCTGACCCAGCCGCTGCGGGCGATCGCGCGAGCGGTGGAACGTGTCTCGGCAGGCGACCTGTCGGCCCGGGTCGAGGTCGCCGGGGAGGACGAGCTGGCGCGCCTGGTCGAGAGCCACAACCGCCTGGCCAGCGACCTCGCCCGGCGCAACACCGAGCTGGGCCGGATCCTCCTGGCGATCGGCGAGACGTCGCCCCGCGACGGCCTCGACCGGCTCGTCGCCCATGCCACCCACAGCGCCCGCGTGGCGTTCGAGATGATCGATGCCTCGATCCACCTCGGCAACCCGGCCGATGTCGAGATCGAGGAGGTCGTCCCCGGCGAGGCCCGGCCGGTTCGTGCGGTCCTGGCCCTGCCCGAGGAGCGGGTCGGGGTCCTCACCGGGCACCTCCCGGCGACTCGCTCCTGGGACGCCGCCGACCAGGATCTCCTGGAGCTCTACGCCAGCGAGATCGCGGTCGCGATCCGGAACGCCGAGCTGTTCGCCCAGGTGGAGGACCAGCGGCAGCGGCTCGTCGAGCTCGACGCCGCGAAGGACGACTTCCTGCGCGGCATCAGCCACAACCTCCAGACCCCGCTCACCAGCATTCGGGCGTACGCGGACCAGCTCAAGTCGGAACGGGCGGACCGCCGCCTCGAGATCATCACCGAGCAGTCGGAGCGGCTGTCGCGAATGGTCCGCCAGCTCCTGGCCGTCTCGCGGCTGGAGGCCGGGACCCTCAAGCCGCGGGCCGAGGTCCTGGCCCTGGGGCCCCGGATCCGGCACGCCTGGGATGCCCTCGGCGCGACCGATGTCCCGTTCAGGCTGGACGATGACGCGCCCGGCTGGCTGGCGATCGCCGATCGCGACCAGCTGGACCAGGTCCTGTGGGCGGTCTTCGACAACGCCGTGAAGTACGGGGCGAGCTCATCGGTCCGGGCCCACCTGCGGCCGGAGCCCGCAACCGGGCAGCTGCTGCTGACGGTCTCCGATGCGGGCCCGGGGGTGCCCCAGGCGACGCGGGGCTCGCTGTTCGAGCGCTACGGGCGCGGGTCGGGCCCGGACCACCCCGAGGGGACCGGGATCGGCCTCTACGTGTCGCGCGAGCTGTGCCGGGCCATGGGCGGCTCGATGTCCCTCGAGCCGGCACGGCCGGGAGTGGGCGCGGAGTTCACCATCGCGCTGCCGGCGGAATCGCCGGCTGCAGCGGAGGCCTGAGGCGGATCGAGTCGAGCCCGGTCAGGCCGCGTTCAGGCGGATCGAGTCGAGCCCGGTCAGGCCGCGTTCGGCGCAGTCGCGTTCGGCGCGGTCGACGGTGAGCCGGTCGCCTTCGCGGCGACCGAGCCACGCCAGATGAGCCCGCGCGGATCGAGGCCGACGATGATCCCGGCCGCGACGCCGAGGACCGGACCCAGGAGGTCCGGCACGCCGGCGAGGCTGGCGATCATCGAGCCGAGATACCAGAACGCGTAGAACCAGAGCAACGACGCAGCGATTCGCTTCATGGTGCGATCTTCGAGCCGGGATGACAGCGAGTCGATCCGTCCATTCGTACCACCCCCGCCGTCGGGCGATAGGTGAAAGGTCCCATGTAAGGTCGCTACTGCAGCATGGCGGCGTCGCCGGGGGGCAACCGAGGGCAAGGCCGGATGCACCTTCGTCACTCGCTCGCCGGTCGCACGCGGACGAATGGCGAGCGCGGGCAGAGCGTGGCGGAGATCGCGATCGTTCTGCCGGTCCTCCTGCTGGTCCTGCTGATGGCGATCGATTTTGGTCGACTGTTCAGCGCCGTCGTCACGCTCAACAACGCCGTCCGGGTCGGGGCGAACTACGCCGCGACTCACCCGTACGCCTGGGATGCGATCAACAGCCCGACGGACGCCGAGCAACGCGCCGACTATGAAGTCGAAATCCTTCGAGAGCTCGTCGGGGCGAACTGCACGCTCGATCCCGTCACCCCGAGCCAGCCGACATTCCCGGGTGGAACTCTGACGTTCGGGAGCACCGCTCAGACTGCCCTGACCTGTCGCTTCACGCCCCTTACCCCCATGATCAGCCTGATCGTTGGCCAGACCGTCCCACTCTCCGCAGCCGCGGTCTTTCCGATACGAACCGGCGTTCCGGGTGAGGCGCCACCCCTGCCACCGTGCTTCAACCAGTCGACGGTTCCACAGGTCGAGGGCGAGGATATCAACGTGGCGAACGCCCTGATCGAGGCAGCGGGCCTCGTGGCCGCGGGAAGTCCGACCCTCACCACGGGGCAACGGGGCGTGGCAAAGAACCAGAGTCCAGTCGGCGGCACGTGTGCGTCGACAGGCAGCACCGTCACCTACGAGTACCGGCCGTGAGGCGCAGGCCGGCGTGGGCCGGGACGGAGCGTGCGCGGGAAAGCGCCGGCCAGGGCCTGCCCGAGTTTGCGCTCGTCCTTCCGATCCTGGTGTTGCTGATCTTCGGGCTCCTCGACCTTGGTCGGGCCATCTACGCGGCCAACGCCGTTGCCAACGCTGCCCGAATGGGTGCCCGTACCGCGATCGTCAATCAGAATCCCCTCGACGTCAGCACCCGGGCGGCGGGCCAGGCGACCGCGCTCGGGATCGATCCAGCGGCGGACTGCACGTCGACGACCGGCGTGTGCGTCGATTTCCAGAACTCGTCGCAGACGGCCGCCTGCTCGACGCTGTTCGGGCCGGACCTGAAGTCCTGCGTCGCCGTGGTCACCGTCAAATACACCTTCACCGCCTTCACCCCGATCATCGGCACCATCCTCGGCCCGATCCCAATCACCTCGACCAGCATCCAGGCGCTCGAGAGCCAGTGCACCGGCGCTGGGCAATGCCCGATCCCGTGACCTACCCGGAACCGACCCGAGACCGACATTTCCCACCAAGGAGCAACGCGATGGACGCCACGTCGAAGACGATCTCGGATCGGCCGCGACCGACGTCGCCGGCTGCCGGCCAGGCCCTGGCCGTCACGGCCATCTCGTTCGTGGCCCTCCTCGCGATGGTCGCCCTGGTGATCGACGGCGGAAACGCCTATGCCCAGCAGCGCATGACACAGAACGGCACCGATGCCGCGGCCGAAGCCGGGGCGGTCGTCCTCGCCAACCGGCTCGTGGGCTTGCCCGTCACGGATGCGATGGTCTGGGCTGCCGTCACGAGCGTCGGCAACGACAACGACGTGACGATCACGTCGGCCGAATACACGGACGCGAAGGGCGACGCCCTGGGTGCCTCGGTCGGCGCCGGATCACTGCCGAGCAACGCGGCCGGCGTGCGGGCCTACGGCAACCGATCCTTCAGCACGTTCATCGGCGGGATCATCGGCCTCACCGGGCTGGACGCCAACACCCAGGCCACGGCGGTATCGGGGTACAAGCAGTCGACATGTGACATCGCCGAGGGCTGTGCGCTCCTCCCGATCACCCCGACCTTCGTCGAGACGGAGTGCCCGGCGCCCCCGTCCGAGCCCATCATCGTGGGGCCCGAGCCGGAAGGACATCCTTGGCCCGAGGACCCGGTGGTCAGCATCCTCCACCTGTGCACGACCGGGTCGGGCAGCGTCGGCTGGATCGACTGGAACTTCGCCTACGGGGGCACGCCGGACGGCGGCACGGAGGACACGATCGCCTCGGTCATCACGCCCGACAATCCTGCGATCACCTTCCCGACGTGGATCCAGATCAACCAGACGGGCAACGTCGCGGCCAGCGCGCTCCAGGACGCCATCAATCGCTACGCCGGCCAGCCCGTGCTCCTGCCGATCTTCACCCACACCTGCGGCAGCGATCCGATCCCACCCTTCGACGTCGTCGGCAACGAGCCGGGGGCGACCGAAGGTTGCCAGGCCAATCTGGATGACGGCATGGGCACCCAGATGTGGTACTACCTGTCGGGCGTCGACTCGCTGCTCCTGTGTGGCCCCGGGGTGGACGGCTGCGACGCCAGCCCGGTCTGGACTCAGGGGGCCTACATCAGCGGCAGCAGCGACACCAATACCTACTGCGGTACGAGTGGCGGGATCGGCTGCCTCGTCGGGAAGTGGGTGGCGGGCTTCGCGTCGCCCGGCGAGATCGATGAGAACTTCCCCGGCGGCACCTCCGTAACGACCGGGATCACGGTCCAGCTGATTCGCTGACTCGCCCGGTCGGGCGGGCGGCGCGCGGGGTCCTGGATGAGCTAGCCTGAAAGTCCTGCCGCTCGGTGATTCGAAGCACCGTTGCAAGGTTCGCCGCAAGGTCGGCGGTGCATCGTTGCCGAGCACTCATATCGCCTTCGCCGGGGGACCCAGATGCTCCGATTCGTCGGGCCTGGGCGGCGCACTGTGACCGGGGGGTCCAGCGAAATCCGAGGCCTGCTTCGCCGTGGGCGGAGGGGCCAGAGTCTCGCTGAGTTCGCCCTTGTCCTGCCCGTCCTGCTGCTCACCGTCCTGTTCGCAATCGACGCCGGCCGCCTGTTCCTGGGCTGGGTCGAGATCAACAATGCCGCCCGCATCGCGGCCAACTACGCCTCGCTCCATCCCAACGCCGACTGGTCCAACCCCAGCGATCCGGACAGGGTTCGCTTCAACCAGCTGATCCAGCAGGAAGCGACCATCCTCAACTGCACGCTCGAATCGCCCCTGCCGGAGCCGGCATTTCCAGGCGGCACGGATCTGGGGGACCTGGCCGAGGCGCAGTTCTCCTGCGCCTTCGACGTCCTGACCCCGTTCATCAGCAGCGTCATCGGCGATCCCCTGACGATCAGCGTCAGCTCGAGCTTCCCGATCCGGTCCGGGTCCGTCCTCGGCCTGCCGCTGGGAAGCTCCGTTCCGAGCCCCACCGGGACCCCGGCGCCGACAGCGCCGCCCACCCCAACGCCGACGCCCGACCCGAGCGCGACCGCCGGCCCGACGCCGACGCCGGCGCCGACGCCCTGTGTCGCGGTCGCTCCCGACTACGTGGCCGGCACGATGACCGTGAGCCAGGCCCAGGCGGACTGGAACGCCTCGATCTTCACCGGGACCTTCACCAAGATCACGCCGCCGAGCAACAACTACGACATCGGCTGGCAGAGCCTCGTCGCCGGCCAGACCTACTCCTGCGATTCCAACATCGCCGTCGCGAGGACCGCGCCATGACCGCGTTTCGGCGGCGCGTCGGCGACGGATCGCGCGGCCAGACCCTGTCCGAGTTCGCCCTCGTCATCCCGCTCATCCTGCTTATCTTCCTGGGCCTGTTCGACCTCGGCCGGGCGGTCTACGCCTACACAACGATCTCGAACGCCGCCCGCGAGGGCGCGCGCGTCCTGATCGTCGACCAGTCCCAGGCCTCGGGCGTCTACAAGGCCCAGACCGAGGCGGCCGACACCGCCTTCGCCCTCGGCATCGCCCCGGGCAGCGTCACCGTGACCTTCCGGTCGCCGGACCTCTCGAGCTCGTGCACGGACCGGACGATCGGCTGCGTCGCCGAGGTCAGCGTGCCGTACTCGTATTCCGCCATCACCCCGATCATCGGCCAGCTCGTCGGGCCGATCTCGATGTCGTCGACCGTCCGGATCCCGATCGAGCGGACGAACCCATGAACCGCACCGAGGCGGCTCGCCAGCACCCGGGGGAGGAAATCGAATGAACGCCGACTGTCGCCGACGCGAGCGAGGACAGGTCCTCGGGCTCGTGGCGATCGCCATGGTCGCCATCCTCGCGATGGTCGGGCTCGTCATCGATGGGGGCAACGTCTTCAGCCAGCAGCGGATGACCCAGAACGCGACCGATTCCTCTGCCAACGCCGGGGCCACGGTCATCGCCAAGAACCTCCTGACCGCCGGCGAGACGGACGCGTCCGTCGACGCGGCCGTCCTGGCAGCAGCTGCCGCCAACCAGACGACGGTCGTCGACAAGCAGTACACCGACATCAACGGCAACCTCATCGGGGTGACCGTTGGCTCGGCCCCGGGCGGGACGATCCCGGCCGGTGCCGCCGGGGTGAAGGTCAGCGGCCAGCGGACGTTCGACGCGTTCGTCTCGCGGGTCGTCGGCGTCAACTCCTACACGACGACGACGGACGCGACCGCGGCCGCCGGGTCGCTCGTTGGCGTCTGCCCGGCGGACGCCGGCTGCGGCGTCTGGCCGGTGACCGTTCCGGTGACGACCGTGTTCTGCGACGGCAACGGCGATCCTGTGCTGTCGGCGGACTACTGGCCCAAGGACGGCACGATCGTCGAGGTCCCGCTCTGCAGGTCCGGGCCGGGCAACGTGGGCTGGCTCGACTTCCACCCGCCGGCCGGCGGCGCCTCGGAGCTGGCGGACACGATCCTCAACCCCGACAACGACGAGATCTCCATCCCCGACTGGTACTTCGTTGCCGAGACCGGCAACGTCAACTCGTCCCAGGTCGAGGACGCCCTGAGGACCTACCAGGACGACCTCGTCCTGATCCCGCTCTTCTCCGATACCTGCAATATCGACCCCGGGGACAGCGCGACCGGGCCATCGCCCTGCCCCGGCAACCAGCATGGCAACGGCCAGAACCTGTATTACCTCTTCCAGGCGTATGCCGGTTTCCGGGTCTGCGGCCCGCTGACCCCGGGCTGTGACGCGTTCACCAACTCGTCCGGCGAAACGTGGGACGTGACGCTGGGCGCCTACATCACCGGCAACCCGACCGAGTGCTCGAGCGGCAACGGCCAGACGAGCTGCTTCTTCGGGCGGTTCGAGGACATCATCTTCTCCGGGACCATCGCGGCCTCGCCGGGGAACCCTGGCGGCCCGCTGGCAGTGGGCGTCCAGCTCATCAAGTGAGCCAGGCCTGAGGGCCCGCCAACCCCTCCGACCCCGACGGAGGGCGATCTCGGGGACAGGAATGGGTGCCCGCCAACGGGGGGACGGGCAACCCGGGAGCCGCGCTCCGCAAGGGGCGCGGCTCTTCGATTCCGCGACCCCGGCGACACCTCCCGGCCCTCGCCCGCGCAGCCCCGCCGCGAGTCGGTGCACCGGCGCACCTAGGACCATCGACTGGGAGGCGTGGAGCCGTCGGGCTATGCACACGCGCACCGTTTCAAGCCATCGTGCAAGGCATGGACGCCAGCCTTCCCAGCGTCCACCCCGGCATCCGAGGCGACACGATCACGATGCACATCCGCGCATTCCTGCGCCGCTACCGCGAGCGACCGCTCGGCCAGAGCCTGGTCGAGTTCGCCCTGATCCTGCCCGTCTTCCTCGTGATCCTGTCGACCGCGGTCGACCTCGGTCGGCTGGCCTACGCCAGAGTCACCATTGCCAACGTCGCCCGCGAGGCGTCGTTCCAGGCGGCCCAGACCCCCACCTCGTACCAGGCCGGCCTGCCGTGCACCAGTGGCAACGAGGACCAGAACCTCGTCATCTGCCGCGGGATCCTCGAATCGACCGGCTCGGTCATCACCGTCACCCCGGCCGACATCACCATGACCTGCTCGCCGGCGTGCGACCAGGCGATGGGGAATACCGTGACCGTGACCGCGACCGGCCGGTTCGACCTCCTGACGCCGGTCATGTCGGTCTTCTTCGGCGGGACGACGATCACCTTCAGCTCGACGTCCACGAACCAGATCTCGGCCCTGCCCGATCTGGACACCCCGGCCCCGACCGACACCCCGACGCCGTCGGCCACCGCGACGCCGAGCTCGTCGGCGTCCGCGACGCCGACGCCGACGCCGGGCTGTGAGATCGTCAGCGCCAGCTTTGACTACACCGAGTCGCCGGCCAACCACGACTCGCCGGTCACCGTGACCGTCACCGACACCACGATCTACAACACCAGCTGCGTGACCGTCTGGGCCTGGGACTGGGGCGACGGCACGGTCACCTACGGCCAGGTCCAGTCGCCGCACGTCTACTACAACCAGACCGGCCCCAACGGCAACACCAAGACGTTCAACCTGACGCTGACCGTCACGAGCGGGACCTTCACCGATACGTCGGGCTCGGTCGTGATCCAGGTGATCAAGTGAGCGGCGGTCGCGCGCCCCGGGCGATCCGGGTCGGAGGCCGGTCGAATGGCCGGGACAGGGGCCAGGCCCTGCCCGAGTTCGCACTGGCGCTCATCCCGTTCGTGTTCCTGCTGATGGGCGTGTTCGATCTGGGCCGCGGGATCTACACCAACAACGGCGTCGCCCAGGCCTCCCGCGAGATCGCCCGGGTGACCAGCGTCCACCAGTGCACGGGACCCTGCACCAGCGCCACCTGGTCGACCGAGATCGTCGAGGTCGTCAATACCCAGAAGGCGCTCGTGCCCGGGCTCTCCAACACCGACGTCGCGATCGACTGCGTCGACGTGACCAACTCGCCGATCACCGTCGAGGCCGGCGGGATCTGCCCGCCCGGTGACTACATCCGGGTCACGACCTCGATGAGCTTCCGGCTCGTCACCCCGCTCCTGCCGATCCCCAACCCATTCACCGTGAGCTCCACGGCCCACGTCCAGGTCCAGAAGCCGTGATGAAGGAGTCGATCGCCATGCTTCGTGCCCGGAAGCCTGGCCGGCGACCGACGCTGCCGAGCGAACGGCACGAGTCGGAGCGCGGTCAGCTGCTCGCCCTTTTCGCCCTGGCGATGATCGCGATGATCGCGATGGTCGGCCTGATCATCGACGGCGGCGACACCGCCCTCCAGCGGCGCGACCAGCAGAACGTCGCCGACGCCGCAGCCATGGCAGCCGGCTACGCCTACGTCAACGACATGGACGAGACGGCGGCGGCCCAGTCCGTGGCCGCCTCCAACGGCTACGTCCACGGCACCGACAACACCACCGTGACGGTCACCGTAGGGGTGACCTCCATCACGGTCGCGGTCACACGGCCGCACCGGAACTACTTCTCCGGCATCGTCGGCTTCAGCTCCTGGGACGTCACGGCCGAGGCCACGGTCCAGGCCGGCGTGCCGAACGGCGCCTACGGCGCGATGCCGCTGATCTTCAACGACGACGCCTTCAATGACCCCGCCAACCAGGACCCCTACAACCCGGTCTCGTTCTCCGAGCCCGGGACCGGGACCGAGGACGTTCCGCAGGGCACCGACCAGTTCAACTGGACCGTCTTCTGCACCGCCAGCGGTAACGAGTGCAACGGCAACTCCGACACCGTCGACGACCTCATCAACGACGAGGGCACCTCGACCGTCATCTACCTCGACGACGAGATCGGGCCACTCAATGCCGGTTCGCACACGACCCTCTTCAGCAGCCTCGCCGCGGTCGTCGGCCATGCCTACCCGGTGGCGATCGTCGACGACAGCGGGGCCCTCATGGGCTGGGCGTGGTTCCACATCACCGGCTCGATGGGCGGCGAAACCAAGCAGATCAGCGGCTACTTCGACACCGAGTTCAACGCCCCGCCGATGACGATCGTCCAGGGTCGCGGCGACGGGAACGAGGCCTTCCCGCCGATCGTCCAGCTCATCGACTAGCCTTCGCCCGACAAGACTCGGGACCAAACGGGTCCGTCCGCCCGGTCCCAGGGACTCATCCGGAGCCGCGCCCGCGTCGGGCGCGGCTCCGCTCCGTTCAGACGACGCGATACGCTCCCGGCCGGCGGTTGGCGAGAGCTGGGATCTGGCGCCGGACCGCCGCGACTCGGCCGGTGTCAACGACGGCGTGGACGATCGCCTCGCGATCCGGCGCCTGGGCCACGACGACGCCCCAGGGATCGATGACCATCGACCGCCCGAAGGCTGGCTGGCCCGGCGGTCCGCCGATCTGCGAGGGCGCGATGACCCAGGCGCCGTTCTCGATGGCCCGGGCCCGCAACAGGACCTCCCAGTGGTCGCGACCGGTGCGCTCGCTGAAGTTGGACGGGACCGCCAGGACCTCCGCCCCGGCCAGGGCGAGCGTTCGGTAGAGCTCCGGGAAGCGGAGGTCGTAGCAGATCGTGAGGCCGATCCGGAGACCCTCGACGTCGGCCAGCACGGGTTCGCCGCCGGCCGTCACCCGGGCGCTCTCGAGGTCCACCGGGCCGTCGTCCACCGCGACGTCGAAGAGGTGGATCTTGCGGTACCGGGCAGCGATGGTGCCGTCGGGTCCGAGCAGGACCGAGGTGTTGTGGGGTCGGGCCGGATCGGCCGAGGTCTCGGCCAGGCTGCCGACGAGAACCCAGCAGTCGCGCCGCCTGGCGATCGTCGAGAACGGCTCCGTGAACGGACCCGGGATGGGCCGGGCCGAGGCCCGGTAGCCCTCGTCGGGCCCCCGGTACTGGAGGTACTCGGGCAGCGCGACGAGTCGCGCGCCGGCCGCGGCAGCGGTCTCCGCGAGCTGCGCAGCCCGGGCGACGTTCGCTTCCGGGACCGGTCCGGCATCGGTCTGGACGAGCGCGACGGCGAGCTCCACGGGCGTCATGGTAGCGGCGAGGCGGCCGAATCCCGGCTCGGCGCCGCCGATCACTCCGGCTGGTCGCCCTCCGGCATCGGGACGCCCGACTCCTCTAGCAGCGTCACCTGGCCGTCGCCCGTGACCTCGAAGGCCCACGCGTGGCGATTGATGCAGCCCGCGGGACAGTCGCCCCAGCCGAGCGTCAGGGTGATCCGGTAAGCGCCGCCGCCGAGCGCCTCGGCCTCCCACCATTTCGACGCGCCGATGATGTCGGAGGTCAGGCTGACGGCCCCCTCGAACCGCGGGTCGGTGGCGATGACGAGGGCGGCGGCGTCCTCGGGGCTGGCGACGTCGGCCGCGATCGGCGTCGGCGTCGGGGCGGGGCTGGGCGCGACGGGTGTCGGCGTCGGGGTCTGGGTCGGCGTCGCCGTGGGCGTCGGTGACCCCGACGAACGCCCGGCGTCGGTGGAGCAGGCGGCCGCGATGGCGGCGATCACCGACAGGCCGACCAGGGTCAGGGCGATGCGCGTCTTCATGGCGCCACGACGGTAGCGCGACGGCGGCGGTTCCGCCGCGTCGCCGATCCGGCGTCGCCGGTGGTTCCGCGGGACCCGGTGCTGCCGCGCGGGTCAGTGGCCGGCGGATACCGGGGCGGCGGTTCGCCGGACCTCGAAGTGGGCGATGTGGGCGAGGGCCTCATCGACCGTCTTGTGGACGTCGACCGTCGCCTGCGGGTAGCCGGCACCGCGAAGCAGGAGCTGCAGGTGGGCGGCCGCGGTCGTCGAATCGATGTCCACGGCGCCGCGGCGGATCGTGTCCCAGGCGCGATCGACCGCCTCGCGGAAGGAAACGTCGTCCCAGTCGACGATCTTCAGCTCCACGCGGTGCTCCAGCACGGCGTCACCTCCACGGTCACGGTACGCCGCGATCGAGATGCTGACGACGGTCCTCTTGCCCGACGCCGGGGGCCGACCGGCCCCCCTCACGCGCCAGACGGCCCGTGCCGCGATCGGGTCGTCGCATCAAGGCGATGCAACGAGGCCGCGGCGTGACCCGCCCGCCGGGCCACGCTGCCGGTGGGCCCGTCCGTCGCAGGTACGATGGCCTTCATGGCCCTGCCCGCTCCCCTGCCGGCTGCCCGGCGGGTCACCCGCCTCTCGGTTCCGCTCCTCGGGGCGTTCGTCGTGGGCGCGATCGCCTACGGCGGCCTCTACACCTTCCCGGCACTGTCGGTCGCCTTCGCCGAGGAGTTCGGGATCAGCCGGACCGTCGCGGTGACGCCGTGGACGATGTTCCTCATCGTGACCGCCGTGGCCAGCCCGCTGCTGGGCCGGGCCTACGACGAGTTCGCGGACCGCGACCTGCTGACAGCCTCGATGGTCCTGATCGCCGCTGGCTGGCTGGCCGTCTATGTCGCGCCAGACGTGTCGCTCGTCATCCTCGCCTTCGCCGCCTTCCATGCCGTGGGCCTTCAGCTTGCCTTCATCGGCACGTCGACGGCAATCGCCCGGCGCTACGCCGGTGTCTCGGGCCTGGCCCTCGGGATCGCCTATGCCGGACCCGGCATCGGCGTCGCCGTCGCCCTGCCGGTCGCGGCGGGCCTCATCGAGACGGCTGGCTGGCGGGCGGCATCGCTGGCCTTCCTCGCCGCATCGCTGGCCGGCGTCGCCTTCGTCTGGCTCATGACGAGCGGCCCGGCCATCATCGTCCCGGCGCGCGGCCCCGGTGGCCGGACGCGGGCGAAAGAGACGGAACTGGCGGCCCGGGCCGCGGGGCTGCATGAGACGGCCGCGCCGGGCGCGGTCTCGGCCGGGTTCGAACCACTGCCGGCCGCCAGCGCCGCCGGCGCGGCAGGACGGACGGGTGTCCGCCGGACGATCCGGACGCGGCGCTTCTGGGCTCTCTTCGCCGGCGCGGCCGCAATCGGGGCATTCGACGAGGGTGTCCTCCAGGCCTTCGTCCCGCGTGCCGTCGGGGCCGGCTTCGGGGCCGACTTCGCGGCCAGCGCGCTCGGCGCCCAGGCCCTTGCCTATGTCGCCGGCCAGGTCATCGGCGGATGGCTGTCCGATCGCGTCGGGCGGCGGATCGTGGGCATCGTCGCGGCGACGGTCGTGGGGGGCGGCGTCCTCCTCGCCTTCGGTGCCTCGTCGGCCGTGCCGGCGGTGGCCCTCGCCGGGATCGTCCTCCACGGCATCGGGAGCGGGGCCACGATCGCGGTGCGATCGGCCGCATTCTCCGACGTCTTCGGCGGCCCCAGCTTCGGCACGATCTTCGGCCTCCTCGCGGTGGCCTACCCGATCGGCGGCACGATCGCGGTCTACGCCGGGGCCCTCGCATCCGACCGGCTCGGGACGTACGCTCCGCTGGTGGTCCTCGTTCTCATCGCCCTGATCGGCTGGTCGGTGGCTCTGTGGCTGGCCGGGCCTCGTCGGCGCGATCTGGTCCGCCGTCGCGCGGCCGACGGGGCGGCGGTCGGCTGATGGCCTCCCGGGCGATGGCATCCCCGCCGATGGCCAGCCAGCCGGTCCCGCCCGCTGCCGCCGTCGCCGACGCCCTCGTCCGCCTGGGCCGCGTGCCCCGGGTCGGCCCGAGCGCGATCCGCCGGCTCGTCTCCGGGCCGCCGGTCGCAGGCCCGGCGATCCCGTGCCGCCACAGCGGCAGCGTCGACGTCTTCCTCGAGGCGATCGATCGGGCCGTGCCCGGCGGGATCCTCGTCATCGACAATGCCGGCCGCCTCAACGAGGGCTGCATCGGCGACCTGACGGTTGGCGAGGCGGCCGCCGCTGGTCTGACAGCGATGATCGTGGACGGCTGCCATCGCGACAGCGCGGAGCTCCGCCGGATCGGCCTCCCGATCTGGAGCCGCGGCTCTGTCCCGGTTGGGCCGCTCGGCGGACGGGCCGGACCGGCGGATCGGCTGTCCCGGGCCCGCATCGGCGACGTCGTCGTCACGCCCGACGACGTCGTGGTCGCGGATGACGACGGGATCCTGTTCCTCGCCGCCGATGAGGCCGACGAGGCCTTCGCGATCGCCGCCGAGATCGTGGCCGTCGAGCGGGCGCAGGCGGAGCGCCTCGCGGCGGGCACCTCGCTCCGCGACCAGCTCAGGTTCGGGGAGTACGAGCGCCGTCGCGCGACCGACCCGACCTATGACTTCCGGCGTCACCTCCGCGAGTCGGGCGGGGCGATCGAAACGTAGTCCCGGGCGGCCCGATTTCAGAGGCCGAGCGTGCCCTCTCCAAGGTCCAGCTCGCGCTCGGCCACGAGCCCCGCCCAGGCGACCATGTCCGCTCGGGCGATGACGGTCTCGTGGGCCACGACCTGGAGGGCCAGCCCGTCGAGGACGGAGATGATCCGCCAGGCGGCGGCCGCCGGATCCGGACAGCTGAACCGGCCCGCCTGCACCCCGTCCCTGATGATGCCCTCGACGAGCGTCTGCCAGGCGAGGTTCAGGCGCTCCGACGTGGCCCGCAAGGCGGGGCGCCGGGCCGCCTCCGCCCAGGCGTCCAGCCAGAGCTGGAAAGCCCAGTCGGCGTCGGCGGGAGCGTACGCCCGGAAGAACGCGACGAGCGCGGCCTCAGGGTCGGCGGCTGCCGCGACCGCGTAGGCCGTCCGCCGCAGGTCGTCCGCGGCGACGCGCTCGAAGGCCGCGGCGAGGACGTCGTCCATCGTGGCGAAGTAGTGATGGACGAGGCCGCTCGAGCTGCCCATCGCCTCTGCTACGTCGCGGACCGTGGTGGCCGCCAGGCCCTTCCGGCGGGCCACGGCCAGCGCGGCGTTGACGATGGCGTCGCGCCGCCTGTCGGCGTTCATGCGGGCCATGGCGCGGACTGTAGGACCCTCTTGCACAAGTGTCCAACAGCGGACTAGGATGCCCGCCTCGGGCAGCCTTCCCCGGCCATCGGCCGGTCCCGGGACAGCGAGGGGCGCGCTGCATGATCCGGACGACGCCGTTCCACGAGCGCACCGCGGCGCTCAACGAGACGGGCATCTGGGAGCACTGGTCCAACCACCTCGCCGCGCCGCGCTACCAGATGTCGGAGAAGTTCGAGTACTTCGCCATCCGGAACACCGCGGGCCTGTTCGACACATCGCCCCTCTACAAGTACCGGATCCACGGCCCCCATGCCGAGCGCTACCTCGCCGGCGTCCTCGCCCGCGACATCCGGACCTGTCCCGTGGGCCGGGCCCAGTACACGGTCTGGTGCGACGACCGGGGCTTCGTCGTCGAGGACGGGGTCGTCCTCCACGTCGCGCCGGACGAGTACCTGCTGACCGCGGCCGAGCCGAACCTGGCCTGGTTCCTGGCGCTGGTCGACGGCCTCGACGTCGCCATCGATGACATCTCGGCCGACTGGGGGGTCCTGGCCGTCCAGGGCCCCAAGTCGCAGGAGCTCCTTGCCTCCCTGGCGCCCGACGTCGCTCGGCTGGCCCACTTCGACGTCATCGCGACGACGATCGCGGGCATCGCCGTCCACGTCTCGCGGACCGGCTACACCGGCGACCTCGGCTTCGAGCTCTGGGTCCCGGCGGCCGACGCCGTCGCGGTCTGGGACGCGGTCTGGGGCGTCAGCCGAGGGCGCGGCGTCATTCCCTTCGGGCTGACAGCCCTGTACATGGCCCGGATCGAGGCAGGCCTCCTCCTCCTCGACGTCGACTTCCACTCGAGCCGCTTCGCCTGGACCGACGCCGACCGATCCACGCCGATGGAGCTCGGGCTCGGCTGGATGTTCCGGGACCTGGCCTCGGACGATCGCGCCTTCATCGGCCACGAGGCGATCCGGCGCGAGATCGCCACGAGGAGCTCGCGCTGGCGGCTCATGGGCCTGGTCCTCGACTGGCGCGAGTACGACCGGATCTTCGATGCCGCCGGCCTCATCCCGCCCAAGGATCACACCCCCATCCAGGACGAGTACTACATCTACGACGACGAGCTGAACCAGCTGGGCTACGCCACGAGCCAGCTGTACTCGCCGATCCTCCAGCGCCACATCGCCCTGGCCCGGGTGCCCCTCGACCGGACCGCGCCCGGCTCGCGGGTCAAGCTGGAGCTCGGGGTCAACCACCGCTACGAGTACTTCGACGCCGAGGTCGCGCGGCTGCCCCTCTTCAACCCCGAGCGAAGGACCGCCTGACATGCCGAAGTCGACCGCCACGGCTACGAAGCGCCCGACCGCGTCCCCGAAGCGCCCGACCGCCCGTCGCGCGGGCTCCAAACCCGACCGCGCCGCCGACCACGCCTGGGACGCGATCGTCATCGGTGGCGGCCACAACGGCCTGACGAACGCCGCCTACCTGGCGAAGGCGGGGCTCCGGACGCTCGTCCTGGAGCGTCGCCACCTCGTCGGGGGCGCGGCGATCACCGAGGAGCTCCGGCCGGGCTACTGGTTCACGACCTTCTCGTACGCCCTGAGCCTGCTGCGGCCGGACATCATCCACGAGCTCGAGCTCACGAAGCACGGCTTCATGCCGATCCTCATGCCCACGACGTTCTGCCCGATGGAGAACGGCGACTACCTCCTCCTGGGCCAGGACCACGGCGAGAACCACCGGGAGATCGCCCGCCACAGCCGCCACGACGCCGATGCCTACGACGCCTTCAACCACGACGTCACGAAGGTCTGCCAGGCGATCAAGCCGCTGCTTGATGCCGCCCCGCCGGACATCTTCAGCGACGACCCCGAGGAGCTGGTGGCCCTGGCGATGCTCGGCCAGCGCTTCAAGCGCCTCGACAAAAAGGTCCTTCACGACGCCGTCCGGCTCCTGACCGGCTCGGCGGCGGACTTCCTCGACGACTACTTCGAGTCCGACATCCTGAAGGGCTACATGGCCTCCTCGAGCATCATCGGGACGAAGGTGGGGCCGTACTCCCAGGGCTCGGGCCTCGTCCTGCTCTACCACCTCATGGGCGAGCACGACGGCGAGTTCGGGGCGTGGGCCTTCCACAAGCGCGGCAACGGCGGCTTCACCCAGATCCTCGCCAGGGCGGCGGAGGCGCTCGGGGTCGAGATCCGCCTGGAATCGCCGGTCGAGAGGGTGATCACGAGCGGCGACCGGGCGACGGGGGTCGCCCTGGCCGACGGCCGCGAGTTCCACGCCCCGATCGTGGTCTCGGCCCTCGACCCGCGGCGGACGTTCCTCGAGCTCGTCGATCCGCGGCAGCTCCCGGCCGACCTCGTCGAGGCGATCCGGCGCTTCCGGTTCCAGGGCACCTCGGCCAAGGTCAACTTCGCCCTCGGCGCCTATCCGCGCTACCCGGCCCTCGGCGACCGGGTGGACCAGTACCGGGGCTTCACCAACATCGGGCCGTCGATGGAGTACCTGGAGCGCGCCTTCGACGATGCCAAGTACGGGCAGTTCAGCAAGCGGCCGTACCTCGACTGCGCCGTCCAGTCCGCGGTCGATCCAGACATGGCCCCGCCCGGCAAGGCCGTCATGAGCTGCTTCGTCCAGTACGCCCCCTACCAGCTTCGAGAGAGCGACTGGGACACCCAACGCCAACCGCTCGGCGACACCGTCCAGGCGACCCTCGAGTCGTTCTTCCCGGGCTTCGGCGACCTCGTCCTCCAGCGCGAGGTCCAAACGCCGCTCGACATCGAGCGGACCGTCGGCCTGTCGGAAGGCAACATCTTCGCGGGCGAGTTCCTGGCCCCGCAGATGTACTTCTTCCGGCCGGCGCCGGGCTGGTCGCAGTACCGGACGCCGATCGCCGGCTACTACCAGTGCGGCTCGGGGACCCACCCCGGCGGCTGCGTCATGGGCGCGCCTGGCAAGCTCGCCGCCCAGCGGATCCTGCGCGACCGCACGCAGGCGGTCGCGCAGGACCGGGAGCGGTCCGGAACCCGCGCCCGGGCATGAGCGGCCGGGGGGCCGGGTCAGGCGGGCGCCCCCTCCTCGGGAGCCGCCGGAGGAAAGGGCAGGGCGATCGGGTCGGGCGCCAGCCGGCTCCGGCCCTCGGCGTCGAAGCGGTCCAGGCCCCAGCTGCTCACGTCGACCACGTCGGTCCGGCCGACGAGCGCCAGGTCCGCGCCGCAGCGGGCGACCGCCGGCCCCCACATCATCCCGTGGCCCCCGGCCGAGGCGACGGTCAGGCCGGCGATCGGCACCCCGTCCGCCGTGAGCCCCGGTCCCAGGATCGGCTGATGATCCGGGGTGTAGTCGATCGTCGCTGCCCAGGTCCGGCGGAGGCCCAGGCCGGCCGTGACCGGGACGAGCGCGGCGAGCCGCGCCCGGGTCCGGGCCAGGGCGGCGTCGTCCACCTCGATCGCCTCGCCCGGCGCCTCATCCGGGTCGCTCCAGCCGAACAGGAGGCCCCCCTCCTCGAGACGCCAGTACATCCCGGCGCCGACGTCGAAGACCATCGCCGCCCGGTCCACGTCGAAGGCCGGGTGGGGCGCCGTGACGGCCACCGTGTGTCGCGCGCCGCCGGCTGGGATCCGAACCCCCGCGAGCCGTCCGACTGCGGCCAGCCCGGGCCCGCCGGTCAGGAGGACGCGCTCCGCGGCGATCGGACCGGCGCTCGTTTGGACGCCGACGACGCGCCCGCCGCCTGCCTCGTCCAGCTGCAGGCTGGTGAACGCCGTGCGCTCGCGGAGCTCGACGCCGGCGGCCTGCATCGCCAGCGAATAGGCCCGAACGTTGCGCGGCGGCGAGATGGCGCCGTCGGTCGCGAGATAGCTGCCGCCGCGATGGCCGGCGCGGGCGAGTGTGCCGGTGATCTCGACCGCCTCCTCCGGGCCGAGCCAGCGGACATCCAGGCCCAGGGCCCGCTGCATGGCGACCCGCTCGCGGCCCACGCGTTCGTCCACCTCGGTCACCGCGAGGAGCAGGTAGCCGAGCTCACGGAAGCCCGAATCCGTCCCGTAGCGGGCGGCCTGCGAGCGATAGAACTCGATCGACCAGCGACCCAGCGCCACGGCGCCCGGGGTCCCGCCCTGGGCCCGGACGATGCCCGACGCCCGGCTGCTCGCGCCGTCGCCGGCCATGCCCCGCTCCAGCACAACGACGCGGCGTAGGCCGGCCTCGGCCGCGAAGACTGCCGCCCAGGCGCCCACCGTGCCCGCACCCACCACCACGAGATCCGACCGCTCGGCGCTCATCGCACGCTCCCTGCTCGGTACCCGTGGTGGGTACCACGTTCGGCGGCCGGGCCGCAACCTGCCGTTCCGTTCTGGCTCCGTTACCCTCATCGGCAGGCTAGCCTTGGCGCTGCCAGCGCCGCTGCTCCGTCTGTCCCGGGACGTCCCTCGATCGCTGAGGTCGCCATGGCCGACCGCCGCCCCCGCTTCCAGCTTCCGACGCGGCGACCCGCAAGGACCAAGATCGATCGATCGGCCGGGCCGGCCCCCGAGGTCTCGATGGAGGCCCATCCGGAGGATGTCGCGGCGCCCGCCGAGCAGAGCGTCGTGGATGCGGCGATCTACCGAGACGGCCGCCGGATCGAGACGCCCGCGACCGTGGCGCAGGCCGCCCGCCGCCTCCGCGACGAGCCCGGGACGATGGCCTGGATCGGGCTCTTCCGCCCCAACGAGGCCCAGCTCCTGCCGATGGCCGATGAGTTCGGCCTCCACGAGGTCGCGATCGAGGACGCGATCGTCGCCCACCAGCGGCCCAAGATCGAGCGCTACGGCGACACCCTCTTCGCCGTCCTCCGGGCCGCGACCTACCTCGATGACGTCGAGGAGGTCGAGTTCGGCGAGATCCACGTCTTCACCGGCCCGAGCTTCGTCCTCACCGTCCGCCACAGCCGGACGCCCGATCTCGGCTCCGTCCGCCGCAGGATGGAATCCGATCCGGAGCTCCTGGCCCGCGGCCCGGAGGCCGTCCTGTACGCCATCCTCGACAGCGTCGTCGACGGCTACGCCCCGGTCGTGGCCGGCGTCCAGAAGGACATCGACGAGATCGAGATCGAGGTCTTCCGGGGGGACCCAAAGGTCTCCCGCCGGATCTACGAGCTGTCGCGCGAGGTCATCGACTTCCAGCGGGCGACACGGCCATTGCTGGCGATGCTCGGCGCCCTCGAGGCGGGCTTCGAGAAGTACGGCACGGACGAGGAGCTGCAGCGCTACCTGCGCGACGTGGCCGACCACGCGACCACCGTGGTCGAGCGGGTCGACGGCTTCCGCCAGCTGCTGGCCGACATGCTGACGGTCAACGCGACCCTCGTGAACCAGGCCCAGAACGAGGAGGTCAAGCGCCTCACCGAGGCCAGCTACGAGCAGAACGAGGAGGTCAAGCGGATCTCGGCCTGGGCCGCGATCATCTTCGCCCCCACCCTCATCGGAACCGTCTACGGCATGAATTTCCAGGCGATGCCCGAGCTCTCCTGGGCCTACGGCTATCCCTTCGCGCTCGGCCTGATGCTCGTCGTGAGCATCGGTCTGTGGCTCGTCTTCCGGGCCCGCGGCTGGCTCTAACCGGAACCTGATGAGCTCCGCGGTAGAGCAGCTGTTTCGTACGTCTTCCCCGCGCTAGCTAGAATCGGTCCTCGAGCAGGTACGAGCCTGGGCCGTCCGCGGCGGAGACATCGTCCCGGTTGATGAGCCGGCACGTCCGCAGCGACAGGCAGCCGCAGCCGATGCAGTCGGTCAGCTCGTCACCCAGCTTCTCCATCTCCCGGGAAGATGGGCTTGGACGAACAGAGTGTCGACTCCCACCATCCCGGGAGAACAGGGGACAGGCATCCCGATTCCCGGGATTCGGTTCTCACGGCCGCAGGCGGTAGATCGGGATCGCCGGCGCCTGGTATCGCCCTGCTCACCTTGCTTTGTCCAGGTCGCGACCACAGTCGGGGTGGTGAGTCGTTAGTCCTGGTACACGTCGGCGACCGAATAGCAGCGGATCCCGAGTTGCCCGGCGAGTTCTGGGCCACCCCCCGTCCGACTGTAAAGCAGGCGGGGAGTCGTTGGGGTCACTCCCGGGAGCGCGGCGGCGTGCTCATCGAGTCGCGCCAGGACCGAGGGGGGGAGGGGCCGCGCGGACCACTTTGCTTCACCGACGAAGCCAACGCCTCGACCGGAGATGCCGACGATGTCGACCTCGTGCCGACCGTCGGCGCTCCACCACGCCTCGACTCGATCGGCCTGGACCTCGCCGAGCGCGGCGAGTCGCCGAGCATGCTCTCTGGCAATGTCCTCGAACACGCCACCCATGTAGTCGTCGAGCCCGGCCAGGATCCGGGTGTCGACCAGCTGTGCCCCGAGGCCGCGCGCGATGTTCGCTCGGGCACTGGCGACGAACCGGAACCAGAAGGCGAAGTACGGATCGGCGATTCGATAGATTGCCCGCTTGGATTTCGCCGGGTCGTCGAGGGCCGGAACGCGACGCTCAAGGATCCCGAGTGTCGTCAGGCGCTTGAGCGGACGCTCGACGGCCACCCGAGAGTAGTCGGCGATCTCGCCGGGCCTTGTCTTACCGATGGCGACAGCCTGGAGGATGCGGAAGGCGTTTTCGAGCTCCGGCAGTTCCCCCGACAGGACCAGCTCGGCGGCATCGACAAGCGGGCTTGCGGGTGAGCCGAAGAGGCGTAGGAGATTCGACCGTCGAGACGCTCGCGGATCCCACTGCTCGAGATACAGTGGCGTGCCGCCCAGGATGCCGTAGACCACCGCCCGGTCGGCCGGGTCCAGGGAGTTGACGAACCGCCCGGCCGCACGGTAGTCGAGCGCGGCGACTCGGATCGTGGCAGTCGCACGCTGGTGAAGCGGCGCCGCGGCTCCGCCGATCTGCTCCATGTAGGCGACGGCGGAGCCGCAGAGGACGAGCACGACCGAGCTGCCGCGACCCCGGCGGTCCCACCAGCGCTGCACGATGCTCTCGATCCCAGGGGTCGAGCCGGCCAGATACGGGAACTCGTCGAGGACAACGACGAGCCGTCCCTCATCGGACCGATCCGCCACGAAGTCGAGGGCGGTCGACCAGTCCGGAAACGTATAGCCGGCCGGCAGGCCATCGCTGCCGAGGCTCGCCCGCACTGCGTCGGTGAAGGTGGCGAGCTCGATCGGCGCGCTCTGCTGGGTGGCCGTGTAGTAGACGGCCCGGTGTCGCTCGGCGAACGCCTGGAGCAGGTAGGTCTTGCCGACCCGCCGGCGCCCCCAAACGGTGACGAGCTGACCACGGGGCGCAGCCGCAGCGCTCTCGAGTGATGCGAGCTCCCGTTTTCGATCCACGAGCCTGATCGTCGCCACGCCACGAAGGTATCATGCAAGCCTGCATCATGCAACCCTGCATGAGGGAGCATCGGTGTCGGTCTGCGACACCGCGCTCGGAACTCGAGCGATCGTTCTGATCGATCCGAGGATCGCGGCGCTGCGCATCCACGGTTATCAGCTATTCGAGCGTTGTGCCAAGCAATAGATCAGGCGGCGAGCACGCTCAGCAGGCGTGGAGGGGTTGATTCATGAGCTCATCGCCTATACTCCCTGCGCGCCGACATAGCTCAGCGGTAGAGCAGCTGTTTCGTAAACAGCAGGTCCTCGGTTCAAATCCGAGTGTCGGCTCCACTCCGCGTCGCCGGTGATCAGGCGTCGATCGTCACCTCGGTCGTCACGGGAACCTCCCGCTCGATGGCGTCGCAGACCGGGCAGTGCTTCACACCCCAGCGAGCTAGCTCCTCCAGCGTCGTGGCATCGACCCCGGCCGCCGACAGCCGCACGGCGACGCGACCGCTGAGGGGACCCGCGGGCACGTCGTCGGCGAGCCCGAGGAGGCCCCGGTCGTCCGACACGGAGTCCACGGTGACCTCGACGGCCTCGACCTGAATCCCCAGCGTGGCGGCCCGCATGGCGATGAGGGTCACGACACAGCTCGCCTCGGCGGCCCGAAGGAGCCAGCCGGGTGACGGCGCGGTCGCCGTCCCTCCGACCGACGGGACCATGTCGGTCGTGATCGCCGCCCCGTTGGGGCCGGTGACCTGGACGACCAGGCCACCGGCCAGCGTCGCGGTGGCGGCGCTGTCCGTGGAACGTGCCTCGTCGGGGTGCTGAGTCAGGAAGTCACTGGCCCTGCGGATCGCGTCACGGATCGCTTCATTTGACATGGGACGTGGCCCTCCCTCACTCGAATGCCTCGATTCACGCGAGGAGTATCGGGTTGTCGAGGCGGCGGCGAACACCGCTCGGCATCGAACGCCGGCCGTTCCCCGAGCGTCGCGCGATGGAGCTCGTCCCGCACCAGCAGGTACGGCACCCGCCCTGCCGACGGTTCAGGCCGGGCGAATCGCCTCGAAGCGGATCCGGACCACGGTTGCCGAACCGTCGCTGAGGGCAGCGTTCGCGGCGGCCTGGAGCGCCGCGAGGTCTGCGCCACGGATCGCCCGGCGAACCGCGGGGAGTGACGGCGCCGCCATGCTCAGCTGGCGGACGCCGACGCCGACGAGGGCCAGTGCCGCGACCGGATCGCCGGCCATCTCGCCGCAGACCGACAGCTCGATCCCGGCCCGCCGGGCGGCCTCGACGCTCAGCCGGATCAGCCGGAGGACCGCCGGGTGGAGCGAATCGCGGTACCGCTCGAGGGCGGGGTTGCCTCGATCGACGGCGAGCGTGTACTGGAGCAGGTCGTTGGTGCCGAGACTGGCGAACCGCAGCGACCCGAAGTAGGTGTCGGCGACGAGGACCGCCGACGGGATCTCGAGCATCACCCCCAGCGCGATCTCTCCAAAGGCAATCCCGTCACCAGCCAGGCCGGCCCGGGCCTCGGCTGCGAGGTCCGTGAGCCGCTCGACGTCGCGCGCGTCGGCGACCATCGGGGCCATGACCTTGATCGGTCCGGCGACAGCTGCGCGGTAGCAAGCCCGGAGCTGGGTCACGAACAGATCGGGCCGCTGCTCGGCGAGACGCAGGGCGCGAACGCCGAGGAACGGATTGTCCTCGGCCGAGATCGGCAGGTACGGGATCGGCTTGTCGCCCCCGACGTCGAGGAGCCGGACGGTCACCGGGTCGCCGCCGAATGCCTCGACCGCAGTCCGATAGGCGTCCGCCTGCTCGTCCTCGCTCGGCGGCGTGGCCCGCTCGAGGAACAGGAACTCGGTCCGGAACAGGCCCACCCCGCGGGCGCCGAGCGCGGCCGCCGGCCCGGCCTCGTCCGGCGTGCCGATGTTGGCGAGGAGCGTGACCTCGGTGCCGTCCACCGTCATCGCCGGGAGCGTCGCCTCGGCCAGGTCCCGCTCGCGGCCGGCTCGGGCGGCCGCGGCCAGCAGGTCGAACCGCCGGCGCTCCCTCTCGTCGGGTGCGATGACCACGACCCCCGACGTGCCGTCGATCGCGAGCTCCGCGTCCTCGCCCGCGGCCCGGAGGCCCGCCAACAGCCCGCGGATGCCGACGACGGCCGGGATCCCGTAGGCCCGGGCGAGGATCGCGGCGTGGGCCGTCGGCGACGAACCCTCGAGCGCGATCCCGCGGATCCGGTCACGCGGCAGCGTTGCCGTCAGCGACGGCGTCAGGTCCTCGGCCACGACGATCGCCGGCACCGGCAGGAGGTCGTCGTCAGCCGGCAGACCGGCGAGCATGCGGGCGATCCGGTCGCCGACGTCGAGCACGTCCGTGGCCCGGCCCCGGAGGAGCTCGTCAGGCAGCGCCGCGAGCTGGGCCGATGCAGCCCGGGCCGCGTCCACGATCGCGCCGGCGGCGTCGACCTGGCTCGTCCGGATTGCCGCCGCCGCCGCCTCGATGATCGCGGGGTCGCGGGCGATCGCGGCGTGAGCCTGGAAGATGGCCGCCTCATCGGGATGACCCTGGTCGCGGACCGACGTGGCCAGCCGCCGAAGGTCCGCCGAGGCTGCCCTGGCCGCCTCGTGGAGCCGGGCGACCTCCGCGTCGACGGCGTCGGCGGCCACGCGTCCGGCGGGTGGCAGCGGCAGCCGGGCGACGCGCCGCCACCGGCCGCGGGCGACGCCCGGCGACGCGGCCAGGCCGCGCATCGGCGCCTGGAGCGTGGTCATCGCCTGCCTTCGAGGAGGCGCGCCACGATCGTCACGCTCATCCGGCCGGCCCCTTCTCAGTCGACGAGCCGCCGGCCCGCGACGATCCCGCGATGGACGACCACCGCGGCTCGATCGGCCTGGGTCACCGGCCGCATCCGGGTCCCGGGAGAGCGGCAGGCAGCGACCGACCAGGCCACGGCCTCGGCCAGGCCTTCGCCTCGGCCGCCGCCGGCCAGGAAACCGGCCAGCAGGGCGTCGCCGGCGCCGACGGTGTTCGCGACATCGTCGATCCGGGCCTCGGCGTGGATGGCCCCACCGCCGTCAACGAGGACCGCCCCATCCGCGCCGAGGCTCACGAGGACCGCGCCGGTCCCACGGGCGACGATGTCGGCGGCGCAGCCGACCACCGCGCCGAGGCTCGGGAGCGGCTCGCCGGCGAGCTGCTCCAGCTCGTGGCGGTTCGGCTTCAGGAGCGCGATCGGGACGCCGGCGCAGGCCCGCAGCGCCGGGCCCTCGGTGTCGACCGCGACCCGGGCGCGGGCACCGATCCGCGCCGCCAGCCGCGCGTAGAGGTCGGCCGGGGCGCCCGGCGGCAGGGAGCCACAGCCGGCGACCCAGTCGGCGCCATCGGCCAGGGCGACGACGCGGGCCAGGAGCGCCTCGACCTCGGTGGGACTGACGGTCGGGCCCGGCTCGTTGATCTTCGTGGTCGTGCCGTCGTCCTCGATCAGCCCGACGTTCGTCCGGATGGCCCCATCGATCGGCACGGGCTCCAGCCGCGCCGCGCCGGCCAGGAGCGCCGTGACGACCGCGGCCGAGGCATCCGACAGCGGGGCCACGGCCAGGGCGGCGAAGCCCTGGGTCGCGAGCGCCCGGGCCACGTTGATGCCCTTGCCGCCGGTCTCGGCCGTGGCCGATCTTGCCCGCTGGACCGCGCCGCGCCGAAGCGGCGGGATGCCGAGGGTCCTGTCGATGCTCGGGTTCGGCGTGACGGTCACGATCACGGGCTGCCTGGGGCTCGGCTCAGCCGGCTGTCCCGACGGCCGGCCGGGCCAGGTGACGGGCGAACAGCCGCGCCTCGGCCTCGGTCGTCCAGGCACCGGAGGCGTCCAGGGCGGCGGCGACGTCCGGGTGCGTCGCGGCCAGGTCGCTCAACGGCGTCAAGGCCAACCCCCGGAGGTTCGGGAAGATGACGATCTTGCCGGGGAAGCGGCCCTCGACGAGCGCTCGCAGGGCGTCCTGGGCGGCCTCGATGCCACCGATCGCGGCGAGGGCCCGCCGCGGCTCGAGCTGGCCGGCGAGGCTCTTCTCGACGACGAGGGCCTGGTCGGCGATTCGCGACCCCGAGGTGCCGGTGTACTGGGCGCCGTGGAGGAAGACCGGCGACAGGTCGAGCCGGGCCCGGGTCCCGACCGGTACGCCGGCGAACAGGACGAGCATCCCGTCGGGCGCCATCGCGGCGGCAGCGTTCACGACGGCCGCGGCCGACGGAGCGGTGATCACCACGTCGTCTGCCCCGCGCCCACCGGTGACGCCGTCGGCGAGCGCCCGGAGCGCCCCGGCCTCCGGTCCCAGCGTCTCGATCCGCAGCTCTCGGCCGCGGGCCGCGGCGACGGGCTGCAGCTTCACCCGGGCGGCGGCGAGCCGCTCGGCATCGAGGTCCACGCCGACCACGAGCCGGGGCCCGTCCGGCAGGCCGAGGGCCCGCTCGAGATGCATCTGGCCCATCGGACCGGCCGCCCCGACGACGATGGTCACGCCGCCCGGCCGCAGCTCCGCCCGATTGCGCGCCTCGCCATAGGCCGCGGCGACATCCAGCCCGGTCGTCCCGAGGTAGGCCACGTAGTGGTAATGGAGCCGCCCGACGTCGATCTCGACCAGCTCGTTGAGGGGGTCGTCGGCGACGAGGTTCAGCGTCCCCCGGAAGCCGACGGCGTCGGCTGCCAGGCCGACGTTGGCTGCCGACCGCGGCCGCAGCACGATCACGTCGTCATACGGGGCCTCGGCCGCGATGTCGGCGGCAGCCCGGATCGGGACGCCCGGGGCCGCCGCCGCGACCCGCCCCGCGAGGGCCTCGCCCGCACCCACGAGGACGATCGAGCCGGCGCCGTGCAGGGCCTCGCCAAAGACGTACGGCCGGTCGTCGGCCGGGTCCGCCACGATCGCGATCGAGCCGCCGGGCCGCGGCCACAGCCGGCGGCGCTGGGTGTAGGCGGCCTCGACGCAGGCCCACGGCTCGGTCAGCGCGGTCTCGGCGTAGCCGAGCCGATGATCGACCTCGACGACGTAGGCGCCGTCGTCGGCGGCCAGGACCTCAGGACCGATGACGTGGTACTCGATGAGCCCGCCCGGGATCGTATAGCCGTAGGCGGTGCTCCGGCCGTCGACATAGATGTCCGGCTGGATCGCGAGCCGCTGCCCGTGCCGGAACCGATCCTGGAGCCCCGCGCCCACGGCCATGACCGTGACGCTCGTCTCGTGTCCGACCCGGGTCGGCTCCACGGTCAGGTCCCGGCCGTAGAGCTTGGGATGGTCGCCGCCCAGGCGGATGAGCTTGACGTCGCTGTAGCACAGGCCCACGGCGTCCACCCGGACGAGCAGCTGATCGTGCCCCGGCCGTGGCACGGGCACGAGCTCCGGCGCCCCGGCATGTCCGACTCGCTCGATCCCGGTCCCGTAGACGTTCCAGGCCAGGGCTTGTTCCGGCACGACCTCCGAGGCGCGCCGGTAGGCCTCGTACGCCAGCGAATCCGCGTCGCTCACTTCTTCCTCGGCACGTCGGCGTTCTTCAGGACCCGGCCGGTGGCATCGATGATGCCGACCTTCGTCCCGATCGTCAGGGGGTTGACCGCGAACAGGTCCGCGGCGTTGATGACCAGCCAACGGTAGCCGTCGATCGCGGTGAGCCGCGCGATCGCGGGACGGGCCTCCGCGACCGTGGCCGCGACCGCGATGTGGCCGTTGTCGGTTACCAGGTCCACGGTCCCGGTCGGGTCCGGGCGGGCGCCGAGCTTGGAGCCGACCGCCGTGACCAGGGCGGCCTTGTCGAGCCGGCTCATGAGCCCTCGCCCACGGCCAGGAGGACCTCCAGGATCGCCGCGACGGCGGCCTCGGCATCCGGGCCGGAGGCTCGGACCGTGACCTCGTCGCCGACGACGGCTCCGAGCGCCAGAACCTGGGTGATGCTGATGGCGTTCGCCTGCCGATCGCCGGCCACGATCGTGACATCGCCCTCGAACTCGAGCGCCCGCTCCACGAGCTCGGCTGCCGGCCGGGCGTGGAGCCCGGACGGGTTGGCGATCCGGATCGTCCGGATGAGCTCACCCTCGGCCGGGCCGGGGGCGGATCGAGGCGTCGGTCCTGACGGCGGTTCGGCGTCGGTCGTCAGGAGCCGGTGGATCTCGAGGCGGTCGGTCGTCGTCGCGAGGCGGGCGCACGTCGCCCCGTCCTCCAGGATCCCGGCGAGCCGCGACATCACCGCGATGTGCTCCTCGTCACGGGCCGCGAGCCCGATGACGAGCCGGGCCGACTCGTCACCCCAGGGGACCCCGTCCGGGAACTGGGCCACCGCCAGCCCGGTCCGGAGGATCGCCGACCCGTACTCGGACGCGCCGTGGGGCAGGGCCACGCCGTTGCCGAGGTACGTCGAGACGACGGCCTCGCGGGCCGCCATCCCCTGGACATACGCCGGCGTCACGATGCCCTCGGCGACGAGGATGGCACCGACGAGCTCGATCGCGGCCGCCTGCGTCGGGGCGTGGCGGCCGACAGCGATCGCCGACGGCGCGAGGACCTCGGCCGACTCTTCGGTGGTCACGCGCCCGGACCGCTCGAGATCGGCTCGCCGGCGATGAGCCGCCGGACGAGCAGGTCGGACGCCGGGTTGTTCAGGAAGTTCTTGAAGGTGAGGACGACGGCGTTCGGGGCGACCTTGCGGGCCCGTTCGGCGAGGCCCTCGTGGGCGATGACCACGTCGGTGTTGCCCGGGATCTCGTTGACCGGGGCGTGGATGACCGTGACGTCGAGACCGGCGTCCTTGAGGCGCTTCTTCACCTGGTTCGCGCCGATCAGGCTGGAGCCCATCCCGGCCTCGCAGGCGAATACCACGAGCCGCACGTCACCTGCCGCTCTCTCGACCATCGATCCGTCCTCCTGTTGATCGGGACCGTCGCCCGGCGCCGCGGAGGGCGGCGGCACCGGGCCCGGTGGTTCCCTGCCCTACGCGGCGCCGGCGGGCGCCGGCGCCGCCGCGCCGATCCCCTCTTCCTCGGTCGAGCGGACCGGCGAGATCCGCAGGATCGCCGACCCGACGAGGAACGAGGCCACGCCGCCGCCGAGGACGCCGAGCAGCACGCCGACGTGCTGGCCGGGCGGGATGACGAGCAGGTACGCGAAGATGCTGCCCGGCGACGGCGTCGCGACGAGCCCGGCGTTGAAGGCCACGAAGATGATGTCGGCGGTGATCCCGCCGGCCCACATCGCGACGATCATGATCGGGTGCATGAGGACGTACGGGAAGTACACCTCGTGGATGCCGCCCAGGAAGTGGATGACCGCCGCGCCGGGAGCCGACTGCTTGGCCATGCCGGAGCCGGCGAGCGTGAAGGCCATGAGCAGCCCAAGGCCCGGGCCCGGGTTCGTCTCGAGCAGGAAGTGGATGGCCCGGCCGTTCTCGGCCACCTCGGCGACCCCGAGCGGCGCCAGGACACCGTGGTTGATGGCGTTGTTCAGGAACAGGACCTTGGCGACCTCGATCGGGACGTCCGCCAGCGGCAGCAGGCCGGCGGCGATGATCGCGTCGACGAACGAGCCAAGGCCGTTCGACGCCTGCGTCACGATGCTGCCGAGGAACAGCACGCCGACGACCGCGAGGGCCGCGCCCAGGATCGCCGCCGAGAGGTTGTTGTAGAGCATCTCGAAGCCGCCCGGCACGCGCTCGGCCAGGGCCTGGTCCAGGCGCTTGGTCAGCCAGCCGCCGACCGGCCCGGCGATCATCGCGCCGAGGAACATCGGGACCCCGGCACCAACGACGACACCCGCGGTCGCGACCGCCCCGACGACGCCGCCTCGGTGGCCGTAGACGATCTTGCCGCCGGTGAAGCCGATGAGGATCGGCAACAGGTACGTGATCATCGGCCCGACGAGCGCGCTGATCTGCTCGTTGGGGGTCCACCCGGTCGGGATGAAGAACGCGGTGATCAGGCCCCAGGCCAGGATCGCCCCGATGTTCGGGATGACCATCCCGGCGAGGAACCCGCCGAATCGCTGGACTCGTTCCTGCACGACCTACCTCCTCCGCTCCGATGCGCAGGGCCCGAGGATCGGTCGGCAACCGTCCCGCAAGCAACTCTCAATCTGTCGTCAACCCATTGTGACAACCATGACCGCTCGCATCGAGACCGTCAGAGTCGCGCGAGGGACCGTCGAGGGGTCAGCGCCCCGGTGCCGTCTCGAGGTGCCGGGCCAGGCGACGGATGTCACGCTCGGCCAAGAGCGGGCTGACGACGAGCGACGGCACACCGGTCAGGCCCTCCAGCGGCACGGTCGAGACCACGAGATCCGTCTCGGCTCCCGGTTCGCCGCCCTCGAACGCCGTCTTCGACACGACCTGGGCGATCTCGAGCTGCGGGAACTCGGCCAACAGCCGGGAGACGAGGATCCACGCCGTCGCCATGCCGGCCGGGCAGACGACCGTCACCCGGACCTTGGGCCGGAGGCGCAGCCGCTCGAGCGACCCCGCCAGGTACATCGTCAGGAAGCCCACCTCCTCGGCCGGGATCTGCAGCCCACCGCCTTCGTCGACCTCGCCCACGATCCCGGCCGCGATCTCGTAGATGTCCGGGTAGCGCCGGCGGACCTCCTGCTGGAGCGGGTTCGTGACGGGCAAGCCGTAGCGCAGCCGGACATCGAGCCGGTGGACGTGCTCGGCGAGGCTCTCCCGGAGCAGCGCATCCTCGGCCAGGGCCGGGTGGAGCCGCTGCGCTGCCCTCTCCACGAGCCGATCGACGAGGCCGACGAGCGATTCGTCAACCCCCGCATCGGCTGCGCCGAGCTCGGCGAATCCGAGGAGCGACTCCGTGATCGCCGCAACCTCGGCCGACGGGAGGGCGATCCCGAGGCGGGTCGCGATGGAGTGGGCGATCCGACGGGCCGCGGCCGACACGGGATGGTCCATGAGGGATCGGAGCCGGCCGCGGCCAAGCCGGGCCGGGCGCCCGGCCCGAACGCGGGCGACGAGGATCGCGAGGCTGATCGCGGCAGTGACGATCGTCGCATCGCCGGGCTCGATCTCGGGAATCTCCGTCGCGAGCACGTCCCCCGCCAGCCCGAGCTCGAGGTCGGCGAGGTAGGCGGCCAGGCTTGGCGGCACGCCCTGCGGGCCGTCGATGCCCGGGCGGGTCGGCGCGATGCCGGAAAGCATGGCGACGAGGACGTGCTCGGGGACGGTTTCGAGGAGCAGCCCGAGGAGGGCAGCCCTGACCTCGATCTCGCTGCCGCGGACGGCCAGCCCGACGCCGGGCAGACGCCGCAGATGGAGCCGGTGGCCCTCGAACCAGCCCTCGGCGGCCCGGACGTCGCGCCGGATGGTGGCCCGCGAGACGGCGAGCTCGGCCTCGAGCCGCTCCGACCGAAGAGACTCGGGGGCTGCGAGCAGGAGGGCGAGGATGACCCTGACCTGGCGGTCGGCGGCGTCCAGGACTGCCGGCCCGTGGCCTTCGTCGAGCGTGGCCAGCGCGGCGGCCCTGGCTTCGGGGCCGCCCTCCAGCCACAGTCCGACGCCGCGCCGCCGGGTCAGCCGAAGGTCGTGCTCAGCGAGGTGGCCCTCCACGGGCGCCAGGTTGTAGCGGATGATGCGGCGGGTGAGGCCGAGCTCGGCGGCGAGGGCGTCAAGGCTGAGGGTCCCATCGCCCACCAGGAGTGCCCGAGCGATGCGCGCCTGGCGCGTGTCGAGCGGCAGCCGGCTCATGGCTGCGATTATCGCCAGCCGGTCGCTCCCGGAACGGATCACCGCGGGCCCATCGGATGCCGCGAGTCGCGACCCGACGCGGGCCTCAGGCGGCGTCGAGCCAGCTGTGCTCCGGCGCGTAGCCGAGGATGGATCGGGCGCGATCGATCGCCAGGAGCGTCTCGCGGCCGTCGATGGCACGGCGCAGCGGCACCGTTGGGAAGACCTCGGCCATGAGCCCGGCGCTGTCGCGGCGCATGCAGGTGTCGGCGGCGGCCACGATCGCGACCTCGGCGCCGTGGACGTCGGCATCGAGCGCCCGACGGACGGCCTGGGCCACGTCGCGCACGTCGACGTAGCCCCAAAGGTTCCAGCGTCGGACCCGCGGATCGTCCTGCCAGCTCTCGAACCGGGCGTAGTCGGCCGGCTCCATGATGTTCGAGATCCGGAGTCCGACGAACGGGATGCCCGAGCGCCGGGCGAACTGCTCGGCCATGGCCTCGCCTGCCAGCTTCGAGAGGGCGTACGACGACTCGGGTCGGGGCGGGTGTGTCTCGTCGACGGGGGCGAAGGCCGGCGGCTCGTCGAAGGGCAGGCCGAGGACCGTCTCGCTCGAAGCCCAGACCACGCGGGCCACGCCTCGCTCGGTGGCCGCGCTGAAGACGTTGTATGTCGAGATCGCGTTGTTGCGGAAGGTCTCGCCCTCGGGCCGCAGCTCCGGGGCGGGAATGGCCCCAAGGTGGACGACGGCGTCGGCGCCGGCGATGGCCTCGTGGGCCTGGCCGAGGTCGGTCAGGTCCGCCAACAGGCACAGGCCGTGGACGCTGCCGTCGTGGGCGAGGTCGACGTTGAGGACGTCATGACCTCGGTCTCGGAGGTCGCGGACGACCCATCGCCCGGCCTTACCGCTGCCACCCGTGACCACGATCCGCACGGCGGAAAGAGTAGCCGATGGCGCCGTCAGTCCGGCCCGGGCACCTCCCGGGGCAGGGCCGGGTTGGCGAGACCCTCGATGAGCTCGGCGTTTGGCAGGCCGAGGAGGATCGACGACGGCGCGATGACCTTCCAGCTCCGGCTGCCGCCGCCGAGGACGATCCGGGGCCGGGCCGTGACCGCGGAATCAATGAGCAACGGGAGCCCGTCCGGCAGCCCGAAGGCCGTCACCCCGCCGATCTCGTGGCCGGTCAGCGCCCGGGTCTCGTCCGGGGACGCGAACGACGCCTTGCGCGTCCCGAGTCGATCCCTCACCGCGTGGTTGACGTCGAGCCGGTGCGTCGCCAGGACGACGCAGGCGGCGTAGACCGGCGGGTTCGACTTGCCGACGACGATGATCGTGTTGGCACTGTCCTCGAGAGCGAAGCCGTAGGCGGCGCAGAACGCGGTCGTGTCCGCCAGCGCCGGGTCACAGGCGAACAGCTCGTGCTCGCCGAGGCCCTCAAGCGCGGCCGCGAGGACGGCGCGATCGTCGTCGACGTTCATGCGACGAGGAGATCGAGCGCCAGCCCCGGGGTCATCGAGCGACCGTCGTCATCGTGGCCGGAATCACCCGGGTGCCGGCCGACGCCCGGGCGAGAATCGCCGGGTCCGTGGGCCCGTTGCGGGCCGGGTCCTCCTCGGTCACGACCACCGGCACGCCGAGCGCGGCGGCGACACCGGTGAGCCACGCCGCGCGGGCGGCGGCGTCGGCGACCGCGGCCCGCTCCGAGTCCGGGTATCCGGCGAAGAAGCCGGGCTGGAGATCGATGACGACGAGCAGCGAGTCGTCTCGGACAAGGAGGCCGGCGGGCTGGGCCATCTCGACCATCGTATCGTCGGCGCGGCTCTCAGGATCCCCTCATCCACCGAGTCCAAGGTCGTCTCCAACGGACCGCCGGATCAGAGCACCGGCGGCCGAGCAGTGACGGAGACATCCATGGACGACACCCCCAACGTCCCGGTCGAGCGGACCGGGCCCGCCCCGATCGCGAGGATCGGCCTCGTCGGCGCGGCGGCCGCGGCCCTCGTGGCCGTGGGCATCCTGGTCTTCGGCGCGAGCGCGACGCCGGCCGGGACCCTCGCCGCCAGCACCGATGCCGCCACCAGCGGAGAGGTCCTGGCGTTCAACGGCTTCGGCGGACGGCACGGCTTCGGCCGTGGGCTCGGTGGCGGGATCACGATCACCGCGATCTCGGGCTCGAGCATCTCGCTCGAGACCGCCGACGGCTGGACCCGGACGATCACCGTGGACGGCGACACGACCTACTCCGAGAGCGGCGACACCATTGCCCTGTCCGACCTGGCGGTCGGTGACCAGATCCGCTTCGAGCAGACGCTCGAGGACGACGGCAGCTACACGATCGATGCGATCGCGGTCATCCCGCCGCATGCCGGGGGAACCGTGACGGCGATCTCAGGTTCGACGATCACCGTCGAGCGGCGCGACGGGACCGAGACGACCATCACGGTCACCTCGAGCACGACCTACACCGTCGCGGGTGACGAGGCGACGCTCGCCGACGTTGAGGTCGGGATGTTCCTCGTCGCCGAGGGCACGGAGAACAGCGACGGCTCGCTCACCGCGACCGAGGTTCGGGCCGCCGATCCGGACGACTTCCGCGGCCCCGGCGGCCGTGCTCACGGTCCCTGGACCGACGACTCGACCGACGACGCGACCGACGACAGCACCTCCGACAGCGCGAGCTGACGGCACCACCAGGCGGGCGGCGGCCC
>JBFMEV010000027.1:0-45544 GCA_040752335.1 Chloroflexota bacterium
GGCCGGCGCCGGCCCGGCCGCGGCCGGCGAGACCCGCTGACCGATGTTCCACAAGATCCTCATCGCCAACCGCGGCGAGATCGCCCTCCGGATCCTGCGGGCCTGCCGGACCCTCGGCGTCGAGGCCGTCGTCGCCTACAGCGAGGCCGATCGGGACAGCCTCCCCGTCCAGCTGGCCGACGAGGCGATCTGCATCGGCCCGGCCGATGCCCGGCGGTCTTACCTCTCGGCCCCGGCGGTCATCTCGGCCGCGATCGTGACCGGCTGCGACGCGATCCACCCCGGCTACGGCTTCCTGTCCGAGGACGAGACCTTCGCCGAGGTCGTCGGCGCCCACGACCTGACCTTCATCGGCCCGCCGCCGCCCGTCCTCGATCGCTTCGCCAGCAAGGAGGGCACTCGCCGGCTGCTCGGCAGCTACGGCCTGCCCACGATCCCGGGCTCGGACGGCATGCTCCGCGACGACGAGCACGCCCTGGCCGAGGCGGCGAGGATCGGCTACCCGGTCCTCATCAAGCCCTCGGCCGGCGGCGGGGGCAAGGGAATGCGGATGGTCCGGACCCCACGGGAGCTCGATTCGGCGATCAAGGTCTGCCGGTCCGAGGCCCGCTCGGCCTTCGGCGACGATTCCCTGTACCTCGAGAAGTGGCTTGAGGACAACCGCCACGTCGAGGTCCAGGTCGCCGTCGACCGCTATGGCCACGGCGTCCACCTCGGCGAGCGGGACTGCTCCGTCCAGCGCCGTCACCAGAAGATCCTCGAGGAGGCGCCCACGCCGGCCCTCTCGCCGGCCGCCCGGGCGGACCTCTGCGAGCGGGCCATCCGGGCCGTTGTCGCGGCCGGCTACGAGAACGTCGGGACCCTCGAATTCCTCGTCGACGCGGCCGGCGACTTCTATTTCATCGAGATCAACTGCCGGATCCAGGTGGAGCACCCGGTGACCGAGATGCTCACCGGGATCGACCTCGTCGCGACCCAGATCCGGATCGCCGCGGGCGAGCCGCTCGGCTTCAGCCAGGCCGACGTCCAGGTCCGGGGCCACGCCATCGAGCTCCGGATCAATGCCGAGGACCCGGCCCACGAGTTCCGGCCCGGGGCCGGTGTCATCGACGCCTTCCACATGCCCGGTGGCCCCGGCATCCGGATGGACACCCACCTCTACCCCGGCTACGAGGTCCCGCCGTTCTACGATTCGCTCCTCGGCAAGGTCATCGCCTGGGGTCCCGACCGAGCCACGGCCATCCAGCGTGGCCGGGCGGCCCTCGACGAGCTCGTCGTCGACGGCCTGGCCACGAACGTCGAGATCCACAAGGCGCTCCTCGCCAACCAGACCTTCCTCGACGGCCGGATGACCACGAACCTCCTCGATCGGATCGGCAGCGCCGCCTTCCTGGCGGCCGCGGCCCGAACCTGAGCCCCGCGACCAACGTCCTCACCCGAACCGGAGCCTGCCCGTGACCGAGACGATCCACACGACCCGCGAGATCGAGGCGCTCATCCCGCATCGCTGGCCGATGCTCATGGTCGACCGGATCGTCGAGTACGACGCCGAGGCCAAGCGGATCGTCGGGCTCAAGGGCATCACCGCGACCGAGTTCTGGGCCCAGGGCCACTTCCCGGGCCTGCCCGTCCTGCCCGGGGTCCTCCAGGTGGAGGCCCTCGCCCAGACGATGGCGGTCTACGTCGCCAAGCAGCCCGGCTTCGGCGACCGGATCGGCCTCTTCGCCGCCATCGACGAGACCCGCTTCAAGCGGATCGTCGTTCCCGGGGACACCCTCCGGCTCGAGGTCACGATGGAGAAGCTGGGCTCCCGCTTCGGCCGCGGGCGGGGCGTGGCCAGCGTGGATGGCGAGGTGGCCTGCGAGGCAACGCTGAGCTTCATCATTCCACCCGAAGGCGTGCTGCGATGACGCCGCTCGGCGCGGCGGTGAGCGACCCGCGGCCCCCCTTGATGACGGGCGTGCTGCTGCCAGCATCAAATCCCGGGCTTCGGCCGCGACAAGGCACTCCCCGGCCCGCACGGGTCGGGGTCGGGCCCCGAACCCCCGCTCGCAGGGCCGATGTCGGGGCGCACCATGGCCGCCCTGCCGGCGCTTGTGCCGCTCGATGGCGGCGATTTGATGGTCCCAGCATCACGGCCGCCCGTTGGCCGCTGCCGGGTGGCGATGCTCGACGGGAGGGCCGCCGCAGATGACCACGAAGTTGGCGGTCCTGTCCGACGTCCACGGCAACGCCGTTGCGCTCGAGGCCGTCCGCACGGCGATCAAGAAGGAAAAGCCGGACGCCATCGTCGTTGCCGGCGATCACGTCCTCAACGGGCCCGACCCGGCCGCCGCGGTCGACGCCCTCCGGGCGATGGAAACCGACGGCGCAATCATCGTCCAGGGCAACACCGACGTGGCGGTCGCGGACTTCGACTATGCGGCTGCCTTCCCGTGGTACGCCGAGGGCGTCCCCGACGCCCTGCGCTATGCGGCCGAGTGGGCCCACGACGCCCTCGGCGACGAGCGCCTGGATTGGCTCCGCCGCCTGCCCGCGGAGCGCCGCCTCCGGCTCGAGGACACCCTCATCATGGCGACCCATGCCTCGCCCGGCTCGCAGACCGCGGGCTTCGACCAGGACCTCGATGCCAGCGTCACCCTGGAACGCCTGTCGCGGACCGACGCCCGGATCATCTGCTGCGGCCACACCCACCTGCCGGAGGTCCGCGACTTCGGCTGGAAGCAGATCGTCAACGACGGCAGCGCCGGCTACGTCTTTGACGGCGACCCGACCGCCTCGTGGGCCCTCGTGACGCTCGACGGCGAGAACGTCACCGCCGAGATCCGGCGGACCGAGTTCGACGTCATGGCCGTCGCGAACGCGATCTCCGAACGGGGCCTGTCGGGTGACGTCTACCGTGCGGCGACCGTCCGAACCGGGAAGCTGGTGCGATGACCGTTTCTTTGCGGGCGACTCCGACCTCTCTTCAGTACCTTGGGCTACTTGGCTCCGGCGGTGCGCTCGCCGCGACTTTCGTTGCCCGAGATGCGTGCCTGGGACCCATCTACCTGGTCGGGGCGGCCGTCGCGCTTGTGCTTGACGTACTGGCGATCCGCGCAGCCCCGAGCGTTGCCGGCATCGGATTGGCCCTGCTGAAGCCGATATCTCTTCTCTGGATCGTGTTTGGCTTGGTCGTGTTGTGTGCCGCCCCACCTCCTACGTACGTGGCACCCGCGATCTCTACATCAACTGGACCCATGCTTGCGCTGTTGAGTTCGATCCCTACGGTCCTCGGCGCGCTGGGACGGAGAATCCTTCGATGACGGCAAATGGCGGCAAGGGGCTGCCCCGTGTCGTCGTCACGGGGATGGGCGCCGTGTCGGCCCTCGGCAACGATGTCGCCTCGACCTGGGACGGTCTCGTCGCCGGGCGGTCCGGCATCCGGACGATCGAGCGCTTCGACCCGTCTCGTCTCGACGTCCGGATCGCGGCCGAGGTCCGGGACTTCGATCCGAGCGCCGTCCTCGACCGGAAGGACATGCGGCGGACCGATCGCTACATCCAGTTCGGCCTCGTCGTGGCCCGCGAGGCCCTCGACCAGGCTGGGTTCCCCGGGCGACTGGAGGGCCGGCTCGCCGAGCGGACCGGGGTGATCATGGGTTCCGGCCTGGGCGGCGTCGCGACCCTGTTCGACAACGTCCTCGTCATGGCCGAGCGCGGCCCCGACCGGATCAGCCCGTTCTTCATCCCGATGGGCATCGCCAACGTCGGGGCCGGCCAGATCGCCATCCAGTTCGGGCCGCTGGGGCCCAACTGGGCCACCGTCTCGGCCTGTGCCACCGGGGCCCACGCCATCGGCGAAGCCTGGGAGACGATCCGGCGGGGCGACGCTGACGTCATGCTCGCCGGCGGCGTGGAGGCCGGGATCCACGAGGCCGTCCTCGGTGGCTTCGCCTCGATGAAGGCGCTCTCCACCCGGAACAACGACCCGGCCGCGGCGTCGCGCCCGTTCGACCAGGATCGCGACGGCTTCGTCATCGGCGAGGGTGCGGGGATCCTCGTCCTCGAGGCCCTCGAGCATGCCGCGGACCGCGGCGCTCAGCCGCTGGCCGAGGTCATCGGCTACGGCGCGACGGCCGACGCCTCGCACATCACCCTGCCGGCTCCCGGTGGCATCGGCGCGGTCCGGGCCGCCAGGCGGGCGCTCGAGAAGGCCGGCCTCCAGCCGTCCGACGTCGACCACGTGAACGCCCATGCGACCTCCACGCCCGAGGGCGACAAGGCCGAGCTCCAGGCAATCCGCTCGATCTTCGAGGAGCACGCCCCGAAGGTCGCGGTGACCGCCAACAAGTCGATGCTCGGGCACACCCTTGGGGCGGCCGGGGCGCTCGAGTCGATCGCGGTCATCCAGGCCCTCCGGACCGGGACAGTCCCACCCACGATCAACCTGGACCGGCCCGATCCGGCCGGTGAGGGGATGGACCTGACCGCGAACCGTGCGTCCCATCGCGACCTTCGGGTGGCCCTCAACAACTCCTTCGGGTTCGGCGGGCAGAACGCCGCCGTCGTCTTCCGGCGGTGGGACGGATGACCGACGGCGCCGAGCCGCGCGACCCGCAGGCAGCCCCGGGCGGCGAGGCCGACCCGATGCCGCCGCCCCCGACCGACCCCGGCGATGTCGCCCTCCTCGGGCTCGTGGACCGCCTCGCGGCCCTCCTCGACCGGTCCGAGCTGACCGAGCTGGAGGTCCAGGTCGGGGGCACCGGGCTGGTGCTGCGCAAGCCGATCGCGGTCGCCCCGCCCGTTGTCGCCGGGGTGGTGCCAGCCGCCGGCGGAACTGGTCTCGGCGGCACGACCGGCGTCGAGGCTCCCGCTTCAACGACCCCGACCGCTCCCTCGCGGCCCTCGGTCAGGGCCCCCCTGACGGGGATCTGGTACGGCTCGCCGTCGCCGGGCACGGCGCCCTACGTCACCGTCGGCGGCGAGGTCGTCGCCGGCCAGGTGATCGGGCTCATCGAGGCCATGAAGCTCTTCAACGAGATCAAGAGCGATCTCTCGGGCCGGGTGGCCCGCATCCACGCCGAGAACGGCAAGCTCGTGAAGGCCAGGCAACCGCTCATCGAGGTCGACCCGCTGTGACAATCCAGGGCGCGCCCGTTCGTGCGCACGTGACCGGCTGGGGCCGCTACGTCCCCGACCAGATCCTCACCAACGCCGACCTCGAGAAGATGGTCGACACCAACGACGAGTGGATCGTGACCCGGACCGGGATCCGCGAGCGGCGCGTCGCGGCGGCCCACGAGACGACGGCGTCGATGGCCTCGGTCGCCGCCCTCCGGGCGATCCGGACGGCGGGCCTTGACCCCGACGACATCGACCTCATCCTGCTCGCGACCCTCACCCCGGACTACTGGATGCCCTCGACCGCGGCCCTGGTCAAGGAGGCGATCGGCAACACCCGGGCGGCGGCGATGGACGTCGCCGCGGCCTGCTCGGGGTTCGTCTACGCCTTCTCGACGGCCCAGGCCTTCGTGACGTCGGGGCTGGCGAAGCACGTCCTGGTCATCGGCGCCGAGCTCCTGACCCGCTTCCTCGACTACACCGACCGGAGCACCTGCATCCTGTTCGGCGACGGCGCCGGGGCGGTCGTCGTGTCGGCGTCGGAGGAGCCCGGCGGCTCGCTCGCGGTCGAGCTCACGACCGAGCCCCAGGGCGCCTACATGATCTGGCTGCCCGCCGGCGGGGCGAAGAGCCCGCCGTCGCGCGAGACGATTGCCCGGGGCGAGCACTACATCCGGATGGAGGGCAAGGAGACGTACCGGTTCGCGACCCGGACCCTCGCCTCGACAGCCCTGGCCTCGATCCGGAAGGCCGGCCTGGAGCCGGCCGACGTGTCGCTCTTCATTCCCCACCAGGCCAACATCCGGATCATCGAGGCCGTCGCCAAGGGCCTGGACCTGCCGATGGACCGGATGTTCACGAACGTCGATCGCTACGGCAACACCTCCGCGGCGTCGGTCCCCATCGCGCTGGCCGAGGCCGTGAACGGCGGTCGCGTCGCCATCGGCGACAACGTCTGCATCGTAGCCTTCGGGGCCGGCTTCACCTCCGGCGCCGCGACGATCCAGTGGACCGCCGATCCGGCCCGCGGCATCGCCGGCGACGCGTCCGTCCGGGCGGCCGACGTCCAGGTCCGGTTGCCGCTCGACTGGGATTCCGTGGATCCGATCCCGCCGGCCCTGGCCGAGCTGATGGCCCGCGACCCGCTCCACGTCCCGCTCGACGACGTCGTCCCGGGCGAACCCGAGCCGGCCCACCGGGAGGTCCACGCATGATCGACCTCGGCGGCAAGAGCGCCATCGTCACCGGCGGCTCGCGGGGCATCGGCCGGGCGATCGCGATCCGGCTCGCGACCCAGGGCGCCGACGTCTGCTTCTCGTACCGCGGCAACGCAGCGGCGGCCGAGGAGACGGCCGCCGCCATCCGGGCACTCGGCCGGACGGCGCTGCCGTTCCAGGGTGACGTCAGCGACCCGGAGGCGGCCGACGGCCTGGTGAAGGCCGCCCTCGAGGCCTTCGGCAAGGTCGACATCCTCGTCAACAACGCCGGCATCACCCGCGACGACCTCATCATGCGGATGTCGCTCGACGACTGGCGGGCGGTCCTCGAGACGAACCTGTTCGGGGCGTTCTACTGCATCAAGGCCGTCACCCGGCCGATGCTCAAGGCCCGCGGCGGGCGGATCGTCAACATCACCTCGGTCTCGGGCCAGGCCGGCCAGACCGGCCAGGCGAACTACTCGTCAGCCAAGGCCGGGCTCATCGGCCTGACGAAGGCCACCGCCCGGGAGCTCGCCTCGCGGGGGATCACCTGCAACGCGGTGGCGCCGGGCTTCGTCCTGACCGAGCTGACGAAGGACCTGGCCCGGGAGTGGCAGGACCGGATCACCGCCCAGACGCCGCTCGGCCGCTTCGGGACGCCCGAGGAGATCGCCAACGCCGTCGCCTTCCTCGCCAGCGACGAGGCCGCCTACATCACCGGCCAGGTCCTGGCGGTGGATGGCGGCCTAGTGATGATGTAGTTCAACCGCTCGGGCTGGCGATCCGGCTGAGCCACGCCTCATACGCGTCGGCCACGTGGTCCCATGTGTATTCAGCCGCTGCCCTCGATCGGGCGCGCGAACGAAGATCGTCAGCGAGGGCCGGATCCTCGAGGATCGCCTGCAGAGCCGCCGCAAGCTCGGCCGCGCCCCGGTAGAAGAGCCCGGCATCGCCGAGGGCCTCACGATGCTCGGGGACATCGTTCGCCGCGATGGCATTGCCGGCCCCCATCGCCTCTACGAGCGCCGGGTGGGTGCCGCCGACCTCGGTGGCCTGGACATAGGCCGCGGGGTGGGATCGGAGGACGTGGTAGCCGTGACCGTAGATCGCACCGAGGAAGCGGACCCGAGCGTCGGTCGTGCGCTTTAGGCTGGCGATGTACTCCGAGGAGTACGGCGCATCGCCCAGGATCGCAAGCGGCAGGTCGGTCCGCACGGCGGCGTAGGCCTCGATGACGACGTGCGCGTTGTTCTCGGGTTCGAGGCGACTGACGTACAGCACATAGCGACCAGGGGCCAGGCCGAGATTCTCGAGCGTTCCGTCGTCGGGCGTGGATGCGATGTCGGTGCCGTATGGGAAGTACTCGGTCTCGCGGCCGTATGCCCTCTGGTAATACGCCTGGATGACATGCGCGTCCGTGACGACGTGAATGGGCAGTCGCGCCGCGATCCAGGCGCACGCCCGGTAGTAGGCACGCCCGAGACGATTCCACTTCGCCCGCTGCCATTCGAGCCCGTCGACGTTGAGGACGACCCGCTTCCGGGCGAGCATGAGGAGGATCGCCGCCGGGACGTTCGCCGAGTTGCAGATATAGACGACATCAAAGGGTCGGAAGATCGCGTGGAACGCAGCGAAGAGCGAATGGACCACGGTCTCGAGGTACTTGGATCGGGGTGCGGGCTGGCGCACGATCCGCATCCCGAGGTGCTCCCGGAGCCCGCTCGGCACCCAGGCGCTGCGTCCGTAGACGGTGACGTCATGGCCGCGAGCCACCAGCCGCTGTCCGAGCTGCTCGGCGAATGTCTCGAACCCCCCGTAGTTGGCGGGGACTCCCCGGATCCCGAGGATCGCGATCCTCATCCCGGGGCGACGGATGTTGAGTCTGAGATCATGGCGTCGATGCTAACGAAGCCGCCGCACCAACGCGGCCGATGACGACCGTGCTGTTTGACGCCCACCACCTTGGGCGTCGCCAGACCGGTAACGAGACGTATGTCCGGGAGCTCTTGCGAGCGTTCCGCGACAGGGCTGACGTCGATGTCATCGCCGCCGTCGAGGCCGGCCAGCCTCCCACCGGAATCCTCGCTCCGCCGATTCGCCTGCGACGCGTGCCGTCCAACGGCCTGGGGCGGCTCGGGGTCATGTCGCTCGTCGGCCGGCGCGCGAGTATCGACCTCGTCCATGCCGTCTACTTCTTGCCGCCCGCCACAAGGCGTCCAACCGTGCTGACCGTTCACGACATCTCGTTTGAGCGCTACCCGGAGTTCTTCAGCCGTCTCGCACTGGTACGTGACCGCCTGCTCGTACGGGCGTCCGCACGAGCAGCAACGCGGGTCATCACCGTCTCCGAGACGTCGCGACGCGACCTGATCGAGCTGTACGGAGTCCCGGAGGATCGGGTCGTGGCTATCCCGAACGGGGTCGCTGCGACCTTCCGGCCCGCGAACGGGACGTGGGCTCCATATTCGGGCGATCGGCCCCTCCGAGTCCTTGCCGTCGGGACATTGCAGCCGCGGAAGAACCTCCTCCGGCTGCTCGATGCCGTAGCGATCGTGGGCCGGGACATCCCGCTCGAGCTCCGAGTGGTCGGCCCCGACGGGCATCAGGGGGCGGAGATTCGAGCCCGGCTTACGATGTCGATCGAGACCGAGATCGTCGGCTGGCTCGACGAAATCGCGCTCGCGGAGGAGTATCGCCGAGCGGACGTCTTCGTCTACCCGTCCCTGTATGAAGGCTTCGGCCTGCCGGTCATCGAGGCCATGGCCAGCGGCACGCCCGTCGTCACGACGACTGGCGGTTCGCTCCCGGAAGTCGCCGGTGATGCCGCCCTGATCGTCGACCCAATGGATGTCACTGGACTCGCTGCTGCCATTCGATCGATTGCCGAAGACGGGCCCGACGCGGCCGCACTGCGCCAACGGGGCCTCCAACGTTCCCGAGCGTTCACATGGGCCCGAACGGCCGCGCTCCACGCCGAGGTTTACCGGGACCTCGTCGCCCAGTAGACCCGGTCCTGGATCCCGGTGCTGCCAACCTCGGTGCGCTCGATGTCGAGGACGGTGGCCCCTGAGGACGCGAGGAGCCGTACGACGTCCGACTCCGGCACTGAACACATCCGGATCGGGTGTAACCCTAGCGATTCGTAGAGCAGCTCCTGGGGCGCGCCGACCGACCGGAGGGCCGAGTAGAGCCTCGGTCGCAGCTGGATCCGGCGGCGCAGCGGGATCGATGCGGGAAGCCCGAACACCAGGAGGCCGCCGTCGGCGAGCAGGCGAACGAATGCGCGGATGTGGGCCTCAGTCGTCCTGCGGTCAGTGATGTGCTGGAGCACGATGCGTGAGTAGATGCAGTCGAAACTTCCGTCCTCCAGCCCGACAAGCCCTGCATCCGGCAGGACCTCAAACTGGCATCCCGGCATGTCCGCGTGCATTACTACTGCTCGGGCCACCATGACCGCCGAGATGTCGACGCCGAGGACGCTGGAGAACTGGGAGCCCAACGCCCGGGTCAACCGACCGACCCCGCACCCGAAATCCAGCGCTCGATCGTGCCGTCGTGGCAGTCCCCAGCGTGCCGCCGTTATCAGCGCACGGTCGATCTCGAGCCGGCCGGTTGCCAGGAACTCGTCGATCTCCCAGCGCCCGTGTCGCTTCGACGGGTCCGAGAGGATCGCCCAGAGTGCATCGAGGCGACCCAGCTCATCCCAATCGCGACGGTTCTGGTCCACCGCCCGCATGGTAGTTGAGCGATGGTAGGCGGGACGTCCGCAGTGGCCATTGGCGAGTGCCCACGCCGTCCATGGCTCCAGCGAGTGGTGGAGTTCGCGCCGATCGGCATCGTCGTGGCCATCGCCGCTGCCCTGCGCATCAACGACCTTGGGTTCAGGAGTCTCTGGCTCGACGAGGTTGCGACGGCCCAGGTGGTCCGGTTGCGCGATCTGGCGGCCGTCGTCGACTACGTCACGCGCGATCCAAGCGCCACCCCGGGCATGTACGTCTTGACATGGTCATTGCGATGGCTGGGCAACGACGAGCTCGCCATCCGGCTGCCCTATGCCTTGGCGGGGCTCCTCACGGTGGTGGCCCTATTCGCGCTCGCCCGAAGGCTCTACGGGACGGCGACCGGCCTCGTCGCTGCGGCCCTGTTCGCGATCCTACCGTTCGCCATCTTCTACAGCCAGGAGGCACGGTCATACGCCCTGCTGATGCTGTTGGGGGCACTGCTCATGCTGGCTGCATATCGGGCGGTGACCCGGGGCCACGCGCTGGATTGGGTCGTCCTCGCGGCCATAGGAACGCTTAACCTGTACGTCGCCTACCTCGCGATCTCCGTGGTGGCGGCCGCCTTTGCGTACGTCGGACTGATCCTGGCTGGCAACCTGGCCATGACGTGGCGGGCAACCGGCCTGCGCACTGCGCTGGCCGACACCGTACGTCCGGCAGCGTGGGCCGCGCTGGCCCTCATCTTCGTCGCGGTCGCGTACCTGCCCTGGTTCGGGCACCTGGCAACATTCCTCGGACGCCCGGACCAGGGATTCGGTCGGGCGGCGGCTGGCCACCGGGCGACCTTCGAGGAGGCCAACGCGCTTCTACAGCAGCTCGACCTCCAGGGGCTCCTCCTGTGGCTCCTGGTCGTCGGGATCACGCGGACCATGATCGACCTCCTGCGCGGCCAGTGGAAGGCCTCCCTCGTCCCGCTGACGTGGTTTGGGATCCCACTCCTCGGCTTCGCTCTCGGGACTGGCGGCGGGATCGTCACGATCTGGCCGCGCTATTTCGGGGCGCTCTACCCGGCGGCGATCCTGCTCTGCGCGATCGGGGTAGAAGGCCTGGCTCGGGCGGCGGGATCTCTGGTCCGGGCCGGGCGAGCGGCCATGGTGAGGCACCGTGGTCGCGGTGCCAGGATCGGCTCCTCGCCAGCACGATCCCGGGCGCCGGTCGCGGTCCAATCCGTCGCGATGATCGCCCTCGTCTGCGTGGTCGCTGCAGACGCCCTGCCCGCTGACGCGGCGGCCTATCGGCGCCCGAAGGGGAGCGATTATCGCGGCGCGGTAGATGCGATGCTCGAGACCGGCGGAGATCGCCCGCTCGTCCTCGTGGTCGGTTCTGATCCCGACTGGACTGTGTCTGGCCTCGAGTACTACAGCTGGGTCCGCGACTCGCGAGTGACGGTCATCGACGCGCTCAAGGTTAGCGCGACGTACCTGGACACGATCGAGCGGGCCACGACCGTCTGGGGGGCCGGCCTCACAGCGACCGATGTGACAGACCCGACCACGGCAGGCCTCACCTCCGCCCTCTACTCGGACGTCCTGCTGGTTCAACCTGGCGGACGGCTGCCTCCGATGAACCAGGCACTCGCTGTCCTGCAGTGGGCGGCATCATTCGAGGAGGAGATCACGGCCACCGTTCAGCTGATCGGAGTTCTGCAGGGCCACGTCGCTGCGGGCCCCGAGCTATTGCCGTCGCCGATCGTCTCCGAGGCGGAGGGCGCCACGGCACCGCTGGATAGATGGATCCTTCAGCCTGGCGCGTCGCTCAGTGAGGACGGCAGCGCGTTCGTCCTCGACCCGGACGGCCGCTCGATCAACGTCTATCTGGTGACGCTGGGGCTGCAACCGGGCGGGCAGTACCTCATATCGTTCTCATGCCGCGCGGCCGAGCTCTCCGGATCGGTGAACGTCTTCGTCGTCGCCGAGGGACCCATTGGAGGGACGACATTCCCGGACGGATCCGGCCATGCCTGCGCCGGCTTGGATGACCCGAAGGTTGAGGTGTTCGCCTTCACCGTCCCGGAATCCTCCACCTCGACTGTCATCTGGCTGCGCGCGACGGGTGACGGAACGGCGCGCTTTGAGAGCGTGTCGCTCAGGTCGCTTCAATGACCGACGCGGCCGGGAGGTGGCCTCTCGTCAGGTACGATGGTGCGGCTCCATCGATGCGCGTTGGCGATCGAGCGGCTCGGCAGGACACCCGGGCCTTGCGGCACCCGTATCCGATCCAGTCCGCCATCAATCCGCGGACCGTGATGGGAGGTTCACAAGCTGCCTGATTCCGACGCCCCCCGGCCGCCGTCTGTCGACTACGTCGTCGTCGCCTTCCGCTCCGAGCGTCACTTGGGGCCGTGTCTCGACGCCATCGAGGCGGATCGTCCGCCGCATTCGTCCGTGATCGTCGTCGACAACGCGTCGCCGGACGGATCGGCGGAGTTGGCGCGCGGCCACCCGACTCGTCCGCGATTGCTCGACAGCGGACGAAACCTCGGTTTCGGGGGCGGATGCAACCTCGGCGCACGGGCATCGAGCGCCGACCTGCTGTTCTTCGTGAACCCCGACGCGAGGCTGCGGCCGGGGGCGACGACTCGGCTGGCCGCCGCGATCTGGGGGGAGGCACAGGTGGCGGTCGCCGGCCCCAGGATCTCGGATTCTGGCGGCACCCTTCGTGCCGCCTCTGCTGGGCACGAACCGACCCTCCGGTCCATTCTCGGGCACTTCGTCTTCTTTGCCCGTATCCCCGGGCTAGGACGATTCTTCCCGCCACTTCAGCTCCCGAATGGCGCACCGGCGCAGTCCGTCGACTGGGTCGGCGGCGCGGCGCTGATGGTCAGGAATGACGCGTTCATGAGCGTCGACGGCTTCGACGAGTCGATCTTCCTCTACATGGAGGACGTCGATCTCTGCCGGCGTCTGCGAGCGGCTCACTGGCTGGTCCGCTACGTGCCGAGCGCCTCGGCCGATCACGATCTCGGAGGGTCGCAGGGGGCCGAGCAGGCCGACCGCTGGTATCTGGCCTTTCACGCCTACCTTGTCCGCCACCACGGCGCTCAATATGCTCGGCTGGCCAGCGCCGTCTCGGCGATCGGTTTGGCGATGCGGGCGGCGCTCATCATCGTTTCCCGACCGCGGCACGGCCGGCGGCTGGCGCGAGCTGCCCGCACGGCGCTGGGCCTGGCCGTGGGAACGCTCAGCCCCGATGGAGCGTCGGGCGGAACATGAAGCTCGGGTCTAGGGGCCTCTACGCGTTGGCCGCGTCTCTCGGCATCGGCGCGTTCGCCGGCATGGCCATCCTAGGTCTCCGGACACCCGAGGCGATTCTCGCGTCGGCCGTCGCTTCGATCTGCGCGGCGGCGACGGTCGTGCTCGCCGTCGAGCGGCCGGTCGTGGCCGTCGGCCTGCTGTTCCTTCTCGCATCGATCTCGGGCGTAGTGATCGGCCTACCCGTCGGGCGAGTCCGTCTCGAGCAGCCGTCCATCGTGGCCGCCGTGATCATGCTCATCCTCACTCGAGCTTGGCCGCGGCGATCCGAGATACGGCCCCTCGTCCCGATCATGGCAGCGTTCGGCGTGTATCTGGTCGTGCTGACGATCGCTTCCGCCCTATACGCGCCGAAACCGCCGGTCAGCGTCCGGATGATCACCTGGACGGTCATCTCGATGGCCGCGGGCGTTGCGACCTTCGCCCTGCTCATCCGCCCTTCCACGGACCGGATCGAGTCCTGGTTCACCGGGACCGGCGTGGTCCACGCAGTCGTAGGGCTCACGATTGCGGCCGCCTTCCTTTTCCTGGGGCCAACAGGCATTCCGGGGATGCAGACGAGCCCCGGCGAGGTGCCCAAGGTCGCTGGCCTGGCCTACGAAGCGAACCTCTTTGCGAGCATGCTCGGTGCCGTCGCGCCGTTCGCTCTCGATCGGTTCCGGTCGGATCCCCGGCTCACGACTGCAGTCGTGCTGCTCCTGGTCATCGTCGGCATGGGCCTCGGCGTCACACGTGGCGCATACCTCGGACTGGGCATCGGGCTGCTCACTTACCTGGCGATCGTCGCGTATCGGAATCCCAGGCCGGCGGACATCGTCGGCATCATCCCGGTGCTCGTCGTCGCCCTGCTCCTCGCGCCTTCGATCTCCGGCATAACGCTCCCCGTCGAGCGTGTCGAGATCGCTACGGGGTCGCCCAGCCCCGGCGCCACGCACACGCCGGCCGCGGCGAGAACCCCCGACACCAGGCCATCGCCACCCCCGAGCCCGAGCCCATCGCAACGCCCGATCCCGACCCCGAGCCCCGCCGTCGACACGATCGACTATCGGGTGGACAGGATCCCGACGGCCCTCGAAGACCTGAGGGACAGCCCCATCATCGGCCTTGGAGCAGCGACGTTCGGCCAGCGTCATGAGCTCCCCGACGTCCTCGCCGGCACGCCCGACTACATCGGGATCCTGGCCCTCGTCGCACTCTACGAATCGGGCATCGTGGGGGCCGCCGCCCTGGCCCTTGGATTCGCCTTGTCCTTCCGGCTTCTCCTCCGCCTCAGCCGCGCATCGCCCGGGCGAGCGGCGGCTTACGTAGCCTCTCTGGTCTCGCTGCTCGCCGCCTATCAGGCAACCAACGCGCTCTTCTTCTCGATCAACTGGATCATCCTCGGCGCCGGGTTAGCGCTGGCGGTGCGAATGGCGAGCACGAGCCACACGCGCGCGTCGTGAGCCGGGCTTGAGGACCGTGCACCCTCCCGACCGGACGACCACGGTCGCTGTCGTCACGACGTTTCATCCCGAGGCCGGCCTCGCAGACCGCCTCGCCCCGGTGCTCGCGCAAGTCGAGCGTGTGCTGATCGTTGACAACGCCTCGGCGCCGTCGAACCAGGGCGAGGCCAGGGCTCTCGTCGCCAGCGGGCGGGTCGACGCGATCTGGAACAGCGCCAACCTCGGCCTCGCTGGCGCGCTCGACCAGGGCCTGGCGTGGGCCGACGCCCGTGGCGCGGCGTGGGCGCTCCTCCTGGACCAGGACAGCCGGCCCCTTGCGACGATCGTCGAGGAGGCCGCCCGGGTCGTTGCTGCCGCCGGGGGGGCGCGGGTGGCTGCGGTGGGGGCGGGCATGACGGATCGGGACCCGGGCAGGCGGCCGGGGGACGACGGCTGGGCGGAGGAGCGGGCCGTCATCGCCTCGGGCACCCTCATCGCCGTCGAGGCCTGGAAGGCCATTGGCGGGTTCCGGCGCGACTTCTTCGTCGACTACGTCGATCTCGAGTTCTGTCTCCGCGCACGGTCCGCCGGATACCGAGTCCTCCGCTCCCTCCACCCGACGATCCATCACGCCATCGGCCATCCAGAACGGCGCCGGCTGATGTGGCGAATGGTAACGACGACCCACCACGACCGCGACCGTCGACGCTCCATCACTCGCAACCGGATCGTCGTATGGCGGACCTACTGGCGGCGCGAGCCTCGATTCGTCGCCGCGGACGCGTGGGCCTTCGCGAAGGAGCTGGTCAAGCTGACCTTCGTGGAGGCGGACCGCCGGGCAAAGGTCCGGGCCGTCGTCAGCGGGGTCCGAGACGGCCTGCGTGCGCCGCTCGGGTGGCCCTGAGCCAGGTCGCCGTCAGCCTGTCGGAAGGAGCCAATCCAGGTCGGCCGCCTCGAGAGCTCGGAAGACGGCCTCGCGCGATTCGTCGGGTGCGATGGCATCCCGGCGTCGATGTCGCCGCTGGCGGTCGAGTCCGAACAGAGCCGCGATCTCGCGATCCGCGCGCCTCCGCCCCGCCTGGATGGCCGCCCGACTCGTCATGAGCTGAGGCCAGCCCCACAGGACTTCTTCCAGAGCCGCCGTCACCGCACCCGCGCCCGCCGAGAGCCTCGCTCCGCCAGGGTCGAGCCGACGGTCGATCGTCCGCGCCAGGCGCGAGCGCAGCGTGCTCTCGTGCCGATAGGCACGCAGGGCCTCGCCGCCGACCCTTTGCCGGATGGCTGTCGCCATCGATGGTTCGGGCGGCTGTCGAAACGCGAAACGGCCGAAGCCGGGCACGTGGTATCGGTCCGGTCGGCCGACGTCCGCGACCAGCCGGGCGGTCTCGCCCAGCAGCAGGATCGGGATGAGCCTCGCGAAGGTCGCGTCCTCGGTGTTCTTGACGGCCGAAGCGATGGCATTGCGAGTCAGCAGGAAATCGACCTGCTCCTTCCGCAAGCGGCGGCTGGTCCCGTGATGCCGATGGAAGACCCTCGACGCCGGCTGGAGCATCAGCCGCCAGCCGAGCAGCCAGTACCGCCACCCCAGATCGACGTCCTCGTAGTAGGCGAAGAAGCGCTCGTCGAAACCGCCGACCTCGAGGAAGACGTCGCGTCGGACGAGCATCGCCGCGCCGTTGGCGAAGAGCAGCTCGGTCGGGCGATCCGGGGCCTCCTCGGCGGGCCGGCCAAAGTCGAGCTGCGTTCCACGAGCGAGGGGGGTCAATCCAGCTCGTCCGAAGTCGATCGTCCTGCCATCCGCACTGAGGACCAACGATCCGACTGCGGCCACATCCGCCTCGGTCCCCAGGGTGTCGAGGAGCGGTTCGAGCCAGCCCTGGCCAACGCGGGCGTCGTTGTTCAGGAACGCGACGGACGCGGCCGACGCCATGCGGGCGCCCTGATTACAAGCCGCGGCGAACCCGTGGTTGGCGTCGTTCCGCTCCACCAGCACGCGCGGGAACCTCCGCCGGACCATATCCGCCGATCCGTCGGTCGAGCCATTGTCGATAACGATCACCTCGAGGCCGCCGTCGGTGTCCGAGGCGAGAACGGCCGACAGGCACTCCTCGAGCAGCGTTCGGCCGTCCCAATTCGGGATGACGACGGAGGCCCGCGGCGCCTCCATCACGCGGTGCCCGCGGCGGCCCGATGGCGCGACCACAGCCATGCCAGGAGGCGACGACCGCCGCCGAGGTGCGCCATCGGGAGCATCAAGGCCCAGATCAGCCATCGAGGTCGCCGGGACCGAACCGCCAACACCAGGAGCTCCTGCGTTGATCGGCGGACCTCGCCGTCGAGTCCCCGCATGACCGCGAGCGCCATTCGCCTGCTCAACAGGCCACAGGAGTTCAGGCGTCGTGCCGCCGGACGCTTCCGCAACATGGGCTCGAGCCGCTCGCGAACGACGACCTCCGCCGAGAGCATCTCCAGCTCCCCCTGGCTGACGCTGGCCCCGTGGACTCCGACGTAGACCGTGGGTTGGGCACTCTCGATGAAGGCGAATCGGGCGCCCGCGAGGGCGATGCGGATCCAGAGGTCCCAATCCTCCATCCGGTCGAGCCTCTCGTCGAAGATGCCGGCCTTATCCAGGATCGATCGCCGGACGAGTGGCGCCTCGACGACGAACCGGTTGTGCACGAGGAGGAGCTCGAGCATCTCGTCGCCCGACGTCTCCGGGAACCGCCACGCCAGGCCGGCCGCCGGATCCAGGAGCTCGCGAACCGGCTGGTCTCCCGCCCTGATGACGAACTCGGCACGTCCATACACGACATCGACCCCTGGCCGGGCCTCCAGGACCGCGACCTGCTCGGCCAGCTTGACGGCGCCGAGTCGGTCATCGGCATCGAGGAACTGGACGTGCCGGCCGAGGGCCGCGGCGAGCCCGAGGTTTCTCGCGGCGCTGACGCCGGTCCGGGGCTGTCGGAGGACCTTGATCCGGGGATCCGTACGGACGATCTCGTCAAGCACAGCCGGCGTCGAATCGACCGATCCGTCGTCGATCACGATGCATTCCCACGACGTCAGGGTCTGCGCCTGGACGGAGGCGATCGCCTCGGGGAGGTAGCGGGCGTAGTCGCGCGTGGGAACTATGACCGAGACGATAGGGGGGCCGGTCATCTGAGGTCAGGAATCGCGACGATCATCGTGGCTGACACTCCTGGGTGAGCAATCGCTTCACACGATCGCGGGCCGATCGAGGATATCAGCGGCTCCGGGAGCAAGGCCTCGAGCCGAGGGCAGAGAACGGCGGCGCCGACGGGGTGTTTCGGCGGACGTCGGGTTGTCGAATACGATGAGTGATGTGCGGAACCCTGGCGACCCCGGTGATCGACCCGATTCGATCCCTCGTGTCAGGTGGATGGAGGAGTTCGACGTTTCGACGCCCGAGGCCGAGGAGGCGATGCGTGCGGCGACTGCCCTGGTACTCGAGGTCGCCCGGCCTCTCGCTCGTAAGGTTGAGCTGTATGAGCGGACCCTTGGCCTCGCGGTGATCCCGGTGCTCATTCGGCGAGCGATCCTCGCCCGCTGGAGGCGGGTCCGCGAGGATCGACGATGAAGGTCCTTCACGTCACCGACGCCGACTTGCCGTCGCGACACTTCAATGGCTACGACCTGCTGGACGACCTGATATCACGAGGCGTCGACGGCAAGCAGGCAGTGCTCCGGAGGACGAGCGACAACCCGCGCGTCGTCGCTCTCGCCTCCGGCCGAGGCGACGAAGAGCTGCAATTCTGGATCCGGCAGGTCGAGCGCCAGCATTCCGTCAACGGACTGCTGGCCCCCTGGGGGCGGGTCCTGGCTGAAACGCCCGAATTCCTCGAGGCGGAGATCGTTCACTACCACCTCATCCACAACGAAGTCATCTCGCTCTATGACCTGAGGATGCTGGTCGGCGTAAAGCCATCCATCTGGACCTTTCATGATCCGTGGCCGCTGACTGGGCACTGCGTGCATCCGATGGGGTGCGTGGGATGGCTCAGTGGCTGCGCGCCATGCCCGTACCTTGGGCGAACGTTCCCGATCGCGCATGACCACGCGGATCGCCTCTGGCGGGCGAAACAGCGAGTGTTCGCTGGTCTCGATCTCGACGTGGTTGTGGCGTCACGCTGGATGCTCGACATGGTCAGGCGCAGCGCGGTCACCTCCCACCTCCGCAACGTGCACGTCATCCCCTTCGGTCTGAACAGTCGCCCGTTCCTCCCGGATGGCGAGCAGGCGGAAAGCCGTCGTCGACTCGCGATCCCCGCGACCGACTTCGTCGTGCTGCTCCGAGCTCACGCCTGGGAGGCGAAAGGGCTCGCTCACCTCATCGACGCGCTCGCGATGAAGCCGCCCGCGCGTTCAACGACGCTCCTGGCCCTCGATGGGAGGGGGTTGCTCCGGAAGCTTCAGCGCGACTATCGGCTGGTCGAGCTTGGCTGGGTCGGTGACGATGGCCGCTACCCACTGGCGTTCTCGGCGTGCGACGTCTTCGCAATGCCGTCCTTGGCCGAGGCATTTGGGTTGATGGCGGTCGAGGCGATGGCCGCCGGCCGGCCGGTTGTCTGTTTCGAAGGAACCGCGCTCCCGGAGGTGACGCATGCCCCCGAGTGTGGGATCGCGGTACCGGCTGGCGATGCGATTGCCCTTCGGGCCGCGCTCGACCAGCTCGCGGCGGATCCGTCCGATCGCGCCCGTCGTGGACGTCTGGGCCGCGAGATCGCCGCGTCCGAGTACGGCTACGAGCGCTACCTGGACTCCATGGCTGGGCTCTATCGATCGGTGCTCGCCCGCCACGAGATCGGCGCCATGGCAGAATCGAGCCGATGATCGCTCCACCCCGCGGCGCGACCGCTGAACGTCCCGCGGTCGTCGAGATCCGGGCGCGCCGGCCGTGGCTGTCGCTGGACCTGCCGGAGCTGTGGTCCTACCGCGAGCTGGGCTACTTCCTCGTCTGGCGGGACATCAAGGTCCGCTACAAGCAGACGGTCTTTGGGGCGGCCTGGGCGGTCATCCAGCCGTTCCTGTTGATGGTGGTCTTCAGCCTCTTCCTCGGCCGTATCAGTGGCATCGCGCCGGAGGGCGTGCCATACCCGCTCTTCGCCTTCGCCGGGCTCGTGCCCTGGACCCTCTTCTCGCAGAGCTTGGTTGGGTCCTCGAACAGCCTCGTCGCGGCCTCGAACCTCATCCAGAAGGTGTATTTCCCGCGCCTGCTCCTGCCAATCGCTGCGATTGGCGCCTGCGTGCTCGACTTCGGGATCGCCATGGTCGTCCTCGTCCTGATGATGGTCTATTTCGGCGTCAGCCCGTCGCCGGCGATCCTCTGGCTCGTTCCCCTGACTGCGCTCGCGATCGTCGCGGCCCTGGCGGTCGGGGTGCTGTTGTCGGCCCTGAACGTCCAATACCGGGACATCCGCTACGCGGTTCCGTTCCTCATCCAGCTGTGGCTGTTCGCTTCGCCGGTGGCCTACTCGGCCGATCTCGTCCCGCCGGAGTGGCGAACCATCTACGAGCTGAACCCGATGGCCGGAGTCCTCGAGGGGTTTCGATGGGCCCTCCTCGGGCAGGGTGAGCCTCCGCCTCTCGGCGTCATTGGCGTGGCTGCTGCTGCAACCGTGGTCGTATTCGTCCTCGGGCTGGCGTACTTCCGGCGGGTCGAGCGCACCTTCGCCGACGTGATCTGAGGTGAACGACGTCGTCATCTCGGTGGAAGGTCTGGGCAAGCGCTACCAGATCGGCCACCAGCGCGATCCCTACGGCCGCCTCACGGAGTCGCTGTGGGACGCGCTGCTGAAGCCGCTCGAGCTGGTCCGAGGCCGGCGTGGCGGCGAGACGAGCGAGTGGATCTGGGCCCTCCGCGATGTGTCGTTCGAGGTTCGCGAAGGCGATGTCGTCGGTGTCATCGGCCGCAACGGGTCGGGCAAGACAACGCTCCTCAAGGTCCTGTCCCGGATCACCGAACCCACTGTTGGCAGCGCTGTCCTGCGCGGCCGGGTGGGCTCCCTGCTGGAAGTCGGAACCGGCTTCCACCAGGAGCTCACCGGGCGTGAGAACGTCTTCATGAGCGGTGCCGTCCTGGGGATGCGCCGGGCCGAGATCATCCGCAAGTTCGACGAGATCGTCGAGTTTGCCGGGGTGGAGCAGTTCCTCGACACGCCTGTGAAGCGCTACTCGAGCGGGATGCAGGTTCGGCTGGGCTTCGCCGTGGCCGCCCACCTTGAACCCGAGATCCTGTTTATCGACGAGGTCCTCGCGGTCGGGGACGCCGAGTTCCAGAAGAAGTGCCTCGGCAAGATGTCCGAGCTCGGTCAAGGGGGCCGGACGATCCTGTTCGTCTCACACAGCATGCCGGCCATGCTCCGACTCTGTGAGCGAGCGATTCTGCTCGATCACGGCCAAGTGGTGACCTCGGGCCCCAGTCACGCGGTTGTTCGTGCCTACCTCGAATCTGACCTCGGGACTACGAGCGAGCGGCGTTGGGACGACCCTTCGACGGCACCCGGGGACGAAGTCGCCCGATTGCGGTCAGTTAGGGTCACATCGGCGCGAGGCGGACGCGCTGACGAAGTCGATATCCGCGAGGCCATCGACATCGAAGTTGAGTACTGGAGCGCCGGTCTCGACAATCTCCGACCCACGGTGAATCTCGCCGCTTACAACGACGAGGATACGTGCATCTTCACGGTTATCGATCAGGCGAACGAGAATTTCAAGAACATTCCAAGGCGCCCGTGCATGATCCGATCGACCGCCAGAATCCCTGGACAGTTCCTTGCCGAAGGGCGCGTGACCGTCAATGTCGCGGTCGTCACGTATAACCCATTCATTGGGCACGCCGTCGAACTCGACGCGGTGGCGTTCCACGTCGTTGACCGAACCGAGGGCGACGGCGTGCGCGGCGAATATGCCGGTCCCTGGCCAGGAGTCGTCCGGCCTATGTTGGAGTGGAACATCGAGTGGGCTCCCGATGCGTGATGGTCCCCAGCGACGGAAGATGAGTCCGCGAGACCAGACTCGCACTCACAGCACGACTCTTTGCGCGAAGAGCCAAGCGCCCGGCTCCGGCTCTGAGATCGCGGTCGCGATTCGGTTCCACGGGTCGGCCACCGGTCGAGGCAACGTCTTGTAGAGCCGTCTGAGGGTTGGCCTTCTGCTCCTGGGCATCGGAGGACCGAGCCAATCGCGATCCGATCACGGTCACGTCGGGCGTGGTACTACGACGGCTCCCCCCAGGCAAGCCACCATGGCCTAGAATCGCCGCCCAACCTGAGCCACTCAGGGCTCTGGTGGCAGAGAATCACAGGGGATGGTCGCCTTGGCGGGAATGTTCGAGGGCATGCGGATCCTGATCACCGGTGGCACGGGCTCGCTCGGGCAGGCGCTCACCCGCCGCCTGATGATGGGTGCGGACGGCGTGCCTGAGAGCGTCACGGTGTTCTCCCGGGACGAAGCGAAGCAGCACTACATGCGCCTCGACTTCATGCACCGAGAGGCCGCAACGGACGAGGTCATCTTCGAGAACTCACGACAGAGGTTGAAGTTCCGGATCGGAGACGTACGCGACTTTCCCAGCCTTGCGCGCGTCGCCAAGGACGCCGACATCGTCTTCTGCGCGGCGGCCCTGAAGCAGGTTCCAAGCTGTGAGTACTTCCCGTGGGAGGCTTGCCGGACGAATGTCGAGGGTGCCGTCAACCTGGTCCGGGCCATCGCAGAGCTCGACCTGTCCGTGGAGACGGTCGTGGGCATCTCGACCGACAAGGCCTGCAAGCCGGTCAACGTCATGGGTATGACCAAGGCCATGCAGGAGCGCGTCCTGATCGACGGCAATATCCACCACCCTCGGACTCGCTTCATCTGCGCGCGGTACGGAAACGTGCTGGCATCACGAGGCTCCGTCGTCCCGCTGTTCCTCGATCAGATCGCGGCCGGGGGCCCCGTGACGATCACCACAGCCGATATGACCAGGTTCCTCCTGACGCTCGACGACGCCGTCGACACCATCTTCGCGGCCGTTCGCTCGGGGCTCGCAGGCGACACCTACATCCCGCGCTGCCGGAGCGCACGCATGACGGACCTGGCCGCACAGCTCATCGGGGATCGCGCGATCGAGACGGTGATCACCGGCATTCGTCCCGGCGAGAAGGTCCACGAGATCCTTGTATCCGAGGAGGAGGCGACGCGCACGGTCCACGGCGCCGAGGGCTACTTCGCCGTCCGCCCGATGCTCCCCGAGCTTGCCGACCCGGTGGAGATGCCGGCGCTCGTCGGTGACTACAGCTCGGCCGATAACCTGATGAGCGCCGATGAGCTCGGCGAGTTCCTCCGACGCAAGATCCCCGAGGCGATCGCCCACCAGCCCGTGGCGTAGCGGGTGACCAAGGTCGTCACGCTCCTGGGCACGCGGCCGGAGATCATCCGCCTCGCTCGCGTGATTCCCGTCCTGGATGCGTCGTGCAGCCACATCCTGGTCCACAGCGGCCAGAACTTCGACGACCGTCTCAGCGGGCTGTTCTTCCGGGACCTTGGTCTCCGTGATCCCGACCATCTCCTCGAGGTGCGCGGCGCGGGCTTCGGCGATCAGATCGGCCAGATCCTGGCGAAGGCCGAACGGATCTTCCTGGATGAGAAGCCCGACACCGTCCTTGTCCTGGGCGACACGAACACCGGGCTCGCGGCCTTCGTTGCCAAGCGAATGGGAATCCGGGTCGCGCACATGGAAGCGGGCAACCGCTGCTTCGACGACCGAGTGCCCGAGGAGATCAACCGCCGCGTCATCGATCACTCGAGCAGCGTCCTGATGCCCTATACCCATCGGAGTGCCGCCAATCTCGTCCGCGAAGGGATCGAGCGCCAGCGGATCTACGTCACGGGCAACCCGATCAAGGAAGTGCTGGACCACTACGCGAGCCAGGTCGAGGCGGCCGACCCATTCACCGCCATGGAGGTTCAACCGGGCAAGTACTTTCTCGTGACGGCCCATCGGGCGGAGACCGTGGACGTCGAGGCGCGGCTGAGGTCACTCGTCGAGGCGCTGAACCGGGCCATCGAGAAGTATGGGCTGCCGATCGTAGCGTCGCTTCATCCAAGGACCGCCGACAAGATGCGGCAGTTTGGCATCGAGGCGGGCCGGGTCAAATTCGTTCCGCCGCTGGGGCTCTTCGACTTCGTGCGCCTCGAGAAGAACGCCTTCTGCGTCCTCTCGGATAGCGGCACCGTCCAAGAGGAATGCTGCATCTTTGGCGTTCCCACCGTGACCGTCCGCGACGTGACCGAGCGGCCGGAGACCGTCGAGTGCGGGAGCAATGTGCTGGCCGGAGTCGAGGCGGAGCGGATTCTGCCGGCCATTGACCTCGCGATACGGTCTGGGGGCTCTTGGGCTCCGCCACCCGAGTATCTCGTCGACAACGTCTCGGACGTCGTTGCGAGAATCATCCTGGGAATCTCGTGACGACTCCCCGCATCCTCATCGTTGGCGCAACCGGGATGCTGGGCCACCAGGCGATTCGCACGCTGGCACCGGACTTCGAGGTCTGGGGTGCCTGTCGGCGGCCACAGGAGCTGCCGGACCTGGGGGTGCCAAGTCAGCGGATCGTGGGCGGACTGGACGCCACGGCGGCGAGTTCGGCGATGGCCTTGCTCGATGAGGTCCGCCCGACTCTCGTCGTCAACGCAGCGGGGATCGTGAAGCAACGCGAGGAGGCCAAGGCGGCGATCCCATCGATCACGGTCAACAGCCTCTGGCCGCACCTTCTCGCGGAGGCATGCGCAGAATTCGGGGCACGGATGGTCCACGTCAGCACAGACTGCGTCTTCAGCGGTGCGCGGGGCGGGTACGCCGAGAGCGATCCACCCGACGACTTCGAGCTGTACGGACGCTCGAAGCTCCTCGGTGAGGTCGTCGACCGAGACCATGTCGTCACGCTCCGGACATCGATCATTGGTTGGCAACTGGGCGAGCCCACCGGCCTGGTCGCCTGGTTTGCCGCCCACCGCAACGAGTCGTTGAGAGGCTTCACGAGAGCCGTGTTCAGCGGCCTGACCACCCGCGCCCTGTCGGAGGTGATCCGCGATAGGGTCCTGCCAGATCCGGGCCTCTCAGGCCTGTGGCATGTCTCCGCGGATCCGATCGACAAGTACAGCCTCCTCACCAGCCTCGCCGCATACCTCGGCTGGGACGTCGACATCCGACCGGTCGATGAGCCGGTCATCGACCGCTCCCTCGACAGCTCTCGATTCCGGGATCGCACCGGCTGGCAACCGCGGCCATGGGACGAGATGCTGGCGGAGCTTGCGCTCGACCATCTCGGGGCTGGCTAGGCGAATCTGCCTAGACTTCCGGCGTGCCTCGCTTCTCGGTTATCGTGCCCGCCTTTGATGCGGCGTCCACGTTGGAGGAAACGCTCGACGCGGTCGTTGCCCAGGCCTTCGTAGATTGGGAATGCGTCGTCGTCGACGACGGTTCCACGGACGCGACGTACCGGATCGCGACCGACTTCGCCGACAGGGACGCCAGGATCCGAGCGATCCATCAGGACAACCAGGGGACCGCAGGCGCGTACAACGCGGGGGTCTCAGGGGCGACGGGCGACTTCATCGTCATCTGCTCGGCCGACGACATCCTGCTGCCGGAGCATCTGGCCTCGATGGCGGCCTTCATCGACGCTGAGCCCGGTTTCGACATCTACTCCACGAACGGCTTTTTCGGGCGGCCCGATGGTACGCGCGAGCTTGTCTACCGAGCCGGGACGAACGAGCGGGTGCGCTCGATGTCCCTCAGCGAGGTCATCGCCAACTGCTTCTACAGCGTTGGCGCCACGTATCGCCGGAGCCTGTTCGAGGAGGTCGGCGGGTATCGGCCTGGCGTCTACGGCGAGGACTACGACTTCTGGCTTCGGGCCATGGCCGGAGGCGCCCGTCACCGGTACCTCGCGGCCGCCACGTCCGTTCATCGACAGAGCGATTCCCAGAAGTCCGCCCGGTTCGAGACCGTCTATCGATCGGACATCCGCCTGTACGAGGACCTGCGTCGGGACTTCGACCTCGACGCCGAGGCACTGCGGGCGATCGCCGCTGCCATCCGGGATCGCGAGGACGACATCGCGCGCCTGCATCGCGCTCCGGGCTTCGTTCGCGACGTCGCCCGACCGGCAGTCAGGAGGCTCCTCGTAATCATGGTCGGGGAGCGGCGAACGCAGCGAATTGCCCGTGCGGTGAGCCGGGCGCTGCTCAGGCTCGGGCTGCAGTGATCACCCGGCTTCGCGGGCGCCCTAGCGTCAGCGTCCGCTGCGGCCGATGATCGCCGGGATCGTCTGGGCGATGATCCTGACATCCATCCACAGCGACCAGCGGTCGATGTACTCGAGATCGGTCTCGACCCAGCGGTCGAAGTCCTTCTCGCCTCGGGCGCGGACCTGCCAGAGGCCCGTCATCCCCGGCTTCATCGACAGCCGGCGCCGGTGCCAGACGTCGTACCCTTCCACCTCCGACGGCAGCGGCGGTCGGGGGCCGACGAGGCTCATGGCGCCCGCCAGGACGTTCCACAGCTGCGGCAGCTCGTCGAGCGAGGTTCGCCGGAGCCAGCGGCCCACCTTGGTGATCCGCGGATCGTCCGTGATCTTGAACGCGTGACCGCGGATCTCGTTGTCGGCGAGCAGGTCGCCCAACCGTTCCTCGGCCCCCTCGATCATCGTGCGGAACTTGATGACCTCGAATGTCCGCCCGTGGAGGCCGACCCGAACCTGCCGGAACAGGATCGGCCCGACCGAGTCACGCCGGATCGCGATGGCGATGACCAGCGCCAGCGGCGCCGTGACGATCAAACCGGCGATCGAGCCGGCGATATCGAGCAACCGCTTCGCGATCATGGCGACGACGCGGTCCGGCCCCGACACGATCGAGTAGATCGGCACGCCCGAGAATTCCTCGACCCGCCCCGTCGCGAGCGTGTGCTCGAGCTGGTACATCGGGATCCGGACGATCTTGCCCTCCTCCTCGCACAGCCGTGCGATCTCGTCGATCCGGGCCCACTGGCTCACCGGCAGGCAGATCGCAACCTCGTCGACGACGTTGGCGTGGAGGATGTCCTCGATCTCGCCGAGATCACCGAGGATCGGCCGGGACACGACGATCGGCTCGGTGGCGCGGGCGTCGAGATGTCCGATGACACGAAGGCCCAGCGTGTGGTGAGACTCGATGAGGTTGGCGAACGACTCGGCCCAGCCGTTCGTGCCCACGACGAGGACGAACCTCGTGTTCCGGCCTCGCTCCCGGAGTCGCGACAGGAGCCAGCGCAAGGCGAGCCGCGTGGCCAGGGCCGTGATCGCCAGGGCCGGAAAGACGACCAGGAGGACCTGGCGGCTGACATCGGGGAGCTTGAACAGGAACAGCAGGCTGAGGACGCCAGCCCCAAAGATCAGTGCCGCCCGCCCCACGTCCACGAGCTCGCTCCAGGCGCGGAGGCGGGCCCGAGGCCGATACAGGCCCTGGCTCCAGAGGGCGATCGGCCACGCCGCGGCGTAGACGACGAGGGCGACGAGTGGGCTCGGAAGCCCGAAGAACAGGGGATCGAACGGTGCGAGCGTGCCGTAGCGAACGACCCCGGCGACCGCGAGGACGACGATCGCGGTCATCGCATCCATCGCAGCCAGGAGCAGGCGAAGCGCCGTCGCGTGTCGTCTGATCATGAGGCTCGGTCCAGCTTCGGGGGACGAACGGGTCACCGCCGGCCGCGCCTACCGGACGGCCGTCATTCTACGATGACGCGCCACGTCCCGAGGTGTTCCCGGCAGACCCCGCTCACGAGGGCCCATGCATCCAGCGCCGCCGGGGCGCCGGCCGGTGACGCCGAATCCCTGTGCTAGACTCGCGCGGCCTTGAGGACCCCCGCGCCGCTCGAGGCCACTCGCCGCCCCGCGGTGGCCGCCTTCCTCTCCTTTCTCTGGCCCGGCCTGGGCCAGCTTGCGGCCGGCCGGCGGCGAGAGGCCATGATCCTTGGCATCCCGCCGGTCCTGTTGCTGGTCTACCTCGCCTCCCGCCTCATCGGCCGGCTCGACGTCGTCGCCGTGACGTTGCTGGACCCGGCCTTTTCCGGCTTCGTCGTCCTCACGGTCGTCGCGATGGCCGGCTGGCGAGGTATCGCGGTCATCGATGCCTGGCGCCGCGAGGTGACTGTGCCGGCGCCGATGCGCGCGAAGCAGGTGCTGGCAGCCCTGCTCGTGGCGATCCTGCTGTCACACGCCCTCGTCGGCTACTACGCCTGGGCCTTCTATGACGCTGGCTCGCAGATCTTCATCGGCAATGAGCCGTCTCCGTCGCCGCGCGGCCCCACGCCGTCGCCGGACCCGCGGGCCACGCCCGCCCCGCCCACGCCGACGCCGGTCCCGACGCCACCGCCGAGCGACCGGATCTCCATCCTCCTCACCGGCGTCGACTCCGGTCACGATCGGGCCCACGCCTTGACCGACACGATGCTCGTCGTCAGCGTCAGCCCCTCGAAGGGTACCGTCGCGATGATCAGCTTCCCGCGCGACATCGCCCAGTTCCCGCTCTACCTCGGCGGCACCTACAACGACAAGCTGAATTCGCTCCAGACGGCGGCCAGGAACAACCCGGCGAAGTACCCCGACGGCCCGGCCATGACGCTCGCCAAGGAGCTCGAGTTCCTGCTCGGGATCCCCATCCAGTACACCGCCTCGATCAATCTCGAGGGCTTCGAGAAGATGGTCAACCTCGTCGGCGGGGTGGACGTCGTCGTCGAGCGACGCATCGCCGATCCTTCGTACGACTGGTTCGACGGGACGCACGGCTTCTTCCTGTCGGCCGGCCCGCACCATCTGGACGGCCGGACCGCGCTGGCGTTCGTCCGGAGCCGGATGGGTGCCGGCGACAACGACTTCACCCGGGCGCGCCGTCAGCAGCAGCTGCTCGTCGCGCTCAAGGACAAGCTCTCTGACGCGGGCGTCATTGCCAAGCTGCCCCAGCTGCTCGAGATCGCCTCGAAGACCGTGTCGACGAACGTCCCCCCGGACAAGGCCCGCGAGTACATGGAGCTCGCGGGGACGATCGACGAGGCCGACATCAGCCGCTATGTCCTGGGTCCCCCCTACGCGGTCCACCCGCCCACCAACACCACGGGCGGCGTCTACATCCTCCGCCTCGACCTCACCAAGGTGGCGGCCATGTCGGTGGACCTCTTCGGCACGGATAGCCGGTACTTTGGTGCCCTTCCATCGCCGTCCCCCGAGCGGTGACACTACGCACCATGGTCCGAAATCTCCACCTGCCCCTCGTCGCCGTCCTCGTCCTTGGCTGTTCGTCGACACCGCCGTCGCCGAGCGCCACGCCGATTGTCGCCCCGACAGCGACCACGACGCCGGCCCTGACGATCGCGCCGACGCCAACGGTGTCAACGACTGCCACCCCTGCCCCGACGGCGGAGACCACCTATGCGGCCCTCGACGGGATGCCGGCCGACCCGGAGCTCGCGAATCGCCTGCCGATCGCCGTGATGATCGACGACAACGTCGTTGCCCGGCCGCAGTCCGGGTTCAACGCGGCGTCGATCGTCTACCAGGCGCCGGCCGATGGTGGAGAAGATCGGTACATGCTCGTTTTCCAGGAGTTGGACGCCCCTGACATCGGGCCGGTTCGGAGCGGCCGACCCTACTTCGTCTACTGGGCGGCCGAGTACCGGGCCGGCTTCGGTCACTACGGTGGCGACGAGAAGACCCTCAAGAAGGTGATCCCCTCGACGAGCGGCACGCTCATCTACAACCTCGATGCGATGTTCGGCAGCGGCAAGGCCTACCACCGGATCAGCACGCGCAAGGCGCCCCACAACGGCTACACGTCGACGGCGGCGCTCCGGGATGTGGCAGCTGCGAAGAACTACCCGCCGGAGCTCGTTGATGGCCTCGGGGTGCGGCCGTTCAAGGATGACGCGCCAGCCTCCGAGCGGCCGGCGCAGGGATCGATCACCATCCCCTACGGCCGAGGCGCGTCGGGCTACGCCTACGATCCGGCAACGAACAGCTATCTGCGGTCGGTATCCGGCAAGCCCCATGTCGACGCCGCGGATGGCAAACGCGTGGTGGCCCGGAACGTCGTCGTCCTGTGGATGGGCCTGTCGTACGACCCCGAATCCGAGCCGGGCCACCGCCGGCCGGTCCTCGACCAGATCGGCACAGGAACGGCTTGGGTCTTCCGCGACGGCACGATCATCAAAGGATCGTGGGCCAAGAAGGACTCCGGCGACCTGACGAGGCTTTACGACGGAGACGGAAACGAGATCAGCCTGGTTCGTGGCCGGATCTTCATCCAGGTGGTCGCGACCGGGACCAAGGTCACGTACGACGCACCCGCCGAGTAGATGCCGATCAAGTGAGGCCGAACCGCTCGATCGCCGTCTCCGCGAGCATCCGTCCGATAGCGAGCGAAGACGTCGCCGCAGGTGACGGTGCGTTCCGCACGTGGAGGATGCCGTCGCCGCCGTCGAGCTCGAAGTCATCGGCCAGTGCGCCATTTCGATGGAGTCCCTGGGCCCGCACTCCGGAAGGTCCAAACACGACGTCATCGGGTCGAAGCTCAGGGATGAAACGCTGAAGCTCCGTGACGAACGCTCCCTTCGAGAGATCGCGCCACATCTCTGCAAGACCGGTCCACAGGTAGCGGCTGGCAAGGCGCAGGAAGCCCGGGTAGGTCAGGATCTCGGCCAGGTCGCGGAGGTTAACGTCGCGACGCCGATAACCCTCACGGGCAAAGGCGATCACGGCGTTCGGCCCGGCCCAGACCTCGCCGTCGATCCGCCTGGTGAGGTGGACGCCGAGGAACGGAAAACGTGGATCGGGGACGGGGTAGAGGAGTCCCCTGACGAGGTGTCGAGCGGACGGCACGAGGGTGTAGTAGTCACCCCGAAAGGGCACGATCCGGGGTGCCTGCCGATCCGGTCGCCCGGTCAGCGCCGCCACGCGATCGGCGTGAAGCCCGGCGCAGGTGATCACGATCCGCGCCGTGACGTCGCCCCTGGCCGTCTCGACGACTCGGCTCGGCCCTCGTGACCTGATCGTGACGACGGCCGCGTTGGCAACGATCGCGGCGCCCCGTCCCCGGGCCGCTTCGGCGAAGGCATGCGCGACGCGCCGGAAGTCGACGATCCCGGTCGTCGGGCTCCACAGTCCTCGGATCCCCGCGGCATGGGGTTCGAGCTCGCGGATGCGCTCGGGCCCGACCGCCTCCAGCCCCGGGACAGCGTTAGCGGTGGCTCGCTCGCGGAGCGCCTCGAGTCGGGGAAGCTCGCTCTCCGTGAGTGCCACGATCAACTTCCCGCACCGCTCGAGCGGGATCGAGTGCTCCCCCGCGAACCGCTCCAGGTCCGCCTTGCCTTCCGCGCACAGGCGGGCCTTCAGCGAGCCCGGCGCGTAATAGATGCCGGCATGCACCACGCCGCTGTTGTGCCCGGATTGGTGGAGGGCGACCTCGGGTTCCTTCTCCAGAATGACGACACGCAGATGAGGCAGGCGCTCGAGCAATCGAAGTGCGGTCGCCAGACCAACGATCCCAGCCCCGACGACTACCACGTCGCAGGAGGTCGGGACGGCCGTCACGAGACCGGACTCTGGGTCGTGCCTCTTCATGGCCGAATGACCCCGGCAGTCCTCACGAGGGCCCAGCCTACCGGATGCGCCTCCCCAGACGTCTCCCGGTCAGCGCCGTCGGCGCCGGCCGGCGTTCGGACAGTACTTCCGGCGACCCCACCGGTACCTCTGGCGACTGCCCCGGACCGAACCCCTCTGCCACGCTCACCTCGTGCGTGCGCGTGCGTCGTCGAACGTTGATGCTGCCATCGGGGTGGCGGACCGGGCCCCGGGCGGGCGAGTCTCCAACCCCCGGCTCGGGCCCCTCCGGGAGGCCGAGCTCGAGGTCGGCTCGGAGCGCTATCGGGCCCTCCTGAAAGTCGCGGAGCGGCTGTCGACGTCGTTCGACCGGGCCGACCTCCACCGGGCCGTCGTCGACGGCACGCTGTCCCTGACCGGCGCCGACATGGTCCTCCTCCGGACGCTCAAGGGCGAGCTCCTCGATCTCGTCGGCTGGGCCGGGTTCAGTGATGCCAGGGCGGCCGCCATGGCGCCGCTGACGATCCACGAGCCCTGGCTCCGGGACGCCCTCGCCGCCGGCCGCGCCTGGGTCTGTGACGACGTCCGGGCGCTGCCGGCCAACAGCTGGAAGGAGCGCTTCGGCGGCGGCCTGCCGATGCGTGGCGACATCTTCGTCCCGCTCATGCATGGCGGCCGGCTCGTCGGCTCGCTGACGGCCGCGACCCTCGCCCCGCGCCAGTGGACGGCCGAGGACGTCGAGATCATGACCGCCCTCGGCGTCCACGTCGCGCTGGCCCTCCGGAACGCCGACCTGTTCGAGCGCCTCGAGGCCCGGGCCGCCCAGATGGCCGTGGTCCAGGCCGCCTCCGCCCGGATGAACCGGGCCAAGACGGTGGACTCGGTCGGCCGGGCGATCGTGGAGGAGATCGGCCGGATCGTCGACTACCACAATGCCCGGGTCTACCAGCTCGAGGGCGAGGATCTCGTGCCGATCGCCTTCCAGGGCACCGTCGGAGCCTACGAGATCGTCGACTGGAACGTCCTCCGGACGAAGGTCGGGGAGGGCTTCACCGGCTGGGTCGCGGCCAACGGCACGCCGCTGCTGATCCCGGACGCCAACGCCGATCCCCGGGGAATCCAGATCCCGGGCACCGACGAGGTCCCCGAATCGATGCTCGTCGTCCCGATGCGCCACGACGAGGCCGTCAGCGGCGTCATCGCCCTGTCCAAGCTGGGCCTCGATCAGTTCGATGACGACGACCTCCAGGTCCTCACCATCCTCGCCGACCAGGCCGCGACCGCCGTCGAATCGGCCCGCCTCCTGACCCGCACGGAATCGCTCGCCGGCGAGCTACGGCGGCTCCTCGAGATGAGCCAGGAGCTGACCAAGACCCTCGATCCCAGGCAGGTCGGGGCGCTCATGGCCAGGCACCTGACGGTGGCCCTGGGCGTCGACGCCTGCGCGATCAGCTCGTGGGAGCCCGGCGCCGATCGGATCGTCTCGCTCGGTCAGTACCCGACGACCGCCAACTGGACGACACTGCCGTTCTACCTCCTGGCCGAGTATCCCGAGACGCGGCGCGTCCTCGAGACGCAGGTGGCGGTGATCATCGACACGGAGGATCCGGCCGCCGACCCGGCCGAGGTCACGATCCTGCGCGGCGAGGGCTATCGCTTCCTGGCCATGATCCCGCTCGTCGCCAAGGGTCAGGCGGTCGGGCTGGTGGAGCTCATGTCGACCGACCTCGTGGCCTTTGACGAGAGCCGCCTGGCCCTCGCCCGGACGATGGCCAACGAGGCCGCGATGGCCCTCGAGAACGCCCGGCTGTACGAGGCCGCCCGGAGCCTCGCCGATCGGGATCCATTGACCGGGTTCCTCAACCACCGGGCGCTCTACGAGATCCTGGGCGAGGAGTTCGTCCGGGCCCGCCGGGCGCGCCGGCCGCTCAGCCTCCTGATGCTCGACATCGACGACTTCAAGCTCGTCAACGACACCTTCGGCCACCAGTTCGGGGATCGCTGCCTGGTCCATCTGGCCGAGATCGTCCGATCGACCCTCCGGGCGTCGGACATTCCGGCCCGCTACGGCGGCGACGAGTTCGCGGTGATCGTCGTCGATGCCGACCCCGAAGCCGCCGACGCGGTCGCGGCCCGGATCACCGAGGAGCTCGCCGCCAAGCCGCTCGTCGCGGACGGCCGCGGGCCGGTCCCGATCAGCGTCTCGATCGGGGTCGCCTCGGTGACGCCTGACGTCCGGACGCCGACCGACCTCGTGGCCGTGGCCGACGCCCGGATGTACACGGCCAAGCTCGGCGAGGCCCGTGAGCTGGGCTTCGGCAACCTGGCGGAGCGAACCCAGCCCGACCGGCGGTAGTACGGAAGTACCACCCTCGGAGGGGACTCCGGTACCACCGGACCCGCTGGACGGCGACGGCCGCCCGGCCGCATGCTTCCACCACGTGCATATCGAAGCGCCACGTCCGTACCGTCCACCGGCGGAGGACCGTCCCATTCGCCGGACGTGGTGGCTCCTCTCCGGCGCCTTCCTGATCCTCGGCCTGATCACCGGCATCCGGGCCGTCACGTCGGGCGACGGGCTCGACTGGATCCCGGTCGCCGCGGTCGGGATCGCGGCGCTCGCCGCGTTCCTCCACCGCAACGCGGTGGCCGGCCTGGAGGCCCGCGGTCGGGCCGAGGCCGAGAACTTCGCCCGGATCCTGCAGGGCCTGTCCCGTTCCGTCTCGGTGGATGCCATCGTCGGCGCGATCGTCGACGACCTGGCCGAGGGCACCGGTGCCGATCATGTCGTCGTGGTTCGCCGTCGACCCGAGGGCGGAGCCCTCGAGGCGACCCTCGTCACGAGTCGGCCCGGCGTACCCAGCTCGAGCACGGTCCTGCCGATCTCCGACCTCGAGCCACCATTCGATCGCGAGCCCCCGCCGGCGATCCCGATCCCGGTCGAGGTGGCCGCCCGGGCGGCGGACGCCCTGGCCACGGCCGCGGTGGCGACGTCCGCGACCGGGGCAAAGGCCGACATGGGCGGCGGGGCCGATCCGTCGCCGGTCAGCCCGGTCGGGCCGCCGGCCGGGCCGCACGCCCACCGTGGCGTCAACGCCGCGCAGGCGGCGCCGAGCGGTCCGCTGCCCGCCGAGATCCGCCGTGGCGTCGACCACGCGACGGCGTGGCTGGCGGGGTTCCTCGGCGACCTGGGGCTGCGCCACCCCTTCGGATCGCCGCCGCCGCTCGTGTCGCCGCGCTCCGAGGTCATCGGCGTGGGCGCAACCGCATCCGCCGGGGCCGGCGGGTTCGCCGGAGGCGCCACGACCGCGGCCGTGACCGCCCGGATCGCCGATCGGGTCAGGAGCGTCTATGGCCTGTCCCACACCCTGGCCGTGCCGCTCCGGATCGAGTCCGGCGTGGTCGGCGCGATCGTGCTCTCGCGGCGCGACCGCGAGCCCTGGCCGGATGCCGCGCGCCGGCTCCTGGAAGCCGCGGCCGTGGAGGCCGCAGCGGCGATGGCTCGTGCCTACTCCTACCGCGAGGTCGCCGCCCACGCCTCCACCGACCCGCTGACCGGCCTCCCGAACCGGCGCTACTTCGACGAGTTCTGCGGCCTCCTGGCCCGCCGCCGCCGGGCCGGCGACGCGGTTGCCGTGCTCATGGTCGACATCGACAAGTTCAAGAGCCTCAACGATCGCTACGGCCACCCGGTCGGCGACGAGGTCCTGCGCGAGGTGGCCGGCGCGATCGTGACGGCCGTCCGCGAGGAAGACGTCCCGGCCCGGGTCGGGGGCGAGGAGTTCGCGGTCCTGCTCCGCAACCCGGGGCCGGAGGTCGCAGTCGAGGTGGGGGAGCGGGTCCGCCAGGCCGTCGGGGCGCTCGACCTCCACCGGCATGGCGTGCCGGCGGTCAGCGTCTCGGTCGGCGTCGCCAACGCCCGCGGCGCGGACGAGCCGATCCCGGCGATCGTGGAGCGGGCCGACCAGGCCCTCCTCCGGGCGAAGCGGGCCGGCCGGAACCGGGTGATCGCCGCCTGACGCCGCGGGCTCGGTCGCGAACTGAGCAGTTTCGAAGAAGCCGCCGCGGACGTCCCTGCCTAGGATGGGATCCATCACCACCCACCCGGAGGAACCTGACATGAGCACCACCCAGAAGCCCGCCGAGCGCGCCGCCGCCCGCGGCACCGGCAGGGGCTTCACGGCCGACGAGAAGGCCGCCATGCGCGAGCGCGCCCGGGAGCTGAAGGCCGAGTCGCGGTCGCAAGCTGCCAGGGCCGACGGGGAGCGGGACCTCCTGGCGAAGATCGCCGAGATGCCACCGGCGGACCGGGCCATCGCCGAGCGGATCCACGCCCTCGTCACGGCCGTCGCACCGGAGCTCTGGCCCAAGACGTGGTACGGCATGCCCGCCTGGGCCAGGGACGGCAAGGTGGTCTGCTTCTTCAAGAGCGCCGACAAGTTCAAGTCGAGGTACGCGACGTTCGGCTTCGAGGAGGAGGCCAGGATCGACGACGGCGCCATGTGGCCGAGCTCGTTCGCCCTGACGGAGCTGACCGCCGCCGACGAGGCCCGGCTGCGCGACCTGGTGAAGAAGGCCTGAACGCGGGGCGGCCAGCCGTCGGCCGCCTGTCGCCGCGGTCCGTCGCCCGGCGCGGCCCGTGGCCCACCGCCGGTTGCTGGCTACCATCGCGGGGTGACACGCGATCCGGAGTCCGTCGTCGGCACGGCCGCCGAGCCGTCGCCGGACGACGAGCTGCCTGCGGACCTCCGCGCCGACGACGAGCCTGCCGAGCCAGGCGAGCCGGCGCTGCTCTCGAACGCGGCGCTGGCCCAGGTCTTCCACGACATCGGCGACCTGCTCGAGGTCAAGGGCGAGCTGGTCTTCAAGACCGTCGCCTACCACCGCGCGGCCGATGCCATCGGGCGCTCGCCGGTCGAGGTCGCGCGAGCTTACCGCGAGGGCCGCCCGCCGGACATCCCGGGCGTGGGCAGGGCGATCGCCGACAAGCTGGCCGAGCTGGCCACGACCGGTCGCCTCGGCTACCACGAGCGTCTGCTGGCGGAGTTCCCGCCGACGCTCCTCGAGCTGCTCCGGATCCCGGGGCTCGGCCCCAAGACCGTCCGGCAGATCTACACGACCCTCGGGATCGCGACCCTCGTCGAGCTCCGGGACGCCGCCACGGCCGGCCGCCTGCGGAGCCTTCGCGGCCTGTCGGCGAGGACCGAGCAGCTCATCCTCGAGGGCATCGCCGGGCTCGAATCGCGCGAGCGCCGGCTGCTCCTGCCCCAGGCCAGGGACCTCATCGAGGAGCTGTCGGCGCCGCTCCGCGACGTCCTCGGGGTCCGACGGATCGTGGCGGCGGGCTCCTATCGGCGCCGCAAGGAGACGATCGGCGACCTGGACCTCCTGGCCGAGACCGACGAGGGCGCGCCCGTCGTCGACCGCTTCGTCCGGTTGCCGAACGTCGCGTCGATCATCAACCAGGGGCCCGCGAAGGCCGCTGTCGAGCTCGGCAGCCGGGGCCCCCAGATCGACCTGATGCTCATGCCCCCGGAGGCCGCCGGGACATACCTCGTCCACTTCACCGGCTCGAAGGACCACAACGTCCGGCTCCGGGCGCGGGCCCGGGACCGGGGCTGGAGCCTGTCCGAGAAGGGCTTCCTCCGGATCGGCGAGGACGGCCAGCCGCTCACCGGCGACGCCGGCGAGCTCCGGACCTTCGCCACCGAGGCGGAGGTCTACGCCTTCCTCGACCTGCCGTACATCGAGCCGGAGCTGCGCGAGGACGGAGGCGAGATCGAGGCGGCCGTGGCCGGACGGCTGCCGTCCCTGGTGACCATCGGCGATCTCCGGGGCGACCTCCACTCCCATTCCGACTGGTCGGATGGCTCGCAGCCGATCGAGGTCATGATGGCGGCGGCCCGCCGCCGCGGCCATGCCTACCAGGTCCTGACCGACCACTCGATCTCGCTGGCGATCGCCCGTGGGCTGTCGCCCGAGCGGGTCGAGGAGCAGCGGCTCGTCATCGCCGAGCTCAACCGGCGCTACGCCGAGGAGGAGGATGCCGGCACGGCCCCGCCCGAGACCCCGGCCGAGGGCTTCCGGATCCTCCACGGCTGCGAGCTCGAGATCCGGGCCGACGGTGGGCTGGACTACGAGGACGAGCTCCTCGCCCGGTTCGACCTCGTCGTCGCATCGCTCCACGTCGGCCGACGCCGGAGCCGGGCCGAGCTCACGGCCCGGACCCTCAACGCCATCCGGAACCCCCATGTCGACGTCATCGCCCACCCGTCCGGTCGGATGATCCAGACCCGCGATGACCTCGACCTCGACTGGGATGCCGTCTACGCCGAGGCCGCCCTGACCGGCACGGTCCTCGAGATGAACGGCTCGCCCCACCGCCTCGATCTCGCCGTCGAGCGAGCCCGTAATGCCGTCGAGGTGGGTTGCCTGCTGTCGATCGACTCGGATGCCCACCGGGTCGCCGAGCTCGAGTACCTCGACTGGGGCGTGTCGCAGGCCCGCCGGGCCTGGGTCGAGCCCGAGGTCGTGCTCAACACCCGGTCTCGCGCCGAGCTCCTGGCCTACGTCCGGCGGGACGACCCGTGACCGCCGACGCGCGGCGTACCATCGAGTCGATGGTCAGCCGCGGCGCCTCCCGGGAGCTGGTCCTGGCCGCGGCTGCGGTCATCCTCGTCTCGCGGTTCGTGGACCCACCCCAGGCCTGGGTCGTCGGCGGCCTGCTGCTCGTCGCCGTGGCGCTCGGCAGCCTCCAGGTCCTGGGTTCGAGCGAGGCCCCGGCGGCCGCGTCCGGCGTGCCGGTCGAGTCGCTGGCCGTGCCTGCCGTCGCATCGTTCGCGGTGCTCGGGGCCATCCGCCTCGTGCCCGTCGGGCTGCTGCTCGTCCCGGCCATGCTACTCGGGGCCTGGCTCCTTGCCCGCGTCCTGGCCACCGAGGCTCGCATCCTGGGCGCCTCGACCGGACCGTCCGCCGCGGATCGGACCGCGATCCTGGTCTGGTCGCTGGTGGTGGGCTTCCTCGCGTTCACCGGCATCGCCGCCCTCGTCCCGGGCGGCCTGCCGGAGCCCGGGACCGTGGCCGGTCCGGCGCCGACCGGCACGCAGCTCGCCGTCCTGGCGAGCGCCGACGCCCTCGCCGCGTTCCTGCTGGGCTACCGGTCTGCCGCCCTGCGGACGTCGAACGTCCGCGACGTCGCCTGGTTCGGGCTCACGAGTGCCATCGTCATCGCGATCGCGGCCGTGGCCCTCCGGGCCATGGAGATCCCGCGCCTCCTGGGCCCGGCCCTCCTGGTCCTCGTGTTCTTCCTCTGGGATGCCGTCCACGGGACGCCGCCGGCGCGGCGGCGCGATCCGCGTCGGATCTGGGAGACGATCCTCCTGCTCGTCCTCGGCATCGCGGTCGTCGCCTGGAGCCTCCGCCTCCGGACCTGACACCGCGGCTGGCCGGACCGGCCGGACCGGCCGGGCTCGCCGGGCCGCGCCGCACCTCGCGCGCAGGGGCCCATTTGACGGACCGCGGCACGGGTGCCAGATTCCATTGCCCCCTGAGCGTCGAAAGGACCCTGCCCACGTGACCTTCTCCGACATGGACAACAACGTCGCCAGCCCGATCGCGGCCACGCGCCTGAAGCGCCAGCTCGCCGAGCAGGCGATCGCCCACGCCACCGGCGGCAACTGGTCGGACGCGGCCGAGGCCAACCGCCGGCTCCTGGAGCTGGGCCCCGACGCCGAGGCCGAGAACCGCCTGGCCAAGGCCCTCTGGGAGCAGGGCGAGCTCGGCGCCGCCCGCGAGCACTACCAGGCCGCCCTGGCCCTCGATCCCACGAACCGCATCGCCGAGCGGAACATCGATCGGCTCAAGACGCTGCTCGTTGCCGCCGGCGAGCGGACGGTGGCGGCGACCGAGGGCAGCAAGGCGCCCGTCCGGATCTTCGTCGAGGAGACCGGGAAGACCGGCTTCGCCTTCCTCATGGATCTCGCCGATCCCAAGAAGCTCGCCCAGGTCAACCCCGGCGACGCGGTCGAGCTCACGCCCGAGGGCAACCGTCTCGTGGCCCTGAGCAACGGGATCCGGATCGGCGTGGTCGAGCCGCGCGTCGCGGCCCGGCTCCTGAAGCTCATCGCCGACGGCAACAAGTACACCGCCGGCGTGACCTCGCTCGGCGCGGTCGATGTCCGGATCATCATCCGCGAGATCTACCAGGACCCCCGCAACTACGGCAAGGTCAGCTTCCCGACCGCGGCCAAGTCCACCGACCTGCGGCCCTACACCAAGGGCACCCTCGTGCGCGAGGACGAGGAGCTCGAGGAGGACCTCGAGGACGACGTCGAGGACGAGGAGATCGAGGACCTGGACCGCGTCCTGCCGCCGGAGGACACCACCGACGAGGCCTTCGTCGAGGAGCCGGACGAGCTCGACGAGAGCTAGGCCGCCGATGCGGCCCGCCCGCCGCTGAGGCTCCAGCCCACGAGTTGTTCGCGCCTGACGCAACGCGTCGCCAGGGCACACGACAGACCAACCTCCGGGCTGGAGGGATGGATCCTCCAGCGCCTGTCATGCCCGGGGCGCCGGCGACGTCTGCCACAATCGGGCGATGGTCGGACGTGCCATCCTGTCGCGGGCTGAGCCCGGGTTCACCCTCCCGGTCTTCGAGCGGCTGGCCCCGCCACCGCCGCCCGAGCTCGTGGCGGCCAGGATCGAGGCCGGCTCGGGTGCCGGCGACATCGTGGCCGATCTCCACGGCCGCGGCGGCTGGATCGCGAGGGCGGCGATCGATCGGCAGCGGCGGGCATGCAGCGTCGAGAGCAACCCCCTGACGAGGCTCTTGGCCGAGGTCGTCCTCCGGCCGCCCGATCTCCGTCACCTGGATGCCGCCTTCTCGACCCTCGCCGCATCGCCCCGCGGGGAGTCGAGCCTGAAGCTCTCGATCGGGGCGATGTTCGCGACGCGCTGTGCCTCGTGCGGCCGGTCGCTCATCGCCGACGAGCTCCAGTGGGCCCGCGGAAGCGGCGACGAGGGCAGCGCAGCGCACCTCGTCCGGAAGCAGTATCGCTGCACGATCTGTCGCGATCAGCAGGGCGGAGCGGAGCAGCGCCAGGGCTCACCGGACGAGGCCGATGTCGCCCGGGCGATCGCCGACGTCGGCGCCGACGCCGTCCGGGCCAGGCTCCGCGAGCGGTTTCCGACCCCCGATGGCGGCAGCGAGCTCGTCGACGCGATCCTGGGTCTCCACACCGACCGTCAGCTCGTGGGGCTCGCGGCAATCCTCGAGCGGATCGAGGGCGAGCTCCGGGCGGCGCCGGTGGAATCGGCGCTTCGGCTGGCCTTCCTGCACGCGGTTCTGCCGGCCAGCCGCCTGGGTTCCGGACCGGGCCGGGCGCCCGGGATCCGGATTGCCGGCGGAACCGTCCGCTCGCCGGTCCCGGACCCGTACCGCGAGCGCAACCCGTGGCTGGCGTTCGAGGAGGCCATCCGGGTCGTCCGCGGCTTCGTCCAGCGCCTGGAGAGCGGGGCCCTGGGCCCGCTCGAGGCGCGGATCGCGGCGGACCTGCGGGGCCTGGTCGAGGGGACGGGGACGGCGGTCCTGCGGGTCGGCGCCGCCGGCGCCCTCGAGCGCCTGGCCGACGAGGCGCGCGACCCGCTCCGCGAGCCAGGCCGCGAGACCCCCAGGCCCCGGGTCCGGCTGGTCCTCGGCCAGCCGCCGCTGCGATTCAGCCAGGAGCGGCTCGCGGCGGCCTACCACGGCACGTGCTGGGCCCTCGGTCGGGAGGCCGCCGCGCTCCTGCCGCTGGAACCGCTGCTCGGCTCGGCGATCCGGGCGCCGTGGTCATGGCAGGCCGCAGCCCTCCGCCGCTCGCTGACCGCGGTCGCCCCGCTCATGGCCCGTGATGGTCGGGCGGTCCTCCTCCTCGAGGCCGGTGACCCCGAGGCGCTCGTCGCCGCCGTCCTCGGCGGTGTCGGGGCCGGTTACCGCCTCGCCGAAGCCCGGGTGGCCGAGGCGGACGAGGACGTCGGGGGCGTCGTCGAGCTGATCCCGCCCGGCGCGAGCGTGCCGCCGGGCTCGCGGAGCCGGGGCAATCGCCGTCTCGACCCCGTGCCCGGCGGGAGCGGCGATCCCGACTTCGTCCCGGGGCCCGGCCTCTTCGCGCCACCAGAGCGCGTCGACGCCCGGCCTTTCTCGCGGGCCGAGGCGGCGCGGTCGATCACCGAGACCGCGGTCGAGGTCCTGCGCGAGCGGGGCGAGCCGGCCCGCTACGAGCGGCTGCTCGGCGAGATCCTCGTCGGCCTCGACCGGGCCGGCCATCTCCGCCGGCTGGTGGCCCTCGAAGAGCCCGGGGCGCCGGCCGAACCGCCGGCCGGGGCACCGGAGGAGACGCCCCTCGACGGCCCCGGCAGCGGCAACGGCGCTGGGCGTCGCGACCGCGGCAGCCAGGCCATCCCGCGGCTGGACGCTGGGTCGGGCACCGGCCGCCGTTCCGATGAGGCACCCGCCAGCCCACCCGTCCACACCTCCGCCTCGGCCCGCCCCGGGCCCGCCGAGCATGACCCGGTCGAGCGAGTCCTGGCCCTCGTCCGCGACGAGCTGTCCGGGCCTACCCAGCACCGCCTGACCGAGATCGAGCCGGGGCGCTGGTGGCTGGCGGAGCGGCAGGATCGCGAGGCCGCGGCGGTGCCGCTCGCCGACCGTGTCGAGTGGGCCGTCTACAGCCTCCTGTCCACGGCCGGGCCGCTGGCCGAGGGCGCGTTCTTCGAGCGCGTGGCCGCGCTCTTCTCGGGCCACGACCTGCCCGACGAGGCCCTGGTCCGAGCCTGTCTGGCCAGCTACCGCAGCCCGGCCTCGACGACCGAGCGCCTGGTCACCGGCGAGGATGTCCGTCGCCGCACGGCCGAGCACACCCAGCTGCTGGCCCTCCTCGCCAACGGAGGCCACCGCCTCGGGATGTCGGTCTGGCTGGGCCGTCGCGAGCAGGGGCGGCGGATCGGCGACCGGACGCTGGGCGACTTCCTCGACGAGCGCGAGCGATCGGCCTGGCTGTCCTCGATCTCGCGCGCCCCGACCGAGGACCTCGAGGCGATCGACTGCATCTGGTACGTCCGCGGCCGCTCGGCCCTGCTGTTCGAGGTCGAGTGGACCGCGATGCTCGGCGACGTCCTCCTGCGCCGGCACGCCCGAATCCCGGCCGACGAGCGCCTCGTCCGGATCCTCGCCGTCGCCCCCGAGCGAGCGGAGCTCGTCCGCCACAAGCTGGACTCGTCACCGCTCCTTCGAGCCGCGATCGCGGAGGCGAACTGGCACCTGGTGCTGTGGCCCTATCTGCGGGCCTGGCTGGAGCGCGAGCCCCTCGAGCTCGACGGCCTCGAGCCGTTCCTCGGCCTGGAGCCGGCCGTCGAGCGTCGCGGCGAGCAGCTGGGCCTGTTCGAGCGGCCGGACACGCTGCACTGACACCGGCCGAGAGCACGGATCGGGGGACCCTGCGGGCCCAGTCATGCGGATTTCGCAGCCAGAGCTGAACATGGCGACGAATCTCGCGTTGCGCCGTGGCGGCGCCTGTGGCACGATTGAGGCTCGCGTCTCATCCAACGCAACGGGCCGTCGCGCGCCTCGGGCCCGCTGTGCTGGTTGCCAACCATCAAGACGGAGGCATCATGGCCAGCTCCGCCGCCCGACCGACGCTCGCCCGCGCCCGCCAGCTGGAGCTCTATCGCCGCGCCGCGCGAACGCTCCCCGGCGGGGCCAACTCCAACTTCCGGGCCTGGGGCGAGGACACGATCTACATCGACCGGGGTGCGGGCGGCCACGTCTGGGACATCGACGGCAACGAGTACGTCGACCTTCGGATGGGCTACGGGCCGGTCATCCTGGGCCACGGCGACCCCCGCGTCGACGACCACGTCGCGGAGCGGATGCGCGGCGGCGTCAGCTTCTCGCTGACGACCGAGGACGAGGTCCGGGCCATGGAGCTCCTGTGCGAGCTGACCGGCTGGGTCGACATGGCCCGGATGACGGTCTCCGGGACCGAGGCGACGATGCACCTCATGCGCCTCGCCCGGGCCTACACCGGCCGGAACAAGATCGTCAAGTTCGAGGGCCAGTACCACGGCGTCCACGACTACGCCCTTATCAGCGTCTCGCCCGACAACATGGCCGACCTGGGAGACGCGGACAACCCGGTCCGCCTGACCTGGGGCCGGGGCATCCCGGAGGCCGTGGCCGACACGATCATCCCGGCCCGCTTCAACAACATCGCCCGGCTCCGCCGCCTGTTCGAGCGCGAGGGCCACGACATCGCTGCGGTCATCGTCGAGCCGGTTCTCGGCAACGCCCAGGGGATCCTGCCCCAGGAGGGCTTCCACAAGGAGCTCCGGGCGCTCACCCAGGAGTTCGGGATCCTCGAGATCTTCGACGAGGTCAAGACCGGCTTCCGGTTCGCCCGCGGCGGCGCCGCCGAGTACTTCGGGATCACGCCCGACCTCGCGTCGTTCGCGAAGGCCATGGGCAACGGCTACCCGGCCGCGGCCTTCGGCGGCCGGCGCGAGATCATGAGCCTCCTGCCCGAAAAGGTCAGCCACGGCGGGACGTACGCCGGCAACCGGGTGGCGGCCGCGGCCGCGGTCAAGACCCTCGAGATCATCCGCGACACGGACGCTCTCGAGACCGTCCATCGGACGGGTCGACGGATCCAGGATGGGCTCCGGGAGGTCCTCAACGACGCCGGCCTGCCCTACCACTTCACGGGCCATCCGTCGATGTTCGGGATCATGTTCACGGAGAAGGTTGCGACCGAGTACCGCGACTGGGCCGACACCGATCATGCCCTGTATGACGCCGTAGCGATCGGGATGCACGCCCGCGGCGCGATGCCCGAGCCGGACAGCCGGGAGCCGTGGTTCATCTGCGAGGCCCACGCCGCCGACGATTCGGTGGATCGCGCGGTGACCGCCTTCGAGGAATCGCTCCGGGCGGCGCTCGACGATCGGGCGCGGGGCGCGGCCGCGGGCGTGGGCCAGGGTGCGATGTCGCACCCGGCCGGCGGCTGACCGGGCCGCGAGCCGATCCGATGGCCATGGGCTTCGACGGCAACGCGGTCCGGAGCGTGGATCGCGCCGCCGCGCTCCTGCTGGCCCTCGGCGAGAGCCAGGGCGAGGCCGGGGTGACGGAGCTGGCGCGTCGGCTCGGCCTTCACAAGTCGACGGCATCGCGCCTCCTGGCCACCCTCCAGCGCCGCGGCCTCGTGGAGCAGGACGCCGAGACGGGCAAGTACCGGCTCGGGCTCGTCGTGATCCGCCTGGCCGAGCGGGCCGAGCGAACGCTCGACCTGCGGAGCCTGGCCCTGCCGGAGCTCGAGCGCCTGGCCCGCCTGACCCACGAGACGGCCGGCCTCGGCGTCCTCGACGGCGACCAGGTCCTGTTCGTGGCCCAGGCCGATGGGCCGAACCTCATCGCCGTGGGGGACTGGACGGGGCGGGCCTCGGCGCTCCACGCCAACGCCTCCGGCAAGGTCCTCCTGGCGTCGCTCGCCGAGCGCGAGGTCCTCCGGATCGTGCGGCGCGGCCTGACCCGCTACACGGAGCGGACGATCACCGACCTGGAGCCGCTCCTCGAGGACCTCGCCCGCGCCCGCCGGCGCGGCTACGCGACGGCGCTGAGCGAGCTCGAGACGGGGCTCACCGCCGTCGCGGCCCCGGTCCACGACGCCCGGGGCGCGGTCATCGCCGCGGTGGAGGTCTGGGGTCCGGCCTTCCGGCTGACCCCGCGCCGCCTCCCGGAGTTGGCCGCCCAGGCCCGCGAGACCGCCGCCGCGATCACCGTCCGCCTCGGCGGCGCCGCCGCCTGACGGCATCCCGTTCCGGCGGCTTCGCCGCGACCGCGGTCCCGCCCCGCCCCGCCCGCCGGCGGCGAGACGGCCGCCGCCTGACGGCATCCCGTTCCGGCGGCTTCGCCGCGACCGCGGTCCCGCCCGCCAAGACCGCCGGCGCCGCGGCGCCTGACGCCTCGTCGCGCCCGCTGGCCGCGCCGCCACCCGTGACCGTGCCCGTTCCTGGCGGCCCGACCCTGCCCGCGATCCCCGCGCGATCACGAATCGCACGAACGAGCGTGACCCACCCCCCAGTTCCTGCGATTCCTGCAGGAAGTCGGGGGGAGGTCGTGCTCAC
>JBFMEV010000028.1:0-42908 GCA_040752335.1 Chloroflexota bacterium
AAGGCGGCGCGGAGGATCGCGATGAAGACGAACAGGAAGAACAGGAAGCCGAGGATCCCGAGGATGCCACCGCCGAAGCCCCAGCCCCAGCCGTGCCAGCCGTAGCCGTAGCCCGGCCCCACGACGACCGGCGCGACGCCGCCATCGGCGGCGACACCGGCGAGGTAGCCGGTCTGGAAGATGGCCCCGGCGAGGCCGATCGCGAGAACGACCAGGACGATCGCGCCGAGAACCCTGAAGAAGCTCATTGAAAGTCCACTCCCTTCGAGTGATGCCGTTCCGACCGCCCGTTCCGTCGGCGATCGACTTGCTTCCAACTCTCGAGAACGGGCGTGGAGAAGGTGTGAAGGTCGGGCGGAAGCGATGTGGAGGTTCAGCGGGCGCCCGATGGATCGAGGGCTCGGCTCCCGCGACACCCGGCCGATGCCAACGCGGTATGGTCGGGCCCATGGCCGATCCCGCGCCCACGATCACGGACAACGCCGCCGCCCGCCGCTACGAGGCTCGTCTCGACGGCGAGCTCGCCGGAATCCTGGAGTACCGCCTCGCTGGGACCCGCCGGATCCTCCTCCACACGGAGGTCCTGGAGGCCCACGGCGGGCGGGGCATCGGCGGCGCGCTCGCCAGCCACGTGCTCGAGGCTGCTCGCTCCGCCGGGACCCGGGTCACGGTGAAGTGCCCGTTCGTTCGGTCGTGGCTCCAGCGGCATCCCGAGTACGCCGACCTGGTCACGCCCGAGGCTGGCGCTCCTCGCAACCCGTGAGGAGGGCGGTGGTGCGCGTGCGCACCATGAATCTCGGCAGGGCCACGCTCCGGGGGCCGTTCGGACCCGCAACGAGGGGCCGCGTGGCATCTCGTTGAGGGTCGCGGCTCGCCCCGACACTCGGACCGCGGGCAATCCCGGTGCGAGACCTCCGGGCCCGGCCCGCGTACCGAGCGACCCAGCGTCGATGAGCCCGACCCCAGCGTCCCCAGCGTCCTCTGCGGCCCCAGTGACCTCGGTGTCCCTGCCCGCCGACATCGATGCGATCGTCGACCCGGCGGACCGGCGGGCGGGCCGCGACGCCCCGGATGACGATGCCACCGCGAGCAAGGAGTCGCGGGCCCTCGAGCGGCGACTCTCCGCAGCCGTCGAGCAGACCGCCGAATCGGTGGTCATCGCCGACGTGGAGGGCACGATCCTGTACGTCAACCCGGCCTTCGAGCGGGTCAGCGGTTTCCACCGGGATGAGGTCATCGGTCTCAACCCGCGCGTCCTCCAGAGCGGCCTCCAGGACGACCGCTTCTACGCCCGGATGTGGGCGCGGCTCACCAGCGGCGAGACCTGGACGGGCGAGCTCGTCAATCGGGCCAAGCATGGCCGGACCTACATCGAGGAGGCGTCGATCACGCCCATCCGCGACGGGTCCGGGGCGATCGTCAACTACGTTGCCGTGAAGCGCGACGTCACCCGCGAGCGCCAGGTCGACGCGATCCTCGCCGCGTCCCGTGATGAGCGGCTCCAGGTCGCGCGCGTTCTCGCGGGGTTCGAGCCGGCCGATACTCCGGAGGCCACCGGCGCGGCGATCGTCGCTGCGGTTCAGGCCCTGCCGGATATCGCGGCGGCCTGGATCCTGACCTTCGATCCGGCCGGTGCCGCGACTGTCCTCGCCGCGACCCCGGCGCCGTTCCCCGCCAATCACCTCGGCCATCTCGTACCGCCGGAGCGAGCGCAGGGACTCCGGGCGCAGGCCGCCGGGGAGGCCTGGGCGGCGCCCTGGACGCGCCAACCGGGCGACGGGACCTTCTACGAGGATTCCGTCGCGGCCGGCCTCACGGCGACCGCCGCCGCACCGATCGGCAACGGCGAGCCGATCGCGCTCCTGCGGGTCGGGGCCACCGGCCCCGACGGCGCCGAGCGGCTGGAGCGCCACCTGCCTGCCCTCCAGGAGTTCGCAGCGGCCTCGCGGGCGTTGCTCGAGCCCGCCCTGCGGGCGCGCCACCAGGCTGCCGGGTCCCGAGCCAGGGTCCTGGGCGTGATCCAGGAGGCGGCCTTCGCCCCGGTCTTCCAGCCGATCGTCCACCTCGAGACCGGTGAGGTCGTCGGGTTCGAGGCGCTCACCCGCTTCGCCGACGGGACGCGCCCGGATCTCGCCTTTGCCGAGGCCCGCTCGCTCGATGTCGGGCTGGACCTCGAGCTGGCCTGCCTCCGGGCGGCGATCACAGCGGCCGAGGTGCTGCCGCCCGGGCCGTGGCTGAGCTTGAACGTGTCGCCACGGGTCATCCTCTCGAATGGCCGCCTCCACGCCGTTCTCGACCTCCGCTCGCGACCGACGGTCCTGGAGCTGACAGAGCACGAGCGGGTCGACGACTACGCGGCGCTTCGGTCGGCGATCGTGAAGCTGGGGCCGGACCTCCGGATCGCGGTCGACGACGCGGGTGCCGGCATCGCCAACTTCAGCCACCTCGTCGAGCTGCGACCCGACTTCGTGAAGATCGACATCGGTCTCGTCCGCGGCATCAATGCCGATCTCACCCGGCAGGCCCTCGTCGTGGGCCTCCGCCACTTCGCCCAGGCGACCGAGCGCGACGTTATCGCCGAGGGCATCGAGACCGAGACCGAGCGGCGAACCCTCCGGGCACTCGGCGTCAACCTTGGCCAGGGCTTCCTCTTCGGTCAGCCGGCCCCGGCCACGGCATGGGCGCCCGCCCGCGACCGGGCCGGCGCGACCGTCAGCCGGGCCGCCGCGACCGTCAGCCGGCGCTCGCGAGGTCCAGCGCCCGCCCGCGCCGGGCCAGCCTGACCGCGGCGAGCACCCCGACGGCGGCGATCACGAGGACCGTCGCCGCCGCGATCGCGGCGTCGAGATCGGCGCTGCCGAGCTCGGAGTAGACGACGAGCGGCAGCGTCTGGGTGCGGCCCGCGAAGTTGCCGGCGAACAGGATCGTCGCCCCGAACTCCCCGAGGGAGCGCGCCCAGCTCATGACCAGCCCGGCCGCCAGGGCCGGCAGGGCCAGCGGCACGATGACGTGCCGAACGACGCCGGACTCCGACGCCCCGTCGGCGCGAGCCGCGTCCTCGAGATCGCGCGGGACGCCGGCGATCCCGGCCCGGGCGGCCCGGACGTAGAACGGGGCCGCCACGAAGACCTGAGCGAGGACCACGGCCACCGTCGTGAACGGGATCGCGAGGCCGAGTGCGTCGAGCGACTCGCCGACCAGGCCACGCCGGCCGAAGACCAGGAGCAGGGCCAGGCCGGCCACCGATGGCGGCAGGACGAGCGGCAGGTCCACGACCGTCTCGACGAGGCCTGAGCCCCGGAATCGGCGGCGGGCGAGGAGGAAGGCCAGCGGCGTCCCGAACGCGACGATCAGCCCGAGGCTCGCGGCCGTCGAGACGAGGCTCAGGCGGAGCGCCGCCACGACCGCCTCCGAGCCGATCGCCCGGACGAGCTCGCCGCTGGCCAGCGCCCGCCCGACGAGGGTTACGACCGGCAGGGCCAGGAACGCCGTCAGGATCGCGGCGGCGGCGACCGCCAGCCACCGGGTCATGGAACCGCCACGAACCCGAAGCGGGCCAGGATTGCCTGGCCATCGGCCCCGGCCAGCCAGTCGAGGAAGGCGCGGCCTGCGGCGGGGGCCTCCGCCGTCGTGGGCACCACGCCGGCGTAGACCGCGACGACGTTCGCCTCGGCCGGGAGCTCGAGCGTGGTCACGCCCTCCGACGCCGCCGCGTCCGAGGCGTAGACGATCGCCGCGTCGCCCTCGCCCAGCTCGACCTTCGCCAGGGCCGTCCGGACGTTGTCCTCGCGGCTGACGACGTTGGCGAGATAGCCATCGACGAGATCGGCCGGAGCGCCGGGAAGGGCCGCGAGCCGCTCCAGGAGGGTTGCCGCGTACGTCGAGATCGGGACCTGGGCGCCAGTCGCGACGACCTTCAGGCCCGGCCGGCCGAGGTCGAAGGGCGTCGTGACGCCCGCCGGGTTGTCGATCGGGACTACGATCGCGAGCCGGTTGCCGGCGAACGGGACGATCGCGCCGTCGACGAGGCCTGCGGCCGCGAGCGCATCGGGATTCGTCGTGTCGGCCGACAGGAAGACGTCGGCGTGGGCGCCCTGCTCGATCTGCGTCCGGAGGGTCGTCGAGGACTCGGTCGAGAGGGCGTAGCTCATGCCCGTCAGGGATCGGTACGGGTCGGCGGCGGCGTCCAGGGCGTCGGCCAGGGACGCCGCGGCGAAGATCGTCAGGGCAGACCGTCCGGTGACGACGGAGGTCGGGATCGCCGAGCCGCAGCCGGCGATCACCGTCATGGCCGAGAGGGCAAGGAGTCCCGCCGCACACCGGGACCGCGCTCGAATCAACGCGGCGCCTCGACGATGACGTTCGTCGCCTTGACGACGCAGACCGCCGGATCGCCGACCTTGAGGCCCATCTCGTGGACCGCCTCGGCGGTCATGAGGCTGACGATCCGGTGCGGTCCCGCGAGCACCTCCACGACCGCTGCCACACGGTCGGCCTCGATCCGCGTCACGACCCCCGCGAAGTGATTCCGCGCCGACTGGGTCGCCGAGCGGGGGTCCGGGTTGGTCCGCCGCCGTTCGGCCAGGAGCCGGACGACCTCGGCGATCGGGATGAGGCGCTGGCCGCCGCCGGAACGCACGACGCGGAGGCGGCCCTCGCCCTCCCAGCGGCGCAGCGTCTCGACCGTGACGCCCAGCATCTCGGCGGCTTCGCCGGCCCGGACGCTCCGGTCGGGGCCGTAGGCCTGGTCGGGGCTCGGCGCCTTGTCAGGGTTGATCTCACTCATAGCCAGATATCGTGGCCGATCTGGCGCGTGATATCAAGCTATCGGGCCGAATCTACCTCCGGCGAGCAAGCCGCTGGAGTCCGTGTCGGGGCGTCCCCCGGGAGGCTCAGGACTCCAGGGACGGCTGCTCGTCCGCCATCGGCGCCGGCGCGCCGGCCCGGATCGGCTCGAGGTCGATCGTCCGCGCCCGGCGGGTCCGTCCGGCCTCGGTTCGGACCATGGCCGACGAGATGACGCCGCTGGCGACCGACTCGACGACCGCCGCTTCGCCGGCGTACAGGCCGCTCAGGATCCGGACCTTCTCGCCCAGACGGATGGACGCCCGACCGGCGGCGGCGGCGAGGTTGATCGAGACGGTCCGACCCGCGGGGTTGCGGGGGTCTGTCGCGCCGAGGACCGGCGGCGGGCCCTTCGTGGCGGTCTTGGCGGGCGGATAGGTGACCTTGCGGCGCTTCACAGCCTAGGACCGCCGACGCGAGGGGGCGTCGTCCTTCTTGGGCTTTGGCTCGCGGCCGGGGCGCGGGGGTCGGGGGGCCGTGCCGGGGGCCATGTCCGGCGGGGGCGTCCACGGCGCCCGCTCCCTGGCGGCCTTCACGGTCGCCGCGAACTCGGCAGCGATCGGGGCGGGGATGCTGCCCTGCCAGGCACGCTCGATCTCTTGGACCCGGACGGTTTCATCGGCGCGACGCTGGCGCTCGAACCTGGAATGCTTGGTCATCGTTCCTCGATCGGTCGGTCGTCCCGGGTGTCGGGGCGTCCCGGAAGGGTACGACCGATCGCCGCCCAGCGCGAGCCGCGCCGGTTGCTAGACTCAGCGGGTTGGGGACAGGGAGGGCTGACACGTGGCCGTGACGATCCGCAAGTGGGCGACCTTCGTCGAGGAGGTTCACGAGGAGGGCGGCAAGCCGCTCGCCCGACCGCTGCGGCGGGTCGCGGTCGCGGCCGTCGTGAAGAACCCCTACGCAGCCCGGACACCGGGGGGCGCCAACCCGGACGACCTGAGCCAGCTCATCGACCTCGGCGAGGTCCTCGGCGACGAGCTGACTCGCCGCTGCATGGAGGCGCTCGGCACGACCATCGAGGCCTACGGCAAGGGCGGGATCGTGGGCGAGGCGGGCGAGCTCGAGCATGTCGCCGCCGTCCTGCACCCCAAGTTCGGGGCGCCCACGCGCAAGCGCGCCGGCGGCGTCTCGATCCTGCCCTCGGTCAAGAAGCGCGGGGCCATGGGCGCGACCCTGGATATCCCCGTCCACCACGTCAAGGCGATGCTCGTCCGCAGTCACTTCGACGCGGTCACGATCAGCGTGGCCGATGCGCCGGCCAGCGACGAGCTGCTCGTCGCCCTGGCCGTAACCGACGGCGGGCGACCCCACGCCCGGGTCGGCGGCCTCCGGGCCGAGGACGCCCTCGGCGAGGACGGCCTGCACTGAGCGCGGCACTGAGCGCGGCACCGAGCGCGGCTGCGGTCATGGGCCATCCATGCGAACGCTGATCCGCAACCTCGGCGCCATCGCGACCGGCGACATCGCCGCGCCGCTCGCCGACGCCGACGAGATCCTCCTCGAGGATGGCCGGATCGCGGCGGTCGGGCGGGGCCTGGCCGGCGGCGAGGCGGTGCCGGGTGGCGACCTCGATCGGGTCATCGACGCTCGCGGGACGACGGCCATCCCGGGGCTCATCGATTCCCACGCCCATCCCGTCTTCGGCGACTTCACGCCGCGCCAGCGGACGATCGACTTCATCGAATCGGGGCTCCACGGCGGGGTCACGACGGTCATCTCGGCCGGCGAGGTCCACCTGCCCGGCCGGCCGAAGGACGTCGTCGGCCTGAAGGCCCTCGCGATCGTCGCGGCGAAGAGCTACGACAACCTCCGACCGGCCGGGGTGAAGGTCCACGCCGGCGCCCCGATCCTGGAGCTCGGCCTGGAGGAGCCCGACTTCGCCGAGATGGCCGCGGCCGGGGTGACGCTCGTCGGCGAGATCGGCCTGGGGAGCGTGAAGACCGGCGCCCAGGCCGCGCCGATGGTCGCCTGGGCGAAGGCCCACGGCATGACGGTCACCTTCCACACCGGCGGGCCGTCAATCGCCGGCTCCAATGCGATCGGGGCGGACGCCGTCCTCGAGGCCCGGCCCCACATCGTGGGCCACGTCAACGGCGGGACGACGGCGATGCCGGACGCCGACATCGAGCGACTCGTCGCGACCGACATGGCGATCGAGGTCGTCCACTGCGGCAACGGCCGGGCGGCCCTCCATGCCGTTCGGACGGCCGCGTCGCTCGGCGGCCTTGACCGCGTCATCGTCGGCAACGACGCCCCGTCCGGGACCGGGGTCGTGCCGCTCGGGATCCTGCGCGTCATCGCCCACCTCGCCTCGCTCGGTGGCATCCCGCCCGAGGTCGCGATCGCGATGGCGACCGGCAACACCGCCCGGGTCCACGGCCTCGACGTCGGGGTCATCGCGCCGGGCCGCACCGCCGACATCGTCCTGGCCGACGCGCCAACGGGCTCGGCGGCGTCGACCGCGCTCGGGGCGCTCGCCGTCGGTGACCTGCCGGGCATCTCCATGATCCTGATCGACGGCGAGGTTCGGATCGGGCGAAGCCGGAACACCGCGCCGGCCGCCCGGGCGGCCGAGCTCGTCGGGGGTGGGGGACCAGCCGTGGGGGGCCATTGACCAGCCACCAGGAGTGCGTCCCACGATGAAGATCGGTCTCCGCCTCCCGTCGTTCGCCCTCGGCGAGGGGACCGCGTCGCTCGCGAGGATGGGCGCCTACCTCCGCCATGCCGAGGATCTGGGCTTCGAGACGGCCCTGCTCATCGATCACCTCCTCGTCGCCCGCCCGGCCTACCGGGTGGCGTGGCTGGAGCCGGTCGCGCTCCTGGCCGCCCTGGCCGGCGTGACCCGCACGATCCGGCTCGGGACGATGGTCCTCGTGCTGCCCTTCCGCGATCCCGTCGCCTTCGCCAAGGAGTGGGCGACGCTCGACGTCCTCTCGGGCGGCCGCTCGATCCTGGGCGTCGGCGTCGGCTGGAACGAAGCCGAGTTCGAGGCCCTCCGGATCCCGTACCGCGAGCGGGGCCGCCGGACGACCGAGATGCTCGAGGCGATCACCCTGCTGTGGTCGGGTGACGGGGTCTCATACGAGGGCGAGTTCTATCGCTTCCGGGGGCTGTCGCTCGAACCGAAGCCGATCCAGCGACCGCACCCGCCGATCTGGGTCGGTGGCGGCACCCAGCCGTCGGAGCGGATCTACGGCCAGGTCGTGACATCGATCGAGCTGGTCCTCCGCCGGATCGCCCGCTACGCCACGACCTGGGTCCCGCACTCCTCGGCCACGGCCGAGATGGTGGCCGCCGACCTCGACGCGATCCACGGCTACATGGCCGAGCTCGGCCGCCGGCCCGATGAGCTCTCGAAGGTCTACTCGAACTTCATCCACGTCCTCGCGCCGGGCGAGGCGCCCGATGCCGCCGCGCCGTTCTTCTCGGTCTATTCGGGCATGGACCTGGACTACTGGCGGCGGTTCTACCTGCTCGGTGAGGCCGAGGCCGTGGCCGAGCGGATCCGGGCCAAGATCGACGCCCTCGGCGGGGTCGACCACCTCGTCCTCAACCCGCTCGACTGGGACCCGCGGCGGCTCGACGTCCTGGCCGAGCGGGTCCTGCCCCTCGTGACCGGGTAGGTCCCGGTCGGGGGACGCGGTGGCGAGCTACTTCCGACCCGCGGCGTCGCAGCTGGGAGAGGCGCTCGAGGCGCTGGCGCTCGGGGTCGCGGAAGGCCGGCCCCGGGTCGTCGTCGCGGGGGCCACCGACCACTACCCGGCGCGGGTGGGGCGGGCGATCGACGAGGACGTCCTCGACGTCTCCGGCCTTGCCGGTCTGCGAACGATCGACAAGGTCAACGGCGGCTGGTGGATCGGGGCGGGGACGACCTGGACCGATCTCGTGGAGCGCCCGCTGCCGGCCTGCTTCGACGGCCTGAAGCGGGCCGCAAGGGCCGTCGGCGGGCTCCAGGTCCAGAACCGCGGCACCCTCGCCGGCAACGTCTGCAATGCCTCGCCGGCGGCCGACGGGATCCCGAACCTCATGGCCCTCCAGGCGAGCGTCAGGCTGCGCTCGGTCCGGGGCGAGCGGGACGTCCCGGTCGGCGAGTTCGTGACCGGCAACCGGACCACGCGGCGCGAGCCGGATGAGCTCGTCACCGGCCTGGTCGTTCCCGATCCGGCGGCGGCCGGGCACGGCCTCGTCGCGACCTCGACGTTCCGGAAGCTCGGCGCCCGGGCGTATCTCGTCATCTCGATCGCGATGGTTGCCGCGGTCGTCGTCCGCGATGCGCAGGGGCGCATCACCTCGGCCCGCCTCGCGGTGGGGGCCTGCTCGCCGGTGGCACGCCGCCTGCCGGGCCTCGAGGCGGAGCTTGCCGGGCGACCGCTCCGGCCTGGGGTCGGTGGCCTCGTCCGAGCCGAGCACCTGGCGCCGCTCAGCCCGATCGACGACGTCCGCGGCACGGCCGAGTACCGCCGCGGGGCGGCCCTCGTCCTCGTCCGGCGGGCCCTCGAGGACCTGGCCACGTGACCGCCTGGATCGCCTTCAGCGTCAACGGCCGGGCGGTCGACGTCGAGGTCAACCCGATGCGTCGCCTGGCCGACGTCCTCCGCGATGACCTCGGCCTGACCGGCACGAAGATCGGCTGCAACGCCGGCGACTGCGGCGCCTGCACGGTCCGGCTAAACGGCCGCCAGGTCTGTGCCTGCCTGGTCCCGGTGGCCCAGGCCGCAGGTGCCGATGTCCGGACGATCGAGGGCCTGGCCGCCGTCGAGGGCCTGGCCGCCGTCGAGGGCCACGAGGGCCACGACCGCCACGAGGGCCCGCTCGAGGTGACCGACCTGGCTGCCCTCCAGCGAGCCTTCCTCGAGATCGGCGCAGCCCAGTGCGGGATCTGCACGCCCGGGATGCTCATGGCCGCCGACGACACCCTCGCCCGCCATCCCCGGCCCACGCCGGCCGAGCTCGCCGACGGCCTCGGCGGCGTCCTCTGTCGGTGCACCGGCTACCGCAAGATCGCCGAGGCCGTGGCGGCGGCGTCCGGAGGAGCCAGCGTGGCCGCCGAGACGGCCGCGGTGGCCGTCGGCGCCGACGTCGGCGCCCGGCTGCCGAAGGTCGACGGCATCGGGCGGGTCACGGGAGTCACCCAGTTCGGTGCCGACGAGCGGCCGAGCGACGGCCTCGCCGTCCGGGCCGTCCGCTCGCCCCATGCCCGCGCCCGCTTCACGATCGGCGACCTGGACCAATTCCGGGCCGCCCATCCTGGGCTGGTCCGGTTCCTCGTCGCGGCCGACATTCCCGGCCAGAACCGCTACGGCATCTACCCGACCGGCAAGGACCAGCCGGTCCTCGCCGAAGGGGAGGTCCGGCATCGCGGCGAGGCCGTCTGCGCCCTCGTCGGCGAGGAGGCCATCCTCGAGGTAATCGACGATGCCGAGCTGCCGATCGCCTGGCAGCCGCTCGAGCCGCTCGCCGACATCGAGACCGCAACCGCGCCCGGCGCCCCGGACCTCCATGACCACGCCCCCGGCAACGTCCTCGTCACCGGCCGGCTCGCCCGCGGCGACATCGAGGCAGGGTTCGCGCTCGGCCCGGATGGCCCGGCGGCGACCGCCGCGGTCGAGGTCGAGACGACGTTTCTCGAGCACGCCGCCATCGAGCCCGAGGCCGGCTGGGCCCGGCGGGTCGGCGACCGCCTGGAGCTGACCGTGAGCACCCAGGCGCCGTACATGGACCGCGACGAGGTGGCCCTCATCCTGGGGATCGCCCCCGACCGCGTCCGGATCGTTCCGACCGCGTGCGGCGGCGGCTTCGGCGGCAAGCTCGACCTCGGCGTCCACGGCCTGGTCGCGACCGCGGCCTGGCTCGTGGGCCGGCCGGTCCGGGCCGTCTGGACCCGGCCGGAATCGATGGCCGCCAGCCCCAAGCGCCACCCCGCCCGGATCCGGGCGAGCGCCGCCGCCGACGCCGAGGGTCGGCTCACCGCGTTCCGGTTCCACGGCGACTTCGACACCGGCGCCTACGCGTCGTGGGGGCCCACGGTCGCGAACCGCGTGCCGGTCCACGCTATGGGCCCGTATGCCGTGCCGGCCGTCCTCGCCACGACCCGGGCGATCCACACCAACAACCCGCCCGCCGGCGCCTTCCGTGGCTTCGGCGTCCCCCAGGCGGCGATCGCCCACGAGGCGCTCATGGACGACCTCGCCACACAGCTCGGGATCGATCCCCTGGAGCTGCGCCACCGGAATGCCCTGCGGTCCGGCTCGGTGACGGCCTCCGGCCAGGTCCTCCGGGCCAGTGCCGGCCTGGCGGCCTGCCTGGATGCGCTCCGGCCCCGCTGGGCGCGGCTGCGGGCCGAGGTCGAGGCCTGGAACGCCGGCGCGGCGGGCCGGGATGAACCGTCGCGGCGGGGCGTCGGGATCGGGGCGATGTGGTACGGGATCGGCAACACCTCGATGACCAATCCGTCGACGATCGAGATGGGCCTCGACCGCGGCGGGGCCGTGACGCTCTACTCCGGCGCGGTCGACATCGGCCAGGGTGCCTCCACAGTCCTCGTCCAGATCGCCGCCGACGCGCTCGGGGTGCCGGCCGCCACGGTCCGCCTCGTGTCGGGGGACACGGACCGGACCAGGGACGCGGGCAAGTCATCGGCCAGCCGCCAGACGTTCGTGTCCGGTAACGCGGCACGCCTCGCCGGTGAAGATCTTCGGCGCCAGCTTCTCCGGCTGGCCGAGGTCGGCGACGAGGCGGCAATCGAGCTCGGCGACGGGCGGGTGCGGCTGACCGAGCCGGGCGGGCCACCGGTCGACATCGACCTCGTCGAGCTGCCGACGACGGCGACCGCCGCCGGCGATGCCTGGGTCCTCCTCGGCCGCGGCTTCTACGACCCCGCGACGACCCCCCTCGACGCCGATGGCCAGGGCGTGCCCTACGAGACCTATGCCTTCGGAGCCCAGGTCGCGGTCGTCGAGGTGGACCTCGAGCTCGGGACGACCCGGGTCCACCGGATCGTCGCCGCGCACGACGTCGGGCGGGCCATCAACCCCACCCAGGTCGAGGGCCAGATCCACGGCGGCATCGCCCAGGGCCTGGGGCTGGCCCTCATGGAGGCCTACGTGCCCGGGCGGACCGAGAACCTCCACGACTACCTGATCCCGACGATCGGCGATGCTCCCGAGATCGAGACGATCCTCATCGAGGATCCCGAGCCAGCCGGGCCGTACGGCGCGAAGGGGGTGGGGGAGCCGGCCCTCGTGCCCACGGCCCCGGCGATCCTGGGCGCCATCCACGCCGCGACCGGCGCCCGGATCACCCGCCTCCCCGCGACACCCGATCGCGTCCTCGCCGCGCTCCGCGCGCTACCGGATCGCCGACCGCCCGCGAGACGGCGATGACCGTCGCGTGCTTCCAGGATCGGGCAGACTGACGGCCATGCCCAGCCCCGGCCCCACGAAGGTCATCCTCGACGTCGACACCGGCACGGATGACGCCGTCGCGCTCATGGTTGCGGCCCACAGCCCGGACCTCGAGCTCGTCGGCGCGACGACGGTCAACGGCAACACCGCGGTCCACAATTGCACCGAGAACACCCTCCGGGTCTTCGACTGGATCGGGCGCCCCGAGATCCCGGTCCACCAGGGCATGAGCCGGCCGCTGGCCCGGCCCCAGGCGACCCAGCTCAACCCCGCCAGCCGGATCCACGGCGACCTCCTGGACCTGCCGCCGCGCGCCGCCGACAGCCGCGCCCGCCTCCAGCCCGGCCACGCCGTCGACTGGCTCATCGACACGCTCCTGGCCTCGGACGGCGACATCACCCTCGTCCCGGTCGGGCCGCTGACGAACATCGCGACGGCCATCCAGAAGGAGCCGGCGATCCTCGAGAAGGTCCCCGAGATCGTGATCATGGGCGGCGCCCACGATCACGGGAACTCGACGGCGTCCGCCGAGTTCAACATCTGGCTCGATCCCGAGGCCGCCCGGATCGTCGTCAACTGCGGCCGCCCGATCCGGATGATCCCGCTCGACGCCACCCACCGGGCCCTCGTCTCGCTCGAGGATTGCGACCGGCTCCGGGCGCTCGGCACCCCGGCCGGCGAGGCCGCCGCCCGCTTCGTCGCGAAGCGAATCGACGGCTACGACGCCACCCAGCCGATGCACCGGCCCGGCGCCGCGCCCGTCCACGATGCCCTCGCCGTCTGCGCCGTCATCGACCCCACGATCGTCAAGACGCACTTCATCCCGGTCGACGTCGAGACCGGCGGCGAGCTCTCGGTCGGGCGGACCGTCTGCGATTTCCGGTTCCGGAGCGGCAAGCCGGCGAACGTCCACTTCGCGATGGGCGCCGACGAGCCGAAGTTCGTTCGGATGCTCACGGAGATCCTCGGCCGGACCGCCTGAGTCGGGGCCTTCGGCGGCGGCCGCGCTGGCCCCTTGACAGAGTTCGTTGACTGCGCAACCATTTGCGTGATCACGCAAACGGCGTGAACGAACAAGGACTGCGTCCCGTGCCAGCCATCACCGTCGACGACATCACCGTCCTGCCCCGGATCCCCGAGCCGGATCCCGTCATCGCCCGCCAGCGCCCGGTCAAGGGCCTGACCGTGGCCCCGAAGGGCTACGAGGGCGAGGGTTTCCCGGTCCGGCGCGCCTTCGCCGGCGTCGATCTCGCCGAGCTCGATCCGTTCGTCCACCTCGACCAGATGGGCGAGGTCGAGTACGCGCCGGGCGAGCCGAAGGGCACGCCGTGGCACCCCCACCGCGGCTTCGAGACCGTCACCTACATGATCGACGGCGTCTTCGAGCACAGCGACTCGAACGGCGGCGGCGGGGTCATCACCAACGGCGATACCCAGTGGATGACCGCCGGGGCCGGCATTCTCCACATCGAGAAGCCGCCCGAGTGGCTCGTCGCGAAGGGCGGGCTCTTCCACGGCTTCCAGCTCTGGGTCAACCTGCCGGCGGCCCAGAAGTTCTCGCCGCCGCGCTACCAGGACATCCGGGCCACCGAGGTCGCTCTCGCCACGTCGCCCGACGGCGGCGCGCTCGTCCGGGTCATCGCCGGCGAGGTCGCCGGGCTGGCCGGGCCGGGCAGCACCTACACCCCGATGACCCTCGTCCACGCCACGCTCAGCCCGGGTGCCCGGCTGACGCTGCCGTGGCGGGCCGACTACAACGCCCTCGCCTACGTCATGGCCGGCCTCGGGACGGTTGGCGCCTCGATCCCGGGCGTTGCGGAGCCGGTGCCGGTCCAGACCGGCCAGCTGACGGTTTTCGGCCCCGGCGACGCCCTGTCCGTCTCGGCCCTGCCGCTCGGCCACCAGGAGTCGCGCAGCCCGAACCTTGACGTGCTCATCCTTGGTGGTCGCCCGATCCGGGAGCCGGTCGCCTGGATGGGCCCGTTCGTGATGAACACCCGCGAGGAGCTGATGCAGGCCGTCGCCGACTACCAGGCCGGCCGGCTCGGGACGATCCCCGCGATCCACGGCGCCCCGACGACGATCCAGGAGCGCTGACCCTCGGCCCGTCGAGGACGGGCGACGCGGCCCTACCCTCGACGAGCGCCCACGAACGACGATGGACCTTCGATCACTCGCCGTTGGAGATGCCGGGATGAAGGCTGTCGTCGTCTACGAATCCATCTGGGGCAACACCGCCGCCGTCGCGCGGGCGATCGCCGAGGGCATCGGTCCGGGCGTCCGCGCGCTGTCAACGGCCGAGGCGACCCCGGAAGCCCTCGAGGGCGTCGAGCTCATCGTCGCGGGCGCCCCGATCCAGGGTTTCAACCTGCCGAATGACCGGATGCGTGCGGGGATCAAGACCGATACAGTGCCCGCGCCGGACCTTTCGGCGCCGACGCTCCGCTCGTGGCTCGAGCACCTGCCACCCGGCCACGGTCGCTCGGCCGCCTTCGACACGAAGATCCGCTGGTCGCCCGGCAGTGCCGCGTCGGTGATCGACCAGGAGCTGGCGAAGGCAGGCTACGCCCCGGTCGTCAAGGCCGAACACTTCATCGTCGCCGGCCAGACGGGCCCGCTCAAGGATGGCGAGCTCGACCGGGCGCGACTCTGGGGTGGGCGCCTCGCGCCGTTCGTCGGCTAACGGCGCCGCCGTCGTCTTGACGCGCTTCGACGCCGCCCGCAGAGCATTGCGCGGCCGCGGCAAATATATCGCTTGACAATATATCAATAGTTGATACATTGTCGACGTGGAAGCCATCGAGCGCCCGCCGGCCACGCCCCCGCTGTCCCGGACGGCCGTCCACGTCCTCCTCGCCATCGGGCCCGAGGAGCGCCATGGCTACGCGATCATGGCCGAGGTCGCCAGGATCACGGGTGGCTCGATCCGGCTGGGTCCCGGGGCGATCTACACAACGATCCGGCGCCTCCTCGACGACGGCCTCATCGCCGAGAGCGACGAGCGCCCCGACCCGGAGCTCGACGACCAGCGCCGGCGCTACTACCGCTTGACGGCGCTCGGCCGGACGGTCGCCGCGGCCGAGGTCCGTCGCCTGGAGACGCTCGTCAGCGCGGCCAGACCGTGGGCCCTCGAGCGCGGAGGCGCCGTGGAATGAGCGCGCCTGCGTCCCACGAGCGGGTCTACCGGGCCCTGCTCCGCCTCTATCCCGAGCCCTTCCGGACCCGCTTCGGCGACGAGCTCGTCCAGCTCGCCGGTGACGTCCTGCGCGACGCCCGGACGGGGCGCAACGCCGGGCGCGGCGTGGCCCGGACCTGGCTGGGCCTGATCATGGACGTGGCGCTGACGGCCCCGGCCGAGCACCTCGAGCATCGTCGCGTGGCGCACTCGCTGAGCCGACCTGCGTCAATGGCAACGAGGATCCTCGGTGTCGTGGGCGTGATCGGCGGACTCGTGCTCCTTGCGGCGTACGTCCCGAACCTGCCCTGGACGCAGGAGGTCTTCGTCCTTCGGCTCGTCGTGTTCAACGGCGGCGCGATCGCGATCGCCGCCGCGATGCTGCGGCCCTCGACCACGGCCGTGCTCGGCCGCGTTGCTCGGGCCACCGCGATCGCGATGATCCTGGCGAATGCCTGGTACGCAGTCATGGTGCTCATGTCGTTCGGTCGGCCCCAATATCCTGATCCCGACCCCGAGTTCCGGGAGATCTTCCTGTGGGTCGCGGTCGCGATGTGGTGGCTGGATGCGGCGTTCGGACTGACCATGCTCCGGCTCCGCGGCCTCGCGCGGTGGGGCGGGCTCGCCCTCGCGATCGGCTCGGTCGGGGCCTTCACCGGGATGGGCCACCTGCAACTGATCGACGGCGACTTTGGGTGGTTCTTCTATCCGGCCGCGCTGGGCGGCGTCGCCCTGAACGGGATCGGCTGGGTCGCACTCGGCGTCGTCGTCGTAACTCGGCGCCGGCCGCGCGACGATGCGCGTTCTCCTGTGTCGGCGGCGACCGCGGCCACCGGCTCGACCCCCGGCGACGCCTGACCGGCCGTCGCCGGATGGTCCGTCGCTGGGCTTCCACGCCGCTCGCGACGGCCGTCCTCGCGACCGCGGCGGCCAGCGTTGGCTGCGGCCTCGGGCAGACCGACCCCCCAGCGCCGACCGATTCGGCCGCCGCCCGCGCCGAGCTCACGGCGATCATCGAGGACGTCGCCGGGGCCGACGGCCGCGTCTACGCGGTCCACGACGACCGCGGCCACCCGATGGACACGGCCAAGATCATCGAGATCGATGAGACCGGGGCGTTCGGCGCCGTCTATCACGCCTGGCGGGAGGACCCGGGTGTCTTCGACGTCCACCTCGCGACGTCCGATGACCTCCTGACCTGGACGTGGCAGGCGATGCTGGTGAGCGAAGCCTCCCAGCCGACCATTCGAGCCGCCCAGGACGGTGGCTACGTGATCGCCTGGGAGGTGTCCCGGCTCGCGGGTGACCCGAGCCCGCCGGCGTTCGCTTACTTCGCGACGTGGAAGGCGCTCCGCGAGGCCAAGCCCGCGAAGTCCTTCGAGGCCACGCTCAGCCTGTCACCCTGCTGCGAGGGGACGCCGAACCTGTACAGCGCCAGCAGCGTGGCCGCCGACGTGGGCATCCACTACTACGACGACTACGTCGTCGACCGCGAGGCCCGGGGCACGATGACCTGGACCGGCTGGTCGGTCTCGAAGCAGCCGCACCTCGACAAGGCCCTGACCGACCTTGGCGTCGAGGGCAGCATCGGCGACCGTGACGCCATCCGCTTCCGGGGCTTCGACTTCCTCGTCCTCGAAGGTCAGCTCAGGCCCGACGAGGACGGGGCATGGCGGATCTTCCTCGTCGACGACCTGACCGGCACAGCCGAGCGGCTCGACATCCAAACGGCGGCTGGCAAGGTCTCGATGACCAACGCCACGATCGAGCTCGTCGAGATCGACGGCCGCGAGGCCCTGGCCATGGGGGTGTTCGTCCACCAGGGGATCGACGAAGAGAGCGGTGAGCTGATCTACTACCGGTTCCTGGGCGACTGACCCGGTCCTGGCCGGGCGCACCAGGCCGCCGGCTTACTCGTCGGTTTCGGCGACCGGCAGGGCGTGCTTCTTCTGGCGCCAGTCCGGGAACGCGACCATGAGCTCGCGGAGCAGGTCGTGGAGCCGTTCCCTGGCGTCGTCGCTCAGGACGCCGGTCGCGGCGGCCTCGCGGCGGGCCGACGCCCCGACCGTCTTGTCCCACATCGACAGGCCGAGCTCTGTCGGCTCGACCATCGTGCCCCGCCGGTCATGGGGGTCGGGCAGGCGCCGGACGAGGCCGGCCCGCTCCATCCGGTCGAGGCGGTTGGTCATCGCCCCGCTCGAGAGCCGCAGGTCGGCGGCGAGCCTGCCCGCGGACGTTCGATAGGGCGGGCCGTACTTGCGGAGCTTGCCCAGGAGGTGGAATTCGCGGCGATCGAGGTCGTACTCGACGAGCGTCTCGTCGAGCACCTGGTTGAAGTTCCAGGCCAGGATCTGGATCCGCTCGATGATCCCCTCGGTCAGCCGGTCGAGCCCGGGAATCTCGCGCGCCCAGACGTCGAGCATCTCGTCGACGGTGTCGCGCGCGGGGGCCTTGGCTGCCATGGTGCCGACAGTCTCGCTCCTCGGATCTTTGATGTCAAGTATTTCCATCTCGAACCTCTTGACATCGCGTTTCTTTTCCTCTAATCTCTCGACATCAAGAGTTTCGAGGTCGAAGGGCCACGAACGAGACGGAAGGATGGAGAAGCCATGACGACCCTGGCGAGAGGGCTGCCCGCGCTGACGCGGGTCGCCTCGGCCGTCGCTCCGGTGGAGCTGGCGGCCGGTCCCCGGATCGCGGTCGACGCCGAGACGCCGGTGACCCGGTACGAGATCACGGCGGGCAACGCCGAGCGGCGCGCGATCCGGCGCGACCGGGCCTGGATCGAGGCCGCGGCCATCGCCGCAACCCGCATGCCGCGCGGCTGACGCCGAACCCAACCCATCGCAGGAGAAGAGGGCGCCCGAGCGGGCGCCCTCTTCGTCTATCCTCGCGGCTCGCCTCGTTCCAGCTCGGGGGGTCAACCCCGGCGGCGCGGCTTCGCGGCGCTGACGATCCGGGCGCTCCCCGCGGCCGGCCGGACGGTGCTCTCGTGGCCGTCGTCCCAGCGGACGCGGTAGCGGGTCCCGTACGACGCCTCGATGACCTCGAGGATCTCGCCCTCGCGCGTGGCCTGCCCGACCCGCTCGGACTCGACGACGATGCGATCTCCGGCCTTGCCGGTCATCCGAATCACCTCCCCGGCGGTCGACCGATCCGCGAGTGACCGCCGCTGCTGCCGGGCTCAAGTTTCGTCCCGGCCGCCGGACCGAGCAAGGGACGATGGTCACGATCGAGGGATCGCGCGTCGGGCTGGACGAATTCCCGCCAGGGCGTACGATGCCCATGGAAACCCCAGGCGAACTGCGCGGGAGAGATCGGCGGCCCGGCGAGGCGGAAGCCTCGCCCGCGACCGGCGACGCCGACGGAGCAACGGCCCGGAACCTCTCAGGCACCAGGGACCGCGCAGGGATGGGGACGCTGGAGAGCGTTGCGGACGGGAGCGATCCCGCCGAGCGCGCGCCGACGGAGGAACCTGCGGTCGCAGACGCGCCGCGGGGACGCTCTCAGGCACCAGGACAGCGGGGCACCTCAGGAGGTGCTGTCGCCGATGTCCGATCCCATCACCGAGCCGGGGTTCGTCGATCGCCACGTGGGCCCGGACGAGGCCGACGTTGCCGAGATGCTCCGGACGATCGGCCGTGCCTCGCTCGACGACCTCATCGGGGCCACGGTCCCGTCGGCGATCCTCCGCGACCGCGATCGCGCCCTGGACCTGCCGGCTCCCCGGTCCGAGGCCCAGGCCCTCGCCGACCTCCGGGCCATGGCCGCGGCCAACGCGCCCCTTCGCTCGATGATCGGGATGGGCTACCACGACACGATCACGCCGCCGGTCATCCAGCGGAACATCCTCGAGAACCCGGCCTGGTACACGGCTTACACGCCCTACCAGCCCGAGATCGCCCAGGGCCGCCTCGAGGCCCTCATCAACTTCCAGACCGCGATCGCCGACCTGACCGGGATGGAGATCGCCAACGCCTCGCTCCTCGACGAGGGCACCGCCGCGGCCGAGGCGGTCAGCCTCATCCACGGGGTCTCGAACGTCGCCGACGGCAACCTCGTCCTCGTCGACGCCGACAGCCATCCCCAGACCATCGGCGTCCTCCGAACGCGGGCCGAGGCCCTCGAGATCGAGGTCGCCGTCGCGCCCCCGGGCGAGCTCCTCGCCCGGGCCGTCGCGCCGCGTGACGGCGAGCGGCCGTTCGCCCTGCTCCTGTCGTACCCGGGCTCGTCCGGCGCGGTCCGGTCGCTCCGCCCGGACATCGAGGCCGCCCACGCCGCCGGCGTCCTCGTCATCGTGGCCACCGACCCGCTGGCCGCCGTGCTTCTCGAGAGCCCCGGCGCCCAGGGCGCCGACGTCGTCGTCGGCAGCAGCCAGCGCTTCGGCGTGCCGATGGGCAACGGCGGCCCCCACGCCGCCTTCATGGCCACGCGCGATGCCTACAAGCGGGCCCTGCCCGGCCGCCTCATCGGCGTGTCGGTCGACGCCGATGGCGCGCCGGCCTACCGGATGGCCCTCCAGACCCGCGAGCAGCACATCCGCCGAGAGCGAGCGACCTCGAACATCTGCACCGCCCAGGTCCTCCTGGCCGTGATCGCCGGCATGTACGCGGCGTGGCACGGACCAGAGGGCCTGCGGGCGATCGCCGAACGGGTCCACGCCCGGGCCGCGGCGATCGCCGCCGGGCTCGCCGGCATCGACGGGCCGGGGCTCCGCCTCCGCCACGACGCCTACTTCGACAGCCTGGCCCTCGAGGCAGGTTCGGCCGCCCGGGCCGACGCCCTCATGGTCGCCGCGGCCGATGCCGGCTACGAGCTGCGGCGCCTTGACCCCACGGGCATCGCCATCGCCTGCGACGAGACGACGACGGAGGCCGACGTCGCCGCCCTGTTGGCGGCCCTCGGCGGGACCGCGCCGACCCCGGGCGGCATCGAGAAGGCCGCCGAGGCCTCCCTGCCGGCGGCCCATCGCCGGACGGATGCGATCCTGAGCCACCCGGTCTTCTCGCTCCACCGCTCCGAGACGGAGATGCTCCGCTACATCTTCCGGCTGGCCGAGAAGGACGTGACCCTGACCCGCTCGATGATCCCGCTCGGCAGCTGCACGATGAAGCTGAACGCGACGTCCCAGATGAGGGGCATCGGCTTCGAGGGCTTCGCCCGCGTCCACCCGTTCTCGGACCCGGCCCGGCTGCCCGGCTACGCCCGCCTCTTCGCCGACCTCGAGGCCTGGCTCGCCGAGATCACCGGCTTCAGCGCCATCAGCCTCCAGCCCAACGCCGGCTCGCAGGGCGAGTACTCGGGCCTTCTCGCCATCCGGGGCTGGCACCGTTCCCGGGGCGAGGGCCACCGCCGGGTCTGCCTCATCCCGGCCTCGGCCCACGGCACGAATCCGGCTAGCGCGGTGATGGCCGGCTACCGGGTCGTCGTGGTGGCCACCGACGCCAACGGCAACGTCGACCTCGACGACCTCCGGGCGAAGATCGCCGAACACGCGGCCGAGCTCGGGGCCCTGATGATCACGTACCCCAGCACCCACGGCGTGTTCGAGGAGGCGATCGTCGAGATCTGCCGGCTCGTCCATGGGGCCGGCGGCCAGGTCTACATGGACGGCGCCAACATGAACGCCCAGGTTGGCCTGTCGCGGCCGGCCGACATCGGGGCCGACGTCGGCCACCTGAACCTCCACAAGACGTTCGCCATCCCGCACGGCGGCGGGGGACCGGGCGTGGGCCCGATCGGCGTCGCTGCCCACCTCGCTCCGTTCCTGCCCGGAATGGCCCTCGACGCCCCCGGGCGTGTCTCATCGGCGCCGTACGGCAGCGCCAGCATCCTGCCGATCAGCTGGGCCTACGTCGCGATGCTCGGGCCAGGTGGCGTCCGGCGCGCGAGTGAGCTGGCGATCCTCAACGCGAACTACGTGGCCGTCCGACTCCGAGGCGCCTTCCCGACGCTCTATGTCGGGGCGAACGGGACCGTCGCCCACGAGTGCATCCTCGATTGCCGGGCGCTGACGGCGTTGAGCGGGGTCACCGTCGACGACATCGCCAAGCGGCTCATGGACTTCGGCTTCCACGCCCCCACGATGAGCTTCCCGGTCGTCGGGACGCTGATGGTGGAGCCCACAGAATCGGAGTCCAGGGCCGAGCTCGACCGGTTCGTCGAGGCGATGCTCCGGATCCGGGCGGAGATCGCCGAGATCGAGGCGGGGGCTGTGCCCCTCGCGGCCAGCGCTCTCCGGAACGCCCCGCACACCGCCGCCGACCTCCTCCGGGCCGAGTGGGCCCGCCCGTACAGCCGCGAGGATGGCGCCTTCCCGTTGCCCTGGGTCCGGGCGCGAAAGTACTGGCCGCCGGTCCGCCGGATCGACAACGTCTACGGCGACCGCAACGTCGTCTGCGCCTGCCTCCCGGTGGAGGCCTACGCCCGATCGGCAGGGGAGACGCAGCTGCTCGTCGTCGCAGGGTAGGGCCGGTCGCGCCGGGCGGTCCGCGCGGCGGCGGCACCGGCTCCGTCGCAACCTGGCAGATTCCTCCGCCCTCCCGCGCTTCCGGCCGTGACGAACCGCCACGCCTGATGCCCGTGTCCGCATCACCTGGCCTCTGACACCTGGCCTCTGATGCGTACACGCGCATCGGAATCGGACGTAGTTCTCGACGAGCGCGCCTTCACCCTGAGCCGGCGGTGGGACGCGGCCTGGACCCAGGCCCGTCACGAAGCTGAATGTTGACACCGCCCGCGGCCGGGGTCATCCTTCGGATTCCAGCACAGCTAAACCGGTACAGCAGGCGTCCTCGAGCCACCCGCAACGCCCGCCGGTCGGCCCAGGCCGGATGCCCGTCAGGTCCCGGAGGTGCCCCGGATGCTCGCCTCGACGCTGCGGTCGGCCTCGCCCGCCCGCCGGCGGCTGCTCGTCGCCGCCTCGATCGTCCTGTTCACCGCGTCGCTGCTCCCGGCGACGGTCTCGCCCCCGCCAGTGCTTGCCTCGCACACGGCGAACCCGACCACCGTCGCCCTCGTCGGCAGTCTCCAGACCGAGGTCGGCTGCGGCGGCGACTGGGACCCCGCCTGCGTCCAGAGCCGCCTGACCTACGACGCCACCGACGACGCCTGGCAGCGGACCTTCCCGCTCCCGGACGGCAACTTCGAGTACAAGGCCGCGCTCAACGCCAGCTGGGACGAGAACTACGGGGCCAACGCCCATCCGGACGGCAGCAACATCCCGCTGGACCTCGCCGCCGCGGCGAGCGTGAAGTTCTACTACGACCACAAGAGCCACTGGATCACCAGCAACCAGACCTCCGTCATCGCTGTCGCTCCGGGCAGCTTCCAGTCCGAGCTCGGCTGCCCCGGTGACTGGGATCCCGCCTGCCTCCGCTCGTGGCTCCAGGACCCCGACGGCGACGGGACCTACACCTTCGCGACGACGGCCCTGCCGCCGGCCACCTACGAAGGCAAGGTCGCCCTCAACGAGAGCTGGACCGTCAACTACGGCGCGGGCGGCGTCCCCGACGGGCCGAACATCTTCTTCACCGTTCCGGCGCCCGGTTCCACGACGACCTTCAGCTACGACAGCGCCAGCCACGTCCTGACGATCACGCCGACCGCGCCGGCCGGCCACCACCCCGACAACAACGTCGAGTGGGACGGCCTCCGCCACGACTCGCGCGACACCCTCTACCGGACGCCCGGCGGGGCGGTGCCGGACGGCACCCCGGTCAGCCTCCGCCTCCGGACCTTCCACAACGACGTCACCGGCGTCGCGGTCCGGTTCTACAGCGTCGACCTCGCCGGTCAGCAGGTCGTGCCGATGGACCTGGCCGCCGCCGACGTCTCGTGCTACGACCCGGCCCTTGCCGCCGACACGTGCGACTTCTGGGAGCTGACGCTCCCGGCTGACTGGGGCCAGGACAACCTGTGGTACCGCTTCATCGTCAGCGACGGGACCGACACGGACTACTACGCCGACAACACCCCGGCCCTCGACGGCGGCCTCGGCGCCCCGAGCGACGACCCGATCGACCAGAGCTGGGCGCTGATGCTCTATGACCCGGCCTTCACCGCGCCATCCTGGGCCCGCGATGCGGTCATCTACCAGATCTTCCCGGACCGCTTCCGGAACGGCCGCAAGGACAACGACCCCAAGACCGGCGACCTCCGCTACGACGATCCGGTGGTCAAGCTGGGCTGGACCCTGCTGCCCGAGGGCTACTGCCGGAACTACGCCGACGCCAACCCCACGACCTGCCCGGCCCGCTTTGGGGGCAGCGGCAAGGAGAGCCCCCGCGGCCGCGACTACTACGGCGGCGATCTCAAGGGCGTCGACCAGCAGCTCGACTACCTCGCCGCCCTCGGCGTCACGACGATCTATTTCAACCCGGTCTTCGATGCCGGCTCCAACCACTCGTACGACACCCAGGACTACACCCGGATCGATCCCTACTTCGGGACCCAGAAGGACTGGGACAACCTCGTCAAGCACGCCGCTAATCGGGGCATCAACGTCATCCTCGACGGCGTCTTCAATCACCTCTCGAGCGACAGCCCGCTCTTCGACCGCTACCACCACTACGCCGCGATCGGGGCCTGCGAATCGGCGACCTCGCCGTATCGAGACTGGTTCTACTTCCACGACGTCACCCCGGGCAGCGGCACCTGCGTCAGCAGCACCGGCGTCGCCAACGGGGCGACCTACGACGGCTGGTTCGGGTTCGACTCGATCCCCGTCATCCGGAAGACCGAGGCCGCGGTCCAGGACTACTTCCTGACCTCGACCGACAGCATCGCCAGGCGCTGGCTGGAGGCCGGCGCCGCCGGCTGGCGAATGGACGTGTCCGGTGACCCATCGTTCCCGAGCGGCTACTGGGAGACGTTCCGGGACGTCGTCAAGGCGGTCGATCCCGACGCGCTGACGATCAGCGAGACGTGGCAGAAGGACTCGACCCTCCTGCGGATGCTCCGCGGCGATCGCCTCGACACGACGATGAACTACCGGCTCCGCGACGCGGTCATCGCCTTCCTCGCGCCGGGCGGCTTCGATTCGAAGGGCTTCGCCGACAGCGGCCACGTCATCAGCGCGGCCGAGTTCGCCAGCCGTCTCGCCTCGATCCGGGAGGACTACCCGGACGCGGCCTACTACTCGCTCATGAACCTCCTCGACAGCCACGACACGGAGCGGCTCCTCTGGACGCTCACGCCGGGTGCCGAGACGCGGGCCGAGAAGGAGTTCAACGCCGCCAACCGCGCCGCCGGGGTGCGCCGGGTCGAGCTGGCCAGCCTCATCCAGTTCACGATGCCCGGGGCGCCCACGGTCTATTACGGCGACGAAGTCGGGGTCACCGGCGACGATGACCCGGACGATCGGCGGACCTACCCGTGGGCGGACCTCGGCGGCTCGCCCGACACCGCCCTCCTCGATCACTACACGACCCTCGCCGCGCTCCGCGACGAGCTGGCTGCCCTGACCGACGGCGACTTCCGGATCCTGGCCGTCGACGGCGCCGATGCCGTGGCCTACGGCCGGAAGACCGGCTCGTCGGCCGCGATCGTGGCCATCAACCGGTCGGGATCCCCGGCGACCCTCACGATCCCCGTGGCGGGCTACCTGCCCGAGGGACTCGCCTTCGCGACGCGCCTCGCCATCGGGACCGGTGGGTCGGCCGGTGGCACCACCTCGGGCGGCTCGCCCGTCGTCGACGTGCCGGCCAACGGCGCCCTCCTCCTGGCCACCGGCCCGGCGGTCGACCTGACGCCGCCGCCGGCCCCCGTCCTCGTCCTCGATGGTGAGGGCAACGGGACGCTGTCCGTGTCGTGGGCGGCCGTTCCCGGCGCCGCCGGCTACGACGTCTACGCCAGCCCCCTCTCGGGCGGTGGCTACGCCAGGCAGAACGCCTCGCCGGTCTCCGGCACGAGCTTCGACGTGACCGGCCTCCGGAACGCCAGCCCGGCGTTCATCGTGGTCAAGGCCCTCGATGGGGCCGGCAACGCCAGCCTCGATTCAAACGAAGTCTCGGGGATCCCGCACCTCACGATCGGCTGGGCCAACCTCCAGTGGCCGCCGTCGATGACGCACGTTGTCAGCGCCTCTGACCGGACCGATAACTCCTACGGCCAGGTCTGGATCGACGGCTCGACGAGCGCCACCGGGCCCACGCCGACCCTCCGGGCGCAGCTCGGCTTCGGGCCGGCGGGCTCCAACCCGGCCGGCAACGCCGCCTGGACCTGGGTCGACGCCGGCTTCAACGTCGACGCCGGCAACAACGACGAGTTCGTCGCCTCGATGCTGCCGACCGCAGTCGGGAGCTTCGACTACGTCTATCGCTACTCGACCACGAGCGGCCGCGACTGGCTGTACGCCGATCTCAACGGCCCGATCCCCGGCGGGGCGGCGCCGCCGAACCCGGGCCACCTGACCGTGAATTCGAGCGGCGACACGACGCCGCCCGTCGCCCCGACCGGGCTCATCGTGATCTCGGCCTCGCCGGCCGGGATCGAGCTCGACTGGGATGCCGTGGCCGACGCCGCCCTCTACGAGATCGGCCGGGCCGATGTCTCGGGCGGGCCGTACACCGCGATCGCCCAGACGTCTGGCGACGGCTACACCGACACCTCGGTCGTGGAAGGCGCGACGTACTTCTACGTCGTGGTCGCCCTCGACGCCTCGCTCAACCGCTCCGACCCGTCGGCCGAGGTCGAGGCGACGGCCGAGCTCCGGACGGTGACGATCACGTTCACGGTAACGGTGCCGGCCACCACCGATGGGACCGGCAGGACGGTACACATCGCCGGCTTCCTTGATCGGCTCGACGGCGGGTACCCGCAATGGGACCCCGGTGCCACCGAGTTGACCAGGCTCGATGCCACCCACTGGATGATCACGTTCACCGGCAAGGAGACCGTTCAGCTCGAGTACAAGTACACCCTTGGCGATTGGGACCACGTCGAGAAGGACGGCAGCTGCTTCGAGATCGGCAACCGGCTCCTGACGGTCACCTATGGGTCGACCGCCAGCCAGGCGGTCAGCGACACGGTCCTGAACTGGAGGAACGTCGCGCCCTGCGGCAACTGAGGGGCGGGCGGGAGCGGTTCGCAGCCGCGCCCGCCCCGCTCGGCGGCGGTCACGTCGCGACGCGACCGTCAAGCGTGCGGGCGCGCCGATTTCGAGCTTCCGTTCCTGATCCGCGTGTCCGCATCAACCCCGTCCGTGATGTATGCACGGGCATCGCGGATGGGACTGCTCCTCTCGGGTCCGGTGCTTGGACGCGCCGCCCCCGTCGGCCCTGTCGCCCCGGCGCCCCGGCGGTCCGGCGCTAGACTTCGGCCATGCCCACGATCCGGTGGCCGTACCGACGCCAGCTCGTCATCGCCGACGTGCTGCTCCTGGTGGCGGTGGCCCACGCTGGGCTGCCGCAGCCCCTCGATTCGAACGCAGCGCCCGGCGTGGAGTGGTGGGCCGTCGGCGCGATCGGCTATCTCGTCGTCGTGATGCACGCGATCGCCTGGCTCGCTCGCGATCGGCGGGATCCCCGTCGCCGTCCTGGTCTTCGCGACCGGGTTCGCGCCGGTCGTGACCGGCTGGACGTGGATCCGCCGCATCGACCGGGGCGGGCCGGAGCCCGAGGCGAACGACCGCTTCTGGTGGTCCCGCACCATGAAGTGAGTACGGGAGCTCCGACCGCCCGAATCTGGTCATAACGGGGTTCGGAGCGGCGGCAGCGCGACGCCCAGCCGGTGCGGCGACCGTCAGGTCGGGCCGGTGAGGCGGTAGCCCAGGCCGTACTCGGTGGTGATGTAGGACTCGCCCGGGGCGACGGCGTCGAGCTTCATCCGGAGGTTCCGGATCGTCATCCGGAGGAGGTGGACGTCGGCGTCGTAGCCGGCGCCCCAGACCCCGGCGAGGACCTGGCGGTGGGCGACGAGCTGGCCGGCGTGCTCCACGAGATACGCCAGGAGCCGGAACTCGGTCGGGGTCAGCCGGACCTCCTCGCCCCGGAGCCGGACGCGGTGCTCGTCGAGGTCGACGACGAGCTCCCGGAAGTGCAGCCGCCGCGGCCGCTCCGGGCTCGGCGTCGCGGCGCGTCGCAATGCCGCCTCCACCCGGGCCAGGAGCTCGGGAAAGCTGAGCGGCTTGGTGATGTAGTCATCGGCGCCGAGCTTCAGGCCGTGGATCTTGTCGGCCTCGGCGCTCCGCGCGGTCACGAGGATGATCGGGACCCGGCTGAACTCCCGGATCCGCTCGATGACCTGCCAGCCGTCGAGCCCGGGCAGGGCGACATCGAGGATGACGAGGTCGGGATGGTCCTCGTAGAACCGCCGCAGGGCGTCGTTGCCGGTCGTCGCGAGCGAGGCGCCGTAGCCGGCGCGGGTCATCCACAGCTCCAGAAGCGAGGCGAACTCGGGCTCGTCCTCGACGATGAGGATCCGCTCAGCCATGGGTCGCTGCGCGCCCCTGGATCGCCTCGCCCCCCTGGGCCGCCGCGCCCCCGGCCGCCCGCGGCCGCGTGGGCGCCAGGCTCCGCCGACCCACGTCGCGGAGCAGCGGCAGGGTGAACGTGACCCGAGTCCCACCCGCCGCGCCCGGCCGATCCCCGAGCGACAGGTGGCCGCCGTGGGCCTCGACCAGGCGCCGGCAGATGTACAGCCCGAGGCCCGTCCCCGGGATCCGCGATTCCCGGACGTTCCAGGCACGATGGAAGGGCTCCGCCACGAGGGCTCGCTCGGAGTCGGGGATTCCGATGCCTTCGTCATCCACCGTCACGACGAGCCACTCGCCCTCAACCCGGGCCCCGACCACGATCGGCGAGTCGCCGGGCGCGTACTTCAGGGCATTGCCGACGAGGTTCTCCAGGACCCGGCCGACCCGCCCGGCGTCGACCTCGATCGGCGGCAGGTCCGGCGGCAGGTCGGCAACGAGCCGGGCGTCGTCGCCGGAGAGGACGAGGTCGCCCCGCAGTCGCGCGACGAGCGCAGTGAATGACACCGGCGCCCGCTCCAGGATGAGCGGGTCGGCGTCGAGGTGGGTGACGTCAAGGATCTGGGCGACGAGGTCGGTGAGCCGGCCCGAGACATGCTGGATCCGGGCCACGTACTCGCGCTGCTCGGCCGGCTCCAGGTCCAGGTGGAGGAGCGTCTCGGCGTAGCCACGGACGAGGGCCAGCGGCGTCCGCAGCTCGTGGCTGACCGTCGCCACGAAGCCCTCGCGGAGGGCCTCGAGGGCCCGGATCGCCGAGACGTCGCGGAGGATCCCGGTCGCCCGGATGTCGGCGCCCTCGCCGGGCGCACGGAAGTAACTGCCCACGATCCGGATCGCGGTCCCATCGGCGCCCTGGACGGTCCCCTCCCGATAGTCGATGGCCCCGCGGCTCGCCAGGACCTCGTCGAAGGGGCAGGCCTCGCCGAGGTGATTGCCGACCGCGGCGCAGCCGAGGAGGTCGTCGCAGCGGCGACCGTCGAGCGCCGCCGCGCGGACTCCCAGCTTGGCCTCTCCGGCCGGGTTGAGGCGCGTGACTCGGCGCTCGCCGTCGACCTGGACGATGATGTCGGTGGCGCCCTCGACGACCGCCGAGAGCTCTGAGCGCTCCTGCTCCAGGCGCTCCCGGAGGCGGGCACCGCCGAAGGCCGTCGCGATCTCGTGACGGGCGAGCTCCACGATCCGGACGCCGTCCGGGTCGAGCGCCGGCCCGCCGGCCCGGAAGGCGACGATCGAGACCTCCGGCGCGTCGCCGAGCGGCAGCAACGTGACGTCGGCCTGGCCGGCGGCCCAGCGTCGCAGGGCGGGGAGGTCGGCGGCGCGTTCGGGTGGCTCGACCTCGAACGTCCCGGCGACGGCGATCCTGCCGAGGTCCGACCGGCCCACCTCGCCGAGCCAGATCGCACCGGCGCCCGCCCCGGCGAGACGGACGAGCTCCACGACGACGGTCCCGCCGAGCTGACCCGTCGTGCCGCCCGAGGCGAGCAGCTGGCTCAGCTGGTACTGGGCGAAGAGGGTATCGGCCTGGCGCTGGGCCTCGTCGAACGACCGTCGTGTCTCGGTCTCGAGGCGCGTGATCATCACCCGAAGCCGATCGGCATCATCCGGGCCGGCGCGCCGCTCGGTCATCGCACGGCGAGGGCGGCGAGCAGCAGGTAGCAGGACACCGCGCCCGGATCGAGGTGGCCGGCCGACCGGGGACCGAGCCGCAGGGCGAGCCCCCGACGGGCGACGAGCGGTCGCGTCCCGAGCATCCCGGCCCGGGCTGCACCGATGGCGCGCCGCTGGGCCGCGCCCAGCCCGCCGCCGGCCGCCACGGCGACGGCGAAGGCATCGGCCGCCGGCCCGAGGGCGTCCAGGATCGTCTTGTCGCCGACGGCGCAGCGGCCCCGACGGGCCAGCCCGTCGGCGGCCGCTCGGAGCATCGCCGCGAGGAGCGCGGCGTCGAGGGCCTCGGCCGTGCCGGCGCTGAAGCCGGCCTCGATGCAGGCCGTGCCGTAGAGCGGCCCGGAGGCGCCGCCAACGGCGCCGACGAGTCGGTAGCCGATGGCCCGCAGGAGCTCGCCCGGGAGCGTGGTCGCCGGCAGCTCGTCGAGCAGCTCGTCGACCGCCTGGAAACCGATCGCCAGGTTGTCACCGTGATCGCCGTCGCCGAGGACCGCATCCAGGCGGGTCAGGGCCGCGGCGTGCCGATCGATCGACCGGCGGGCACGCCGGAAGCCGGCGCGCAGCGTCGCGGCGTCGATCGTTTCGATCGTCTCGGTCGCGTCGGTCGCGTCGGTTGATCCGGGCGGGGCGCTGGCGACGCCGGTGGACCGGGTCGGGGTCGGGGTCGGCATCCGTACCTCGAAGGCGGCGGGCACGGCGGAGTCTAGGCACCCGGCCGCAACCCGGCAACGGACGGACCGCGACGCGCGAGCCGCCGCGACGCATTCATCGCGGATCCATCACGGATCTTGCTTTCTTCTTGACGAGCCGGCCGCGAGGATCGTCGGCAACCGCAAGGTACCCGCGAAAGGAGGCGCGATTGGTGAGTCTCGTGCTCGTGTCCCACAGCCGCACCCTCGTCGAGGGCCTGCGCGAGATGGTCGCCCAGGTCGCCGGCGACGACGTCCGCGTGACGATCGCCGGCGGCACCCAGGACGGCCGGCTCGGGACGAGTGCCCCACAGATCGCCGAGGCCGTCCGGGCCGCGATCGGCGGGCCGGAGGATCGGGCCGAGGGCGTCCTCGTCCTGCTCGACCTCGGCAGCGCCGCGCTCAGCCTCGAGCTTGCCCTCGAGGACCTCGACCCGGCCGACCGGGCGATCGTCCGGGTCAGCTCGGGCCCGCTCGTCGAGGGCGCGGTCGTGGCCGCGGTCCAGGCGAGCGTCGGGGCCGACCTCGAGGATGTGGCCGCCGCCGCGGCCGACGCCCTCGCGGTCCCGAAGGTCCCGGGGTCCTGAGATGGAGCGCCGGGCTCTCACGATCCTCGATCCGAGCGGACTCCACAGCCGCCCGGCGGCGAGGTTCGTCCAGGTTGCCAGCCGGTTCCAGAGCCGGGTGACCGTCCGCCACGGCGACCGGGCGGCGGACGCCAAGAGCCTCATCGCCCTGCTCGGCCTGACGATCCGGCCGGGCAGCGAGATCGCCCTGGAGGCGGAGGGTCCGGACGCACCGGACGCCATCGCCAGCCTGACCGCAGAGCTCGCGCCGTTCGCGGCGCTGACCACCGGCACCGCGGTCATCGAGTCGTAGCGGAATCCCCGCCCCGTCCCAGCCAGGAGGAAGCCAGCCATGTCGTCCCCGACTCTCAGCCAGAAGCTCGGCGCCGAGGTCCTCGGGACCGCCATCCTCGTCTTCATCGGCGCGGGATCCGTGCCGCTGACCATCCACCTCACCGGCAGCAACCCGTTCGGCAGCGCCGAGCTGTCGACGATCTCGTTCGCCTTTGCCTTCGCGATCTTCGCCGCGGTCTACTCGGTCGGCCACATCAGCGGCTGCCACATCAACCCGGCCGTGACGATCGCTTTGCTCGCGACCCGCAAGATCGACACGACCACGGCCGTCAGCTACATCGGCGCCCAGGTCGTCGGCGCGATCCTGGGGGCGGCGCTCACCTGGATCATCCTCATCGGCAACGACCCGGTGACCCTTGGGCTCGGCGCGGTGAGCTACAACCCTGACACGAGCGGGATCGGCATCGCCCTGGCGGCCGAGGCCATCGGGACGGCGATCCTCGTCTTCACCGTCTTCGGGGCCGCCGTCGACGGCCGCGCCCCGGCCGGCTTCGCCGGGATCATCATCGGCTTCATCGTCTACGGGATCATCATCCTCGTCGGCCCGATCACCGGCGCGGCCCTCAACCCGGCCCGCCAGCTGGGCCCCAACATCGTCGAGCAGCTCATCGGCAAGACCACCAACTGGGACCAGCTCGTCGTCTACATCGCCGGCCCGATCATCGGCGGGCTCGTGGGCGCCTTCGCCTACCAGTTCGTCGGCAGCCAGCGAACGGCGAGCGTCCCCGGCACGACGGTGCCCGAGGGCGCCCGTGCCGATGCCTGACCGCGACGACGGACCCCGACGCCCGACCCGCGTCGCCCACGATCTCGAGCGCACGAAAGGAAACCACCGATGGCAACGAACGCACCCGTGGCGATGAAGAAGCTCGTCAACCGGGTCGAGGACCTGGTCCCCGAGAGCCTCGCCGGGCTCCAGGCCGCCCATCCCGACATCGTCCGGATCGACGCCCCGAACCAGGTCGTCCTGCGGGCCGATGGGCCCGTCCAGGGCAAGGTCGCCCTCGTCTCGGGCGGCGGCTCCGGCCACGAGCCGCTCCATGGCGGCTTCGTGGGCCTGGGCATGCTCGACGCGGCCTGCGCCGGCAACGTCTTCACCTCGCCGGTCCCGGACCAGATGGAGGCCGCGACGCGGGCCGTCGACGGCGGCGCCGGCGTCCTCCACATCGTCAAGAACTACACCGGCGACGTCCTGAACTTCCAGATGGCCGCCGAGCTGGTGGCCGGCGAGATCGAGGTCAGCTCGGTCGTCACCAACGACGACGTCGCCGTCCAGGACTCGCTCTACACCGCCGGTCGCCGGGGCGTGGGCGTGACCGTCCTCGTCGAGAAGATCGCCGGGGCTAAGGCCGAGGCCGGCGGTTCGCTGGCCGAGGTCACGGCCACGGCCGTCAAGGTCAACGCCGCCGGCCGCTCGATGGGCCTCGCCCTGACGAGCTGCATCGTGCCCGCGGCCGGCACGCCGACCTTCGAGCTCGGCCCCGACGAGGTCGAGGTCGGGATCGGCATCCACGGCGAGCCCGGCCGACGCCGGGAGAAGCTGGCGCCGGTCGACGACATGGCCGAATGGCTCGTCTCGCCGATCGTCTCCGACCTGGGCCTGTCCCGCGGCGACGCGGTGCTCGCCTTCGTCAACGGCATGGGCGGGACCCCGCTCATCGAGCTCTACGCGGCCTTCAACAGCGTCAGCCGGATCCTGGGTGGCCAGGGCATCTCGATCGCTCGGAGCCTCGTCGGCCCGTACATCACGAGCCTCGAGATGGCCGGCTTCTCGGTGACGCTCCTGCGCCTCGACGACGAGCTCGTCCGGCTGTGGGACGCGCCGGTCCACACCCCCGCCTTGCGCTGGGGCGTCTGACGGCACATCCTCCCTCCCTCCAGGGCCGCCGGGGCGGCGGCCCCACCCCCGCCCCGCGGCCCCCCCGCCGTAGAGGGGGGGCCCCCCCCCCCCGCCCGCCCCGGCGCCCCCGCTGCATTCGAGAGGTCGACCCCGATGCACGACGCGCTGGTCGCCTGGCTCCGAGTCGCCGCCGGGCGACTCCACGCCGAGGCGCCGGCCCTGACCGCCCTCGACCAGGCGATCGGTGACGGCGACCACGGGATCAACATGGATCGTGGCTTCTCCGCGATCGTGGCGAAGCTGGACGGGCAGGAGGTGCCCGCCGGGTCCGACCCAGCTGCGGATGACACGACCGCGACCGCCGATCTCCTGCGGCTCGCCGGCAAGACGCTCATCAGCACCGTCGGCGGGGCCGCCGGGCCGCTCTACGGGACCGCCTTCCTGCGGGCCGCCGGGGCGGTGGCGGGCGGCCAGCCGTCGACGGCGGCCGCATTCGTGACGGGCCTGGAGGCCGCGGCGGCCGGGATCGGGGCGCTCGGCAAGTCGACGACCGGTGAGAAGACGATGCTCGATGCCATCGTCCCCGCGGCCGGCGCGGCCCGGGCCGCGCTCGAGGCGGGTGGGGACGTCGCCCGGGTCATCGCCGCCGCCGCCGACGCGGCCGAAGCCGGCGCGCTCGCCACGGTCCCGATGCTGGCCACGAAGGGCCGGGCCTCGTACCTCGGGGAGCGGAGCATCGGCCACCGCGATCCGGGCGCGTCGTCGGCCGCGATCCTGCTCCGCGTCCTCGCCGACTCCACCGCTCGCCCATGACGCGCGCTGTCCTGGAGGGCCGGCCCGGCTCACCCGGCGTCGGGATCGGGCGGCTCCTGTGGGTCGCCGCCGTGCCGGCCGGCTCGGGCCCGCCCCTGGGTGGCGCCTCCGAGGTCGCCGCCATCGCCCGTGTCGCCGAGTCCCGAAACGGCCGCGGCCCGGCCGTCGAGATCGACCGCCTCCGCGCGGCCCTCGATGCCGCGGCGCACGAGCTGGAGGCCCTCGCCCGCGACACGACCGCCCGTGCCGGCGACGAGGTCGGGGCGATCTTCGAGGCCCAGGCCCTGTTCGCCCGCGATCCCGGGATCGTGAACCCGGCCCTCACCCTCGTCCGCGACGGGGCCACGGCCGTGGCCGCGATCGAGCGCGTCTCGGCCGAGCAGGCCGACGTCCTTGCCGGCGTCGACGACGCGTACTTCCGTGAGCGCGCGGCGGATCTCCGCGACGTCGCCCGGCGGGTCGTCGATCTGCTGACCGGGCGGGCTCGGCCATCGCTCCACCATCGCGACGGCGCGCCGGCCGTGGTCGCCGCGGCGGACCTCGAGCCCTCGCTCGTGGCGGCCCTGCGACCGGAGCTCGTGACCGGGATCGCGCTCGCCGCGGGCGCCCCGAACGGCCATGCGGCGATCGTCGCGCGGGCCCTCGGGATCCCCCTGGCGCTGGGCCTCGGCCGGGCCCTCGACGCCGGCTGCGACGGGCATCCGGGCGCGGTCGACGGTGGCGAGGGCCGCCTCGTCATCGATCCCACGAGCGACGACCTGGAGGCTCTGGTCCGGACGTCGAGATCGATGGCCGTCGTCGCGGCGGCAGCCGGACCGCGGGCAACCCCGCCCGCCGACCTCACCGCCGACCTCGCCACCGGCTTCAGTGTGGCGGTCGAGGCCAACGTCAGCTCCGTCCGCGAGGCCGAGCAGGCCGCCGCGGCCGGGGCCGACGGGATCGGCCTGGTCCGGACCGAGCTGCTGTTCCTCGGTCGGGCCGTGGCCCCCGGCCTCGCGGAGCAGCGGGCGCTGTATCGGCGGATCGCGGCCGCGATGGTCAACCGACCGACCGTCTTCCGGACCCTCGACGTCGGCGGCGACAAGCCGGCGGCGTACCTGGCTCCCGACACCGGCGACAGTGCCGGCGAGGTTGCCGGGTCCGGCCCCGAGGCGAACCCGGCCCTCGGCGTCCGAGGGATCAGACTGGGCCTTCGTCACCCGGGACTCCTCGAGACCCAGCTCCGGGCGCTCCTCGAAGCCACGCCTGAACGCCCGCTCCGGGTCCTCCTGCCGATGGTCTCCACCGTGGAGGAGGTTCGGGCTGCGCAAGCCGCCTTCGACCGGGCGGCCGCGGCGTCGCGCGCCGCGGGGGCCGAGGTCGCCGAGGACGTCCGGCTCGGGATCATGATCGAAGTCCCCTCGGCGGCAATCCTGGCCGACGCACTTGCATCCGAGGTCGACTTCCTGAGCATCGGGACGAACGACCTCGTCCAGTACGCGCTCGCCGCCGACCGAACGAATCCCCAGCTCGCCGAGCTGGCGTCCCCCCTCCAGCCGGCGGTTCTGCGGCTCATCTCCGGGGTCGTGCGGGCGGCCGCCTTCGCCGGCCGTCCGGTAGCGGTCTGCGGTGAGGCGGCGGCCGACCCGCTCGCCGGCCCGATCCTCGCCGGCCTCGGGGTCACCGAGCTGAGCGTCACACCGGGCTCGATCGGCGCGGTTCGGGCGAGGTTGGCCACCCTGGGGCCGGATGCCTGCCGCGCAGCCGCCGAGGCTGCACTCACGGCCCGGACGGTGGCGGAGGTCCGTGCGATCGCCGACGGCGTGCTGTCGGCGACGTGACGGCCAGCGCCCCGGCCGGCGCTCCGACCGGCGCCCGGGTCGACGCCACGGCCGGCGCTCCGACCGGCGCCCGGGTCGACGCCACGGCCGGCGCCAGGGCCAGCGCCCCGGCAGGCGCTTCGACCGGCGCCCCGGCCGGCGCCCCCGCACCCGAGGCCGCTACCTGGTCAGTTCGTCACCCGGCGACCGTAAGGGCATTTGCCGGGCCCCGGCCGGGTCGTCGGCGGCGGAATCATCCCGAGCCGAACGTGGGCCGGGACAACTTTGGGCCGCATGCCCGGATGCGACGCGCCAGATCCTGACCTAACGGTCTCCTGGTAACGAAATGAGCGGCTTGCTGGGGCTTACAGGACGCCGGGTTCCAGCCGCTCAGGCGAGGCCCATCCGGCTCGCGGTGTCGAGCTAATCCAGGTCAGGCTCCCGGCCACCGGCCGGGCGCTGCTCCGCGACAACGGCCGGGCGCTGCTCCGCGACAACGGCCGGGCGCTGCTCCGCGACCACGGCCGGGCGCTGCTCCGCGTCACCGCCCGGCGGGCTAGGCAACCCCGAGCTGGCTCGCGATGTCGAGCCACATCCGGATCGCGACGGCGAGGATGAGGAGACCGAGCACGATCCCGAGCCGGTGTGGCGATGTCCGCCTCGAGACGATGGCGCCCACCCGCCCGCCGGGCAGCGCGCCGACCACGAGCGCGGCCGCAAGGAGCCAGTCGACCTGGTTGGTCAGGGCCTTGCCGAGCAGGCCGGCCCCGGACGAGATCGCGACGATCCCCACGGTCGAGCCGATGACGTAGCGCATCGGGATGCGCAGGACGTGGAGCAGGACCGGGGCCAGGAAGAACGCGCCGCCGGCGCCGATGAACCCGGCCAGGACACCCACGACCACGCCGATCGCGACCGCCAGCCGGGCATCGAAGGCCAGCGGCCCGTCGACGTGGGCCGGAGCCCGGTTGCGCAGCCCCAGCATCATCGCCGCGGCGAAGACGGCGAGGCTGGCGAAGACCGCCTCCAGGACGATCGGGTCGAAGAAGGCCGAGGCGAACGCCCCCACGAACGAGGCGCCGATCATCGTCGGGCCCAGGATCGAGACCAGCCGCCGGTCCACGTGGCCGCCGGCCCGATGGCCCGTGGCCGCCGAGAGCGACGCCGCCGTGACCTGGACGATCGTCGTCCCGGCGATGGTCTTGATGCCGAGCGTCGCCAGGCCCACCAGCGGCGGGATGTACAGCAGCATCGGGATGAGGACGACGGCGCCACCCACGCCGACGAGCCCGGACAGGAACGCCGCGGCGAAGCCGAGCCCCACCAGGAGCCGGACCAGCGGGTCGGCTCCCGACACCACGATGACCGCGATCGAGCCGATCAGCCAGGTGCCGGCGACGACGAGCCGGACCGGCGTCAGGCGGACGCCGCCGATCACCCGGTCATCCGCCGGTCTGGAGGAGGCGGACGACGAGGATGACCTGGACGATCGCGGCGACGGCGAGGACGAGCACCGTCCGCCGCGGATCGGGGCGCGTTCGGGAGAGCGCCCAGGCCCCGGGCAGGGTGACCGCCGCCAGGACGCCGTAGACGAGGTGGAGCGGGTCCGCGGGCCATCCCGCGGTCAGGCCAAGGACGACGCCGAGGAGCCCGGTCGCGGCGATCAGGACGACGATCCAGGCGAAACCGCCAAGGAGCGCCGGACGAATGGGCCGGCGGCCGGCAACGAGGACGACCGTCCAGGCGGCCGTCACGAGGGCCAGGACGAGGGCGACGCGGGCGAGGAGACCGTGGACCTCCGCCATCCCGGCGGTCAGTCGTCGCCGGTCAGCTCGAGGAGCCCGGGACCGCTCCAGGTTGCCAGCTCGGGCATGTCGCAGTCGCGGATGCAGTCGAGGATCCGGTGGACCTTGGGCTCGGTGATCCGGTAGAAGATCCGGCCGCCGTCGCGCCGGGTTCCCACGACGCCCTCGGCCCGCAGGATCCCGAGGTGCTGGCTCACGAGGGCCTGGGTCGCGCCGCTGGCCCGAACGAGGTCCGTGACGTTCGTCTCGCCGGCCTCCAGTCGCTCGAGCAGCCGCAGTCGGAGCGGATGGCCGAGGACCCTGATGACCCGGGCGGCCCGCTCCAGGATCGGTGCCGCGATGGTCGGGCTCATGACGCCGTCGGGCAGGGCCCGCGGTCGCGTGGAACGGCCAACGGCGCGCGCCCGACGACTGCGTCGGGCTGGCGAGGTCGGGACGACGTCAGCGGTCATGACGGTGCCCATTCTGCGGTCTCCTGGCAAGGGGTGTCGGCGGTGAGGCCGTTGCGGCGGTCGCCGTGACCGTGGCGGGCGGCCCGGTTGCCGCGTCCGGCGATTCGGCGATGCGGTAGGCGTCGGCAGTCGGCCGGAGGGGTCGGAGCAGCCACTCCGGCCGGCGCAGGCCGGCAGGTCCGGGCCCGGGGCGGGCAAGGGCGAGCCACTCCCGGTAGATCTCGCGCGAGCGACCCGTGTCGACCACGATGTCGCCCTCGCGATCCTCGGGGGCGGCCGGCCGGACGGTGACCCGCTGGTGCCAGGCGTGGGCACCTGAGACCGGGTCCGGATGGACCGGGAAAGTGAGGTTCTGGTGGACGCCGGCGTCGCGCCACCAGATCCGGGACGAGTCCGGATCGGCGGATTGGAACGGCCGCACACCCTCGAGGCGCCGCATCCGCCAGCGCCGGCCCGCGCCCTCCTCGCCAGCCGGGGTCACGGCACCCGCCGCCGGCAGCTCCCTCAGCTCGACCCGGGCGCTGGCCCAGCGATCCGTTCCGGCGTCGGCGCCGAGGCGCCAGCGGCCCATGTGGTGGGAGCAGGCGACGACCCCGGGCCGGATCCCGTCGGTGACCCAGGCCCGGTTGACGTAGTGGCCGATGTCGGTCTCGACGCGGACCAGGTCGCCCGATGCGACGCCGACCCGCGCGGCGTCGTCGGGGTTGATCCAGACCGGGTTGCCGTGGGCGATCTCGGTCAGCCACTTCGCGTTGGCGCTCCGGGTGTGGATGAGGACGGGCAGCCGGAAGGTCGGTACGAGGGCAAAGTCGTTCGGCCCGGTCATCCGTTCCCGGGCCACCTGGGACGAGGCATAGGCCGGGACGGCCAGGTCCGGCCAGCCCCACGCCGCCAGGGTGGGGGAGTAGAACTCGAGCCGACCGGAGGGCGTGGGGAAGCCCCGCCGGCCCTCGCCGTCCACGACGACCCCGTGGCGGACCCGCCCTTCGGCATCCCTGGGGGCCGGTGGCGTGGGCACGATGTTGGGCGACGGCGCCGGCGCCGGCCCGTAGATCGCCCCATCGTCGACGACCACGCCGGGCCCGGTCGCCTGGACCGCCTCGTCGTGGCGGCCGTAGACGTCCTGCTCGATCTCGAAGGCGCCGTACCTGCGCATGTAGGCCAGGGGCGTCAGGCCCTCCGCGGCCGCCGCCTCGGGCAGGCCCGGGACGGAGTGCTCGAAGATCCAGCCGTAGTAGTCGTCGACGGTCAGCTTCTCGCCGGGCCGGTCCGGCGCCTCGAACCAGCGCCGGATGCCGAGCGAGCCGTCGGGATCGATCCGCCACGACAGCTCGATCCAGAACTCGTTCTCCTCCCAGACCTCGCCGGGGTTCGTCTCGCGGCTGTCGGTCACGACCCGGCCGGCCCGCTCGGCGGCGACCCGGGTGACCGGCTGGCGGAAGCCGATCCACGTCCCGGCATGGGTCTCGTAGGAGTGGAGATCGTGGCGCTCGCCACCGAGACCCACGGGCAGGACGTAGTCGGCGTACCAGGCCGTCTCGTTCCAGACCGGGGTCAGCGCGGCGTGGCGCCCCACCAGGTCCTCGCGGCGGAGGGCCTCCACCCAGGTCAGGCCATCGGGGTTCGTCCAGACCGGGTTGTAGACCCGGGTGAAGTAGACGTCCAGGCTGCCCCGGCCCTCGAGGAGGAAGTGGGGCAGGAGGAACGACATCTCGAAGAACGCGAGGGGGTACTCGCGGGGCCAGGTGAGCTCGTTCCAGGTGCCCGGATGGGGCGGCATGTACGGCGGCCGGGGCACGAACTTGTCCCAGCCGTTGGGCGAGGTCCCGCCGGGCGTGCCGATGGAGCCGGTCAGGACGTTCAGGAAGAACAGGCAGCGGGCGGTCTGCCAGCCACCGATGACGCCGGCCGAGCTGGCCCGCCAGTTGTGGGCGGCGAGGGCCGTCCCGGCCCCGCCGACGAGCTCCGCCACCCGCTCGAGCTGGGCGGCCGGGACGCCGCTCTCGGCCTCGGCGTACTCGAAGGTGTAGCCGCCGTAGAGCCGCTCCAGCTCCGCGACGAAGGCCTCGAATGTCGGTGTCTCGAGGTCCGGGCGCACGGCCCCCAGGTAGTCGGCCCAGTTGACCCAGCGCTCGACGAAGGTCCGGTCGAACCGCCCGGTCACGATGAGGTGACGGGCGATCGACAGCAGGATCGCCGGCTCGCTGCCGGGCCAGGCGGCCAGCCACTCGTCGGCCTGGGCGGCCGTGTTGGAGAGGCGGGGGTCCACGACGATCAGCTTCGCCCCGTTGCGGCGGCCGTCGACGATCCGCTGGGCGTGGGGGTTGAAGTAGTGGCCGCTCTCGAGGTGGGCGCTGATGAGGAAGATGACCTTCGCGTTGGCGTAATCCGGCGAGGGCCGGTCGTAACCCATCCAGAAGGCGTAGCCGGCCCGGCCGCCTGACGAGCAGATGTTGGTGTGGGAGTTGTGGCCGTCCACGCCCCAGGCCGCGAGGACCCGCTCCGTGAAGCCGTCCTCGCCCGGCCGGCCCACGTGGTACATGACCTTGTTCGGCTCGCGCCGGGCCAGGGCCGCTCGGATCCGGCCGGCAAGGTCGTCGAGGGCGTCGTCCCAGGTGCAGCGCTCCCAGCCGCCGCCGCCGCGCGCCCCGACCCGACGCATGGGGTACAGGATCCGCTCCGGGTCCTCGGCCTGGTTGAGGGTCGCGGGGCCCTTGGCGCAGTTCCGGCCGCGGCTGCCGGGATGGGCGGGGTTGCCCTCGAACTTGCGTATCTCACCGCTCGCCGTGTCGACGTAGGCCAGCAGGCCGCAGGCCGACTCGCAGTTGAAGCAGGTCGTCGGGACGAGGGTGTAGTCGTGCTCCTCGCGGCGCGGCCAGGCCTTCGGGTCGAGCTCGGTCCAGTGGTACCACCGCTCCGGCGGTGGGAAGGCGTCGAAGCCGGGCTGCATCGCGCCGCCGTTGGCCGGATGGTCGGCGGCCCGACGGTCAGTGGCCTGACGGTCGGTGGCCTGACGGTCAGTGGCCTGACGGTCGGTGGCGGGCCTGCGTCCGTTCGTGCGGTCGGTCGTCATAGCGAGTCCTAGCTGATCGGGACGGCCTGGCCGGCCGTGATGAAGCCGAGCTCGTACCACAGGAGCCCGAGCGCGGCGGCCAGGCCCGTGGCGAGGAGGATCGGCGCGGCCGCGGCCCCGGCCGCCGCGGCGGCGAGCCAGGCGATCCCGGCAAGGACCGGCAGGATCCCGCCGAGGGTCACGCCGCCAAGCCAGAACGCCCCGGCGAAGGGCCCGCGGACGAGGAGCTGCGCCGCCGCACGGGCGTTGGCCGTCGGGTGGTCGGCGAACGCCTCGCCCGCCAGCAGCGCCGCGAGGTTGAGCCCGCCGCCGGCGAGGAGCGCGGCCGCCGCGACGTCGACGAGGGCGGCCGGGGCGTCCAGGACGAGGAGCGCGGGAATGACCGACGCGGCCCCCAGGATCGTTGCCTGGGCGACGAGGACGACGCCCACGACCGGCCGCTGCCACAGGTCGCGGGCCTCGCACTGGCGCAGCAGGAACATCGAGTACACGGCGGTCATCACGGCCAGGCCGAAGGCCGGCCAGCCGAGCGCGGTGAGTGCCGCCTCGCCGACCCCCGCCTCGCCGACCCCCACCAGGGTCCCCAGCCACCACAGGCCCAGGAGGCCGCTGTAGCCGACGAGGATGAAGGCCCCGATCGCCAGCCAGCTCCGCCGCTGCGGCCGGTACAGGATCGAGAGGAACCGCTCGGGACGCTTGAGGTCGGCGACGAGGAGGAGGGTGGTGAGCCCGACGCCGGCGAGCGCGATCGTCGCAGCGACGACGCGGGTAATCTGGTCCACCGGTGCGAGGCCCAGCGCAGCGGCCAGGAAGATCAGCCCGAACGCCCCGGCCCCGATGCCCTTGGTCCAGAGGTAGAGGGCGACCTTCCAGCCCCACGGCCGGGGATGGAAGACGTCGTAGGCGACGCGGGTCCCGGGGCGGACCAGGTCCGGGTCCACGGGGCCCTGCCAGGGGGCCGGCGCGGCGGCGTCCACCGGCACGGGGGCGGCGCCCGTCCCGGCAGCCATCAGCGGATCGGGGCCGGGCAGGGTCGGCGAGATGCCCGGACCGCGCGGGGCCCCCAGCGCCGCCGGGGCACCCGTGACGACCGGCAGCGCCGTGCCGACGAGCGAGCGCCCCACGCTCGGCGTCCGGCCGCTCCCACCGCCGGCCTGGGACGCCGCCAGCTCGGCGGTGTAGTCCTTGGCGCCGCCCGTCCGCCGGTCTGCCCACATGTAGCGATCGCCGTGGGCGGGAGCCAGCGGATCGAGGGCCACGGCCGAGGCCCCAACGTAGAAGGCCTGCGGCCGCGTGCCCTGCTCCGGCCGGCGCACCGTCGTTGGGCGGGAGGCAAGGATCTGGGCGGCCCGGCTTGCCGGGTTCTCGATGTCGCCGAAGACGAGCGATTCGGTCGGGCAGACCACGACGCAGGCGGGCAGGAGGCCCCGGTCCACCCGGTGGGAGCAGAAGTTGCACTTCTCGGCAACATGCTCCTCGGGATCGATGTAGATCGCGTCGTAGGGGCAGGCCTGGATGCAGGCCTTGCAGCCGATGCAGCGCGAGGTGTCGAAGTCGACGATCCCGTCGGCCCGCTTGAACATCGCGGTCGTAGGGCAGACCTTGACGCACGGGGCGTCGGCGCAGTGGTTGCAGCGGAGGACCGCGATGTCGCGGCGCGTCTCAGGAAAGGCGCCGCGCTCGACGTACTTGACCCAGGTCCGGTTGACCCCGAGGGGGACCTCGTTCTCCGACTTGCAGGCCGTCGTGCAGGCGTGGCAGCCGATGCACGAGGTCTGGTCGATGACCCAGGCGAAGGTGGTCACGGGCGGGCCGGGCTCCTGACGAGGAAGCATCCCATTCTCTGTGCTGAGCGATCAGGCGGCGGACGGCCAGGGTCGGAGGGTCGCCCCGAAGCGTCCGGACCAGTAGCGGCTCCAGTCACCGTTGAGCCGCAGCAGCCGGAGCCGGACGA
>JBFMEV010000029.1:0-42539 GCA_040752335.1 Chloroflexota bacterium
GGCGGGCGCGGCCCTGCGGGTCCGGGCCTTCGGCCTCTTCTCCGCGGCGGTTTCAACGGGTGGGTCGGCCGCGGTTTCAATGGGCGGGTCCGTCGCGGCAGCGGGGGCAGCGGCGGCAGCGGTCGGGGCGTCGGCGGTGACCTCGGCACCGGGCGCCGGTGAAGCGGGCTGGACCTCGATCGCCTGGCCGGCGGCCTCGGCCGCCTTTGCCTCGGCGACGGAGACATCGCTCCGGATGTCGATCCGCCAGCCCGTCAACCGGGCGGCCAGCCGGGCGTTCTGACCTTCGCGGCCGATCGCCAGCGACAGCATCCGTTCGGGGACGGTGACGTTCGCGATGCGATGCTCGGTGTCGATGTCGACCGAGAGGACCTGGGCCGGCGAGAGGGCATTGGCGACGAACTGACCGGGATCGTCGTTCCAGGGAATGACATCGATCTTCTCGCCGCCGAGCTCGGCCACGACGGCCTGGACGCGAGCGCCCCGCTGGCCGACGGTCGCGCCGACGGGATCGAGCCCCTCCTGGCGCGATGACACTGCGACCTTGCTCCGGCTACCGGCCTCGCGGGCGATCGCCCGGACTTCGACCGTGCCACTGTGGATCTCGGGAACTTCCAGCTCGAAGAGCCGCTTCAGGAAGCCCTTGTGGGTCCGGCTGACCATCAGCATCGGGCCCTTGGGCCCGCGCCGGACCTCCAGGACGAAGGCCTTGACGTTCTGACCGATCCGGTAGTGCTCGAGGGGACTCTGCTCGGTCGTGGCGAGGATCGCCTCGACGCCCTTGCCGACATCCAGGATGATCGCCCGCGGCTCCGCCCGGTTCACCGTCCCGGTGATGAGCTCGCCCTCGCGGCTCGCGAACTGGTCGTAGACGACGTCACGCTCGGCCTCGCGGAGGCGCTGCAGGACGACCTGCTTGGCCGTCTGGGCGCCGATGCGGCCGAACGATTCGCCGTCGAGCTGTTCCGTCTCGACGAGCTCGCCGACCTGGGCGTCGGCCTTGTGGGCGCGGGCCTCGTCGAGGCTGAACTCGGTCAGGGGGTCCTCCACCTCGGCCACGGCGACGCGGGCCCGGAAGACCCGGATCTTGCCGCTCTCGCCGTCGATCCGGACGTGGATGTCCTCCTCGTTGGCGATCCGGCGATAGGCGGCCTGGATCGCCTCCTCCACCGTCCGGATGAGCTGCTCGCGGGGAACCTGCTTCTCGGCGTTGAGCTGGAGGAGGGCACCGACGAAATCTCGACTCATGGTCGCTTCGCCCTCCAATCACGTCGTCTGCTGTTCGAGGCCCCGCCGAAAAAAATACGTGGGGGTCACCCACGTCCACGAGGCGGCCGTTTCGATTCGCCGCGGAGTATACACCCGGGATGGTGGACCGTCGATCAGCGACGGCTGCGGCAGCTCCTCCGAAGCCAGCCGGGGCGCCGGAGGTCGGGCCACGTTCGTCGGGTCGGACGGCCGGGCGACGCTCTCCTCGGGATCACGGACGGGACGAACGAGCACGACCCGCCCCTGACGTTGTACCGAATCTGCAGGGAATCGGGGGGGAGGTGACGCTCAGTCATCGCGAGTCTGCTCGCCACGGCGGCCCAGCGCTCGAAGCGCCGGGGCTGCCCCGCCAATCGGCGGGCGGTGATCACCCTTCGCCGACGGTGAGAAACGTCAGGCGGCTCGTCCAGACTCGTTCAGCAGCGCGGCCGAACCAGATGAAATGCGTCTCGGCGTCGACTTCGAGGGCCTCATGCTGACGACACAGCGCCTTGAGGCGGGCCGCGTGCGCTCCGGGCACCGATGGGTCATTCGTGCCTCGCACGATCAGGGCCGGCTGGTCGATCGGCTCATCGGAAGGACTCTCGTGCCCCAGGTCACACGCGAACCCCTGTCCCGACCAGAGGCTCCGATAGGCGTCCAGGTACTGCTCGCGCGTCGCCGCGTCCATCTCCCGTACAAGGCGACCCGGATCGAGCGTCGTAACCTGACTCAGCTCCAGGCGCAGGGTGATCTCCGGTGCCAGTCGCAGTCCGGCCCGCGTCGCGCCCCAGACGAGAGCCTGGGCCGGGCCGAACAGGATCCGCCCGCCGCGACGGATGCCGGCGCTCCACGGAAGCGCGACGGCCGACTCGAAGCTGACACGCTCGATGCGGTCCGGGTGCCGGCGCGCGAGCTCGATCCCGGTGTGACCTGCCGCCGAGATCGCGACGAGACTGGCTCTGCCGATCCCGAGCTCGTCGAGCAGGCCGGCGAGGGCATCGGCGGAACGCTGTGCCGTGCAGCCGACCGAACGGGGCGTCCCGTCATATCCGGGGCGCGAAGGTTCCAGGACGCTGAAGCCGTGCTCGGCCAGGCGCTCATGGCCCAGACGTGTCGATCGTGAGCAGTGGCCACCCTTGAGGACCATCACCACCGGGCCACCGCCCGTCAGTCGGTACTCGATCAGGCCACGTGACGTGCGTTGGTCCGACAGCGGATGCCCCTCCTGCGGCGACGTCCCGAGGATAGCCACGCTCTCCGGGGCGCGTCACGATGCACCGCGATTCGGTACGCGTTGCCCCAGCGGCTAGCCGGAGGCGATCTCCGCCTGGGCCGGGTATCGCCGCTCGACGTAGCGCTCAAGAATGTCGATGAACTCGCCGACCAGGCCCGTGCCCCGAAGCGTCCGGTCGAGCTTGCCGTCGACGAAGACCGGTGCGACCGGCTCCTCGAACGTGCCCGGCAGGCTGATCCCGATGTTGGCGTGCTTCGACTCGCCGGGTCCGTTGACGACGCAGCCCATGACCGCGACGGTCATGTCCTCCACCCCCGGATGAGCGTCCCGCCATTCGGGCATCCGGGTCCGGATGTGGCCCTGGATCTGCTCCGCCATCTCCTGGAAGAAGGTCGAGGTCGTCCGGCCGCAGCCCGGGCAGGCGCTGACCTGGGGCAGGAACGAGCGGAGGCCCATCGACTGGAGGACCTGCTGGGCGACGCGAACCTCCTCCTCGCGCTCGCCGCCAGGCGCCGGCGTCAGCGACACCCGGATCGTGTCCCCGATGCCTTCCTCCAGCAGGATCGCGAGACCAGCCGTGGAGGCCACGATGCCCTTCATCCCCAGGCCGGCCTCGGTCAGGCCCAGGTGGAGCGGGTAGTCGGAGCGGCGGGCGAGGATCCGGTAGACGTCGACGAGGTCACGGACGTTGGAAACCTTCGCTGAGAGGATGATCCGGTCGTGGCGGAGGCCGGTCGCCTCGGCCAGCTCCGCCGAGCGCATCGCCGACTCGACCATCGCCTCGATCATCACGTCGCGGCTGTCGCGCGGCTCGGCCGCGGCAGCGTTGGCGTCCATGAGCTCGGTCAGGAGGGCCTGGTCGAGCGAGCCCCAGTTGACCCCGATCCGGACCGGCTTGTCGTAGTCGAGCGCAACCCGGACGATCGTCTGGAAGTTCTCGTCGTGGCGCTTGGCGCCGACGTTGCCGGGGTTGATCCGGTACTTGGCGAGACCGCGCGCGGTCTCGGGATGCTCGACCAGGAGCTGGTGACCGTTGTAGTGGAAGTCGCCGATGACCGGCACCGCGACACCCAGGTCGGCCAGCTTGCGGAGCATCTCCGGCACGGCTGCGGCGGCGGCGTCCGTGTTCACGGTCACCCGGACCAGCTGGCTGCCAGCGTGGGCCAGGCGAGCGACCTGGATCGCCGTCGCGTCGGCGTCGGCGGTGTCGGTGTTGGTCATCGACTGGACGACGACCGGATGGGCGCTGCCCACGAGGACGCCCCCGACATCGACCGAGACCGTGGCGCGCCGTCGCGGCCGGAGGCCCTCGGGCCCTGCCATCAGCCGCCGCCGAGGCCGCGGGCGATGTCGAAGGCGGTCACCCAGACGAGGAACAGCAGCAGCATCGCGAAGCCGACGAAGTAGGTCAGGCGCTCGGCCCGCAGCGAGACGCGCTGCCCGGCGAAGCGCTTGATCACGAGCATGAGCGTCCGGCCACCGTCGAGCGGCGGGAAGGGCAGGATGTTGACCACGGCGAGATTGGCCGACAGGAAGCCGGCGAGATAGAGCGTGATCGTCGGGCCGAGGTTGAAGAAGACATCGCCGATCCCGGCGGCGATGCCCACCGGTCCCTGCGCCAGGGGCGGCTCGGTGGGCCGCTGGACGATGCCCTCGATCAGCTGGCCGACGCCGTCGACGATCAGGCGGGTGGCGGTCACGGTCCGATCGACGCCCAGGCCGAGCGCGGTCGCGGGGTCGTAGGTCACGCGATCGTCGGTCGTCCGGCCGGCCAGGGCGCCCACGCCGAGCGCGCCCTTGCCGGCCTCGACATCGGCCTGGCTGCGAAGCGTGGCGGCGACCTCCAGGGTCGTCCCGTCCCGCCGGATCGTCAGGACCACGCGATTGCCGGCCTTGGAGCGGATCTCGCCGATGACGTCACCGGGGCCGAAGGCGCCGAAGATGCGACCGTCGACCCGCTCGATGACGTCGCCCACGCGGAGCCCGGCGAGCGCGGCCGGCGAGCCTTCTTCGACCAGGCCGATCCGGTAGCCGATCGCCGGATCCCCGGTCAGGGCGATGCCGGTGAAGATCACGAACGCCAGGACCAGGTTCATCGCTGCGCCGGCGACCAGGATGGCGAGCTTACGGGGCAGGCCCTGGGCCACGAACGAGCGCGGATCGCCGGCCTCGTCGCCGTCTTCGCCCTCGAGCTTGACGAAGCCGCCGATCGGCAGCCAGTTGAGGGTGTAGATCGTCTCGCCCCGGTTGCGCAGGACCTTCGCGCGGGGCGGGAAGCCGACGCCGAACTCGAGGACACGGACACGGAACAGCCGGGCCACGACGAAATGCCCGACCTCGTGGATGAGGACGAGGATCCCCAGGATGCCGAGGAACAGGACGATCGTGATGAGCGTGCGGAGGACCTCGGTCATGCGATGGCTCCCGCGGCGTAGCGGGCCTCGATCTCGGCCTCGAGCGCGATCAGGTCGTCGATGCCCGGCTCGGTTTCGCGGTGGCCGCCGAACCTGGCCACGGCCGCCTCCAGCAGCCTGGGAATGCCCGGGAAGTCGAGGTCACCGCCGAGGAAGCGCGCGACCGCGACCTCGTCGGCGGCGATGAGCGAGGCGGTCGCCCAGGGGCCCTGGCGACCTGCGTCGCGCGCGATCCGGAGGGCCGGGAAGCGGGTTTCGTCGGGCGCCCGGAAGTCGAGCCGGCCGATCCCGACGAGATCGGGCGGCGCGGCCGGCGAGGGGCGGCGATGGGGGTGGGTCAGGGCGTACTGGATCGGGAGACGCATGTCGGGGGTTCCCAGCTGGGCCTTGAGCGATCCGTCCACGAACAGGACGGCCGAGTGGATGACCGACTGGGGATGGATCACGACGTCGATCGCTTCGTACGGGGCATCGTACAGCCAGTGGGCCTCGATGACCTCCAGGCCCTTGTTGGCGAGGGTCGCGCTGTCGATCGTGATCTTGGCGCCCATCCGCCACGTCGGGTGGCGAAGGGCGGCCTCCGCCGTGACGGTTGCGAGGGCCGCGCCATCGAGGTCGAGGAACGGTCCGCCCGAGGCGGTGAGGATGAGCCTCGCGATCGCGGCATGATCCTCGCCGACGAGGCACTGCCAGATCGCGGAGTGCTCGGAATCGATCGGCCGGAGCCAGCCCAGGGGGCTGGCGAGCGGGTCACGAGGATCGCCGCCGGCCCGGGCTGCGGCGAGCCGGCGGGCTTCGGGCATGACCAGGTGGCCGCCCCCGACGAGCGTCTCCTTGTTGGCGGTGGCCACGACCGTGCCCGCCCGGAGCGCCGCGAGGACCGGCCCGAGGCTCACCATCCCGCCCGTGCCAACGACGACGATGTCGAGGTCCGGGCGCGCGGCCAGGGCCTCCAGGGCGTCCGCCCCGCCCTCGACGCGCGTCCCCGCGGGGAGCGCACCGAGCCCGCCCCTGGCCGCCGGATCCGCGAGGACGACGACCTCGGGGCGGAGCCGGCGAGCCTGCTCGCCGAGGAGCGTCGCGTTGCGCCCCGTCGCGAGGCCGACAACCCTGAACGACGAGTGCCGGGCGAGGACCTCGACCGCCTGACGGCCGATCGAGCCGGTCGAGCCAAGCAGGGCGACGCGGAGCGGCGTCCGCGCCGCCGCCTCAGCGGAAGACGATGACGGCATAGAGCAGCACGACCGGGGCGGCGAAGAGGAACGAATCGACGCGGTCGAGGAGGCCTCCGTGCCCGGGGATGAGCCGGCCCGAGTCCTTCGCCCCGGCCGCTCGCTTGAGCATCGACTCGGCGAGGTCGCCGGCCTGGGCCGCGGCGGCCACGATCGGCCCGAGGACCAGCCCGGCGTACCACGGCCGTCCCAGACCGGCCACCAGAAGCGTCGCGACGATCGTCACGGCCACCGTCCCGCCGACCACGCCCTCCACCGTCTTGGCCGGCGAGATGTGGGCCATGAACGGCCGCCGTCCGAATCGCCGTCCGACGAGGTAGGCGCCGGTGTCGAAGGCCCAGACGCACAGGAGCAGGAGCAGGATCCAGCCCCGCTCCGGACCGATGAACCCAAGGACGGCATCATCGGGGACGGCCGGCGCCTGGCTGCCCAGGCGGGGCACGAAGCCGAGCAGGCCGACGTACATCGCCCCGAAGACCGTCGTGGCCAGGCTCGCCAACCCATCACGCGGATCCGGACGCGCGAGGGCAGCCGTTCCGACGAGCACGAGTCCGATCGCTGCGACGATCAGGCCGGCCCCGCCGGGCACGGCCGTGAGGGTGTCGGCCAGGGCGATGGCCAGGGCCAGGACGACGCCGAGGGCCGGGAAGGCCGGGTGCCCGGCCGCCTCCAGGAGCCGGAAGGCCTCCCGGGCCCCGAGCGCGACCGCGACCGCGACGAGGGCGGTGATCCAGGGCCCGCCGAGCCACAGGACGACGAGGAGCGGCGGGATCAGGAGCGCGGCACTCCGCGCCCGGTCACCGAGCACCGCTCGACCTAGCGGCCGAAACGACGCTGCCGGGACGCGAACTCGAGGAGGGCCGCGTCGAGGGCCTCCGGCCCGAAGTCGGGCCAGAGCGTCTCGGTCGTCACAAGCTCGGCGTAGGCGGACTGCCAGATGAGGAAGTTCGAGAGGCGCTGCTCGCCGCCGGTCCGGATGACGAGGTCCGGATCCGGGGTCCCGGCGGTGTAGAGGGCCCCGGCGATCGTCGCCTCGTCGATCTCGTCCGGGCGGAGGTCCGCGGCCACGATCCGCCGGACGGCATCCACGAGCTCGGTCCGGCCGGCGTAGTTGAAGGCGATGTTGAGGAGCATCTCGGTCCCGCCGGCGGTGGCATCGAGGGCGTCCTCGATCGATGCCCGCGTCTCGGCCGGCAGCTCGTCCGTCCGGCCGATCATCCGGACCCGGACGCCCTGGGTGCGGAGCTCGGCGGTTTCGCTCCGGATCGCCGCCTCGAGGAGCCCGAAGAGGGCGACGACCTCGTCGTCGGAGCGGGCCCAGTTCTCGCGGCTGAAGGCGTACAGGGTCAGGACCCGGAGGCCTCGTCGGCGGGCGTGGCGGAGGACGTTCCGGATCGCCTCGACGCCGGCCGGATGGCCCTCCAGCTCTGGCAGGCCCCGGGCCCGCGCCCAGCGACGGTTGCCGTCCATGATGATCGCCACGTGGCGGGGCAGCTCGGACGCGAGCGTTTCGTCGAGGCTGGGGCCGTCGCCCCGCTCGATCGCCTCGACGGCTACCGGCTCGTGAGCCGCGGGGGGCGCGTCGGTCGGGCGGACGAGCGGTGTGCGGGTCACTAGACCTCGAGGACCTCCTGTTCCTTGGCTCCACCGACGCGATCGACCTCGGCGATGTGACGGTCGGTCGTCTTCTGGATGACCTCGAGCAGGCGGTGGACCTCGTCCGTGCCCAGATCGCCCTCGCGCTCCAGCTTCTTGAGGTGATCGGCGGCGTCGCGGCGGAGGTTGCGGATCTCCACCCGGGCTTCCTCCATCCGCTTGTGGACGACCCGCACGAGGTCGCGCCGGCGTTCCTCGGTCAGCTGCGGGATGTTGAGCCGGACGACCGTCCCGTCGACGTTCGGGGTGAGCCCGATGTCGCTCTTGATGATCGCCTTCTCGATCGCGCCGAGGACGCTCCGGTCCCACGGCTGGATGACGATCTGGTGGGCCTCGGGGATGCTGATCCCGGCCAGCTGGTTGAGGGCCGTCTGGGTCCCGTAGTAGTCGACGTGGATCCGCTCGACGAGGCTGGTCGACGCCCGACCCGTGCGGACGCCCTGGAGGTCGCGCTCCATGGCCTCGACGGCCCGGGCCATCTTGTGATCGGCCGCGGCAACGATCTCCTGGCTCATGCCCGCACGCTCTCCGGGCCCGCCGCGGTGATCAGCGTGCCCACCGACTCGCCTCGCGCGACGCGGGCGATGTTGTCGCCCTGGTTGAGATCGAAGACGACGATCGGCAGGTCGTTCTCCATGCACAGCGAGACGGCCGCGGCGTCCATGACCCGGAGCTGGTCGCGCAGCAGGTCGGCGTACTCGAGGCGCTCGTAACGGCGGGCGGTCGGGACGGTCATGGGATCCGCATCGTAGACCCCGTCGACCTTGGTCGCCTTGAGCAGGACCGACGCCCCGATCTCGACGGCACGGAGGGCGGCTGCGGTGTCGGTCGTGAAGTAGGGGTTGCCGGTGCCGGCGACGAAGATGACGACCCGGCCCTTCTCGAGGTGGCGGACGGCTCGCCGCCGGATGTATGGCTCGGCGATCTCGTTCATCGCGATCGCGCTCATGACCCGGACCGGGATCCCTGAACGCTCGATGGCGTCCTGGAGGGCCAGGCCGTTCATGACCGTCGCCAGCATCCCGATGTAGTCGCCGGTCGCGCGGTCCATCCCGCGGGCCGAGGCCGCGAGTCCGCGGAAGATGTTGCCGCCGCCGACCACGATCCCGACCTCGACGCCCGACGCGTGGACGGCGCCGACCTGGCGGGCGATGAACGAGCAGAACTCGGGATCGACGCCATAGGTCCGGTTGCCGAGCAGGGCCTCGCCCGAGAGCTTCAGCAGGATCCGTGCGTAGCGAGGCCGCGACGGGGCTGTCGGCGCGTCGGTCACAGGTCCTCCCCGAGGGCATAGCGGACGAAGCGGCGGACCCGGATGTTCTCGCCGATCGTAGCGATCCGGTCGGTCACCAGCTCGCGCACCGTGCGCTCCTCGTCCCGGAACGGCTGGTCGAGGAGGCAGACCTCCTTGAGCCACTTCTTCAGCTGGCCGTCGACGATCTTCTCGCGGATCTCGGCCGGCTTGGCGGCCGCCGCCGGGTCGGCGGCGAGATCGGCCCGCTTGGCCTCCAGGTCGGCGGCCGGGATGGCCTCTGCGTCGACGTACAGCGGCGCCAGCCCGGCGACCTGGATGGCGAGGTCGCGGACCAGCCGCTGGAACTCGTCGGTCCGGGCCACGAAGTCGGTTTCGCAGTTGACCTCGATGAGGACACCAACTCGACCGCCGGTGTGGATGTAGCTGGAGATGAGGCCCTCGCGGGCCTCCCGGCCGGCCTTCCTGGCGGCCGCGGCGAGGCCTCGCTCGCGCAGCAGCGCGACCGCCCGCTCGACATCGCCGTCGGTCTCCTCGAGGACGCGCTTGCAGTCCATGAACCCCGCGCCTGTGAGCTCGCGGAGGTTCTTGACCGCCTCGGCGCTGATCGTGGCCATGCTCGTTTCCTGCTCCCTGGTGGCGCGGGCTGGGGCCCGCCGTCGTCGTTCGTGCGTCGTCGGTGTGGTGCCGGCCCGTCAGCCGCCGGCGGGACCGGCCGCTTCGCGTTCGGCCGCCTCGCGGGCGAGCTCGGCGGCGATCTCCTCCGCCGAGGCCGACGCGGCCGCTTCCTCGACCGGGGCCGGGCCGGGTGCGCCGGGCAGGAGATCGTCCTCCTCTTCCTCGTCCGGCGCGAAGCTCAGGGCCGCGCCGCCGGCAAGGGCAGCGACGAGGGCGTCGCTTGCCTCGACGTCGTCGTACTCGGGCTCCGCGACCATCGGCTCGGGCTCGGGTTCCATGGTCGCCCGGGCAGCCCGCTCGTTGGCGCCCTCGATGGCGGCGTCGGCGACGAGCGAGCACAGCAGCCGGATCGCCCGGATGGCGTCGTCATTCGCCGGGATGATGTAGTCGAGCTCGTCGGGATCGACGTTCGTGTCGCCCGTGCCGACGACCGGGATCTCGAGCTTGTTGGCCTCGGTAACGGCGATCCGCTCGCGATGGGGATCGACGATGAACACGGCACCCGGCAGGCGCTTCATCTTGCGGATCCCGCCGAGGGTCGCGGTCAGCTTCGTCAGCTCCTCGGTGAGCTTGGCCGCCTCCTTCTTGGGGAGGCGCTCGAACTCGCCGGCGCCCTGGCGGGCCTCGAGCTGCTCGAGCAGCCCGATCCGCTTCTTGATGGTGACGAAGTTGGTGAGCATGCCGCCGAGCCAGCGCTTGTTGATGTACGGCATCCCCGCCCGGGTCGCCTCCTGGGCGACCGGCTCCTGGGCCTGCTTCTTCGTGCCGATGAACAGGACCGGCTCGCCCCGGGCGACCGTCTCGCGGACGAAGTCGAGGGCGGTCTCGAGCCGCTGCGCGGTCTGGGCGAGGTCGATGATGTGGATCCCGTTGCGCTCGGCGAAGATGAACGGGCGCATCTTGGGATTCCAGCGGCGAGTCTGGTGGCCGAAGTGGACTCCGGCTTCGAGCAGCTGCCGCATCGAGACGGACGGCACGGGGCAGGTCCTCCTGTTCGGTTGCTTCCGCCGCGGGCCTCGTCGCCGGGGACCGTCGGGCCGCCTCGTCGACGGCTCGGCCGGCACCGTCCCGGTCGGAACGGTCCGCGTGTGTGCTCCATCGCCGGTCGGCGGTGGGCGGTACGGGTGCCGCGGTCGCCCGCAGCGCGCCGGAGTGTAGCACGCGCCCGGTCTCCGGCCCGGGCGGGACAACGACGGTCAACGCGTGGTCATTGGGCCATGGGAGCTGGGCCGACAGGGCGACTGCTACAACGCCGCCACGTGATGCCGGATCCGCGGCGCACCACCCGGCTCGCGAGGGGGCTCCACGACCACGAGATCGATCCTGAGCGGGAGGGCCGGGACGGCCGTCCCGTCGGCCAGGATGCCCCGCTCCCGGAGGCCCTGGGCGCCGCGCCGGATGCGAGTTCGCTTCCCGGCGTCGACCGTCTCCTCGGGCAGGCCGAAGTCGCGGCTGCCGCGGGTGCGTACCTCTACGACGACCAGCCTGGCCGGCGGCGCCGGGTCGATCGCCACGATGTCCAGCTCGGCCCGACCGACGTGGACGTTCAGGCCGAGGATCGTCCAGCCGGCCGCCCGGAGGCGCGCGGCGACGAGGGCCTCGGCCGCGTCGCCGGCCCGCTGGGCCCGGGTCCGCCGGGCACCGATCTGCCGCGCTGGTGTCTGCATGCCACGAGGATGCGCCGGGCCAATGCACTGCCACTTATCTGGCGCCGGGATGGGCGATCGCTGGCCGGTCGTCAGCCGTGGGCGGCGGCCTCGAGCTCGAGCCCGTCGGCGAGATCGGCCACGAGATCGGCGACGTCCATGCCAGCCCGGGGCGGGAGGCCGGCCGGCTGATCCATCACGGCCACGAGCTCGCCCCGGCCGTCGCCGAAGAGATCGAGCCCCAGCTGGTCGCCGGCGAGGGTCCGCTGGAGCGCCAGGAACGATCGCCGGTGGAACGGGGTGAGACCCTGGCGTCGGATGGCCTGGCGGTGCTCGAGCGTGGCGTAGCCCTGGTTTCGCTCCCAGCCGTAGCCCGGGTAGCGGTCGGCCAGGCGAGCCATCATCCGGTCCCGGACGACCTTCGCGACGACCGAGGCGCAGGCGATCGTGTAGCACTTCGCGTCCCCGTCCACGATGGCCGTGTACGGGCCGACCTGGGCTTCGAAGTTCGCGATCCGGTTGCCGTCGACGAGGACGTGATCGTGGCCGCCCAGCCGGGCGATCGCCCGGCGCATAGCGAGGTGGGTGGCGTGGTAGATGTTCAGCCGGTCGATCTCGGCGACCGAGGCGGCGCCGATGCCGACCGCGACGGCCTTCTGCCGGATCAGCGGGGCGAGCCCCTCGCGCTGGGCCGCCGAGAGGGTCTTGGAGTCGCGGACGCCGGGGATCCGGTGGGAGTTGGGCCGGATGATCACGGCCGCGGCCACGACCGCGCCGCAGGTCGGGGCAACGCCGACCTCGTCGACGCCGACGACGCGACTCAGCCCGGACCGCCAGAGGGGCCGCTCGAACCGGAGCGAGGGGATCCGCGGCACGTCCCCTAGCCTACCCCGCGGGCCGTCGCGACGCCGTCCCGGAATCGATCGACCCCGCCGAACGGGCGGGGTCGGAGGGGGACCCGAGGCTTAGATCGGTCGGCATCAGCCGTTCGAGCGGCGCTCCCGGAGCGTGGCCGACTTGCCGACCCGCTTGCGCAGGAAGTAGAGCTGCGCCCGCCGGGCCTGGCCGTGGCGGACGACGTCGATCTTCTCGATTCGGGGGCTGTGGATCTTGAAGGTCCGCTCCACGCCGACGCCGCTGGCGATCTTGCGGACGGTGATCGACCGGGTGATGCCGCCGCCGCGGAGGCGCATGACGACGCCCTCGAAGACCTGGATCCGCTCCTTGTTGCCCTCGATGACGCGGGCCGAGACGCGGACCGTGTCGCCCGTGGCGAGGTCCGGCAGGTCGGTGCGGAGCTGGTCGGCGACGATCTCGTCGAGCACGTTCACGGTGGCGGTTCCCTGGTCATGGAGGCAGCCCGAGGCCGCGGTTGGGTCAGTGGATCGGGATGGCCGCGCGCGGCCGAGGGCGGAGTATAGCAGAGGTCCCCCCGCGGACCGCGGATCCGATCCTCTCGCCCATTCCTCGCTGGCGATGAGCGCGGCTCATCGGATCCGCGGGATGCGTGCTGCCCGCGTCGCCGAAAAGGGCTCCCTGGCCAGGAGATTCACGCGGCGCCACGCTCACGATGAACGGGCTCCATGAGCCAGCCTCATGGCTCGGCGCGCGCGGGCCGGCGGGTCAGCGGGCGTCGTCCGGCTCGCCCTGGCGCTCATGCGGCTCCGTTTCGATCGCCTCGAGGAGCCGGCGCTCCTCGGGACTCGACGGGCGGCCGGCCAGGAGATCCGGGCGCCGCTCCCGGGTCCGCCGGAGCGAGGCCTCCAGGCGCCAGCGGCGAACGGCCTCGTGGTGGCCGCTGACGAGGACCTCGGGCACGCCCCGGCCCCGGAAGTCCGCCGGGCGGGTGTACTGCGGATACTCGAGCAGGCCGTCGGCGAACGACTCCTCGGCCGTCGAGGCGTCGTCGATGGCACCCGGCAGGAGCCGGATCACGGCGTCCACGACGACGAGCGCGGGCAGCTCGCCCCCGGTCAGGACGTAGTCGCCGATCGAGAGCTCGAGATCGACGAGGCCCCGGACCCGGTCATCGACGCCCTCGTAGCGAGGGCAGACCAGGATCAGGTGATCGCGCCGCGCGAGCTCGGCCGCGCGGTCCTGGCGGAAGACCTCGCCGGCCGGGTCGAGGAGGATCGTCGTGCTCGCCGGCCCGCGCAGGGCGTCGAGCGCCGCGGCGACCGGCTCCGGCCGCAGGACCATTCCCGCGCCCCCGCCGTACGGCGCGTCGTCGACGCTGCGGTGGCGCCCGATGCCCCAGCCGCGGAGGTCGTGGACCCGGATCTCGGCGAGCCCCTGCTCCCGGATCCGGCCCGGGATGCTCGCCGAGAGGGGTGCCTCCAGCATCGCCGGGAAGAGGGTCACGATGTCGATCCGCATCGCTCAGGTCCCAGGCTCGCCCGCACCGGCGTCGACCACGCCGGGCCCGGCGCCGCCCTTGCCATGGCGGGACCAGCGTGGCCGCCGGCGCGGGGGCCGCGCTGCCGGCGCGTCGACCGGCTCGCCGGCGAGGTCCAGGACGACCTCGTCGACGACGATCTCGCCGCGCTCGGGGGCGAAGGTCCGGACGATGTCCTTGACAATCGGCAGGTCGAAGGCCCCGACCGGGCCGTCCCGGACGACGGCGACCTCGGCCTCGCCGACCCGGTAGACGTCGGCTACCGTGCCGAGCGACCGTCCGTCGAGTCCCCGGACCTCGCAGCCGATCACCTCGTGCCACCACACCGCCCCCGGCTCGAGGTCGGTCGAGCGATCTACCTCGGTCTCGAGCCAGGCGTCCCGCAGCCGCTCGGCCGCGGTCCGTGAGCCGACCTCGCGGAACCGGAGCCGCCAGCCCGGGCCGTCCTCGACGGCTGCGGCGGCGGTGATCGTGAGCGGCGCGGTCGAGCCCTCGCGGTGGAGGACCCGGCCCGGCGCGAAGCGCTCCTCGGGCCGGTCCGTCAGGACCTCCACCCGGACGACGCCGCGGAGGCCGTGGAGGCCACGGACGCGGGCCACGACGAGACGGCTACTCGCGGTCGGCGCCGAACCCGCCCCGCTGGCCGACTCCGAGCCCGATGCGGGGTCGCTCAGAGGATCTCGAGCGTCACCGACCCGCCGTCCCGGGCGGCGGTGACTTTGAGGAGGGTCCGGAGCGCCTTGGCGACGCTGCCGTTCCGCCCGATGACCTTGCCCATATCGTCCTCGGCGACGTGCAGCTCGATGACGGTTCCCTCGGCGTCCTCGACCTCGGTCACGAAGACCGAGTCGGGATCGTCGACGAGCGACTTCGCGACGTACTCGACGAGCTCCCTGGCAGCCATCTGCGCCCTCCTACCTGGCGGCCGGCAGGACGCCCGACGCCCGAAGGAGCCGGGCCACGGTATCGGACGGCTGGGCGCCCCTGGCGAGCCACGACTTCGCCTTCTCGGCGTCAACGACGAACTCGACCGGGTCAGTCCGGGGGTTGTAGTGCCCGATCGTCTCGATCGAGCGGCTGTCGCGGGCGCTCCGCGAGTCGGTGACGACGACGCGGTAGGCCGGCTGCTTCGTCGCGCCGACGCGCGTCAGTCTGATTCGAACGGCCATGCTGTGCAGGTTCCTCCAGATCGATCGGGCCTCGTGCCGGCCCGGTGGCTCACTTGACGGTGATGACGGTCCTCATGCGGCCCATCGAGCTCGAGCTCTGGGCGGTCATCGCGAACCCGGCCAGGTGCTCGAGGTACGGCTTGAACTCCGTCGTCCACTGCTCGAGCTCGTCGACCGGCAGGAATCGCTCGACGAGGGCGAGGGTCGAATCGAGGGCGACGTAGTACTGAAGATTGTTCCTGGCGCCCGCGATCTCGATGACCCGTCGGTAGGTGTTCGACGTCGCCAGCGATGACCCGGCCTCGACGTCGAGGATCCGCTCGACGATGCCTCCCCCGCCGGCGATCACGACCAGGTCGTCCCGGGCCGCGAAGGCGATCTCGAGACGTTCGCCGTCGAGGCTTACCGGGAATCCCATCGGGCCGACGAGGCTGGAGAGGTCGCCGAGGTCGACGGTCGTGACCGTCACGCCGTTGTGGTCGCTGTCGCTGAGCGTGATGTCGGTGCCGGTCGCGGTCAGGACGAGCAGGTTCCTGATCTGGGTCAGGCGGGCCGCGGCGGTCGCCGCGTCGGTGCCGCGGATGAGGACGGCCGCGCCGGCCGCGCCGTCGGTCGGGACGACGGCCACGGCGAGGTCCTCGATCCAGCCGGTGAGGTTCGCGGTACCGCCGATCGCGCGAAGGGCGGCCTCCAGCTGGTCGAGGGCGGCTGCGGTGGTCGGCTCGGCTCGAACGGCGGCGAGAACCTGGTCGACCGACGCCCCGACGCCATGGAGCTCCAGGTACCCGAGGGTGTCGGTCGGCAGGATGGTGGCGAACCGGCTCTCGGCGGCGGGCGCCGAGGTTGGAGCGTCCGACGGCAGCGTCGAGGTGTCGACCGGGGCGTAGGCGTCGACGATCAGGGCGTCGTTCGTGACCCTGACCCCGCTCATCAGCCACAGCCCCTCGGGCATGGTCGCCATGTCCATGCCCAGCGGACCGGCCGCGTCGAGGAGGGCGTCGTAGAGCGGGTCCATGTCGACGTAGAGCGAGGCGACCTGGTCACCCTGGAGCTTGGCGCGGGCCGCCCTGTAGGTCACGCTCCCATCGACGCCGGTGCCGTCGAGGCGGGCGTCGAGGCCGTCCTTGATCGAGGTGACGGTTCCGACGAGCAGGTACCGCTGATGGAGGGCACAGACCACGTCGCGGCGGACAATCCGGATCTCGACCTGGCGGTGCGTCGTCGCCACGGTCGTGGCGCCGAGGACCGACTCGCACGTCGCGGTCCCATCGGTGGTCGCCACGACGAGGACGCCGTCGGGGGTGCTCCCGGTCATCATCCCGGCCAGGGCATCGGCGGTCACCGAGACGGCCAGCGGACCGGCCAGGAGCGGCTTGATCCGGGTCGCATAGTCGATCTCGCCGTTCGAGGATTCGCGGGTGATCCGTCCCAGGACCTCGTCGAGCTTGTCGTCGAGAGTCGACTGGTCCTCGAAGCCGGGGAAGTGGGCCAGGAAGTTGCCGAGGTGCTGACGCTGGTCGCCGGGCAGCTCGGGCCGCAGCTCGGCGACCACCGCGCTGTCGCGCGGGAGGTACTTCAAGGCTTCCGGCAGGGGGCTGGCGGCCAGGAACGACGCGGCCAGGGCCACGGCCGCCACGGCCGCAACGGCGAGGCCGCCGCCGATCAACCAGCGGGCCCGGCTGCCGCCGGGCGCCGGCCCGGCCGGCGTCACCATCGGCTCCAGGGATGGGGCCGCCGGTTGACGTGGCTGGGGCGAGGAGCTGGCGGTCTCGGCCGATCTCGGGTCCACGTCCATGTCCTCTCCGCTATCGGCGGCCCGGGAACGCCCCGGCGAGGCCCTTCCCACGCATGCCCGACAGCTGTTTCATGAGGCGCTGCATCTCACCGAACTGCTTCATCAGGCGGTTGACGTCGGTCAGCTGGGTGCCGGAGCCGGCGGCGATCCGGCGTCGGCGGGACGCGTTGAGGACTGAGGGGTTCCGGCGCTCGCGCGGCGTCATCGAGCGGATGATCGCCTCGGTCCGCTTCATCTCGCCGCGGTCGACCGCGGCCTGGGCGTCCTTGGCCATCCCGCCGAGACCCGGGATCATCGACACGAGCTGGCCGATCGGGCCCATCTTCTGGACCTGCTGGAGCTGCTCGAGCATGTCCTCCAGGGTGAACTCGGCCTTCCGGAGCTTGGCCTCGAGCCTCTGGGCCTGGGCGACGTCGACGACCTCCTGGGCCCGCTCGACGAGGGTCATCACGTCGCCCATGCCGAGGATCCGACCGGCCAGCCGATCGGGGTGGAAGACCTCGAGGGCGTCGCTCTTCTCGCCCGTGCCCAGGAACTTGACGGGGATGCCGCTGACCGAGGCGATCGAGAGGGCGGCGCCGCCGCGGGCGTCGCCATCGATCTTCGTCAGGACGAGACCGGTCACTGGCACGGCCGCGGCGAAGGCCTGCGCCACGGTCACGGCCTCCTGGCCGGTCATGGCGTCGACGACGAGGAGCGTCTCGATCGGGTGGATCGCGGCGTCGACGGTCGCGATCTCGGCCATGAGGGCCTCGTCGACGGTCAGGCGACCGGCCGTGTCGAGAATGACGGTGTCGCGGACCAGCTTCCGGGCCGCCTCCAGGCCGCCGCGGGCGATGTCGACGACGGGTGTCCCGGCCGGTGCCCGGTGGACCGGGATGTCGAGTGCCCGGCCGAGGGTCTCGAGCTGGTCGGCGGCGGCGGGACGGTAGGGATCGGCGGCCACGAGGAGTGGCCGGCGACCCTGCTTCACGACATGGCGGGCGAGCTTCGCGGCCGAGGTCGTCTTGCCCGAGCCCTGGAGACCGACGAGGCTGATCACGGCGGGGTTGCCCTGGAGGTGGAATGTCCGGTCGCCCACGCCGAGGAGGGCCACGAGCTCGTCGTGGACGATCTTCACGACCTGTTGGCCGGCCGTCAGGCTGCCGAGGATCTCGGCGCCCACGGCCTGCTCGCGGACCCGGGCCACGAACTCCTTGACGACCCTGAAGTTGACGTCGGCCTCGAGCAGCGAGAGCCGGATCTCGCGCAGCGCGACATCGACGTCGGCCTCGCTGATCCGGCCCCGGCCGGTGAGCGTGGCGAGCGTGCGGCGCAACCGATCGCTGAGGGCGTCGAACACGACTCGAAGCGAGCCTCCCGTGGGCTGGTGCCGGCGCGCCGCGGTGGACGGGCCGGGTGGTGCGCGGGTTCTGGCGACACCGAGGTGGCGCGAGTGTAGCGCATCGCCGTCGACGGCCGGCCCGTCGGGGTGGATCAGGGCAGCTCGATGACGAAGGCCAGGCCGACCGTGGCGCTGCCGTCGCTGACCGCGAGCTCGTACCGGCCATCGCCGGGAGCCGGGACCTCGAACCGGGTCGCGATGATGTTCCGGCGGTTCGGCCGCAGGAGCGCGATCCTGTGGCTGTGGCCGTCGCGCCGCGGGGCGATCCGCGTCCCGTCGGGCAGGACCAGGCGGACGTTGTCGGTCGTGAACGCCGCGCCGCCGACGAAGTCCGAGCGGAACGTGGCGTGGTAGGTGACGGTCAGGGCCATGACCTCGCGCGGCAGCTCCTGGCCCCAGTCGGGCAGGTCCGCGCGGAGCTCGACCCCGACGAGCTCGGCCACGATCGCGCCGGCCGTGCCCGTCCCGGTGACGTCGAGCATGAGCGGCTCCAGGGTCACCGGCGGCGCCTCCGGCCCGGCGACGAGCGGCACGATCGCCTGATGCTCCGAGTCCCGGCCGACCCGGATCGCGGCGACGACGACGTCGAACGTGCCGTCCACCTCGAAGGTCACGAGGGCGTCGGCGCTGCCTTCGGCCGGCACGAGCGGCAGGACCGTCTCCCGGGTCGGTTCGGCGACCGCGTCACCGGCCACCAGCCGGATTGGTCCCCCGAGCCTGGCGTCAGCCTGGCCCGGGTTGTCGAATCTCACCTTGACCTCGACCGGGCCACCCTTGGCGTCGAGCGTGGCCGTCGCGGTCCCGAACGTCAGGACGAGGCCGCCGTACCAGGCGGTCGTCCCGAGGCGGTAGGTCGTCACGACCGGGGTGGGTTCGGGCTCCACGGACGGGCTCGGGCCCGGGGTCGGGACCGGTGCATCGGTCAGGCAGCCGGCGAGGGCGAGGGCGAGCGCCGCCGCGAACGCGACCGGGCGTCGGCGGCCCGGACCGCTCACCCGCCGGACGTGCCGAAAAGGGCGGCCACGAAGGCCACCGGCTCGAAGGGCAGGAGATCGTCGATCCCCTCCCCGATCCCGACGAACCGGACGGGCACCCCCAGCTGGTCCTCGATGGCGAAGACGATGCCGCCGCGGGCGGTCGAATCGAGCTTCGTCAGGACGACCCCGGTCAGGCCCACGGCAGCGTGGAAAGCAACCGCCTGGGCGAGGCCGTTCTGGCCGGTCGTGGCGTCAAGGACGAAGAGGGTCTCCGGCCCGGCGCCCGGCAGTCGGCGGTCGATCACCCGCCGGATCTTGGTCAGCTCAGCCATGAGGTTCGACTTCGTGTGGAGGCGTCCGGCCGTGTCGGCGATGACGACGTCGATGCCCCGGGCGATCGCCGCGTCAAGGGCGTCGTAGACGACCGCGCCCGGATCGGCCCCCGGCGCATGGGCGACGACCTCGGCCTGCGCCCGGTCGGCCCAGATCCGGAGCTGGTCGATCGCGGCGGCCCGGAACGTGTCGGCGGCGGCCACCAGGACCCGCCGCCCGGCGCGCGTCTCGCGCCGGGCCAGCTTGCCGATCGTCGTCGTCTTGCCGGTCCCGTTGACACCGACGATGAGGATGATCGTCGGGTGGCCGGCCACGGCCGGCCGGAGGTCCCAGTCGGGGTCGCGCGGCCGGAGGAGCGCGGCGAGCTCGGTTCGCACGGCGGCCTCCGCCGATGGTGCGTCGTGGCGGTCGCGGGCGCGGGCCACGATCCGGGCGGCCAGCGAAGCCCCGACGTCACCGCCGATCAGGATCTCCTCGATCACGTCCCAGTCTGCCGCGGCGATCTCGCCGCCACCGAACAGGCCCCGCAGCCGGCGCATGAATCCGCCGCGGCTCCGGGCGAGGCCGGCCTCCAGGTCGGGGGCCGCCGCGTCCGGCTCCGGACCCACGGTCAGGCAGGCTCCCCGACCGGCTCGGCGATGGGCCGGGCGAGCTCGGTTGCCTCGTCGAGACGGAGGCTGATGACGCGGCTCACCGAATCGTCGCTCACCGTCACACCGTACAGCGCGTCGGCGATCTCGATCGTTCCGCGGTTGTGGGTGATGACCACGAACTGGGTCGCCTCGGCAAGCTCGCGGAGGGCTGCCGTGAAGCGGCCGACGTTGGCCTCGTCGAGCGCCGCGTCGACCTCGTCGAGGACGCAGAACGGCACCGGCCGGACCTCGAGCATCGCGAACAGCAGCGCGACCGCGGTCAGGGCCCGCTCACCGCCCGAGAGCATCGCCAGGGCCTGGGCCTTCTTGCCCGGCGGGCGGGCCACGATCTCGATGCCGGTCGAGGCGAGATCGGTCGGGTCGGTCAGCGAGAGTCGGGCGAAGCCCCCGCCGAACAGCTGCCGGAAGCGGGCGTCGAAGCTGGTCTCGAGGGCCCGGAACGTCGAGCGGAACTGCTCCGAGATGAGGGTGTCGAGCTCGGCGATGAGGGCCCTGGTCCGGCCGATCGCGCCGCGCAGGTCGTCGTGCTGGCGTTCGAGGTCCTCGAGCCGGGCCCGGACCGTCGCGTACTCCTGCACGGCATACGGGTTCGCCGCGCCCAGCTCGTGGTAGCGGCGCCGGAGGGTGGCCAGGCGGCCGGGGCCGGGCACCTCGGTCGGGGGCGCGGCCTGGGCCCAGCGCGTCCCGGCCCGATCGAGGGCGGCGGCGAGGAGTACCGCTTCGTCGGCTTCGTCGGCCTCGTCGGCATCGCCAGTCTCGGTCAAGCCGCCTGGGTCATGGACCCGCCCGGCTCCCGGGCCCATTCCCGGCTCGCCGGGATCGCCGACGCCATCCAGGTGACGGAGCCCGAGCGGACCCAATCCAGCCAGCTCCACGAGGAGCTGCTCGCGCAGGGCGTCGCGGCCGAGGCGGGCCTCGAGGTCGCGATGCTCCTCGACCCGGGAGCTCTCCTCCGCCGCGCGCAGGTCCTCGCGGGCCGCCGCGGCGGCCCGCTCGGCCTCGGCCAGGCGGGCTCGGTCCTCGGCGTCGGCCGACAGCAGGCCATCCAGGGCGGCTCGAGCCTCCGTCTCGCGGACGGCGGCGTCGGCGAGGACCGCGGCATGTTGCGCTCGCTCGGCGGCCAGCGCCTCGTCCCGCTCGGCCAGCTGCCCGGCGGCGCGGTCGGCGGTCATGATTCGGCTCTCGTCGATCGCGATCGCGGCCTCAGACGCCGCGCGTCGGCGGTCAGCCTCCCGCCGGGCGGCGTCGACCTCGGCCACGACCGCCGCGAGACGGTCGCGCCGGGTCCGCAGCTCGGCGACCCTGGCGGCCCAGGTAGCGAGGGCATCGCGATTCGGGCCGGTCTCGTCCCGGCGGCCGCTCGACATCGGCTCGGCCGGGACGGCTGCTCGGGCTCGCTCGACCTCGGCTGCCAGGCGGGTCGCCTGGGCCGCGTGCCAGCCGGCCTCGCGGACCAGCGCCTCGAGCCGCCGGGCGGCGAGCCGCTCGCTCTCCTCGGCCGTCCGTCGGGCGGTGACAGCCGCCAACTCACGGGCCGCGGCCGCGTCAAGGGTGGCCCTCGCCGCGACTGCCTCGGCTGCCGCCTGCTCGGACGCCGACGCCGCGGCCGCGGCGGCCGCCTCGGCAGCCCGAAGCTCGGTCAGCGCCCGCTCCAGCTCGGCCCGGGCCTCGAGCATTCGCTCGCCCAGCCCCAGGCGGACGACGATCTCGCCGACGACGGCGGCGCCATCGCGTGGGACAACGGTCCAGCCGGGTGGAAGGAACGGCTGGAGCTCGAGGGCGGTGGCCACGTCCGGAGCCCAGGCCGCCCGACCCAGGAGCCGGCGCACGACGCCCGATCCGTCGCGCCGGACCGCGTCGGCAAGGATGCCGCCGCCGGCAGCGCTGAGCCGCGCCCGGAAGCCCGTGTCCGCCCCCCCGCTGGTCGTTGTCCCTGCCCCGCCGGCCGTCGCGTCGGCATCGCCGTCGGCGACGACCGCGACGCCGCGCTCACCGGTGAGCTCGAGGATCGACTGGCGGGTCGCGAGGTAGGCCCGGCCCGAGCCGGCCAGGGCCGCGTCGATGGCCGCCCGGAGACCGGGCTCGATGACGAGGTCCTCGTCGATTCTCCGGCTGCCGCGGAGCCGCAGCCGGGCGGCGACGCCGCTGCTCGAGTCGTCGGCGACCGCCGCCGCCCGGACGGCCTGCGAGGCCTGCAGCCCGGCGAGCGCGGCGGCCGTCTCTGCGGCCCGCTCGGCGGCAGTCCGGGCCTCGGCGCTGCGCTGCTCGAGGGCCCGCTCGGCCGTGGCCCGACCGGCGGCCGCCTCCGACGCCGCGGCGACGGCCTGCTCCAGCTCCCCCGCCGCCGCGGTGCTGGCCGTCCGGGCCGACTCGAGGCGGGCATCGGTATCGCTCGCCCGGGCCGCCTCGACGGCCGCCGAACGCTCGGCTTCCGCCAACCGCCGCCGGGCGGTCTCGACTTCCGTGGCGCGCGCGGCGGCCGCCCGCCGGACTGCCGCGAGATCGGCATCGTGGGCCCGGGTCGCAGCCTCCAGAGCGGCGAGCTCGGCAAGCGCGTCGGCCAGGGCTCGCTCCGCGTCCGTCAGGGCGGCCTCGGCTTCGAGGTCGCGGGCGGGGACGGGCTCGGCAATCCGGCGCCGCTGGCCCGCCAGGTCGGCCTCCGCCGCGGCCCGCTCCCCGGCGATGCGCTCACGGTCACGGGCGATTGCGGCTGCCTCGGACGCCAGCTGGCCGTCGCGCAGCTGGGCCGCGGTGAGGGCCGCCCGGGCCTCGTCGGCCCGGCGCCGAAGGGCCGTCGCCGACGCCGCCCGCTCGCCGAGCGCCGCCGCCACCGCGGCGGCCGACGATTCCGCGGCGGTCAGCTCGGCCAGCGCCGCGTCCACCCGGGCCCGTGCCGCCGCGAGCCGGTCGCCGGCATCGGCGATCCGGGCGGCGACCTCGTGCCACCGAGCATGGGCCGCGACCAGGAGGGCGGCTGCGAGCTCGTCGCCGGCGCTGGCCCTGGTCGCCTGCTGCTCGGCCTGCGCCGCGAGGCGCCGGGCCTGGGGCCGCAGCTCGGCCAGGATGTCCTCGACCCGGGCGAGGTTCGCCTCGCTCTCAACGAGCTGGTCCTCGGCCCGCCGGCGGCGGCGTTCGTGGCGCCGGACGCCGGCAACCTCCTCGAACAGCGGCCGCCGCTCCTCGGGCCGGAGGGCAAGGGCCTGGTCGACCATGCCCTGGCCGATGAAGAGGAAGGCGTTCTCGGCGAGGTGGGCCGAGTCGAGCAGGTCGACGAGGTCGCGAAGACGCACCCGCTGGCGGTTCACGAGGTACTCGTTCTCACCCGACCGGAAGAGCCGCCGGCCGAGCTCCACCACCCCGTACTCGACCGGCAGGAGCGCGTCGGCGTTGTCGAGGGTCAGCTGGACGTCGGCCATGCCGACAGCCGGACGGCGATCGGAGCCGGCCCAGATGACGTCCTCCGACCTCCGGGAACGAAGGGCTCGACCCTGCTCGCCGAGGGCCCAGCGGAGGGCGTCGGCAAGGTTCGATTTGCCGGAGCCGTTCGGGCCCACGACCGCGCTGATGCCGGGGCCGAATGTGACGTGGGTCCGTTCGGCGAACGATTTGAAGCCCTGGAGGCGGACCGACAGGAGGCGGGCCGGCGCGCTCATCACGCGTCCTCTCGGGCTCCGGGCAGGGACACGTCGCCGACGCCGCGCCGCCTCGATCGTCGACCAGGCGACGCCGGCCGGCCCGCCTGCCGTTCGGCCGCGGCCAGGGCCTCCAGGGCCTCGGCGGCGGCGCTGGTCTCGGCGACCCGTCGGGACGGCCCGACACCGGCGCCGAGCGAGCGGCCATCGACGACGACCTCGACCCTGAACACCTTCTCATGGTCCGGCCCCACGGCCTCCAGGAGCCGGTACTCCGGGCGAACCCCGGAGGTTCGCTGGGTGTGCTCCTGGAGCCGGCTCTTGGGGCTCTTCAGGGCCGCCGGTGGCAGCGCGGCGCGGATCTCGGGCTCGGCGACCCGGATGACCCAGGCCCGGGCCACGTCCCAGCCGGCGTCCAGCATGATCGCGCCGACGACGGCCTCGAGGGTCGAGGCCAGGAGCGACGGGCGCAACCGGCCGCCTCGCTGGGCCTCACCCTCGCCGAGCCGCAGCTCCTCCCCCAGGCCGATCCGGGCGCCCAGCCGGGCCAGCCCGGTCGTGCTCACGATCGAGGCCCGGCGCGACGACAGGAGACCCTCGTCGTCGTCGGGGTGGTGGGCGAAGAGGGCCTCGGACACGGCCAGGTTGATCACGGCGTCGCCGAGAAACTCGAGACGTTCGTTGTGGCCGGCCGCCTCACCCGGATGCTCGTGCATCCAGGAGGAGTGGGTCAGGGCCTGGGCGATGAGGGCCCGGTCCCGGACCGGGAGGTCCAGCCGCGCGACGAGGTCATCGATTCGATCCACGGCCCGGTCGATCGGCGGCGGCCCGGGGATCGGTGCCTGGGGTCCCGGAGCGGTCGCCCTCAGGACGTCCTCTCGTCGATGTAATCGGCGGCGTCCTGGACGGTCCGGATCTTCTCGGCGTCCTCGTCGGAGATCTCGGTCCCGAACTCCTCCTCGAGGCTCATGATCAGCTCGACGAGGTCGAGCGAGTCGGCGTTCAGGTCGTCGACGAACGAGGCTTCCGGCTTGACCTCGTCCTCATCGACGCCGAGCTGCTCGACGACGATCTTCTTGAGTCGCTCGTAGGTGGTGGCCACTGACTCCCTCCTCGGAGCTTCGGGCGCCGGCGGCTCAGCCGCCGCCGGTGTCTCGTGCGATCCGTCCAAGCACGCCGTTCATCAGACGGCGCATCGGGTCTCCGCTGTAGGTTCTGGCGAGTTCGACCCACTCGGCGATCGCCACCCGGGCCGGCGTCGGCGAGTGTAGCACCTCGCCGATCGCGCAACGAAGCAGTGACCGGTCCATCCGGGCCAGCTGGGTGACCGGGTACTGGGGTGCGACGAGCTCGATCCGGGCGTCGATCGTGTCGCGATGGCCAACGACGATGGCGACCAATGCCCGGGCCAGCTCGGCCGTCGTGGGGTCGGCCTCGGTCGAGGCAAGCTGGCGCTCCAGGACGTCCGTCGCGGTCCGCTGTCCGAAGTCCGCCTCGAACACCGCGCCGAGCGCGGCGCGCCTCGCCGCCATCCGAGATCGACTGAGATCAGAGCGCCGCCACACTCCCCGTCGCGCCATCACCCGTTTTCAGCTGCCGACGCCATCGACGATGACGGTGACCGAGCCGAGGCGCAGACCGAGGAGCCGCTCGATGGCGCCGGCGACGGCCGCCCGGACCTGGCGGCCCACGGCCGCCGCGTCGGCCCCCGGGCGGGCGACGACCCACAGTCGGACGTCGACCCGCTCAGCCCGGACCCGGACCGCGACCGGGGCGCCCCGAAAGACGGCTCGCCAGGCCGGGCCGCCGCGGGCGACCCGCATGACGCCGGGCACCTCGAACGCGGCCAGCCTGACCATCTCGACGATGACGCCCCGTCCGACCGACAGGGCCGCTCCGCTCATGGCGTGTCCTCCGGGCCCAGGGTTGCCTCCTCGGCGCCTCGCTCGGCGCCGACACCCGCGGCGTCGAGCCTGGCGGCGTCCTCGCGAAGGGCCTCGGCAATGAGACCCGGGACGCGCGTTCGGGCCGTCTCGGCGGCGACGCCACAGCCGAACCCGATCATGCGCCGTTTGGCCCGGCCGTGGGTGATGATCACCGCGCCGTTCACCCCAAGGAGCGGCGATCCGCCGGCTTTCTCGTAGTCGAAGACATCCCGGATTCGGGCGATCCCGGGCCGCAGCAGGAGGTACGCCAGGCGGCCACGCAGGGACCGCCGGAACTCGCCGCGGAAGAGGTCGAAGATGAAGGTGCTGAGCCCTTCGAAGAACTTGATCATGACGTTGCCGGTCACCGCGTCGGTGACGACGACGTCGGCCAGGTCGCCGGTCACGTCCTTGCCCTCGACGTTGCCGACGAAACGCAGGCCCGAGGCATCCAGGAGCTCGGTCGCCCGCTGGATCCGGAGGTCGCCCTTGCCCTTCTCCTCGCCGATCGAGAGGAGCGCCACGCGCGGCTCGGGGATGCCGAGCACTCGCTCGGCGAAGATCGCCCCCATCCGGGCGTACTGGGCCAGGTGCTCGGCGGTCGAGTCCGGGTTCGCCCCGATGTCGAGCAGGACGAAGGGCGCGCCGGACCGGATCATCTGGACCGCCAGGGCGGGCCTGTCGACCCCCGGCAGGCGGCCGATCCGGAGGATCGCGGCGGCCATCGCGGCGCCGGTGTGGCCGGCGGTGATGACGGCGTCGGCCTCGCCCCGCCGGACGAGGTCGCTGGCGACGAGGATCGAGGCCTCCTTCTTCTCGCGGAGGGCGAGGGCCGGGTGCTCGTCCATCTCGATCACCTGGCTGGCCGGCACGATGGAGACGTTCGCCGGGAGCACTCCGCCGGCAGCCCGGATGGCGGCCTCGACGCCCACGAGGATGACCCGGTCCTCGGGATGCGCCCGGGCATGATCGAGGGCCCCGGGCACGACCTCCACCGGACCGTGGTCACCGCCCATCGCGTCGACCGCGATGCGGACGCCTGGTCGCGCGACGCCCGCAGGCATGCCGGCCGCGGCAGCGTCGTCGTTCATCGCGTCAGGAAGCGGACGGCTCGCTGTCCTTGGGGGTCTTGATCTCGAGGACCGGCCGGCCGCCGTAGTAGCCGCAGGTGGGACAAGCGCGATGGGCCCGCTTCGGCTGGTGGCAGTGCGGGCATTCCTCGAGCTGCGGCAGCGTCAGCGCGAGGTGCGCGCGGCGGTCGCCCTGGCGAGCGTGGGAAACCCTTCGCTTGGGCACGCCCATGGTGTCGAATTGCTCCTTTCGAGACCGTCGCCGTCGGTCGACGGTTCGGGCGAGGCGGCACGCAGGGCGCGCCGCGGGATCTGGGCTGTCAGTCGGGTGGCCCGAGGCGCTGGGCGCCGGACCGAGGCCGGAGTCTACCCGTTCTCCGCCTCGTCGTCGACCCGGAAGGCCCGCAGCGCGGCGAGCCGGGGGTCGATGTCGTCGTCGGGGTGGGCGGCGTGGCCGGGCCCGAGCCGCTCGCCACAGACGAGGCACAGGCCCGAGCAGTCCGGCCGGCAGAGCGGGGCGATCGGCTCGGCCAGCGAGATCGCATCCCGGACGAGGGGCTCCAGCTCCAGCTCGTGGTGGCCGGTCAGACGCACGGCATCGGGCTCGGCCGTCTCATCGACCGGCAGGCCGGTCGCGATGTCGATGCTCGGCAGGACCTCCTCCTCGATGCGGAGATCGATCGGGATCTCGATGTCGGTGAGGCAACGGCTGCAGATGCCGGCGATCGCCGTCCGGATCTGCGCGTGGACCAGGATCCCGCGGTTCGTCCGGGCGACGGTCAGGCTGCCCTCGATCGGGGCTGTGAGCCGGAGATCGTCAGCGAGCGGGATCGTGACCCCGGCGATCGGGAAGGCCTGGCGGGTGCCGTAGGGCTGTCCGAGGAGGCCGGCGAGCGGCCAGGTCAGGGCTTCGACGCGGGTCACCGGAAGGCCGGGTGCCGCGCGTCCTCGTCCTCGTCCTCGTCGCCCAGCGGCTCGTCGCCCTCGTCGCCGTCGTCGTACCCGCCCGAGCCGGCGTCCTCGGTCTCGGCCTCCACCAGCTCGACCCTGCGGTCGTCGAGAACGGCCATGCCCTTCTGGATGCCGGCGAGGGCCCGGGTGACCTCGGCCTCGAGCGTCGTCAGGATCTGGAGCGCGTACTCGTCGGCGCCGGCCCGGACCTCATCGCCGGCATCGCGGGCCTCGCCGATGATCCGCCGGCCCTCCTCCTCGGCCAGCTCGAGGAGGCCCCGCTCGCCGATCAGGTAGGCGGCCTGCTCCTGGGCCCGGCCGGTGATCCGGGTCGCCTCCTCCTCGGCCTTCTCGATGATCCGCTCGCCCTCGGAGTTGATCCGCTTCGCGGCGCGGACCTCCTCCGGGATCGCGACCCGGAGCTGGTCCACGAGGTCCAGGACCGCGTCACGGTCGACGACGACGTTCCGCGTGAGGGGCAGCGATCGGCCAGTGGCGATCAGGGACTCGAGCCGCTCGAGGAGGAAGATGATGTCCAGGGGAGGATCCTCCGGCGGAACGGGTGGTTGGCCGGGATTATCGCACGGGCCGGGCGGTCACCGGTGGCGGTCGAGCGCGGCGCGAAGGGCCGCGACCGCCGCCGGCGGAATCATGTCCGAGACATCGCCACCGAAGGTCGCGATCTCCTTGACCAGGGTCGAGCTGACGTAGCCGTGCTCCACCGCGGTCATGAAGAAGACGGTGTCGATGTCGGGCGCCAGCTTCCGGTTGTTGTGGGCCAGCTGGAGCTCGGCCTCGAAGTCGGAGATCGCCCGGAGTCCCCGAACGATCGAGCCGGCGCCGTTGGCCCGCACGGCCTCGACGGTCAGGCCGTCGAAGGTCACGACGTCGGCCCGGCCGGCCGGCATGGCCGCGGCGTCGAGGGCCTCGCGCAGGACGCGAACGCGGGTCGCGGCGTCGAGGAGGGGTGCCTTGCGGGGATTCTGGAGGACAGCGACGACGACCCGGTCGAAGACCGTCAGGGCGCGCCCGACGATGTCGAGGTGGCCGTTCGTGACCGGATCGAACGACCCGGGATAGACCGCGACCTTCACGCCTCCTCCTCGTCCGTCCCGGCGGCCCGGTAGAACGTCAGGGCCGTCTCGCCGAAGCGGCGCTCCCGGACCGATCGTAGCAGCCCGATCCGTGCCGCCGGCCGGTCCTTCCAGAAGTGCTTCACCACGACGACCGATCGGCGCCCGAGGAGCCGGCCCTCGGCGAGCGACTGGAGGGTCTCGGGGAGCAGCTCCGGCCGGTCGTAGGGCGGGTCCAGGAGGATCACGTCGAAAGGGCCCGCGGCGGGCGCCAAGGGGCTCGCCAGCCAGCGCCTGGCCTCGGCCTGGACGACGAGCGCCCGTGGGCCGGCGAGGTGGGTCCGGGCGAGGTTGGCCCGGATCGTCGCGACCGCGCCGGGGTCGCGCTCCACGAAGACGGCGCCGGCCGCGCCGCGGGACAGTGCCTCGATCCCTCCGGCGCCACTGCCGGCGAAGAGATCGAGGACGTGGGCGCCGGGCAGGTCCGGCTCCAGGATCGCAAAGAGCGTCTGCTTGACCCGATCGGCCAGGGGTCGAGTGCCCTCCCCGGGCGCCGCCAGGCGAATCCCGCGGGCCGAGCCGGCGATGACCCGGCCGGCCGAGCCCGTCCGGGACCGCGACTCGGTGGCTCGGGGATCACCGGCATCGCCGCTGCCTCGGCTCACGCCGCGGCCCCGGACTCGGCGCGGGCGACGGCGGCCAGCCAGCCGGTCTGCAGCTCTGCGGCCAGGGCGTCGTGCCCGGGCCGGAGGCGCCCGGTCTCGTCGAGGAGGGCCTCGGCGACCTCGCGGGCCCGGACCGCGAGCTGGCGATGGCCCTCCCGCTGGAGCGACGCGACGCGGAGCTCGGGCAGACCGCTCTGCATGAGGCCCAGGACGTTGCCCTCGCGACGGAGCTCCCAGTCGCGCTCGGCCAGCTCGAAGCCGTCGCGGATCTCGCGGACCGCGGCCAGCCTCGCCTGCGCGGTCGGATCGGCGGAATCCGAGACGAGGACGCAGAACGACTCCTCGGTCCCTCGGCCCACCCGCCCCCGGAGCTGGTGGAGCTGGGCCAGGCCGAACCGGTCGGCGCCCTCGATGACCATCATCGTCGCCTCGGGCACGTCCACCCCGACCTCCACCACCGTGGTGCCGACGAGGACATCGAGCTCGCCGTCGCGGAAGCGGGCCATCTCGGCGTCGCGATCCGCCGGCTTCAGGCGGCCATGGACCAGCCCGACCCGGAGTGGGGCGAGGAGCTCCCGGAGCCGGACCGCCTCGGCCTCGGCGGCGACCGCCGAGGAGGCGACGACGGCGTCGTCGAGCTCGTCGACGTCGAGCGCTTCCTGGCCGGCGTCGGCGGCGTCCCCCGCCTCGGGCACGATGAGCGGCACCACGACGAACGTCCGGTTTCCGCGGGCGGCCTCGTCGCGGACCCGGCCCCAGGTGCCGTCGAGCGCATCCGGCGTCTTGACGCCGGTCCGGACGGCGACCCGGCCCTCCGGCGGCGTCCGGAGGTCCGTGACGTCGAGGTCGGCGTACAGGACCTGGCCGAGGGTTCGCGGGATCGGGGTCGCGGTCATGAGCAGGACGTGGGGCACCCCGCCGCCGGCCTTCGCCTCGAGGGCGGCCCGCTGCTCGACGCCGAAGCGATGCTGCTCGTCGACGACGGCCAGGGCCAGGTCGGCGAAGCGAACCGTCTCCGAGATGAGGGCGTGGGTCCCGACCACGATCCTGGCCAGCCCGCCGGCGAGGAGCTCGCGGGTCCGGTCGGCCGCCGTTCCCTTCATCGAACCGGTCAGCAGCTCGACCTCCAGGCCGAGCGGCTCGAGGAGGGCGACGAGCGTGCGCTGATGCTGGCGGGCGAGGAGATCGGTGGGGGCGAGGAGGGCGGCCTGGCGGCCGGCGAGGGCCGTCGCTGCCATCGCCCAGGCCGCCACCGCGGTCTTGCCCGAGCCGACGTCGCCCTGGAGCAGCCGGAGCATCGGCACCGGGCGAGCGAGGTCGTCCCGGATCGCGGCGATCGCGACCGCCTGGTCCGGGGTGAGGGTCACCTCCCTGCCCACCTTGCGCCGCAGGCCGGCGACGATCGCCGCCCGGATCGCCAGCTCCGTCGCGTCGTCCACGGCCACCGGCCGGCTCCGCTCGCCGACCCTCGCCCGCCGCCGGCCGACCATCCCCAGCTGGAGGGCGAGGAGCTCGTCGAAGGCGAGGCGCCGGAGCGCGCCGTCGCGCCGCTCGAAGGTCGTCGGGTAGTGGGCCTCCTCGAGCGTCTCGCCGATGCCGCCGAGGATCATCGCCTCCCGCACGTTCGGCGGCAGGTATTCCGGGTAGGCCGCGGCCGTTCGGTCGAGGGCTGCCCGGACCGCCCGACGGAGCGAGGCCACGCCGAGGCCGGCCGTGAGCCGGTAGATCGGGACGATCCGACCGGCGTGGAGGAGAGCCGAGCCGTCGTCGGGCTGGAACTCGGGATTGTCGAGGGTCATCCGATGCCCGAAGCGACGGACCTTGCCGCTGACGACGATCGAATCGCCACTCTTGAGGCGTCGCTCGATGAAGCGCCGCCCGAACCAGGTCGCGTCGATCGAGCCCGTCGAATCCTCGAGTCGCGCGATCGTCCGCTGGACACGGCGCCGGAAGGATGCCTCCACCCGCAGCTCGGCCACCCGGACGCGCGCCGAGATGGCCTCGCCGTCGGGAACGAGGAGGAGCTCGCCGAGCTTGCGCATCTCGCGGAGGTCCTCGTAGCGGCGTGGGAAGTGGAAGAGGAGGTCCCGGACGCGGGCGATCCCGAGGCGCCTGCCTCGCCGGACGATCGCCACCGCGCCCGGCAGGCCGGACCGGCCGATCGGCCAGTCGAGGAGCTCGACGGGGTTCGCGGGAGGGGGCTGCGCGGGGCCGCCGGGACGGCTCCCGGGGCCACGGCGGGCCGCCGGTCGAGGGCTGCGACCGGCCGATCCCGCCACGCTACTCGGCGGAGACGAGATAGTGGTAGTGGGGCTGGCCGCCGTGGACGATCTCGACCTCGGCGCCGGTGCCGAGCTCGGCGATCCGGCGCGTCAGCGCCTCGGCCGAGGCGAGATCCGTGCCCTCGCCGTAGTAGACGGTCAGGAGCTCGAAGCCGGGCTCCAGGGCCTTGATCCCGGCAAGGACGGCCGTCGGGCCATCGTCGGCCACGGCGACGAGCCCGTCGTCCGGATCGAGGACGATCGTCTGGCCCTCGCGGACCTTCCGGCCCCCGATCGTCGCGTCCCGAACCGCGGTCGTGACCGCGAGCGTCTGGACCGCCCGCCCGGCGGTCGTCATCTCGGCGGCGTTGGCGGCGGCGTCCTTCGTGGGGTCGAGGGCCAGCAGCGCGGCGAAGCCCTCTGCCGCGTTGCGGGTGGCGACGACGGCCACCGGCCGATCGGCCAGATGGGCGACCTGGCGAGCGGCCAGGACGACGTTCGGGTTGTTGGGCAGGACGAGAATCTCGCGAGCATCGATGCCGCGAATCGCCTCGAGCAGCTCGCCGGTGCTCGGGTTGGCCGACTGGCCGCCGACCACGACCCGGCTGACGCCGAAGTCCCGGAAGATCGCGGCCAGGCCCTCACCGGCGGTCACTGCCACGACGGCCAGGGGCAGCGAGCTGGGCCCCGGTGCCGGGCCCCTTCCGTTGCGATCGTCAGCGGCGGCAGCCAGGTCGCCTTCGACGGGCACCGCCGCCACGTGGACCGGCGCGACCGGGGTCTCGGCCGCGGCACCGCCGGTGAACTCGGCTGCCCGGGTCTCGCGGACGTCGCGGGCCTGGTTGTCGAGGTTCTCTACGCTGATCCGGGAGAGCGAGCCGGTTTCCAGGCCGTAGGCGATGACGAGGTCGGGCCGCTCGTTGTGGACGTGGACCTTGACCGCTCGGGAATCGCCGGCCACCAGGACCGACTCGCCGATCGATTCGAGGTGACCGCGGATGGCATCGACGTCGAGCTGCTCGCCGGACCGGGCCTGGAGGAGGTACATCGTCTCGTAGCCAAAGCCCTCGTCGGCGTGGGCGACCAGAACGGACGGCCTGGCCGGCGCCGCGCCGGCCGTCGCGCTCGGCCGGGGGGGCTCGGGAGCCCTCCCGACGAGGAACAGCAGGGCGCCCTGGAAAAGCCGGTAGAGGCCCTGGCCGCCGGAGTCCACGACCCCGGCCTCGCGCAGGATCGGCAGCAGCGACGGCGTCCTCGCGACCGACTTCTCGGCCGCGTCCAGGGTCAGGGTCAGGACGGCCTCGAGATCGTTCTCGCGCTCGGCGATCGTCACCGCTGCCGCCGAGGATTCGCGGATCACGGTCAGGATCGTGCCCTCGACCGGCTTGGCGACCGCGCCGTAGGCCGCTTTGGTTCCCGATTCGAGGGCATTCGCGAGGTCGAGGCCGTTGAACCGCGTCTTCCCGGCCAGGGCCTCGGCGAAGCCGCGCAGGATCTGGCTGGTGATGACCCCGGAGTTGCCGCGAGCGCCCATCAGGGCCCCGAACGATGCCGCGGCGGCGATCCGATCGACCCCCGCCTTGCCGGCCCCCGCGGCGCCTTCGGCCTCGGTCAGCGCGGCCTTGACCGTGGCCAGCATGTTCGATCCGGTGTCGCCGTCCGGGACCGGGAAGACATTCAGGCCGTTGATCTCGTCGACGTGGAGCTCGAGGTTGGCGACCGCGGCTCGGAAGGCCCCCAGGAGCCCGACCCCGTCGCAGGCCCGACGGCCCATCAGGCGACGTCCGTCCCGCTGTCGGCCAGGTCGGACGTGCCGGGTCCCGGGCTCGGGTGCCGGGCCGGCGGTGGCGTGCCGGGAGGCGTATTGAGCCCGCCGACGCGGATCTGGAGGCGGTCCACCTCGCGCCCGACCGCCCGGCGGACGCCGTAGCGGATCGCCGACTCGACCTGCCGGGCGACCTCCGCGACCGGCAGGCCGTGGGCCACCCGAAGGTCGAGACGGATGGCGAGGGCGCCGTCGGTGACGTCGACGTGGAGGCCCGGCGGCCGACCCTCGAGGAAGGCCAGGGCCCGTTCGATCGGGCCGCCGGCGAAGCCGGCGACACCGTACGAGCCGAGGGTCGCGGCGCGGACGACGTCCATCACCGCGCGGCGGGTCGCGAGGGCTCGACCGGGGATCGGTTCGTCGGGCACGCGGGCAGGTCCTCGTCAGGCGCGGCGGGCCGTCCGTCGGGAGCCGCCGAGGTGCGTGGTATCATACCGCCCCGCTCGGGCCCAACCGGCCCGGCGTTCTGCTGAATCACCACGCCCGAGGACATCATGGCCCGCTCCTGCGCGATCTGCGGCAAGGCATCGATGGGCGGCTTCAATCCCCAGTCGTCGGGGATGAACCGGGTTCGAGCGCATCGTCGCTACCAGCCCAACCTGCAGCCGCTCGTGATCGACCAGAAGGGCTCGCCGGTGAAGGCCCTCGTCTGCACCCGCTGCCGCCGAACCCTGACCAAGACGGCGCGCTGAGTCGGGGTCCGAACGGGCCCTGCCCAGCCCTCCACCGCGAGCCGTCGGACCGCGATTCCCGGACCGACTTCGCTCCCACCGGCCGTAGCCGGAAGGGATCGGTCGGATTCCTGTCGAACACCGCTGGCGGCGTGGTCGGACCTGATTCCCGCCTCTGGCAGCGCGGCGGACCCGACCCCGCGGCGTCAGGGGCTGCGTAGCGCCACCCTGGGCGAAGTCCGACCGGAAAGACGGCGCCACCAGGCGTGGCACCGGCCGTTGGCCCCGGCCGGCCTCCCGTACGGTTCGCGGCCCCCGTCCAGCGCGCGCCCCACTGACACCCCCGGCGGTCAGTTGTTCCGCCTCCGCGACGCTTGGACGGTCAGGGACCCTATCTCGCCTCGGTGTCCAGCCACAGTGTGAACGGGCCGTCGTTGACCAGCTCGACCGCCATCTCGGCGCCGAAGATCCCGGTGCCCACCGGCTCCACGCCGGCCTCTTCGAGACGGTCCGCGACGCGCTCGTAGAGCCGCTCAGCGACGAGCGGCGGCGCGGCCCCGGAGAAGCCGGGACGCCGACCTCGCGACGTGTCGGCAAACAACGTGAACTGGCTCACGACGAGGGCCCCGCCGGCGACCTCGAGGATCGAGCGGTTGGTCTTGCCCGCCTCGTCCCGGAAGATCCGCAGCTCCACGATCCGTCGGGCCAGGGCGTCGGCCGTCGCCTCGTCGTCGTCGTGGCCCACGCCGACGAGCACGACGACGCCCGGCCCGATCGAGGCGACCGACTCGCCGGAGGACCGAACCTCGGCCCGCTCGACTCGCTGGATCAGGGCGCGCATCGGGCTCGCCCCTGCGCGGCACGCGGCCCGGGCGCGGGGGGGAGCCCGGGCATCCTGCGGCCAACGATGGCGGTCACCGCGAGATCGCGCCGAGTGCGGCCCGCCAGGCCCCGGCGATGATCAGGGCCCAGGGCAGGAGGAGACCCGGGGCATCGCCGCCCCCGAGCCAATCTGCCTTGACCACCCCGACCACCCCGATCGCGCCGACGACGGCAACGGCGAGGCCCTGGCCCACGAGCGCCCAGCGGACCCGTCCGGCGACCCGCCGCCAGGCGCGCTCGTCGCCCGCCTCGCCGACCTCGACCTCGGCCTCCACCTCCGCGTCGGCGGCTCGCTCCACGAAGCGCCTGAACCAGCCCGGCGCGTGGACGACCGCGAAGTAGGCCGCGAATGCGTAGGCCACGCCGCCGATGATGTCGACGACGTAGTGATCGGCCAGGTAGACGATCGAGAACCAGACGCAGGCGGTGTAGAGGGCCATCAGCCAGCCCGCCCGTCCGAACGCCCGGCGGGCGAAGAGGAAGGCCAGGAACGGGTAGGCGGCATGGAGCGAGGGGAAGGCCGCGACGGCGTTGGGGTTGATCTCGTAGATCGTGTAGCTATAGAGGTAGCGACCCTCGAAGCCGAAGAGCCGGGCGATGTCGCTGAAGCCCTGGGCCTTGAGGTACGCGATCGCGGGTGTCCCGTCGGGGCCGCTGATGAGACCGTGGTCGGCGGCGTACCAGGGCGGGGCCACCGGCAGGATCAGGTAGGTCACGAAGCCGGCCATCGACAGGACGACGAACGCGGCGATGAAGTCGTAGTACGCCCGCCGGCGGCGGACCCACAGCAGGAATGCGACCGCGAGCGGCAGCGGGAAGTGGAGGAAGTAGAAGACCGTGCCGGCCATCGCTACCCAGTCGAGACCGGTCACGGGATGGAGCCACTCCTGGAGGACCTGGGTCGGGAGGAGGCCGCCGAAGAGCCACCGTTCCAGGCCCAGGACGTCGGCGTCGTGGACGACCCGGTTGAGGTCGTCGGCATAGCCGCGCATCAGCTCATAGGCCAGGAACAGGCCGATGAACGGCACCCAGTCGCGGATGAAGAGGCGACCGCGACCCAGGATGACGGCCGCCAGCCCGAGGCCGATGAGCAGGACGTCCGGCGTGATCGAGACGCCGCTCACGATCATCAGGCCCGAGAGGAACAGGACGTAGCCGGCGATCAGCCAGAGCATCAGCCGATCGTTCCGGCGATGGAGGTCGACGTGGGCCGGGTCACGCTCCGCGGTGGCCGGGTGGGTCACCGGGGCCACGCTCGGCGCCGCCGTCGCGGCCTGCGCCCCGGGCACGCCGACCGCCGAGGTGTCGGCCGCGAGCTCGTCGGTCACGTGACGATCTCGTCGGGCCGAGGTGGCAACGGCGCCGGCACGTACGGCACCGGCGGCATCCCGGCGGCGCGCCACCGCGCGGCCTCGCCGAGGAGGGCCTCGCGCCGGGCCCCGAACCGCTCGATCGCGGCCGCCTCGGCCGAGGCAGGCAGGAGCATGTCGAAGTCGCGCGTCTCGTCGGGCGCCTCGATGTCGAGGCCCCCGGCCCGGAACACGAGGACCGGGATCCCGACCTTCTCGATCTCGGCCTGGAGCGTCCGCGCGAGGTGCCGCGGCAGGGTTGCGAAGGTCACGACCTTGTCCCGCGGGATCGGCGGCTGACCGTGGTTGAGGCCGTACTGGTAGCCCTCGTCGGCGAGGGCCCGGATGAGCCGGATCTCGCGGCCCATGTTCCGACCCGGGATCCACAGCGCCGAGCCGACGACCAGGACGTCGGCGGCGAGGCCGCCGATGAGCTCGGCCGTCTCGCGGTTGACCCCGCCGTCGACGTGGACCTCGGCCGCGTGGAGCTTGTGGCTGAGAATCTCGCGGGCGGCGAGGATCTTGTCCTTCGCGACGTCGGCCATGAATGCCTGGCCGCCGAAGCCGGGCTCGACGGTCATGACCATGACGATGTCGAGGAGCCTGCGATAGGGCTCGAGGGCGCCGAGGGGCGTCTTCGGACGAAGGCTCAGGCCGGCCGCGCGACCGGCCGCGCGGATGGCCCGCAACGTCGGTTCGATCGGCTCCTGGATCTCGACGTGGATGGTCACGGAATCGCAGCCGGCGTCGAGGAACTCGCCGATGAAGCGGCCCGGCTCGGCGATCATCAGGTGGGCGTCGAACGGCAGCTTCGTCCGCTTCCGGAGGGCCTTGATCGTCCGGGGCCCGAAGGTGATGTTCGGGACGAAGTGGCCGTCCATGACGTCGAGGTGGATGCGGTCGGCGCCCTCCTTCTCGGCCCGTCGAACCGCGTAGGCGAGGTTGCCAAGGTCGGAATCCAGGATGCTCGCCGCGACCCGGGCGCGGCCGAGCTCCACCGGCCGGGCCGGCGACGGCGGCTTCCGCCGGCGGCGGGTCGAGATCACCTGGTCTCGATCGCGGCCGACACGGGCTCGCGACTCCGCTCGCCCCGCAAGGCTGCGGCGCTCTGGACCACGAGCCGCTCACGCCGGTGGGCGACGACCGCGGGGGTCGGGGCGCCGGCATGGTCGGCGGCCAGCTGGCCGCAGGCGGCCCCGATCTCGACGCCCCGATTGTGGCGGATCGTCGTCTGGATGCCGGCCTTTCGGAGGATCGTCGCGAACCGCTCGAGGGCCGCTGGCGTGCTGGCCGTCCAGGGCGTGTGAGCGACCGGGTTCATCGGGATGAGGTTGACGTGGACGAGGTCGCCGCGGAGGAGCTCGGCCATCGCGATCGCGTCGGTCTCGGTGTCGTTGACGCCGCCGATCATCGTCACCTCGTAGGTGATGCGCCGGCCGGTGGCGGCGGCATGGTCCCGGGCCGCCGCGACGACCTCGGCCACCGGCCAGCGGCGGTTCAGTGGCACGAGCACGTCGCGAAGTGCGTCGCGGGCGGCGTGGAGGCTGATCGCGAGGGTGAACTGCGGCCCGAGCGCGGTCAGCTGCCGGATCCCGGGCACGACGCCGGAGGTCGAAACGGTGATGTGGCGGGCGCCCAGGCCGAACCGCGCCGGGTCGTTGAGGGCCTCGACCGCGGCGAGAACCCGGTCGAGGTTGAGCAGCGGCTCGCCCATGCCCATGAACACGATGTTCGTGAGACGCCGGCCACGGGCGGCCACCCGGCGCGCGGCGTGGCGGACCTGGTCGAGGATCTCGGCCGTCAGGAGGTCGCGCCCGAAGCCGAGCTCGCCAGTTGCGCAGAACGGGCAGCCCACGGCGCAGCCGGCCTGGCTGGAGATGCACAGGGTGGTCCGCTCGCGACGGCCGGCGCCAGCCGGAAAGAGCATGAGCACCGACTCGACGACCTGGCCGTCGCCCAGCCGATGGAGGGCCTTCTCGGTGGCGCCCCGATCCGAACGCCGGAGGTCAGTGTCGGCGACGGTGTCCCAGCGGAAGGCGGTGACGAGCTCGGCGCGAAGCGGCCCCGGCAGCGTCGAGATCGCCTCCGGGCCCGGGGCGCCCGTCCGCCACACGGCGTCCAGGACCTGGCGCGCGCGATAGGCGGGTTGACCGCGGTCGGCGAGCCACGCCGCGAGCTGCTCGGTGGCCTGCTCGGCGATGCCCGGCGGGAGCGCCAGGACGGCGGCGAGCGACGGCTGGATGATCGTCGGCTGGGGTCGAAGCATCGGCCGTGCATTGTCGCACGGGGCCGGCCTCGGCCGATCTCGGATCAGGTGTCGCGGAGCATTCGCCACACGCCCCCGGGGGTCATCGGGAGCTCGCGGGGACGAACGCCGGTGGCCGCGGCCACGGCATTGGCGATGGCCGCGGCTCCGGCGATGACGGCCGTCTCGCCGATGCCCTTGGCCCCGAACGGGCCCTCCGGCGCCGGCACCTCGACGTAGGCCATCGTGAGCGGCGGGACGTCCTCGGCCCTCGGGAGTGCGTAGTCGAGGAACGTCGCGCTCAGGAGCTGGCCGGCATCGTCGTGGACGAGCTGCTCGTGGAGGGCCCAGCCGATGGCCTGGGCCGCGCCGCCCGTCTGCTGACCCGTGACGAGCGCGGGATTGAGCGCCCGACCCACGTCCTGGACGGCGCGGAAGTCAAGGACCTCCACCTCGCCTGTGTCCCGATCGACCCGGACGTGGGCGACGACCCCGCCCACCGACGGCGCGAGGCTGGCGTGCTCGGTCGTGGCGTGGCCCTCGATCGGCGAGCGATCGGCCCGGGCATTGGCCCGGACCAGCGTCGCGATCGGGATTCCCTTCTCCGGGGTGCCACGGGGACGGACGACGCCGTCGACGACCTCGAGGTCGGTCTCGTCGATCTCGAGCTCGAGCGACGCGGCCCGTAGGAGCTGCCGGCGAGCGTCCTCGGCGGCCGCCCGGACGGCCAGGCCGGCCCCGTAGGTGATGGCGCTGCCACCGCTGCCCGGCGACGGTGGGGCACTGCCCGTGTCGGCCATGACGACCTGGACGGCGTTGAGGCCGACCCCGAGGACCTCGGCCGCGATCGCCTGGAACGCGCCCGACGTGCCCGACATGTCGACGACCCCGGTCACGACCTGGATCGTGCCGTCGGCCGAGGCCCGGCAGATCGCCGCCGCCGGCGCCTTGCTGCCTGGCCAGCAGCCGATCGCCATGCCCACGCCCTCGCCGGGACCGACCTCGCCGCGGCGACGCCACAGCCCGTCCCGCTCGAGGGCGTCGAGGACCTCGGGCGTGGCGACCCGGACCCAGCGCTCGCCGTCGACCATCGGGTCGCCCTCCGCGGCGGCGTTCCGGCGGCGCAGGTCGAGGGGATCGATCCCGAGCACCCCGGCCAGCTCGTCGAGCGCCGATTCGAGGGCGAAGGCCGTGGGCGGACCGGACGGCGCGCGGTACGTCCCGACGCCGACGCGGTTGGTGAGCACGCCGTAGGCGCTGAGGTCGACTGCCGGCCAGCGGTACGGCCCGGCGACGAGGACCGCGGCGAGGCTCGAGGCGGAGTAGTCGGCAAAGGCGCCGCAGTCGGCGACGATCCGGCTCCGCAGCGCGGTCAGCCGGCCGTCGTCATCGGCGCCGACCTCGATCTCGATCTCGAATGGCTGGCCAGGGTTGCCGGCCAGGAAATCCTCGCGCCGGTCGAGGACGAGCCGGACCGGACGGCCCAGCCGCCGGGCGGCGAACCCGACGAGGGGCTCGAACAGCGACCACTTGCCACCGAACGCTCCGCCCAGCGGGGCCGCCACGACCCGCACTCGGTGGAGCGGCAGGCCGAGCGCCCTGGCGATGTCGCTCCGGAGCGAGAACGAGCCCTGGGTGCTCGATTCCACGACCAGCGTGCCGTCCTCGTCGGTCCAGGCGGTGCAGGCCTGGGGCTCGAGGTAGCCCTGGTGGATCCAGGCGGTCCGGAACGTCGCCCGGACCGTCACGGCTGCCGCCGCCAGTGAACCGTCGACGTCGCCGAAGCGGTAGCGGGTCCGCTCGACGACGTTGGGCGAGAGGTCCTCGGCCTCGATCGAGGCATCACCCTCGCCACCGACCGCGGCGTGAGTGGCGGCACCCGTGGCCGTCCCGCCGCCGGGGTCGGCGGCGGCATCGCCCGGCCCCAGGTCCGCCCGGACCAGCCACGAACGCGGGACCATGGCCGCCCTCACGTCGACGACCGGGGGCAGCGACTCGAGGCGGACGTCGACGAGCTCGGCCGCGTCGGCCGCGCCCTCGGCCGTCTCGGCGATGACGAGCGCCACGGGCTGGCCGGCGAAGACGACCTCCTCGCGGGCGAGGGGCTCGACCAGGCGGTCGATGTCGCCGTCCGGACGGGCGAGGTCGGCCCCGGTCATGACCGTCACGACCCCGCCGGCGGCGAGGGCGGCCGAGGCATCGATCGCGACGATCCTGGCGTGGGCGTAGGTCGCGAGCACCGGCCGCGCGTGGAGCGTCCCGGGCCGTGGCCGGTCGGCCGCGTAGCGGGTCGTGCCGCGGACCCTGGGCTCCGAATCGGGCCGCGGCCGGGGGACGCCGATCGCGTGGCCGAGGACGAGCGGCTCGGTCATGCCGGCGCCGAGATCGAGGCGCCGACGAGCGAGGGCCGTCCGCGCCGGAAGGCCGCCCCCGACATCGCCCGGCCGCCGGCCGGCCGGACCTCGAGGAGACGGAGCCGGCCTGCCGCGGTGGCCAGGGCCAGGCCGTCGCCGTCCGCGAGGAGCGTGCCCGGCACGTCGCCCGGCGCCGCCGGAGCGACCGCCGCGAGCAGGATCGCGAGCCGGCCGGTCGGCGTCTCGACGAACGAGCCGGGCCACGGCTGGTAGGCCCGCACCTGGCGCTCCAGCGCGACCGCGGGGTGCCGGGGATCCAACGCCCCGTCTGCCCGCCCGAGGGGCCGGGTCAGCGTCGCCTGGGACGCGGCCTGCGGGACCGCCGTGAGCTCGCCGCGAAGCCACGGCTCCAGGAGCTCGCCGAGGAGGGCCGCCCCCTCCTCGGCCGCCCGGCCCTCGAGCGCGGGCGCGGTCTCCGTCCCATCGAGTGGCCAGCGCCGGCTGCCCAGGAGCGGCCCCGTGTCGAGACCCTCGTCCATCGCCATCACGCTGACGCCGGCCTCCGGGTCGCCGGCCAGGATCGTGGCCGCGACCGGCGTGGCCCCGCGATGGCGAGGTAGGAGCGACGGGTGGACGTTGAGGATGCCGTGCCGAGGGATCGCGAGGATCGAGGCGGGCACGATCTGGCCGAAGTCGGCCAGGACGCCGACGTCGGGCTCCAGGGCCGCGATCGCCGCCGCCGTCTCGGGTGCCCGGACACGCTCCGGCTGGAGGAGCGTCAGCCCTCCCCGCCGGGCCTCCGCGGCGACCGGGACCGGGGTCGGCTCGGCGCGACGGCCGGCAGCCCGGTCCGGCGGCGCAACGACGCCGACGACCTCGACGCCCTGGCTGTGAAGGAGGACCCGGAGGATCGGCACGGCGAACGTGCCGGAGCCGAAGAAGACGGTCCGGGCAGGCCGAGCGGGCCGGCCGGTCGCCGCCGGGCGACTCGGCGGCGGGGTCACGCGAGCGCCGGCGCCGGGACCTCGTCGGAGGTCGTCGCCTCGTCGTCGCCCTCGCCGTGGCCGGTCGGGATCAGCTCGTCCATCGATTCGAGGTAGTCGATGTAGAGCTTGCCGTCGAGGTGATCGAGCTCGTGCTGGAGGGCTCGCCCCAGGAGCCCCGAGCCGGCGAGCTTGACCTTCTTGCCGACCCGGTTCTGGGCCACCACCCAGACCCGCTCGCGGCGGGTCACGTAGGCGGCGAAGCCAGGGATCGAGAGGCAGCCCTCGAGGTCGCGATCGTCGCCGGTCGACTTCGTGATGCGCGGGTTGACGAGCTCGTGGAGGTGCCCCTCGACCTCGATGACGCAGGCATTGAGGGCCTCGCCGACCTGGGGCGCGGCCAGGCCCACGCCGGGTGCCGCCCGCATCGTCGCGGCGAGGTCGTCGAGCAGCTCGTGGAGGAACTTCCCGAAGCTGTCGACCGGCTGGCCCTTGAGGCGCAGCCGGGGGTCGCCGAGAAGGAGGATCGGGCGGACGCTCATGGCGCGGAGTATAGGCGAGGACCGCGTCGGGTCCCGACGCGG
>JBFMEV010000030.1:0-41156 GCA_040752335.1 Chloroflexota bacterium
CGCTGGTCGCTCGCTGGTCGCTCGCCGGGTCGCGCGATGGTCGCTCGCCGTTCTGGCGCCGGTCGTGCCGCCGCTGGTGCCGCACGCGCGCCTTTGGAACGCCCAGCGTTCGGTGCGTCCGGCGACCGGCGCCCATCGGACCTGGCACGGCCCCGCAACCGCGCCCAGCCGACGAACGGAACGCCACGCGAGCGAAACGTCCGGCGACGAGCCCTCCCCGGCCAGCGCCGGTTCCGGGAGCGACGTACCGCTCGCTCAGCGTTCCAATCGCCTCGGGCGCGCCGCCGGTGCCCTTCGGACGCGCCGCCGGCGCCGCCCGTCAGGCCAGGTCGGAGGCGGGCGAGCCCGGGGCCGGCCCGTCGTAGGCCGGCTGGGTGGCACGGGCGGCGTGCTGGGCAAGGAGCGGGATCGGTCGAAGCTCCGCGCTTCGACCGGCATCGCGCACGTCTTCGGCCCAGTGCGTCCGGACGAAGGCGTCCACGACAACCGGGTCGAACTGGATGCCGGCGAACTTGCGCAGCTCGGACAGCGCCTGCTCGTTCGTCAGCGGGGTCATCCGATACGGGCGGGCCGCGGTCATGGCCTCGAAGGCATCGGCGACGTGGAGGATCCGGGCGAGCTTGGGGATCTCGTCGCCCATCAGCCGGTCCGGGTAGCCCGAACCGTTGAACCACTCGTGGTGATGGCGAATGATCGGCAGCTCGGCTGCCAGGCGATTGACCGGGGCGATGATCTCGGCGCCCAACACCGGGTGGGCGTTCATGACCATCCGCTCCTCGCGGGTCAGGCGCTCCTGCTTGAGCAGGATGTTGTCGGGCACGCCGATCTTGCCGACGTCGTGGAGCAGGCCGCCCCACTCGAGCGCCTCGAGCTCGGCTGCGCTGACCCGCATCTCCCGCCCGATGTCGACGCTGATCATCCGGACGTTCTGGCTGTGCTTGCTGGTGAACGGATCGCGCTTGTCGACCGCCTCCGCAAGCGCCCCGATCGTCTGCGTGAACATGTCCCGCATCTCGACGAACCGGTGGTACGCCACCCGCGTCGTGTACAGCGGCAACGCAAACAGCAGCGTCGTCCACCACCCGGTCTCGAACATGCGTGCCATAAGCCAAGCGAGCGGGGCGAGGGTTAGGAGATTGACCCAGATGTTCGCGGTCTCCGCTCGGGTCAGGAATTCTCGGATCGTCCGACCACCCCTCAACACCACGATCATCGAAACGAAGATCAGGTTGAACGCGAAATAGACGCCGGATGCGGCGAGGGTCAGAAGAAGCTCAAATGGCAGGCTCGCGGACAAAGGCCGAAGCAGGGAGAAGACCAAACCACCAAGGATCACCGGGAGGACGATTGCTGCGTGATTGGTTAGCGTGCCGTACCAGACGACCTTCCCGCGGACTTCCCGCATGTCGGTCGTGCCGAGAAGGGCCACGAGCGCTCCGGCAGTCGGCCCACCCAATGCCGTGGCAGCCATGAGCGGTGCCAGGGACACGGCCACTTGGACGCCGTCGGTGAGTTTCACCGGCAGCGCTGAGGCGAACAGCGTCACGATGGTCCAGAAGCCGATTCCTGCGAAGATCTCGATCGGCGTGGCCTGCGCAACGTCGCCATCGAGCTGGATGGCAATCGTCGGGTCGACAGGAATCACAAGGCCCGTGGCCAGCAGCGCGATCGCTGCAACACCCACGAGCCCTGCGATATAGATCCTGAGCGACCTGCTCATCCTGCTCCTCGCACGAGTAGACCCTCGGTCCTGAACTCTACCCCCCTTGCGTGGGGGACCGAATGGTCCAGTCGTACTAGAAGCCCTTGAGGGTGGCTCCTCCAGCGAGTGCGGTGGCGGCGATGGCGCTCAATGTGATGGCCAGCCGCATGATTCGGGCCTTCACGTCGACCTCCTCGACCTAGAAGCCCTTAAGGGTGCTATCCGGCTGCACGCTCGTTCCTCCTCGCGGCCTCCGTGCCACAAAGACACGAAAACCGACCTGACACATGGTCGGTCGGTTGCACTACTCGCTCGGCCCCACCCTAAGTGCCCATTTCAGGTGGGGCTTCAGCGCGTCCGAGCGTCTTAACTTGTCTTCCTAGTACCGGAGTACTACGAAGTGGGCGGACTATAGGGAGCCCAAACTAAACCGGTCAATACGGATGTGTACCTATCGAGAGCACCGAGAAGGTCACAGCGCGCCGTACGGCTGGGGCTCCAGGCCCAGTTCGCGGAGAGTCTGAGCATAGTGGCCGTACTGCTCAGCGGCGGCCGCAAACGAGCCCGCAAGTCGATAGAGCCGCAGGAGTGCGACCTGCAGCTCCTCTGAGTCGGGCTCGACCTGCGCAGCCAGCTCGGCTATCTCTATTCCCCTCACGTAGTGGCCCGAATCCGAATCGAGCCGGACCGCCGCCTCGACCACCCGCAGATACGCCGCGTGCAGCGAGTCGCGGTACGCTCCAGCCCACTCCTCGTACATGAAGTCGAGAGCGAATCTGCCCTCGTAGCTTCGCGCGAGCTCGAGGACGTCCTCGGGAGCGGGCATTCCTGGCATTCTCCGGATCAAATCCCTGCACGATTCGCTTGTCGTCGTGATGAGTTCTCGATCAAGCCACACAGTCTCTCCGTCCTGCCCAAGGTAGCCAGCCGTTAGGTCCTCGGTGAACGCTGGCTCGAACACGCGACGAAGGAAGTACACAGTTTGGTTGAGCGAGTTGAGGGCCGTCGTCGGAGGCAACTCCGGCCAGAGCGCCTCAAGGACCTCCTCACGGGTAGCGCTATGCCCCGGGCGCGTGATCAAGAAGCAGAGCAGCGCGAGTACCTTCCGGCGCATCGACGCGCCTTCGATGACGCGATCACCAACTGAGAAGCGGATGCGACCCAGGTCTTCGATCAGCACCCGAGGGGCAAGCCGTCGCGCAAGTCCCCGTCCGAGCATCGAGGCGCCCGGTCGAGACCGGTGTGAGCGAGCGAGCCTTCTGAGAATCGGGATGTCCTGGCCCGAACCTATTCGGTCGAGTAGCACTGCCGCCGCGAACTCGGCCGACTCCCCGTCTGCTGCCAACACGCGACGAAGGGCTGGCCGCCAACGCTCCGGCCTACTCGCGGCTTCGGAGTAGACGACTTCGAGTGTCTGCTCGTCCAGAGCGGCAAGTTGGCCGGCCACGATGTCAGCGCAGATCGAGACTATCGCTGGGTCTCTCGGGGCGATCGCCCACATCGCCGAGTTGAGCTCGCCAGGCTTTCGAGCCGCGAGATAGACCGACGCCACGTCTGCCCAGAGACCTGCATGCTGGGCTGTGGCGAGGGTGTGCGCGCTGGCTGCAATGGCGGCGGCGTCAGGTTGGCCCGTTAGCGTAGCGGCGAGGGACTCGAGGAGCAGGCGGCGAACCTCGAACGAACACGCAGAACTGAGCGCCCCGTGGCGTAGGTGAGCCAGGCGTGCGGTCGCGTCCTCGTGCCGATGGAGGAGGAGGTCTGCCTTGATCCCGACAAGGGCGATTTGCTCGCCGTGGTCGCTGTCCGCATTTGTCTCACGGTACGGCTCGCTCCATGCCCTCGCGCGCAGAGGGTCCCCATACAGCAGTTCCACCTCTGCCGCTTCCCAGGCGACCTCGATCCGTTGGGCCTCCGTCGCGGAGAGCGAAGCGACGGCGATCTCCTCACGAGCACCCGCAAGATCGCCCAGGTGAGCCAGTGCCGATGCATGAGCCAGCCGCGCAGCAACGAGCTCAATCCCAGCTGACGTACTCTCGAGGAGCCCGATCGCCTCCGAGGCCGCTACCAGCGAGTCGGAAGGGCGGCCCTGTGCCCTTCGAACGTACGCCAGGTTTCCAAGAGCAACGCCGAGAAAGTGCGATTCAGATTGCCCACGCAGCGTTCGAATAAGCTCCTCCAGCGCTTCGGACGCAGCGTTAAGGTCGCCAGCCACGCTCGTCTCGATCAGCAGCCGCAGCGGCCGAGCAATCATGGCGATGCTGTTTCGAACTGGGGCGGTCTCGAGCAGTTCAGCGATGTCGAGTGCGCCTGTGATATCGCCGAAATGCATTCGGGCCGTAGCTAGGTTCAGGGCCACTGCGGGCTTTCGCGAATCCGCCGTGAAGGCCGCCTCTGCAAGTTCGAGCGCCTCGAGGACTTCCCCGCGTTGCTGGGCAACACGCGAGTGCACCACCAGCACGTTAGGGTCGACGAGTGGCCCCTCCGGTAGCGAGATCGCGAGTCCTTCAGCCGCGGCGTAGGCACCGCTCGCCAGGATCGATTCGATCGACTGGGCCAGGACGCGGCGGGCGGCGTCAAGGTCGCCGGCGGCGACGTAGTGGTGGCCGGCGATGCGCCAGTCGATGGCCTCTGCAGCGACCGCCACGGCTCGGTGGATCGACTCGACGACATCGGGCCCCACGGACCGGTTCAGGCGGGCCTGCAGGAAGTCGCGGACGAGCGGGTGCGCGCGGACGCGGTCGCGGGCCTGGGCACCGATGCGACTGAACAGGCCGATGAGCTCACCCTCGGCGATGAAGGCGCGGGTCTCGTCGGGCGGGACCAGGCCCGCGACACTGCCCAGGACCGGCTCCACGACGTCGAGCAGGGAGGTCCGCATGAGGAACTGCTGAAGCTCCTGCGAGAGCTCGCCAACGACCTCCTCGGCCAGGTAGTCGTACAGCTCGCCCTCGGCACCGTTGAGGGAATTGACGAAGGCCCGGATCTCGCTCGGGGTGCGATCGCGAATCGCGGTTCGGACGAGCTGGAGGGACGCGGCCCAGCCCTCGGTGCGGCGGGAGAGCTCGGCCACGACACCGGGCTCGAGGGCCAGGGAGTACGTCTCGCGGAACAGCTGCTCCGTCTCGGCCGGATCGAACCGGAGCTCGGCGGTCCGGAGCTCGGTTACCTCGCCGAGAGCCCGCAGCCGGGCCAGCGGGATCGGCGGCACCTTTCGACTGATGAAGACGAACGTGAGGCGCTCCGGGGCGCGCGCGAGAAGCTCGCGCAGGATCGTGCGGACATCGACCGAATCGTCGACCGAGTGGACGTCGTCGAGGATGAGCGCGGTGGGATCGGCCGGGAGATCGCCGAGCTCCCGGATGAAGGTGTCGACGACGGTGTCCCGAGGCGGCACGGTCCCGCCGGTCTCGCGGAGGAGCGACTGGGTGATCGGGCCGAAGTCCGGGAGGTGGATCCGGACCGCGGCCACGAGGTAGGCGATGAAGCCGACCCAATCGCGATCGCCGCGGTCCAGCCGAAACCACAGCGTCCGCACTCGGCTTCGCCGGCTGAAGTCGGCAAGGAGCGTGGTCTTGCCGTAGCCGGCCTCGGCCGTGATGAGCACGACGCGGCGGTGGATCTTGACATGGAGCCAGTCGAGGAGGCGGGTTCGCTCGAGCGTCTCGTCACGCAGCGGCGGCGCCTGGACCTTGCCGATCTGGATCGGGTAGTCAGGCATCGAGCCGAGCGTGCCTCCGGCACCGAACTGGGGCGCGACGATCGCCGGTCGACCCGGTCCGACCGGGGCCCGGGACTGCCTGCCTGACTGGGCGGGTCCGATCGGGTCCGGCACGCGCATGGGCGGCTCGGGCGGCGCGAACGATACGGACGCGCGCGCGGCGATGTCAACGTGGCGTCGAGGAGGATCGCGGCGCGGGCCTGGAGGGCTGGCATCCGAAGGAGTCGCCGGGACGTGGCGCGCGACCGCGGCCGGTCGAGGGCTGGGCATGGCCCGCATGGTGACGCCCGGCGCTCACCCGGCGATTAGCTGCGCTCGGTCAGCCGCTCATCTCGGTCGTATCCGGCGCTTCGCGCCACGGAGGGGGCGACGGCGCCCGACCCCGTGGGCGGGGTCAGCCCTCGTACTCGAAGCCGATCTTGACCTCGACGTGGTACTCGACGATCTCGCCGTCCTCGACCTTGGCCGACGACTTCACGACCTCGACGGTCCGGATGTTGCGGACCGTTCGCGACGCCGTCGCGACGGCCTGGCGGGCGGCATCGCTCCACGACGTGGGGCTCGTGCCGACCATCTCCCGGATGATGATGACGCCCACGCGATCCTCCTCGAGCCCGACGGCACGCTGCCGGTTGGGAGCAAGTCTAGGGCGAGGGCTCCGCGGTCGCCTCAGAAAGCCTCGTCCGGGAAGAGCGGCCGGAGGGCGAAGGTGTACGCCTTGCCATCCGGCCCGGTGAGGGCGAGACCGCTGAAGCCGCCGTCGATCTCGCCGAGCCCCAGCGCATCGATCTCCGCGGTCGACATCGTCCGCACCGGGAACCCGGGCGCCCCGGGCTCAGGATGGCGGACGAAATCGGCCGGCTCGATCTCCGACCACGGCCAGGCTCGCGGCGCGTTGATGGCATCGGGGGTCAGGACGCCGCGCCACCGCTCGGGCTTCCAGGTGCCCTCGTCGTCGATCTGGGGGCCGAAGTTCCGGAGCTGTTCGCCCAGGTCGGCGAGGGCCCGGAGGACGGGCGCGTCGGGGCTCGCGGCGTCGATGAGGCCGAGACCCGTGACGCTCACGGTCTTCAACTGGTCGCCGGCGGTGAGCGTGAACGTGGCGGTCGGGAGGTCCGCTCCTGGTCCTACGTACTGGGCCCGGGCGACGCCCAGCCCACCGTCGGCGACGGCCCGGGCGAGGAAGGCCTGGATCTCATCCTCGCTCAGCCGCGCCGTGCGGAAGGCGGTCATCCGGCCGATCCCCTCGGCGTCGGGTGGCGGTGCCGCGGTCGCGTCCCTGAAGATCACCGTCCCGTCGCCATAGAGGGTGAAGATCGGCGCCTCCGTGGCGAAGAAGCCGGCGGGCACGAAGCCGCCGCCCTCCTCGAATCGGACGACGACGTCGGTCGCCCCGGTCGGGTGGTCGATCTCGCCGATCCCAGGCGTGCTCGTCGCGCCGGGGCTCGTGGCAGCGGGGCTCGGGCTGACGGCCGGCGAGCCATCCGGCGCGGTGGACGGCTGGAGGTCTGGGGCGATCGAACAGGCGACAACGGCCGCAGCCGTCAGCGCGGCGAAGAGGGCCAGGGTCCCGCCGGCGGCGCGATGGTCCGTTCCCGCTCGAGCGGGCGCGCTCTGGGCACCGGCGCCATGCGACGAGCGCGCGAAACCCGGGATGGCGGGTAGCTTCATGGCGCCCTCGACGCCCCGGCGACGGCCGAGGTTCCACCGGCTGGCGACGCACTCACAGATTCGAGGCGCGCGACCCACCGACCCGGATTCCTGCGGGAATCGCGCACGTGCGCTTGACCGGGCGCGTATCCTCGCGGGCAGGATTTTTCCCGGGCATGTTCGCCCGGGCGGAACCGAGCGCGCGCGAGCTGCTCCACGGGCGGGCGTCCCAACGCCCGGTCGGCGTTCGCCTGCGTCCCGGTCCCGATCTCGGTGCGCGTCCGAGATGGAGGATACGGAGAGCGTGTACGAGGATCGTACGCTGACCTGCCGTGACTGCGGCGAGGCGTTCATCTTCTCGGCCGGGGAACAGCGCTTCTTCGCAGAGAAGGGACTCACCAACGAGCCGCAGCGGTGTCCTGACTGCCGGGCGGCGGCAAAGCAGGCTCGGGCCGGTGGCGGCCCGCGGCAGTACCACGCCGCGGTCTGCGGAGCCTGCGGCAACCAGGCGATGGTGCCGTTCGCCCCCCGCTCCGACCGGCCCGTCTACTGCAGCACGTGCTTCGACAAAGTCCGAGCTGGCCTGATCACCCCCGCCGCCCCGGCAAACGCCTGAATCGCCCGCTGATCCGGCCCGTTCACGGCGTTGGCGGCTCCGCTCGCTGGCTCACGCACGTTGGAGTGCCCTCGCTCCCGTGCTCGCCGCCGCCTTGCGCTCGGGCCGGCTGAGCGTGCGACGGTTCAAGCTTGGGCATACCTCTGGCCGGCGTAGCTCTGGAAGCGCGTCTGGCTCTTCTTGAACCACAGCTGGATGTCGCCGGTGGGTCCGTTGCGATGCTTGGCCAGCTTGACGTTGATGACCTCGCCGTCGGTCTCGGCATCCTCGGCGGAGGCCTTGTCCCGGTCCCGCCACAGGAAGATGACGAGGTCGGCGTCCTGCTCGATGGCGCCCGACTCGCGGAGATCCGAGAGGCGGGGCTCCTTGGACTCGCGCATCTCGGGCTGGCGCGAGAGCTGCGACAGGGCGATGACCGGCACGGCCAGCTCGCGGGCGAGCGCCTTGAGACCGCGCGAGATCTCGCTGACCTCCTGGACCCGGTTCGCGTCCCGGTTCTGGGTCGTCGCCTGCATGAGCTGGAGGTAGTCGACGATCACGAGGTCCAGGCCCGCCTCGGCCTGGAGGCGGCGGGCCTTCGTCCTCAGCTCCATCGAGGTGATGTTGGGCGTGTCGTCGATGTAGACGGGCGCCTCCGAGAGATCGTTCATGGCCGGCGCGATGCGGGCGAAGTCCATCTCTTCGAGGAAGCCGGTCCGGAGGCGCTTGGAGTCGATGTTGGCGACGCTCGAGAGGAGGCGCAGGACGAGCTGCTCCTTGCTCATCTCGAGGCTGAACACGCCGACGCTGCGCCGCTCGCGGACGGCGGCGTACTCGGCGACGTTGAGGGCGAAGCTCGTCTTGCCGACCGATGGCCGGGCCGCGACGACGACGAGGTCGCTCTTCTGGAACCCGGTCGTCAGGGCATCCAGGTCCGGGAAGCCCGACGTGATGCCGCTCAGCTCGCCGCGGTGAGCATGGAGGTAGTCCAGCCGATCGTAGGCGGCATGGAGGAGGTCCTTGAGCTGGGCGAACCCGGCCGTGATCCGGCGATTCGAGACCTGGAACAGCTCCGACTCGGCGCGGTCGATCGCCTCCTGGATCTCGGCCGGGTCCTCGTAGCCGATGCCGGCGATCTTGCCGGCGGCGCCGATGAGGTTCCGGAGCACGGCCTTCCGCTCGACGATCCGGGCGTACTGGGTGGCATGGACGGCGGTGGGCGTCTGGTTCGACAGCGTGGACAGGTAGCTCCGGCCGCCGACGCCCTCGAGCTCGCCCTTCCGTTCCAGGGTCTCAGAGGTGGTGACGATGTCGACGGGTTCGCGCCGCTCGAAGAGATCGAGCATCGCCCGGTAGATCGTGCCGTGGGCCTGGCGGTAGAAATCCTCCGGGCGGAGGAATTCGGCGACCTCGATGATCGTCTCGCGATCGATGAGGATCGCGCCGAGCACGGACTGCTCGGCCTCGAGGCTCTGGGGCGGCAGGCGATCGATCATGCGGCTCCGACACGGCTGGGCAGCGCGCTATCACGCGCCTGATGACTGTCGGGGGCCTTTGCGATTCCGGGAAGAGGTTTATGCCGACTGATTCATCGCCAGACGTCCAACCCGGTGGACCGCCGGGCGATGGGTGTTGATTGCCTGTGGACGAACCGGTCTCGGCGCCCAGGCACCGGAGCCGGCACCCGGCGACCAGACGCCGTCAGGCCAAGGCGGCGCCGAGCCTGGTGAGCGAGCGCACTCCATGTGCGTGAGCGAGCCAACGCAGGCGCCAACGCCGGCCTGGCGGATGGATGGGCGCCGCCCTCAGTCGAGGCGGCGGATGACGCCGATAAGCTTCCCCTGAATTCGCACATCGTCATAGAACTGCGGCGGGTACGAGGCATTCGCCGGCTGGAGCCGGATCCGGTCCTTCTCCCGGAAGAACGTCTTGAGGGTGACCGCGTTCTCCTCGACCTGGGCGACGACGATGTCGCCATTGCGAGCGGTGTTCTGGGGCCGGATCAGGACGAAGTCCCCGTCCGCGATGTGGGCGTCGATCATCGAGTCGCCGCGGACCCTGAGGACGTACGCGTCGCCGCTGGGGGCCAGGATCTCCGGCACCGCCATCGTCTCCGAGGCGTCCTGGTACGCCTCGATCGGGCCGCCGGCGGCGATCTCGCCGATGATCGGCAGGACGTGAGCCTCGGCCGCAGCGGACTGGGGCACGAGCTCGCTCGAGAGGCCGAGGCTGAGCGCGGCGGTGGGCGTGAGGCGGATGGCCCGCGACTGGGCGGCACCGCGCTCGAGATAGCCGTCCCTCTCGAGGACCTGGAGGTGGTGATGGACCGCCGACGTGGAGTTGAGCCCGACCGCGAGCGCGATCTCACGGACCGAGGGCGGATAGCCGCGAGCCCGGAGGGTCCCGGCGATGTGGTGGAGGATCTTCAGCTTGCGGTCGGCATCGTGCCTGGTCACTCGGGCCTCCTGAGGCGACTGACAGGATGATACCGAACGGACGTTCGATGTCAAGTCGAGCCCCGGGCCCGGGTCGGGCGGGCTGGTAGACTCACCCTCCCCCGCGGATCCGGACAGGCCGGCCCTCGCCGCGGCATCGGATTCGGAGGCGACACGCAGGGATGGCACGAAAGGACCGCAGGACGACCGACGCCCGGCGCAGCCGGAGTGGCGGGGCCGGCCTCCGTCGCGCCCTGGGCCTCCTCGCCCTGCTGCCGCTGGCCAGCCGGGCGCCGCTCTACGCCCGCCTCGTCTGGGCGCTGGTTCTCGACGACCGGACGCCGGCCTCGCGCAAGGCGATGCTCGCCGGCGGGCTGGGCTACGTCCTGCTCGGGCGCGACCTCGTGCCCGACGACGTCCCGATCCTCGGCGGCCTGGACGACCTGGTCGTGGTGGCCATCGCCCTCGACGTCTTCCTCGACGGCGTCGACCCCGAGGTCCTCGACGAGAAGCTCGAGGCCCTCAGCATCGATCGGGCGGCCTTCGACGAGGACGTCGCCAGGATCCGGCGCTTCCTGCCGGGGCCCGTCCGGCGGACCGTTCGCCGGCTGCCGGGCCTGATCGCCGGAGCGGGGGCAGCGTTGCAGCATTCCGGGCTCGGCCCCAGACTTCGGGCCTGGATCACCAAGGAGGGTTCGATCGCGTGAAGGTCATCCTGACCCAGGACGTTGCCAAGCTCGGCAAGTCGGGCGAGATGAAGACCGTGGCCGACGGGTTTGCCACGAACTACCTCATCCCCCAGCGCCTCGCCGTCCCGGCGGCCGGTGGCGCCTACCGGGCCTGGCAGCACGACATCGCCTCGCGCGAGGAGAAGCGCAACCGCGAGCGAGCCGAGGCCGAGATCGCGGCCACCCGGATCGGGTCGACGACGCTCACCATGGGTGTGAAGGTCGGCGACGGTGGCAAGCTCTACGGCTCGATCACGGCCAAGGACATCGCCGACGCGCTGGGCCGCCGGGGCATCGAGGTCGACCGCCACAAGATCGAGCTCGAGGAGCCGCTGAAGTCGCTCGGCACCTACAAGGTCGCGATCAAGGTCGCGTCCGGGATGACCCCCGAGGTCACGGTCGTCGTCGAGCCGAAGGGCTAGCTCCCGGCCGCTCGGACCGGGGGTTCGAGGTGCAGGGGTCTCCGGCGCGCGGGTTCGCCGCGCGGGGCCGCCCGGCGGTCCACTCCCCTGGACAGGTAGGGCGACCATCAGGCCCATCGCCACGGTCATCAGCCGTGGGGGAACCCCGACTCACGCTCGGCTCGCGATCGCCGGTGGCCGCACTGCGGGCCGAGGGCGCCGCCAAGCTGGCGTTACGGTCCTGGGGCAGGAATCTGGGCGGGTCGCGGGTCCCGCGTCGGGTCGCCGGTCGGGCGGTGGGTGGCGGGTCGGGTCGGGTCGCGGGTGACGGCTCGCGGGTCGCGGGCGGTGTGCGGGTCGCCGCGCCGGCCCGGCCCGCGGGACGCGCTGCGGCACAGACGATCGGGCTGTCAGTTGACCGGCGGGTCGATCATGCGGCCGTGAGCGCCCGGAATCCGGCCCCCCGCACGATCCTCCACGTCGACCTCGACGCGTTCTTCGCGGCCGTCGAGCAGCGCGACCACCCCGAGCTGCGGGGCAGGCCCGTGGCCGTCGGGATGGGTGGGACAGGCGATCGCGGCGTGGTCAGCGCGGCCTCGTACGAGGCCAGGAAGTTCGGCGTCCACTCGGCCATGCCGATCCGGACGGCGAAGCGGCTCTGCCCGGACTGCATCTTCGTTCCGGTGAACGGCGCCCTCTACCAGCGCGTGAGCCGCGAGGTGATGGCCATCCTGCGGCGCTTCACCCCGCTCGTCGAGCCGATCTCGATCGACGAGGCCTTCCTCGACGTCACCGCTTCGCGAGCCCTCTTCGGCGACGGGGCCACGATCGCCCGCCGGATCAAGGACGCGATCCGTGACGAGGTTCGGCTGACCGCATCGGTCGGCGTGGCCGCGACCAAGCTGGTGGCCAAGATCGGCTCGGACCTTCGCAAGCCGGACGGCCTCGTGGTGGTGCCGCCCGGCGAGGAGGCGGACTTCCTGGCGCCGCTGCCGATCTCGCGCCTGTGGGGCGTTGGGCCCCAGACCGCGGCCGCCCTCCGCGACTTCGGCGTGGCCACGATCGGCGACCTGGCGGCCATGGATCGCGCCGCCCTCATCCGGCGGTTCGGCAAGCACGGGGCGACGCTCGTCGATCGAGCCCACGGGCTCGATGCCGACCCGGTGGACGATCCCGATGCGGCCAAGACGATCGGCCACGAGACGACCTTCGACGTGGACACCTCGGACCCCGAAATCCTCGAGCGGACCCTGCTGGCCCTGGCCGAAGGCGTCTCGGGCCGGCTCCGGTCGGCCGGCGCCAAGGCCGGGACGGTGACGGTCAAGGTCCGCGACTCGGGCTTCCACACCGTGACCCGGCAGCGGGCGCTGGCCGAGCCGACCGACCTCACCGAGCCGATCTGGCGGGCGGCCGTCGAGCTGGCGAAGCCGGAGACCCGGGGCAAGAAGATCCGGCTCCTCGGGGTCACCGCCTCGCACCTCGGCGAGCGTGAGCAGCTCGGCCTGTTCGAGACGCTCGACCCGCGGCGGCGCCGGGCTGTGGAGGCGGCGGACGAGCTCCGACGCCGCTTCGGGCCGCGGGCCGTGACCCGGGCCCGCCTGCTCCGGGCCGGCCTGCCGGCCCCGTTCGAGCGCGACTTCGGGACCGCGGCCGAGCGACGGGGCGAGCACGCGGCCGACGTCGAGCGGTCCGGCCGGAAGCGTCCGAACCCGACGCCTGCGCCGGAACCGGACCCCGACGTGGACATCGACGTCCGGGCCGGCCAGCCCGAGGCCGAGGAGATTCCGGAGCCGCCTGAATCGGCGTGACAGGCAAGCTGGCACGGGCCGGGTCGATCGTCCGACCTGCCGGAGCCGAGCCGCTTGACATCGAACAGGTGTTCGGTCTAGGCTCCGACCATATCGAACACCCGTTCTGGCGACCAGTGCCCGGCCGACGGAGCGACACTGCACCTTCCGCCCCCGGAAAGGAGCCATCCGTGGCCATGATCCGAGTCGATCCGGTCCAGGTCCGGGTCCGGGCCGACTGGTTTGACGGCCGGCCCCGTGAGATCTTGTGGCATGCCCAGCGGGTGCCCGTCACCCAGGTCCTGGGGGTCCGCGAGGAGACGTCCGCGTACCCGGCCATCGCGGGCCCGCGGACGATCTTCGAGGTCGCAACGCCGGTCGCCCGGCTGACCCTGTCGTATCGCCATCGCGCCCGACGCTGGGCCATCGAGGGCATGGATCGCGCCGCTTAGCTCGGCGTCGGACAGGCCACAGCCATGCTCTGCCACGCCTGGGCACCGCAAGCAGCTCGTAGGACGAATCTTCCGCGCCTGATGCCGGACTCCCCGGATCGGGCGAGTGCCCACCGGCGATCGCTCCTCCCCTCGCCGGAGTCGGAGCTCAGCGGGGCGGAGGTGGCCGGTACCACCTCCGCCCCGCATCCGGCTGTCACAGCCCGGGCTCATCCTGGCCCGCCGCCGCGACGGTCCGGGCATCTACAATCGGCGGCGTGCAGGACGATCCCACCACGTTTCGTGACCTGACCCTCGGCGCCTTCGTCGACGCCCTCGCCTCCGCTGCCCCGGTGCCGGGGGGTGGCAGCGCCTCGGCGGTGGCGGCCAGCCTGGCCGCCGGGCTCGTGGCGATGGTCGCATCGCTGTCCGAGGGACGGCCGCGGTACGTGATGCACGCGGACGTGCACAGGATTGCCAAGGCCGCCGGGATCGAGCTCGCGGATCGCCTCCTCCGCATCGCCGACGAGGATGCGGCCGCGTACGGCGCCTTTTCCGCGGCGATGAAGCTGCCCCGCGACACGGAACAGGAGCAGGAGCTCCGCGCTGCGGCCATCCGCGACGCGGCGCGGGTCGCGGCCGAGGTCCCGCTGCGCTGCGTCGAGGCCTGCCTCGAGGTCGTCACCGCGGCGGAGCTGCTGGCCGCGCGCTGCAACGTCAACGCCTCGTCTGACCTGCACGTCGCTGCCCTCCTCGCGGAGGCCGCCGCCGAGGGGGCCGCCGCGAACGTCCGGGTGAACCTCCCAGCCGTGGGCGACCCTGCCTGGGCCGAGGTGACCGGTGCTCGCGTGGACGAGCTCCTCGGCCAGATCAGCGGCCTGTGCGCCACGACGCACGACGTGGTTGCCAGCGGCGAGTCCCGGCCCCCGGTCGTGCCGGTCGCGTGACGGTGCAGGCCAGCCCCAGCGCCCGGCTCCTGGAAGGCGCTCCGATCGCCGCGGAGATCCGGGCCAGGGTCACGTCGGACGTGGCCGCGTTCGCGGCCGCCCACGGCCGGCCGCCCGGCCTGGCGGTTGTGGTCTGCGGCCGGAGCGCGCCGTCGATGGTCTATCTCGAGCGGATCCTGAAGGCCTGTGCCGCGGTCGGGATCGAGAGCCGCTTCGTCGACGTGGCGGGCGACGACCCAACGACCCAGTCGGCGGAGCTGGCCATGGCGCTCCACCGCCTCAACGCGGACCCGGCAGTCTCCGGGATCATCGTCCAGATGCCGCTCCCCTCGGGCATCGGCCTGCGCGTGGTGGTCGACGCGATCGATCCCCTGAAGGACATCGACGGCATCCACCCCCTCAACGCCGGCCTGCTGCGACTCGGCTACGAGGGCTTCGTTCCGGCCACCGCCCATGCGGCCCTCGAGATGCTCGAGCATTCGGGCGTCCCGATCGCCGGGGCCGAGGCGGTCGTCATCGGCCGATCGCCGGTCGTCGGGATGCCCGTGGCGTTCATGCTCGTCAAGGGTGGCGCCACGGTCACGGTCTGCCACACCAGGACCCGCGATCTGGCAGCCCACACTCGCCGGGCGGACATCGTCATCTCGGCCGCCGGCCGGCCCGGCCTCATCACCGGAGCGATGCTCAAGCCCGGAGCCGTCGTCATCGACGTCGGGATCAACGTCGTCGAGGGGCGGATCGTCGGCGACGTCGACTTCGAGTCGGCCCGCGAGGTCGCGGCGGCGATCACGCCCGTCCCCGGTGGCGTGGGCCCGCTCACCAACGCCCTCCTGCTCGCCCATCTCGTCCGCGCCGCCCAGCGCGAGGCCGCAGAGCGGCCCGGCGAGCGGCCCGCCGAGCGACCCGGCGAGCTGCCCGCCAAGCGACCCGGCGAGCTGCCCTGAGCAGCCGGGCTCACCGGATCTGCCACCCACCCCAGCCGCCCGAGGACATTCGATGAGCCTGCCGTCGGATCTCGAGATCGCCCGCTCCGTCAGCCCGCGCCCGATCGTCGACGTCGCCCGCGACCTGGGCCTGCGGGCTGACGAGGTGGAACCGTATGGCTTCACGAAGGCCAAGATCCGGCTGGAGGCGATCGAGCGGCTGGAGGCGGAGCGCCCCCGCGGCAAGTACGTCCTGGTGACCGCCATCAGCCCCACGCCGCTCGGCGAGGGCAAGAGCACGACCACGGTCGGGCTGGCCCAGGGCCTCAACCGGATCGGGCACCGGGCCGCGGTCTGCATCCGCCAGCCGAGCCTGGGGCCGGTCTTCGGCATCAAGGGCGGCGCGGCCGGCGGCGGCCACTCCCAGGTCATCCCGATGGAGGACTTCAACCTCCACCTGACCGGCGACGTCCACGCCATCGGGGCGGCCCACAACCTCGCCGCGGCGTTCGTCGACAACCACGTTCATCACGGCAACGCGCTCGGCATCGATGCCCTCAACGTCCTGTGGCCGCGCGCGGTGGACATCAGCGATCGGGCCCTCCGGAAGGTCGTCGTGGGCCTCGGCGGCCACGAGAACGGCTACCCCCGCGAGACCGAGTTCGTGATCACGGTCGCCTCCGAGGTCATGGCCGTGCTCGCCCTGGCGAGCGATCTCGGGGATCTCCGCGCCCGCCTTGGGCGGATCGTCCTGGCCACGACCCGTGACGGCACGGCCATCACCGCCGAGGACCTCAAGGTCGCCGGGGCGATGACGGTCCTCCTCACCGACGCCATCAAGCCGAACCTCCTCCAGACCCTCGAGGGCGGGCCGGCCTTCGTCCACTGCGGGCCGTTCGCCAACATCGCCCACGGCAACAACTCGGTCCTGGCCGACCGGATCGCGCTGGCGACCAACGACATCGTCTGCACGGAGGCCGGCTTCGGGGCCGACATGGGCGCCGAGAAGTTCTTCGACATCAAGTGCCGGGCGTCGGGGTTGCGGCCCGACGCGGCCGTCGTCGTGGCCACGATCCGGGCCCTGAAGATGCACGGCGGGGTCGGCCGGATCGTGGCCGGCAAGCCCCTCGATCCGGCTCTCCAGCAGGAGAACGTCGAGGCCGTCGCCCGGGGCGCCCAGAACCTGGCCAAGCAGATCGAGAACGTGAGCCTCTTTAATGTCCCGGTCGTCGTGGCGATCAACGCGTTCCCGACGGATACCAGGCCCGAGGTGGAGGCCGTCCAGCGGGTGTCGCTCGAGGCCGGCGCCCGCGACGCGGTCGTCGCCAACCATTGGGCCGAAGGCGGGGCCGGGGCAATCGATCTCGCTGAGGCGGTCTGGGCGGCGGCCGAGGAAGGCGCCCCCGACTTCCAGCTCCTGTACCCCGACGAAGCGCCCCTTGCCGACAAGATCGAGGCCATCGCCACGAGGGTCTACGGCGCCAACGGCGTCGACTACCTGCCGGCGGCGGCGAAGGCGCTCAAGCAGTACGAGGCGCTCGGCTTCGGCCACCTCCCGATCTGCATGGCCAAGACCCAGTATTCGCTCAGCCACGACGCGGCCCTCAAGGGCCGGCCGGCCGGTTTCCGGCTGCCGATCCGCGAGGTCCGGCTGTCGGCCGGCGCCGGGTTCGTGACGCCGCTCGCCGGCGAGATGCGGACGATGCCGGGCCTGCCGTCGCGGCCGGGTGGCGAGAACATCGACATCGACGCCGACGGCGAGATCGTCGGCCTGTTCTGAGCCCCCTGAGCCCCCTGAGCCCGAGGCCATCAGTGATGACGTCCCGTATCGAGTGGGTTGCGAGCCAGTGCCGGCTGCTCGGGCAGATTGCCGACGGGTTCGACCGGACACAGCCCTTCGCCGGGCTGACGATCGGGACCGGGATCCACCTCGAGCCGAAGACGGTCGCTCTTCTCCTGACCCTGCGGCGAGGCGGGGCGCGGGTGCTCTCGACCGGCAACCTCAACAGCACCCAGCCCGAATCCGTCGCCTACCTGAACGCCCACGGCGTCGAGGCCATCGGCGGGCCGACCCAGGACGAGGCGGTTCGCAACGGCCACATTGACACGATCCTCGACGCCGAACCCGACCTCATCCTCGACAACGGCGGCGACATGTTCGCCCGCTGGCTCGAGCGGCCCCACGCCCGCCTCAAGGGCGGGACGGAGGAGACGACGAGCGGCCGCATCCGACTGGCACCACTCCGCGACCGCCTGAACCTCCCGATCCTCGTCATCAACGACAGCCCGATCAAGCAGTTCGCCGAGAACCGCCACGCCGTGGGCCAGAGCACCGTCGAGTCGTTCCTCCGGATCACGAACAAGGCGACGAACGGGCGACGAGTCGTGGTCTTTGGCTACGGCAGCGTCGGCAAGGGCGTGGCCCTCAGCTTCCAGCGGGCCCACGCCGTCGTGAGCGTCCTCGAGGTCGACCCGGTCCTACGGCTGGAAGCGATGTGGGACGGCTTCGCGGTCCCCGACCGGGACGAGGCCCTGGCGACGGCCGACGTCGTCATCACCGTGACCGCGGCGCGCGCCGTGGTGACCGCCCGCGACCTCGCCCTCTTGCCTGACGGCTGCGTCCTCATCAACGCCGGTCACCTGCCGGTCGAGATCGATGTCGCCGGCATGGCCGCGGATCCGTCGGTGGCATCCTTTCGGCCGACCGACGCCGGGATCTCGACGTTCGAGCTCCGCGACGGCCGTCGAGTCCATCTCCTGACCGAGGGCCACATGGTCAACCTCGCCGGGCCGCGGCCGCTCGGCAACTCGATCGAGTCGATGGACCTGGGGTTCAGCCTCCAGGCCCGCTGCCTGGAAGCGGTGGCCCGGGGCGAGGTCGGGCCGGAGTCCTGCGTCGTTCCCGTGCCGCGGCGGATCGACGAGTGGGTCGCATCGGCGTACGTCGAGCTCGCGAGGGCGGGGCGGTAGAAATCTCGCTCAGCCGAGCCAGCCGGTGCTGAGGGCCATCACCACCGCGACCGCGAGCCCCGCAGCGATTCCCAACGCGCCGGCGCCCCAGGCCGGGACATCGATCGGGCCGAGGGGCTCGTCGGCATGGGCGTGATCGTCGTGGCCGTGGTCGCCGCCGTGGTCGTCGGGCGAAGCGTGCGGGCCGACCATCGCGTCGGAGGCGTGCGGATCGGGTGTCGTCGACATCGACGGGATCGTACCGCGCCCGCGACCCCTAGACTCCGCCGATGACCGCAGCCGGCCCGATAGAGCACCTCGACGCCGGCCTCGTCGCGAGCCTTCGAGGCCTGGACCGCGACGGCCGCCTCCTGTTCCTGACCCGGACCTTCCGGCTCTTCGGCTACGGGTTCCTGGCCGTCGTCCTCGTGCTCTACCTCGTCGAGCTCGGCCTCGACGCCGCCGCGATCGGCGCCGTCCTCACGCTGACCCTCGTCGGCGACACCGCCATCTCGCTGTGGCTGACGACCCGGGCCGACCGGATCGGGCGGCGCCGGGTCCTCGTCGTCGGGGCGCTGTTGATGTCCGGTGCCGGGATCGTCTTCGCCGTGACCGACTGGCTGCCGCTGCTCGTCCTGGCCGGGACCGTCGGGGTGATCAGCCCGACCGGCAACGAGGTCGGGCCGTTCCTCGCGATCGAGCAGGCGGCCCTCGCCCAGACGACCCCCGACCGGCGGCGCACGCCGACGTTCGCCTGGTACAACCTGGCCGGGTACGTCGCGACCGCGGTCGGGGCCCTGACCGCCGGGGCGGTCGCCCAGGTGCTTCTCGGCGGTGGGCTCGCCGCGGTGGATGCCTACCGGGTGATCGTCGTCGGCTACGCGATCGTGGGCTTGGCGATGGCGGCCGTCTTCGCCCGGGTCGGCCCGGCGGTCGAAGCGCCGGCGGCCGCTGCCCTCGACGACGGCGTCCGGCGTCGCCTCGGCCTGGGCCGCTCCAGGGGGATCGTGGCCCGCCTGTCCGCGCTCTTCGCCGTCGATGCCTTCGCCGGTGGCTTCATCCCCCAGAGCCTGATGGCTTACTGGTTCCACCTCCGGTTCGGGGTGGAGCCGGCGGTCCTCGGCGGGATCTTCTTCGGGGCCAACCTGCTCGCGGCGGTGAGCGCCCTGTCGGCCTCCCGGATCGCGGCCCGGATCGGCCTGGTCAACACGATGGTCTTCACCCACCTCCCTTCGAACGTCCTGCTGATCCTCGTCCCGCTCATGCCGACCCTGCCTCTTGCCGTACTCGTCCTCCTCGCGCGGTTCAGCCTCAGCCAGATGGACGTGCCGACGCGCCAGTCGTACGTCCTGGCCGTCGTCGAACCCGACGAGCGGTCCGCTGCGGCCGGGGTCACGGGGATCGCCCGGACGACCGGGGCGGCGATCTCGCCGGCCCTCTCGGCGCCGCTCGTCGCGAGCACGAGCGTCGCGATCGCCGGCCTGCCGTTCGTCATCGCCGGCGGCCTGAAGATCGCCTACGACCTCGCCCTGTGGGTTGCCTTCCGTGCTCGGCCGGCGCCGGAGGAACGGCGGGCCTGACGCTCCATGAGGGTCGGCGGCCACGCTGCATGGCGTTCAGTCAGCGGCCGGCCCCCGTCGCCAGCCCGGCATGCCGAGCCGCCACCAGACGAAGAGCACGACGAGGGCGACGACCGCGAGCGCGATCGCCAGGTCGAAGGGCTGGAGGGCGTGCCGGATCTGGACCCAGTTCTCGCCCAGCTGCTGGCCGGCGAAGACGAGCAGGATCGACCACGGGACCGCTCCGGCGGTCGAGTAGAAGATGAACTTGCCGAGCGGCATCCGGGCGACCCCCGCGGGGAACGAGATGAAGGTCCGGACGACCGGCAGGAGGCGGCTGAAGAAGGCAGTTGCCGGGCCGTACTTCTCGAAGAACCGCTCGGCCAGCTCGATCTCATGGGGCCGGATCAGGAGGTACCTGCCCCAGCGCTCGAGGAACGGCCGGCCGCCCCAGGCGCCGATGGCGTAGGCGACGAGCGAGCCGAGGGTGTTCCCGACCGTCGCCACCGTGACGACGATCCAGAAGCTCCAGGTCCCGCGGGTCAGCGGCTCGATGGCGCTGGGATCGGACACCAGGAAGCCGGCGTACGGCAGGATCAGCTCCGAGGGCAGGGGCACCATTGCCGATTCGATGGCCATCGCGACCATGACCCCGAGGTAGCCCACGGCCCCGTACAGCCCGTTCAGGAACGGGATCACGATCTCGTCGATGAACGCGAGCAACGGGCCTCCTCGGGCACGGGTTCGGGGATCCGCGGACGGCCGCGGCAGGGACGCGGGGCAGCATAGCCGACTATCCTGCGGTCGTGACCGACCCCCATTTCGTGCCGCAGCGACCGCTTGTCCCGGCGGCCGGCGACACGATCGTTCTGACCGGGGCGGACCTCACGATCGCCGACGTCGAGGCGGTCGCCCGCCGCGGGGTCGCCGCCGCGCTCGACGTCCACGCCCGGGCCCGGATGCAGGAAGCTCGCGACGTCATCGAGCGGCTCGTCGCCGAGGGCGCCGTGGTCTACGGCGTGACGACCGGGTTCGGGGCCCTCGCCGACCGCTCGATCGACGCCGCGGATGTCGAGCGACTCCAGGCGAACCTCCTCGTCAGCCATGCCGTCGGGGTCGGCGAGCCGCTGCCGCGCGACGTGGTCCGGGCGATGCTGCTGCTGCGTGCCAACACTCTCGCCCTCGGCCACTCGGGGGCCCGGCCCCTCGTGGTGGACCGGCTACTCGACTTTCTTCGGCTCGGGGTCCACCCCGTCGTGCCGGCCCAGGGATCGGTGGGCGCCTCGGGCGACCTGGCACCGCTGGCCCACCTTGCGCTGCCGCTCATCGGCCGGGGGACCGCGGAGCTGAACGGGCAGGCCGTGCCGGCGCTCGTCGCCCTCCGCGAGGTCGGGCTGGAGCCGCTGGCCCTGGGCCCCAAGGAGGGCCTGGCGCTGCTCAATGGGACCCAGCTCATGTCGGCGCTCGGGGCGCTGCTGCTCGCCGACGCGGACCGCCTCGTCCGCGCTGCGAGCGTCGTCGCGGCCATGAGCGTCGAGGCGCTCCTCGGGACCGACGTCGCGTTCTCGGCGGCGTACCAGCTGGCCCGGCCGCATCCCGGGCAGGTCCAGGTGGCGGCCGAGCTGCGAGGCCTGCTTCGCGACTCGGGGCTCCAGGCCGCCCATCACGGCTCGGCCCACAAGGTCCAGGACCCCTACTCCCTCCGCTGCGTGCCCCAGGTTCACGGTGCCGTCCGGGACGCCCTGGACCACCTTCGCCGGGTCCTCGACGTCGAGCTCAATTCGGCGACCGACAACCCGCTCGTCTTCCCCGGCGGCGGAGCGGCCGATGCCACCGCCCTGGCCACCGGCGGCGGGCTCGTCATCTCCGGCGGCAACTTCCACGGCGAGCCGATCGCCCTGGCCCTCGACTTCGCCAAGCTCGCCCTGGCCGAGCTCGGCTCGATCAGCGAGCGCCGGACGGCGCTCCTCGTCGATCCGCACCTCAACGGCGGCCTGCCGGCCTTCCTCGCCCCGGCGTCGGGCCTCGAATCAGGCCTCATGCTCCTCCAGTACACCGCCGCCGCCCTGGCCTCGGAGAACAAGGTCCTGGCGCATCCCGCCTCGGCCGATTCGATCCCTACCAGCGCCAACCAGGAGGACCACGTCTCGATGGGCCCGATCGCGGGGCGCCACGCCCGGCTGGTCCTGGGGCACGTCGAGCGGATCCTGGCGATCGAAGCGTTGTGCGGGGCCCAGGCCCTCGATCTGCGGCTGGCGATGCACCCCGGCATCGCGGCGGGCGCCGGCGTTACCGAGGCCCACCGACGCGTCCGGGCGGTCGCCCGCCACCTGGATGCCGATCGCGAGCTGGGCCCGGATCTCGCGGCCGTCACGGCGCTCGTCCACGGCGGGGCCCTCGCCGAGCTCGTCCAGGCGTCGGCCGCCGTCCGGGAGCTCGCCTGAACGATGGCCACGATCCGGATCGTCGACATCCGCGATGCCGAGGGCTTCGCCCTCATCCCACCATGCGCCGACCCCGGCTTCGACCATCGGAGCTGCGACTACTGGGAGGACGGGGACCGCGGCTCCAAGGCGGCCCGTCTCTCGTGGTGGGATCCGTCCGCCATGCCGGCCCCGGCGCCGAAGCCGGTCGCGGCCAACCCGTTTGCCCCGGCCTCGTCGGGCCCGGCCTTCAACCCGTTCGCGCCGGCCGGCAGGGCGCAAGCGTTCAATCCCTTCGACGACGACGACGAGGTGGACGAGAACCCGTTCGCTCCCCGCCGCGAGGCACGCCCGACGATCGGTGCCGACCAGCCGAGAAAGCTCCAGCTCCTGGGGCGCGGCCTGGCCGTCTTCGGGACCTACGCCAAGGTCCTCCAGGTCGACGGCCGCTCGGTGGCCTACGGCCAGTTCGGTCCGCTGTCCGCGTACCCGCGGGCCCGGCACCTGCGGGACCTCTATCCGCGCCTCCCGGCGACGCCGCTGCCGGCCGTCATCACCTGCATCGCGACCACGCCCGAGGGCCGCGGGGCGGGCCATGCCCGACACCTGGTCGAGGCGATCTGCGCGGACCTGGCCGGCCGCGGCTTCGCCGCGGTCGAGGCCTACCCGGAGCCCGGGACGCGGCCGGACGCGACGAGCGCCGCAGCCCCGGCCTTCTGGCTCGCCTGCGGCTTCGCCATCGCCGTCGACGACGAGCGCTTCCCGGTCGTCCGGCGCGAGCTGTGAGGGTCGGTCGCCGGCTCCGGTGGCAGGCCATCGTGGTAACGGCCGCCTGGACGGTGGCGGCCTGCTCGTCGCAACCGACGCCGACCGGCACGAACCCGCTGACGGCGCCTTCGACGGAACCGCCCTCGGTCGGTCCGTCGGCGCAGCCGACCCCCACATCGAGCGTCGTCATCGATCCGCAGCTCCTGGAGATCCTCCCGATATCGGTCGACGGTCTCGATGTGGTCGAGAGCCCGGATGCCGAGCTCGCGGCCCTCGGCGACCCCCAGCTGGAGGCCGTGGCGGCGGCCCTCGCCGCGGGGATCGCCGTGGACCCCGCCAGCGGCGAGTTCGTCTACGCCGTCGTCGTCCGGCTCATCCCGGGCTCCCTCGACGCGGCCGCGTTCCGCGACTGGCGCGACTCGTACGACGAGGGGGCGTGTTCCCAGGCCGACGGGGTCCTGGGGCACGCGGAAACCGAGATCGGGGGTACCACCGTCTACATCGGGACGTGTGTCGGTGGCCTGCGCACCTACCACGCCTGGCTCGAGGCGCGCGATGTCCTCATCTCGGTCTCGGCCGTCGGCGAGCGACGCCTGGGCGAGCACCTCGTCGAGAACCTCCGCCCCTAGGGAGGATCGCCGTGCGCGCTCTGCGGATCGGTCTCGACGTGCGCCAGCTCCGGATCAGCCTCGCGGTCGCGGTGCTGGCCGGCGGCGTCAGCCTCGTCGGCTTCGCCAACCCCGACTGTGCCTACGCCTGCTCGTGCGTCGAGCCGCAGCCGATCGGGACGTACGTGGGCCAGCCCGACACCCTGGTCCTGGCCGGGACCGTGACGGCCTACGACGCGACGACGCAGCGCGGCGTCTTCCGCGTCGAGCGCTGGTACCAGGGCTCGTCCGAGGTCTCGGACATCCCGGTCATGGGCGGCGATGGGGCAAACTGCGGGATCCCGCTGACGGTCGGCCAGGCGCTCGTGATGGTCGCGTTCGAAGCCGACGGCTTCCTCCAGCCGAACATCTGCTCGCCGTGGGCCGATCTCTCGACGGCCGAGGGCCAGCGGCTCCGGGACGAGGCGATCGAGGCCTTCGGCGAGGGCACGCCGCCCGACGACGCGGCCACGCCGGACCCCGGCTCGCCGACGGGCGGCGGGGGCGAGTTTGCGATCCCGGCCCTCGTCATCTACGGCGGCGTCGCGGTGATCGCGCTCATCGCCATCATCGCCGTCGCCTCGATCGTCTCCGCCCGCCGGGGGAGCTGACGCCGGCACCAGCCTCGGGGCCCGGCGCGGCACCCCGGCGGCGCCCTACGATGGGTGCGCATGACCGGAACCGATCGTCCGACCCTGCCGGGAGCGCGGCCCGTCCGGGCGCCGCGCGGCCCGGAGCTGTCCTGCCGCGGCTGGCAGCAGGAGGCGGCCCTCCGGATGCTCATGAACAACCTGGACCCCGAGGTTGCCGAGGATCCCGACAACCTCGTCGTCTACGGCGGCACGGGTCGGGCGGCCCGGAGCTGGGCGAGCTTCGATGCCATCGTCCGGGAGCTGCGGAATCTGGCGGACGACGAGACGCTCCTCGTCCAGTCCGGCAAGCCCGTCGGCGTCCTCCGGACGAGCGAGTGGGCGCCGCGGGTCCTGATCGCCAATTCCAACCTCGTCGGCAGGTGGGCGACGTGGGAGCACTTCAGGGACCTTGAGGCCAGGGGCCTGATGATGTACGGCCAGATGACCGCCGGGTCGTGGATCTACATCGGGACCCAGGGCATCCTCCAGGGCACCTACGAGACGTTCGCCGAGCTCGCCCGCCAGCACTTCGGCGGGACGCTCGGTGGGCGCGTCACGTTGACCGCCGGGCTCGGCGGGATGGGCGGGGCCCAGCCCCTGGCCGTGACCATGAACGAGGGCGTCTGCCTCGCCATCGAGGTCGACGAGGGGCGCGCCCGGCGGCGCCTGGACATCGGCTACGTCGACGCCCTCACGGCCGATCCGGGCGAAGCGCTGGCACAGGCCCGGGCCTGGGCGGCCGCGGGCGAGGCCCGCAGCATCGCCCTCGTCGGCAACGCCGCGGAGATCGAGCCGGCCTGGGCCAGGGCCGGCGAGCGCTTCGACGTCGTCACCGACCAGACCTCGGCCCACGATCCCCTCGGCGGCTACGTGCCGGCCGAGATCGCCCTGGGCGATGCGCTGACCCTCCGGGCGACCCAGCCGGACGAGTACATCCGGCGCTCGATCCGGGCCATGGGCGCCCACGTCCGGGCGATGCTGTCGTTCCTCCGGGACGGCGCCGTCGTCTTCGACTACGGCAACAACCTCCGGGCGATGGCCGCGGAGGCCGGCGTCGAGGACGCCTTCGACTACCCGGGCTTCGTGCCGGCCTTCATCCGGCCCCAGTTCTGCGAGGGCCGCGGCCCGTTCCGTTGGGCCGCCCTCAGCGGGGATCCGGCCGACATCCTCCGGACCGACCGGGCGATCCTCGAGCTCTTCCCGGACGACGAGGGACTCCACCGCTGGATCCGGATGGCCGAGGAGCGGGTCCCGTTTCAGGGCCTGCCGGCCCGGATCTGCTGGCTGGGCTACGGCGAGCGATCGAGGGCCGGCCTGGCCTTCAACGAGCTCGTCCGGGCGGGCGAGGTCAGCGCGCCCATCGTGATCGGTCGTGACCACCTCGATTCCGGGTCCGTCGCATCACCCAACCGCGAGACCGAGGCGATGGCCGACGGGACGGACGCCGTTGCCGACTGGCCGCTGCTGAACGCGTTGGTGAACACGGCAGCCGGGGCCACCTGGGTCAGCATCCACCATGGCGGAGGGGTCGGGATCGGGTACTCCCAGCACGCCGGGATGGTCGTCGTGGCCGACGGGACAGACCTCGCGGCGCAGAAGCTGGAGCGGGTCCTCACGACGGACCCGGCGATGGGCGTCCTTCGCCACGCGGACGCCGGCTACGACCGGGCGATCGAGGTCGCCCGCGAGCGTGGCGTCCGCGTCCCGATGTTGGATCGGGCCGAGTAGCCGTGCTCATCGAGTCCGTCCCGAACTTCTCCGAGGGCCGCCGGCCGGAGGTCGTGGACGCGCTCGCCGACGCCGTCGCCGCGACCCCCGGCGTCCATCTCCTGGACCGGACCTCGGACGCCTCCCACAACCGCTCCGTCCTGACCCTCGCCGGCGAGGCCGCCGCGATATCGCGGGCCCTCGAGGCGGCGGTCGAGGTGGCGATCCGCGAGATCGACATGGAGCAGCACACCGGCGAGCACCCCCGGATCGGGGCCGTCGACGTCGTGCCCTTCGTGCCCCTCGGCGAGACGACGATGGAGGGGGCGATCGCCCAGGCCAGGATGTTCGGGCGGGGCATCGCCGAGCGGTTCGGGATCCCGGTCTTCCTGTACGCCAGGGCGGCCACGCGGGCCGACCGGGTCCGCCTGGCCGATGTCCGTCGGGGCGGCTACGAGGGCCTGCGCGACGAGATCACGACGAGCGGACGGGGCCCGGACTACGGGCCGGCGCGGACCCATCCGCGGGCCGGCGCCATGGCCGTGGGTGCCCGGCCGTTCCTCATCGCCTGGAACATCAACCTCGAATCGAACGACGTCGAGCTGGCCCGGCGGATCGCCCGGCGGGTCCGGGAGTCGGGCGGCGGCCTGCCGGCCGTCCAGGCGAACGGCTTCATGATCCAGGAGCTCGACTGCGCCCAGGTCTCGATGAACCTCCTGGACTTCGAGACGACGCCGCTGTGGCGGGTCTGGGAGGAGGTCCGGGCGGTCGCCGCCGAGGACGGGGTCGGTTTGCGGGAATCGGAGCTCATCGGCCTCGCCCCGCTGGCCGCCTTCATGGCCGTCGCGGCCCACGCCGGCCTGCCCGCCGAGGCGCCGGTGGAGGACCGCTTCGACGCGGCCGCGGCGATCCTCCGGCTCCGCGACGCCGACCCGATGATGGCCCTCGAGCTCCGCCTGGAGGCGGCCCGGGCGGCGGGCGAGGCGCGGGCGGCCGGCTCGTGAGCTCCCTCCGCCTCATCCAGGGAGGACGGGCGGCGGAGGGCCTGCCTGGCCTCCTGGTCGAGGGCGCCGCCGAGATTGCGACCCTCGCCGGGGGGCTTCGTCGAGGTGCCGGCCAGGATGATCCGGCGATCCTCGAAGGGCCGGCCGGCGGGGGCGAGGCGGGCGGTGAGACGGGCCAGGTCATCGCCTGCTGGGAGGGCCGGATCCTGGCCGTCGGCCCGCGCCCGGAGCTCGATCGGGCCCTCGAGGCCGGCGGCTACCCGATGTCGCGGTTCGCCCGGCTCGACGCCATGGGCGGGACCGTCACGCCGGGGCTGGTCGACCCTCACACTCACCTCCTGTTCGCGGGCGCGCGCGAGGCCGAGCTCGTCCTGCGCCAGCGGGGCGCCGGCTACCTCGAGATCCTCGAGGCCGGTGGGGGCATCCTCTCGACCGTCGCGGCGACCCGCGAGGCGAGCGTGGAGGCCCTCGAGGAGCACGGCCGCCGCTGGCTCGCGGAGATGCTCGCCCACGGCACGACGACGATCGAGGCCAAGTCGGGCTACGGCCTGGACCTCGCCACTGAGCTGCGGCTGCTCGACGTGGCCCACCGGCTCGGCGTCGCCGGGCCGATCGACGTCCTCCCGACGTGGCTCGGGGCCCACGCCGTCCCGGCCGAGTTCCGGGCCCGGCCGGAGGGAGCCGAGGCCTACGTCCGCCATTGCCTCGACGAGCAGCTGCCCGGGGTTGCGGCCCAGGGTCGGGCCCGCTTCGCCGATGTCTTCTGCGAGACCGGCGTCTTCAGCGCCGACCAGTCACGACGGATCCTCGACGCGGCGGCGCGACTCGGCCTCCAGCCGCGGCTCCACGCCGACGAGATCGCCCCGAGCGGGGGCGCCGAGCTCGCCGCCGAGATCGGCGCGCTGAGCGCCGACCACCTGGCCGCGCCGTCGGCCGCCGGGATCGAGGCCCTGGCCCGGGCCGCCGAGGGCGAGCACCCGGTCGTCGCGACGCTGCTCCCGGCGACGACCTGGTTCCTGATGCACCAGGACTACGCCCCGGCGCGGACCTTCATCGAGCGGGGCGTGCCGGTCGCCCTCGCCACCGACTTCAACCCCGGGACCTCCCCGACGACGAGCCTCCCGCTCGTCATGACCGTCGCCTGCCTGGAGCTGAAGCTGACCCCGTCGGAGGCCCTCGCCGCGGTCACGATCAACGCCGCCCATGCCCTGGGCCGGGGCGACGAGATCGGCTCGATCGAGCCGGGCAAGGCCGCCGACCTCGTCGTCTGGCGGGTCCCGACCCACCGCCAGATCCCGTACTGGCCGGCGGCCGACCTCGTGCGTACGGTGATCAAGGCCGGGCGCGTGGTCCTCGACCGGGCGCCGGCCTGACGGCCTCAGGTCTTGCCGCGCGACTCCAGGACGACCGTCGTGACCTCGTCCGGCAGGGTCGAGATGGAGACCGAGAGCTTGGGCTGGGGCGCCGGCGAGTCGCCCATCTCGTGGAAGAAGCGAGCGAGGGCGTCCGCGCAGTCGGCCTCGTCGGGGCAGACCGGCATGGCCACGACGATCCGGGGATCGAGCTGAGCGACGAGCTCGGCGGCCTTCGTCGCGGTCAGGGCTCCGCCGACAGGGACACAGGCGATGTCGACGCTGCCGATGTCGCCGAGCTTCTCCTCGGTCAGGAGGTGGCCGACGTCGCCGAGATGGATGGTGTGGAGCCCGTCGAGCTCCACCACGAACGCGGTCTGGCGGCCGCGGACGGCGCCCTTCTGGTCGTCGCGCCACGTCCGGACCCCGGTCAGTAGGACGTCCTTGACCTCGTACTCGCCGGGCCCGTCCAGGGCGAAGGCGTCCTCCAGGCTCGTCGGGATGACGGTCCCGCCGTCGCGCGTCCGCCGGCCCTTGGCCCTGGGCAGCGGCTCATCGTCGGGATGGCTGTAGGTCGCGATGTCGCCGGTGATTCCCCGACCGGTTGGCCCCACGATCGCCGGGTAGGCGTCGGCGACCACGACCGCGTCGCGGCCACGCAGGCGGATGCACGTCCGCCCGTACCAGGTGATCTCCATCGCGGTCGATTCTGACACACGCGACTTGGCGCCGCGTTCACCGGCGCTCACCCGTCGCTTTCGCCCGAGCCTCCCGAACAGGCCCGCCAGAAGGCATCCCGAAACCGCCGCAGAAAAGGGAGGACCGGAGACGCCTGCCCAATCGGCGCCTCCGGTCGGAGGGAGGGAGGATGGAACCTCGAGGGTTCGGTCCGGGATGAAGGCTAGGGGCCGCGGGTTCAGACGCGAGAGCCCAGTCGGTTAAGAAACGGACATCCGAAGCGGGAGCGTTCCGGGGTGTCGAGAGCCCCCGCGGGCCACCGCCGGCCGTCGCCGCCGGCCGGTGTAGGATCGGCGTCTCGTGCCGAGCCGACCCGCGCGCCGCCTCGCCGCCATCCTCGCGGCCGCGACCCTGGTGGGCGGCTGCACGAACGGCGACGCGAGTCCGAGCCCGACGACGGCGGGCAGCCCCGCCCCGTCCGGCAGCCCGACGGCGGTGGCGAGCCCTACGGCGGCGCCGAGCCCGACGGCGGCGGACGCGATCGAGGTCTATCGCGCGATCGCTGCCCAGATCGTCGAGATCAGGGGCCTGGATGCGCCCGACCGGATCGACCCCAGGGTGATCGATGCCGAGGAGCTCCGCGCCAACCTTGAGGCCGAGTTCGAGACCTCGAACCCCGACGCCCAGATCCTGCTCGGCGAGCGGATCTACAAGGGCCTCGGCCTGCTCCCGGCCGACACCTCGCTCAAGGACCTGTACCTGGATCTCCAGGGCAGCCAGGTCATCGGCTACTACGACCCCGCCGTCGACGAGCTGTACATCGTCAGCCGTTCCGGGAGCCTGGGGCCCATCGAGCGGGTCACCTACGCCCACGAGTTCACCCACGAGCTCCAGGACGAGCACTTCGACCTCGAGTCGCTCGGCCTGGACGACGCCTTCGACGAGGGCGATCGGGCCCTCGGGGTCCTGGGCCTGGTGGAGGGTGACGCCGTCAGCGCCCAGACGACCTGGATGCTCGAGCACCTGACCGCCGCCGAGCTCGGCCAGGTCGCCGCCGAGGGCGCCGATCCCGAGATGCTCGAGGTCCTCGCCCGGACGCCGGCAATCCTCCTCGAGACGTCGTTCTTCCCGTACCAGGCGGGGGCCACCTTCGTCTCCGGGATCCTCGCCCAGGGTGGCTACGACGCCGTCAATGCCGCGTTCGAGCGGCTGCCCGAGTCGACCGAGCAGGTCCTGCATCCCGAGAAGTACGACGCCGGCGAGTCGCCCGTCGAGGTGACGCTGCCCGAGGATGTCGCCTCGCGCTTCGGTTCCCGCTGGAGTCTCGACGCCCAGGACACGCTGGGCGAGCTGCAGCTCCGGGTCTGGCTCCGTGAGGGCCGCGTCAGAGGCGACGTCGCCAGGCTGGCGGCGGAGGGCTGGGGCGGGGACCGGGTGGGCCTGCTGGGCGGTCCCGACGGCGACGTCATCGTGCTGGCGACCGCCTGGGACAGCGAGGCCGACGCGGCCGAGTTCCGCACCGCGGCCGACGATGCGGTTCTGGCCCTGGGCCTCCAGGTCGCATCGATGCGAGCGGGCCGCAACGTGGCGTTCCTGATCGGCGGCGGCCTCCCGGCGCGGCTCGCGGCGAACCTGCTCGACGAGCTTGTCGCCGGCTGACTCGGCTGCCGCAGCCGTCGCGGCCGCCGCGCGCCTACATCGACTCGGGGGCCGAGATCCCAAGCAGGCCCAGGGCGTTGGCCAGCGTGATCCGCGTTGCCTCCACGAGGGCGAGGCGCGTTGCCGACCGCTCCGGGTCAGCCGCATCAACAACCCTCGCGTCCCGGTAGAAGGCGTGGAAGGCCGTCGCGAGCTCGGTCGCGTAGGTCGTCACGCCCTGCGTCTCCTGGGCCGCGGCGGCATCCTCCACGACCTCCGGGAGGCGAGCCACGATCCGGGCCAGCGTCGCCTCCTCCGGGCCGGCCAGCCCGCCGCGGAGCGACGGCGCCGCCGCCAGCCCGACGTCCGCGGCCTTCCGGAGGATCGAGGCGATCCGGGCATGGGCGTACTGGACGTAGTAGACCGGGTTCTCGCTCGACTGCTTCTTGGCGAGCTCGATGTCAAAGTCGATGTTGACGTTCGCGCCGCGGCTGGCGAAGAACCAGCGGGCGGCGTCCGGGCCGATCTCGGCCAGCAGCTCGTCGAGGGTCACGAACGTGCCGGCCCGCTTGGACATCGAGACCTCCACGCCGTCGCGGACGAACCGGACCCAGCCCGTCAGGATCATCTCCACCGCGGCCTTGTCGAAGCCCATCGCCTGGGCTGCGTTCCGGAGCCGGGCGACGGTGCCGTGATGGTCGGCGCCCCAGACGTAGATGAGATGGTCGAAGCCCCGGCTGAGCTTCTCGGTCACGTAGCCCAGGTCCGACGCGAAGTACGTCGGCTCGCCGTTCGACCGGATGACGACCCGGTCCTTGTCGTCGCCGAAGGCTGTCGAGCGGAACCACAGGGCGCCGTCCTGCTCGAACAGGTGGCCGCCCGCCCGAAGCCGGTCCACGGCCCGCTCGACCCAGCCGTCCGCGTGGAGGCTGCCCTCAGTCGTCCAGACGTCGAAGTGGACGCCGAGTGCCTCCAGGGAGGCCTGAATGCCTGCCCGGATCCGCTCCGACGCCCAGTGGCCCACGGCCCAGCCGCGCTCGTCGCCGGTCGTGCCCGCCTCCACCACCTCGTCCGGGACCGCGGCGGCGAGGTCGGCGACGTAGTCGCCGCGATAGCCATCCTCGGGGACGGGCTCGCCGGCTCGGACGGCCAGGATCGATGCGCCGAGGTTCAGGACCTGGGCGCCGGAATCGTTGAAGTAGTACTCGCGGGTGACATGCTGGCCGCCGGCCTCCAGGACGCGGCACAGCAGATCGCCGGTGAACGCCCCGCGGGCGTTGCCGACGGTCAGCGGGCCGGTCGGGTTGGCCGACACGAACTCGACGTTGACGCGGCGTCCCGACCCGGGCCCCGCGACCCGACCCCAGGCCGCCGGCGCGTCCCTCGCGGTGTCGAGGAATGTCTCGACGGCAGGATCGCCCAGCCGCAGGTTCACGAAGCCCGGCCCGGCGACCGTGGCCTCGACGATCGGCTCTCCGGGCCCGGTCGCGATGGCGTCGGCCAGCGTCGCCGCGATCGCCGCCGGCGACCGCCCCAGCGGCCGGGCCAGCCGCAGGGCCAGGTTCGTGGCGAAGTCCCCGTGCTCGGCGTTGGCCGGTCGCTCGATGGTCAGGCTGGCCGCCGTTCCCTCCGGCAGCGGCGGCAGTGCCCCCGCCGCCGTGGCCCGGTGCCAGGCGGCCTCGACCGAAGCCTGGGCCATCGCCCGGAGCGTCGCCGGCGCACCGGACCGCCTGGCGGCACTCGGTGTTGGCGCGGCGGGAACCTGGTTGGACCGTGTGGGCACGGGCTGCTCGAGCTCCGAGGCGGATCTGGAGCGGACATCGTACCCGGACGGCGCCCCGTACCCAGGTCCTGGGACCCCGGTGCGCCACGGCACCGGAATCAGAGACCCGTCCGGTCCGGCCTTGTCCGATTGGGGCTAGTCAAGGGCGGTTAGGGGCAGTACCGTTGGCGGTCCTGCGGGGGGTACTTTCCCCGTTGCACTCATGGAGCGTCCCGGTTCAGGAGGACGCACCTGGCGCGGGCGGCCTCGGGGCCGCCCCCAACACGTCGGCGGGGGACTTCATCGCTTCGGAAACCCCCGCCCCCGGCATCGAACGAGGGCAGCGCATCGCCGCTCCACAGGGGGAAAGGAACGATCCGATGAAGTCTCGGGGATTCGCGTGGTCGATGAGCGACCAGACGCGACGGGGCCTGACCCTGTCGTGGCTGGTCCTGTTCGTGCTCTCGATCCTGCTGCAGTACGGCAACCTGACCAACCCGAACCCGGTCGATGCCGTCCATGACACCGGCATCTTCGAGCTGGATGGCGACGCCGACAACGACGCGGCCGCGGGCGATGACTGGCAGAACGTGTTCGTGCTCCCCCCGGCCTCTGACTTCGCCAATATCTTCATCGACGATGCCATCAACGGCACGCCCGATGAGCTGCTCTTCACCGGCGGCAATACCAAGGACATCGACAACATCAGCTCCTGGCAGTGGACCACCGGAGCCGGCGTCCAGGACAAGAACGACATTGAAAACGCGTTCGCTGCGGGCTACGACGTCGGCGGCGACCTGGTCGTCTACTTCGGCCTCGACCGCTACGCCAGCAACGGCGATGCGCAGGCCGGCTTCTGGTTCCTCCAGGGCCCCTTTGGCCTGAATCCCGATGGAACCTTCAGCGGCGTCCACACGATCGGGGACGTCCTCGTCCAGGTCGACTTCGAGAACGGCGGCACCGACCCGATCCTCCGCGTCTACGAGTGGGTGGGCACGGGCGGCGATACGAGCGGCACGCTCGAGCTCGTCGCGGCGGGAGGCTCGTGTTCCACGACGCCTCCCGGCGACCTCCGCTGCGCCATCGCGAACACGAGCGATGAGCCCTCGCCATGGCCCTTCGAACCGAAGTTCGGCGCCGACGACAACTTCCCCGCCGGCTCGTTCGTCGAGGGCGGCATCAACCTGACCGACCTCGGCCTCGACCAGGGCTGTTTCGCGACCTTCGTCGCGGAGACGCGCTCGTCGCAGGAGCCGACGGCCACGCTCTCGGACTTTGCCTGGGGCGCGTTTGCCCTGTGCGAGACTCCGGAGCTGACCACCCAGGTGAGTGGCTCGTCGATCTCGATCGGCGAGGGCAGCATCACCGACACGGCCCACCTGTCGGGCACCAAGGGCGTTCCGACCGGCACGGTCGACTTCTTCCTGTGCGGCCCCGCCGGATCGCCGACGGCCTGCACGAGCGGCGGCGCCGACGCCGGCCAGGACAAGCCCGTCAACGGCAGCGGCGACGCGACCTCGAACGCGGTGTCCCCGACCGCGCCCGGCTGGTACTGCTTCCGCGCTGAGTACACCCCCGCCCAGGGCAGCAAGTACCTCCCGGCCAGCCACACCAACAACACGACCGAGTGCTTCGAGGTCCTGAAGCGCAATCCGGCGATCGTGACGTCGGCCAACCAGACGGTTTCCGCTGGCAGCTCGATCTCCGACTCCGCGACCCTGTCGGGCGGCTTCAACCCGACCGGGACCATCACCTTCAATGCCTACGGCCCGAACGACGCGACCTGCGCCGCGGCGGCCGTCTTCACGACCTCGCTGCCGGTCGATGCCGGCAACGGGACGTACGGACCGGTGTCGTTCACGCCGGCGGTCGCGGGCGTCTACCGCTGGATCGCCAGCTACTCCGGCGACGCCAACAACAACCCGGTTTCCGGCGCCTGCAATGACGCGGGCGAGACCGACACCGTCAACAAGGTCAACCCGTCCATCGTCACGTTCGCCAACCAGACCGTGACGATCGGAGCCGACATCAGCGACTCCGCGACCCTGTCGAATGGCGTCAACCCCACGGGCTCGATCACCTTCACGGCCTACGGGCCCAACGACGCGACCTGCACCGGCACCCCTGCCTTCTCGACGTCCGTGGCCGTGAGCGGCAATGGCACATACGGCCCGGTGTCGTTCACGCCGTCCGCGGTGGGGACGTACCGCTGGATCGCGTCGTACGGTGGCGACGGCAACAACAACCCGGTCGCCGGTGTCTGCAACGACGCGGGCGAGACCGACACGGTCGTCAAGGCGAGCCCGGCGATCGTCACGAGCGCCGACGAGTCGGTCGTCATCGGAGCCGACATCAGCGACTCCGCGACCCTGTCGAATGGCGTCAACCCCACGGGCTCGATCACCTTCACGGCCTACGGGCCTGGTGACGACAACTGCGACGGCACCCCGGCCTTCTCGACGTCCGTGGCCGTGAGCGGCAACGGGACGTACGGTCCCGTGTCCTTCACCCCGGGAGCCACCGGCACCTACCACTGGATCGCCAGCTACTCCGGCGACGCCAACAACAACCCCGTCGCGGGTGCGTGTGGCGATGCAGGCGAAAACGACACGGCTACGCCGAAGAACCCGCTTCTGACCACCACCGCCTCGGCCTCGGTCGTCGTCGGCGGCAGCATCACCGACACCGCCCACCTCTCGGGTGGCTTCAACCCGACCGGCACGATCACCTTCAACCTCTACGGCCCTGACGACGCGACCTGTTCGGTCTCGATCTTCAGCGACACCGACGTCGTGAGCGGCAACGGCGACTACGTCTCCGATCCGCCCTTCGTGACCTCGGCCGCCGGCACCTACCGCTGGATCGCCAGCTACTCCGGCGATGCCAACAACAACCCGGTCTCGGGCGCCTGCAATGACGCCAACGAGAACGTCATCGTCACGAAGGACAGCCCGGAGATCTCCACCACCGCGTCCGGTTCGGTCGTGGTCGGTGGCGACATCTGGGACACGGCTCACCTCTCGGGTGGCTTCAACCCGACCGGCACGATCACGTTCGAGCTCTGGGGCCCGGACAACGCGACCTGCGCCGGTGACCCGATCTTCAGCGACACCGCAGCCGTGAACGGCAACGGCGACTATGTCTCCGATCCGTTCACCACGGCTGCCGCCGGCACCTACCGCTGGATCGCCAGCTACTCCGGCGACGCCAACAACAACCCCGTCGCGGGCGACTGCAACGACGCCAACGAGAACGTCGTCGTCACCAGGAAGTCGCCGACGATCACCACGCTCCTGACCGACGGCGAGACGAGCGGCACGGACCTGACGTTCCCGATCGGCACGACGGTCACCGACTCGGCCACCCTCGCCGGCGCCACCGCCGACGCCGGCGGGACGGTCACCTACACCGTCTACACGGACGACGCGTGCGAAGACGAGTTCGCCGACGCCGGCACGGCCGACGTCACGAATGGAGTGGTCGGCGACAGCGACCCGATCACGTTCAACGACGCCGGGACGTACTTCTGGCAGGCCGTCTACTCCGGCGACGCCAACAACAACGGTGCCACCAGTGGCTGCACCGACGAGGTCGTCACGATCGTGCCGAACACGGTCACGATCAACACCCTCCTCTCAGGGCAGGGCCAGGAAGGCCAGGAGATCACGGTCCAGATCGGCAACACCGTCACCGACGGCGCCGTGCTGACGGGCGAGACGGCCACGGCCGGCGGGACGGTCACGTACACGGTCTACTCGGATCCCGATTGCGAGTCCGAGTGGGCTGATGGCGGCACGGTGGCGGTCGTGAACGGCGTCGTGCCGGACTCCGACCCCGTGCTGTTCGACGAGGCCGGCACGTTCTACTGGCGAGCGAGCTACAGCGGCGACGCTAACAACGAGCCGGCGACGAGCGACTGCCTCGAGGAGGTCGTCCACGTCGTGGTGCCGTCGATCAGCATCGAGAAATCGGTGGATGACGCCGATCACATCGTCGGCCAGGGCCAGCTCCTGACCTACACCCTTGAGCTGACGGTCGTCAACGGGCCTGTCACCCAGTCGGTCGTCAGCGACCCGCTGCCCGAAGGCCAGGAGTTTGTCTCCGCGTCCAACGGCGGGACGTACGACGCCACCACGCACACCATCACGTGGAACCTTGGGACGCTCCAGTCGGGCGATCCTGTCCTAGTGCTGACCTACGACGTCGCCGTCGCCGATGATGCCCTCCCGGGCGATCAGCCCAACACGGCCACCTTCGATACGGACGAGACCCCGCCCGATGACTCGAGCGAGCTCGTCACGGTGCCCGACGTCACGATCGACAAGTCCAACTCTGACCAGGACGGCGTCGCCGGGCCCGGCCAGACGGTGACCTACACGATCGATGTCACGGTCCTCGATGGGCCGGTCACCGATGCCGTCGTCACCGATACCCTGCCCGATGGGCAGACCTACCTGGACGGCTCGCAGACCAGCGACCCGGCCGCGACCTTCACGCTCCTCGACGGTGGCAAGACGCTCCAGTGGTCGTGGTCCGCACTCACCACGGGCGCGCACATCACCTACCAGGTCACGATCGACGGCGACGCCGCGCCAGGCGAGCAGACGAACATCGCCGAGGTGTGCGTCTCCGAGCTGACCGACTGCAAGCCGTCCGACTCGACCGTGGAGGTCCCGGCCCTCGTCATCGACAAGAGCTTCACCGGCAACACCGGCGGCACGGCTGTCAACGGGATCCAGATCGCGAAGATCGAGGACACCCTGACGTACACCCTGGCCTACGACCTGACCGGCGGCCCGGTCCACAGCGGCGTCATCACCGACAAGATCCCGACCGGCCTGACGTACGTCGCCGGCACGGCCAACGGCAACGACGAGTTCACGTTCGTCTCGTACGACGCCGCCACGCGGACGCTTACCTGGACGGCCCCGCTCGTCTCGAAGGACGGCTCGGTCACGTACCAGGTCACGGTCGACGACGACGCCTTCGAGCTGGCCCAGCCGCTCGTGAACGTCGCCACGATCGACAGTGACGAGACGCCCAAGGACGACGACACTGACGACGTCCTCATCCAGGAAGTGCTGGAGGAGACCTCTCCGCCGACGCTTCCGCCCACCGACAGCCTCGACAGCGGCGATCAGTCGCCGAGCAACCCGGGCTTCGGCCTGATGCTCGCCCTGCTCGTCCTCGCCGGGATCGGCCTGGTCGTCGGGTACCTCACCCCGACGCCCGGCCGGACCCACCGGGAGGTGGTTCGCCGCCGCTAGCGGGAGCCGCTTTTCGGACCTACGCCAGGGTCCCCGAGACCCGGACGGGGCGCACGGCCTGAGTGCGCCCCGTCCGCCCCTTCTCGTCGGTCTGCTCAGGGGGCCGGCCGTACGATCGTCCTGGTACCGACGGTGACCGGGCGCACCGAAAGATTGGGCGGTGCGGTGCGGTCTGGTGTGGTTAGCGTGCGCGAATAGGGGTCCTGAGGTACTGGACGCCATAGGACCTTTGCGTCATTCTGGCGATGCCCGCTCGACCCCGACGAAGCGTTGGGATCAGCGGGATGTGTTTCACATCAGGCCATAGGCGTGAATCTCTCAGGGGAGGGGACCATCGATGGAACGCTCGCTCACTGCGAAGCGCGTCAGCACCGTCCGCAGGGTCGGCTGGCTGAGTGTCGCTTCAATGCTTGCCCTGGCGCTGCTCGCGCCGGCGGCGAATGCCGAGGGCAACCCGCCGTCGACCGAGTGCGAGGGTTACACGTACTTCTTCAAGATCCAGACGCCCACGGACGGGACCTACACGTCTGCGTCCTCCGGCGTCGAGGAGGAATGGCCCGGTCAGGAGATCACGATCTCCAACGCGACCGAGGACGACCAGGAGTTCGATTGGGACGCGACCATGGCCGTGTCGCGGGTCGTGGTGAAGTTCGGCGACGACTCTACGACGACCGACTTCGACCCGCCGGTCACCTCGGGTTCGGTCGACAACGACGACCAGAACAACATCAGCCACGTCACGTGGTGTGGTGACCCCGTGACGGAGCCCACGCCGACGCCCACGCCGACCCCGACGCCGACCCCGACGCCGACCCCGACGCCGACGCCGACCCCGACGCCGACGCCTACCCCGACGCCGACGCCTACCCCGACGCCGACGCCTACCCCGACCCCGACCCCGACGCCGACCCCGACGCCCACGACCGTGCCGTCGCAGAGCGTCCTGTCGGAGACGGGCACGCCCAGCGTGACGCTCCCGCCGACCGACGCGATCGGTGGCACATCCGGCCCGGCCGACGGCAGCTGGCGCCTGGCGCTCATCGCCCTGGCCGCGCTCCTCGCGAGCGTCCTGGTGATGACGCCGGCGAAGGCTGCGAGCCGCCGCCGCTAGTCGGAGGTCACTGACAGAACCGAAGGGCCGGCGCGGACAACCGCCCGGCCCTCCGCGTTCCCGCGGCGCTGCCGGCTTCGAGCGCCGGCCCCAACACAGGGTCCCCGAGACCCGGACGGGACGCACAGGCCTGAGTGCGTCCCGTCCGCCCCTTTTCCGGCCCGCGTTTTGGCCCGCGAGATGGCTGCCCTCAAGGGTCTCCGCTACGGGATCTCGCGGAACGGGAAGTACGCCGCGTAGCCCCAGCCGTAGGCCGCCAGGTACGCCCACAGGACGACCCGCGGCAGGCCGGCCCGCACCAGCAGGAGGGCGATCGCGACGCCGAGGGCCGGCACGAGCGGCAGGAAGTAGTAGATGTATGCCACCCGCTGGCCGACGAGGACCAGCCACAGGTACGGCACGTAGGTTGCGGCAAGCCAGGCGACGCTCCAGGTCGCCAGCCGGCTCCGCCGTCGCCAGGCGACCCAGGCGGCATACGGCACGGCCAGGCTCATCGCCCCGAGGAGCGCCGGGTTCATCGCGCCGCGGAAGTCGATCGAGGCATGGGTCGCGATGAGCTCGCCCTCGACCCGCACGGACTCGGCGACTCGCAGGTAGCGCATCTCACAGTCGTTCACGAGCCACATCCACGGCGTGCTGTCGTTCGAGATGCAGTCCTCCGGTGGGCCGCCTTCGCGGACGAGGGTGGTCCCGTAACGGAGCATGTGGACGACGTGGTCGACGGGGTCCGCGAACGTCGTGAACCGGGCGTCGAGGGCCCACAGCCCGGCGCCGGCGACGACGACCGTGCCGGCGAGGGGGAGCGCGGCCGGCCGGAGCGTGGAGGGCAGCGGTCGGCGTTCGTGTCGCCAGGCCTCCAGGATGCCGGGGCCGGCCAGGATGAGGAGGGCGAGGAGGCCATACAGGGCCGTCAGCTTCACGAGCAGCCCGAGACCGATCGCGGCGCCCGCCGCGAGCCACCGGCCCCTGAGCGCCAGCCAGGCGGCGACGAGGATCGGCGCGAGGGCGAGCATGTCGAGGGTCGCGATGCGGGCATGCACGAAGGCGAGGTTGTCGAACGCGAACAGCGCGACGGCCAGCAGCCCGAGCCGGCGCGACTCGCCGGCCGAGCGGACGATGACGTAGAGCGCGAGCAGGGCGACCATGCCGGCGACGACGCTCGGCAGGCGCCAGCCGAGGCCGTTGTCCCCGAACACGGCCATCGATGCCGCCATCAAGACCTTGCCGAGCGGCGGGTGCTCGCGGTTCGGGTCGATGCCGGCGACCGCGTCGTGATAGTGGGCGCCTTCCGGGACCTCCCAACCGAGGATCACCCGGGAGGCATTGACGTAGAACGCCTCGTCGAAGATGAGGGCCCCCGCCGGGACCGACAGCCATGCAATCCGGAGGGCGAACGCAGCAATGAGCAGGAGGGCGAGGGCCTGCTCCGGATCGCGCAGCCCGTCGAGAAGTCGGCCGGCCAGCCGGCGTCCCAGGCCGGGCAGCGCGGCGCTGCCATGTCGCGGGTCGTCCCTGGCGAGCCAGCCATCGCCGCGCAGCGTAGCCGACGAGCGAGGTCCCGAGGCCGGGCCGGGCGTGCCGCTCCACGAGGTCCTGGGGGTCGGCAGGACTGCGGTCACCCGGGACCCTGTGACCCTGGTCCTGGGCCGCACGGTGCGGCATGGCAACGGAAACCGCCGACCCGGCTTGGGTCCGGTGGGGTTCGGTGCGAATCTCGGCGGCCCGAGGTACTGGACGTTCCAGTCGGAGGTCCCCCACGATGGTGGAGCCCCCTAGGCAAGGGCCCCGGATCTTCCGGGTTTCGGTACCAGCAAGCAGCAGTACTCGGGGACCACGATGAACACTCGCAACCGCTCGGATCGGACGAGCGCCCGCGCGATGCGCGTCGCGGCGGCGTCCCTCCTGGCCCTCTCCACGCTCTGCGTCGGGGTTGGCTCCACCCTCGCTGCCGGCGGCAGCGGCTCGATCTGGACGACCGACGAGCCGTGCAGCGCGCCCGCCGCCCAGAACCAGAACCTCTACGCGCCCGGCGACACGGTCTACGTTCGCGGCGAGAGCTTCGCTGCCTCGGCGTCGTTTGATTGGGCGATCGGCGGCCAGCCCGGCGGCGCCAGCGGCGACCCCGGCGCGGTCGTCGCCTCCGGCTCCGGCTCGACCGACAGCTACGGGGCGTTCTGCCTCGACCTGTACGTGGTCGCCGCCGACGACTGGGGCGTCTACTCGGTGGACGTCACGCAGGGCCGGACGAGCAAGAACGACAACTACCGCGTCGATGGCACGGGGGCGCCCACCGACGAGCCCACCGACGAGCCGACCGATGAGCCCGCGGACGAGCCCACGGA
>JBFMEV010000031.1:0-40003 GCA_040752335.1 Chloroflexota bacterium
CGACCTGGAGGAGGATTGCCCGGCGGACCCCTCGCCCGCCTTGCATCGGTTCTGACGCCGATCCCAGGGCGGTCGTGACGCACTCCCCCCGCGATTTCGAATTTCCCCGGGAGAATCGAAAGGTGCGGGAATCGGAACGGGGACCCGGTCGGGTCCCCGTGGCTGGCTCGAGATGGTGGGCGATACTGGATTCGAACCAGTGACCCCGCGGATGTGAACCGCGTGCTCTAACCACTGAGCCAATCGCCCCTGGCCGCCTCCGGCTGGGCGCCGGAACGGGCGCCGATCATACAACGAGGTCCGGCCACCGGGCGATCAGGGCGGCCCGGTCGGCGCCCTCGACCGCGACCAGCTTGTGACGGCCCGTGGCCCCCGCGATGAGACGCACGGCGCGCTTCGGGACGCCGGCTGCTTCGGCGATGAGCCGCAGCACGGCCACGTTGGCCGCGCCGTCGGCGGGCGCCGCGGCGACCCGCACGAGGAGCTCCCCGTCTCGCACCCCATCGATCGAATCGCGGCCTCCGCGGGGCGTGACCCGGACTCCAACCCTGAGCTCCCGCGAGCCCCCGATCATCCCGGGAGCGACCGGATGATGACGCTCAGGACGAGGATGACGATGAGCGGCGAGAAGTCGAACATGCCGCCCTTCGGCAGGAGGTTCCGGATCGGGGCGAGGACCGGCTCGGTGATCGCAACGAGGAGCTGGCCGACAGTCGAGCGGCGTCGTGGGTCCGTCTCCACGTACGAGAGGAGGACCCGAGCGATCACCAGGAGCTCGAAGGCCAGCAGCAGGAACCGCAGGAAGTTGAAGAGGAAGGCCGCGCCCACGGCAGGAGTCTAGCGGCGCTCGCCGAACAGGGCCCGGCCAACCCTTACGAGCGTGGCCCCCTCCTCGACCGCCACCGGGTAGTCATCGGTCATACCCATCGACAGGGCCGGGCCCAGCCGAGGCTCGTCGCGTCGGAGAGCCTCGGACAACCGCCGCAACGCCACGAACGTCGGGCGAGCGGCCTCAGCGTCGGCGACGAGGCGGCCGAGGGTCATCAGCCCCCGGACGTCGAGATGGGACAGCTCGAGGACGCCGGACAGGGCGGCCTGGAGCGCAGCGGGCGCGAAGCCGGCCTTGGCCGGATCGGCGTCGACGTTGACCTGGAGCAGGACCGGCAGGGGTCGGCCCGGGCGCAGCTCGGCGACCAGGCGGTCGAGGCGCCCGGCGAGGGCCGCCGAATCGACCGTCTCGATCAGCGCGAACGCCGCCACGGCCCGTCGGGCCTTGTTGGCCTGCAGCGGCCCGACGAGGTGCCACGTCGCCCCGGGCACCTCGTCGATCTTGGTGAGGGCCTCCTGGACCCGGTTCTCCCCGAGGGTCCCCAGGCCCGCCGCGACCGCCGCCCGGAGGCGATCGGCGGGCACGGTCTTTGACACCGCCACGAGCTCGACGTCCTCGGGCCGCCGCCCGACCCGCCGGCAGGCCGCGGCGATCCGCTCGACCACCCGCCCCCTCGACGCCGCGAGGGCCGCCACCTCGGCCGCATCCGGCGTTGGGGGTCCCTGTGGGGCGGCTGGGTCAGGAACCGGAGACCCCATGTGTGCTGCCACCCGCCGCGTCAGGTGCCCCGGCGCGAAGGCGGAGCCGAGCACGCGAGCGAGCGCACTCCAACGTGCGTAAGCGAGCGCGCGCAGGCGACAACGCACGCGACGGGGCGCGTCACGCGGCGCCCGTTTAGACGACGCCGGCCCTATTTGGGCCGGCGGAGGAAGCTCGGAATCTCGAGATCGTCGGCGTCGAAGGCGGCGCGCTTCACCGGCACCGGCTCGCCCACCGACCGGCCGCCGACCCTCGCCGCGGCCTCGTCCGGGCGAGACTCCGCGGCATCGAGCGCCCCGCTGTCGCCGAGCTGGGTCCGCTGCCGCTCCAGCTCCTCGAGGAAGTCGCGAGGCGCCCGCGCCGTCCCGTCGGAGGTCGACATGACCCCGACCTGGGCGGCCGCGCGGCTGGGCGCCCGGCGACCGTCGAAGCCGGTCGCGATGACCGTGATCATGACCTCGTCGCCAAGGCGCTCGTTGAAGCTCGTCCCGAAGATGATGTTGGCCTCCGGGTCCGCCGCGGCCCGGATCTCCTCGGCCGCCTCGGTGACCTCGTAGAGCGACAGGCTCGACGAGCCGGTGACGTTGAAGAGGATGCCCTGGGCGCCGCTGATGTTGACCTCGAGGAGCGGGCTCGAGATCGCCTGGCGGGCGGCCTCCACGGCCCGGTTCTCGCCCGAGGCTCGGCCGATCCCCATGAGCGCCGAGCCGGCGTCCTTCATGATCGCCCGGACGTCGGCGAAGTCGAGGTTGATGAGACCCGGCACGGTGATGATGTCGCTGATCCCCTGGACGCCCTGGCGAAGGACGTCGTCGACGACCCGGAAGGCGTCGAGAATGCTGGTGTTCTTCTGGACGACGTCCCGGAGCCGGTCATTGGGGATCGTGATGAGGGTGTCGACCTTGCCCTTCAGGTCCTCGGCCGACTTCTCAGCCGTCAGCTTGCGCTTGGCGCCCTCGAAGGTGAAGGGCTTGGTGACGACGCCGATCGTCAGCGCCCCGGCGGCCTTCGCCAGCTCGGCCACGATCGGCGCGGCGCCGGAGCCGGTCCCGCCGCCGAGGCCGGCGGTGATGAAGACCATGTCCGAGCCCTCGAGGGCCGAGCCGATCTTGTCGGCGTCCTCCTCGGCGGCCCGCTGACCGATCGACGAGTCGCCGCCGGCGCCCAGGCCGCGGGTGATCTTGTCGCCGATCCGGATCTTGTGCGGCGCGTCCGACTGGAGGAGGGCCTGGGCGTCCGTGTTCAGGGCGATGAACTCGACGCCCATCATCTCGGCCCGGATCATCCGGTTGACGGCATTGCTGCCCCCGCCGCCGACCCCGATGACACGGATGAGCGCGAAGTTCTCCGAATCGGAACGCAGGGCCACCGTACTCCTCCAATGGCCTCCCGGGGCCGTGCTGCTCGGTCTGGAATGGAGACCCGGAGCCGCCCTGGAGGGCACGCACCGCGCGCTCGGGGTCGTTCGCCGGAGTCTATCATCGGCGCCCTCCCGGCGCGGCCCGAAGTTCGTCCCGGGGCGTGGAAAACAGCGGCCAGGACGAGCCGAGATATCCACGTCCGGTGCATCCGCGCACCGGCCCGGATGACGGTCCGCGAGCCCGGGCTGACGCTACGCTGTTCGCCTCGGCCGGACCGGGGGGTCGGCGCGCCGGCCGAGCAGCTGGAGGCACCGACGATGGCAGCGTTGATCGTCATCGCGTTGCGGCTCGTCCTGCCACTCTCGATCCTCCGCTGGCCGCTCGCCGGCGGCATGTTGGCGCTGGTGATCGACGCGCTGGACGTCGTCATCGTTGACGCCATCGCGACCGTCCTTGGCGAATCGCGCGAATTCGGGCCGTTCTACGCCCAGATCGACAAGTGGCTCGACCTGTATTACCTCGGCCTCGAGCTCGTGGTCGTCCGGCGCTGGCCCGAGCGCCTGCCGCGGCGGGCGGCGACCGCGCTCTTCGGCTGGCGGCTCGTCGGCGTGATCGCCTTCGAGATCACCGCCTACCGGCCACTCCTCGTGCTCTTCCCGAACCTCTACGAGAACCTGTACATCTATGTCCTTGTCGTCCGCCGCTGGTTCCCGCGACTGATGCCCCGGACGGTCGTCCAGACCCTGCTGGTCCTCGCCGTCCTGCTGCTTCCCAAGCTCGTCCAGGAGTGGGTCCTCCACTGGGAGGAGCTCCATCCATGGCAGTGGCTGCGCGAGACCTTCGTGATTCCCATCCTCGGGGCCTGACGCAGGCCCCGGCGGGGCTTACGGGAAGATGCTCCGGAAGGCGTCCCGGATGCGGCCGAGGATCCCGAACGCCGGCGCCGATTCGTAGCGTGCCGGCTCGCCGTCGGCGAGCGAGCGGGCACCCCAGTGGAGGAGGCCGATCACCGTCGCATAGGCCGGGGTGAGGATCGAGTCGGTCAGGCCGCCGATGCCCGACGGGGCGACCACCCGGACCGGCATCTGGAGGACCTCCCGGCCCAGCTCGGCGATGCCCGAGAGCTGGGCCGCGCCGCCGGTCAGGATCAGGCCGGCGGGCAGCATGCCGGCCCCGGCGGAGCGCATCTCGGCCCCGACGAGCTCGAACGTCTCCCGCATCCGGGCCTCGATGACCTGGCACAGCTCCAGCCGGCTGACGTTCCGGCCGGCCTCCTCGCCGAGGACCGAGACGCTGATCTCCTCGTCCTCGGCGATCCCCCGCAGGTCGCAGGTCCCGTGCCGGATCTTGAGCTCCTCGGCCACCGGCAGCGACGTCTTGATCCCGATCGCGACGTCGTTCGTGACGAAGTTGCCGCCGACCGGCAGGACGCTGGTGTGGAACGGCGAGCCCTCGTTGAACATCGCCAGGTCGATCGTCCCGGCCCCGATGTCGGCGATCGCGACGCCCAGCTCCTTCTCGGTCTCGGATGCCACCGCGTCGGCGGCGGCGAGGGCGTTGGCGACCCGCTCGTCGATCTTGACCCCGGCCGCGGCGACGCACTTGGTGAGGTTCTGGACCGCCGTCGCGGGGGCGGTGACGATGTGGGTCTCGACCTCGAGTCGCAGGGCGCTCATCCCGAGCGGGTCCTTGACGCCCTCCTGGCCGTCGACGATGAAGCCCCGCCGCTCGACGTGGAGAACCTCGCGGTTCGACGGGATCGCCACGGCCCGGGCGACCTCGATGGCCCGCAGGATGTCCTCCCGGCTGATCTCCCGGTCGTGGGCCGTGACCGCCACCTGGCCGGTCGAGTTGAGGCTCTCGACCTGGGCCCCGCCGACCCCGACGAAGGCCTTGTCGATCTTCCAGCCGGACAGGCGCTCGGCCTTCTCGACCGCGTCGGCGATCGAGCGGACGGTCTGGTCGATGTTCACGACCGCGCCCTTCTTGAGGCCCGACGAGGGCACCGTCCCGTGCCCGATGACCGTGACCCGGCCGTCGCGGCTCACCTCGCCGATGAGCGCGCAGACCTTGCTCGTGCCGACGTCGATCCCGACGAGGACCCCTTCAACCACGGTACTTGCCTGCTCCCTCCCGGCTGCCCGGGTCAGATGAAGTGTCGCCGGATCAGGGCGACGTTATTGAAGATCCGGAACCCGAAGTTGATGAGCGCCACCAGGTACAGGTCGAGGCTGAGGCGATCGCCGACGAAGGTGAGGATGACCGCCACGACCGCGTTCGTCACGAAGCCCGAGATGAAGATCCGGTTGTCGTAGACCCCGTCGAGCTCCGCCCGCACCGCGCCGAGGACCGAATCGAGGGCCGCAAGGATCGCCACGGCCGAGTAGCGGCTGAGATCGAAGCTGACATTGACGTTGAGGACGAGCCCGAGCAGGACGCCCACCAGCAGGCCTGCCAGGGGAAGGAACACAGAGGGTCGTCCTCGCTGCGGTGCGTTTCGGCAAGGCTACCCGACGGGCAACAGGCCGGGCAAATCTCGGCGGGCTCGCGGCGACCGTCATTGCGCCGCCGCCGGCGTGGCCTTCGGGGTGAACGTCCCGTTCTCGGCGTCGGCGAGGACCACCTGGGCGATCGCATCCTCGCGGCCGGCGAGGACACTCCGCAGCAACCGCACCTGGCCGGGGATCATCGACGGCGGCCGGGTGTTCGGGGTGTAGAGGCCGAAGATCGCGACCCACGAGCTCGGCGACGTCCCGACGACGAAGCCGGTCGCGTCGGAGACGGTCACGAGGAGCCGATCGGCGACGCTCCCAATGTCGTCCGGGACGAGCGCTCCCAGGCGGCGGGCGGCGTCGAGGGTGACCGGGTCCAGGCGATCGCCGACGCCGAGCGCCGCCGCCTCGGCCCGGGTGTCGTCGATCACCGGCAGGCCGGCGAGCGCGACGGCCGCGGCGTCGCTCGCCGCGAACACGACACCGTCAACATCGACCAGGAAGCGGGCCTCGCCGATCGCCCAGGCCACGATCGCCTCGCGCTCGACGACCTCGACGACGAGGGTGTCGGGCAGCGACACCGTGACCCTCGCCCGGGCGACGCCTGGCAGCGCCGCGATCCGGTCCTCGAGCGGATCGACGGTGATCCGGAAGAGGTTCGTCCCGGTCGGGATGCCGATCGCGGCCTCGATGGCCGCCCGCGACGTCCAGCGCAGCTCCGGGATCTCGGCCCGGGCATAGGTGAAGGCCGACGTCGCGGCGAGGCCGTAGACGGCCCCGAGTGAGGCGATGATCCCGAGCAGCGCGCCAGCCCGGGCCGGGGTGAAGCGTGGCAGCCGACTCGGCCGCGGCAGGCGGATCGAGGGCCGGGCGGGGCGACCGCGAGGGCGGCCCGGAGCCGGATGCGCGCCGCGGCCGGGGCGGGCACCGCGGGCGCGGGCCGGAGTCACCGGGGCGCCCTCATCGGGGCAGGTCGGCCGGCCGGAGGGCGCCCCGCGGCCGCCCGGCGTGGCGCTCGATGGCCAGGTCCACGAGCCGCCGGCAGACGGCGGTGAAATCGAGGCCGGCCTCGGCCGGCATCGTCGGGAAGAGGCTGATCGGGGTGAAGCCGGGGATGGTGTTGATCTCGGACACCACGACCTGCTCGCCCCGGACCAGGAAGTCGACCCGGGCGAAGCCTTCGGCCCCGATCGAACGGTAGGCGTCGCGGGCGAGCTTGCGGATCGTCTGCCGGAGGGCCTCGGGGATCTCGGCGTGGATCGAGGTCTGGGACAGGCCGGGGGTGTACTTGGCCTCGTAGTCGTAGAACTCGTGGCCGGCGACGATCTCGCCGGGGCCGTAGATCCCGAGCGGCGGCTCCGTCCCGATGACCGAGACCTCGAGGTCGCGGGCCCCGGCCAGGTAGGCCTCGATGACGGCCAGCGAATCGAACCGGAAGGCGAGATCGAGGGCCGCCGCCCGCTCGGCGGGCCCATGGGCCAGGGTCATCCCGACCGAGCTCCCGAGGCGGGCCGGCTTGATCATCAGCCGTGGGTCGCCGGCCCCGACGGCGAAGGCCTCGAGCTCGCCGAGGACGGCCTCGGGCTCCGTCCGCCAGCGGGCAAGGCGGACCTCCCGCCACTCGACGACGGGCAGGCCCAGGCCCCGCCAGATCCGCTTCTGCATCGCCTTGTCCATGCCGATCGCCGAGCCGAGCACGCCCGCGCCGGTGTACGCCACGCCGGCGGCCTGGAGCAGGGCCTGGACGGTGCCGTCCTCGCCGAACGGGCCGTGGAGGGCGATGAAGGCCACCGGCGGCGGCTCGGCCGCGGCGAGGCGGTCGATGGCCGCACCCACCCGGATCGGCCCCTCCGCCCCGAGCGACGACGGGTCGTCGTACGCGGCCGGCGCGTGGCCGCCCCGCTCATGGTCGACGGGCAACCACCACCAGCGTGCCTCGAGGTCGATGAGGACCTGGCGGACCTCGAAGCCGTCGGCCCGCAGGGCGTCCGCGATCGCGGTGCCGGAGACGATCGAGACGTCGTGCTCGGCCGACGGGCCGCCGAGGAGGACGACGATCGGGGGCCGCTCGGCAGGGATCGTCACGCGGCGCCTCCATCGTCGTCCGCCGGCCAGGGCCAGCCGGTCCAGTCGCCGACGAACTCGACCTCGAAGCGGAGGTCGATCCCGTCGCTCGCCCGAATCGTCGCACGGACGTGATCGGCCAGCCGGCGAACGTCCGCGGCGCTGCCACCCTTCTGGCTGATGATGAAGTTGGCGTGCTTCTCGCTGACACTCGCGCCGCCGATCCGGAAGCCCTTGAGGCCGGCCCGGTCGATGAGCAGGCCGGCCGCCGGTCCGTCGTCGGGGTTGCGGAAGACGCTCCCGGCCGATGGCAGGCCGAGTGGCTGGTGGGCCTGCCGCCAGCGCCGGATGTCGTCGAGGCGCTCACGGATCACGTCAGCCGGCTCCGGGGTCAGGCGGAATGTCGCGCCGGCGACGATCTCACGGGTCGCCGGCTCGGCCTGGTGCTTGAAGCGGCTGTCGCGGTAGGCCAGGCCGAGCTCCACGGCCGCGACCCGGGCCTCGGTCCCGTCGGGCCGGAGGACGTCGGCGGACTCGAGGACCGCGGCCACGTCGCTGCCGTGAGCGCCGGCGTTGGCCCAGACCGCGCCGCCGACCGTGCCCGGGATGGCCAGCCCGAACTCGAGCCCGGACAGGCCGGCCTTCTGGGTCTCGGTGGCGGCCCGGGCCATCGGCACGCCGGCCGCGGCGATGTAGCGATCGCCCTCGACGCGGGACTGCTCGGCCCGAACATGGACCACGAGGCCGCGCAGGCCGCGGTCCGAGACGACCACGTTGCTGCCCCGACCGAGGATGAAGAGCGGGATCCCACGGCTTCGGGCGAAGCGCACCAGGCCCCGCAGCTCGAAGCCGTTCCGGGCGGTCGCCAGCAGGTCGGCCCGGCCGCCAACGCGCATCGTCGTGAGGTTGGCGAGGGGCGCGTCACGGTCGGCCCGGACGCCGAGACGCCGGGCGAGCTCCGCCTGCAGGGCGAGGGTGTCGAGCGCGGGCGTCGTCATCGCGGCCGGCCGCTCATCCCGCGCTGCCGCGGGCCAGCCGCTCGACGGTCGCGGCGTCGGGCAGCGACCGGCGCTCGGCGAGTGCCACGAGGAGGGTCGCGACAGCGTCGGCCGCTGCCGGGCGGCCGAGCCCGCGCGACGCCGCCGCCATGGTCGCGTGGGTCGCCGGATCGTCCAGGATCGCGGCGGCCTGGAGGAGCGCCGGCCCGTCGAACGCCTCGTCATCGATGAGCCGGGCCGCCCCGGCCTCCACGAGACGCAGCGCGTTGGCCCGCTGGTGACCACCGGCATGGGGATACGGCACGACGATCATCGGCAGGCCCAGGGCCGTCACCTCGGCCAGGGTGGAGGAGCCGGCCCGGCCGAGGACGAGGTCAGCCGCCGCGAGCGCGGCGAGCATGTCGTCACCCAGGAACGGCTCCGGGTGGTACCGGCCCCGGGCGTCGGCGGACAGTCGCTCCCTGGCCGCGAGCGCGGCGGCATAGCCCTCCTCGCCGGTCACGTGGATGACGTGAATCCGCTCCACGAGCCGGGCCAGGACCTCGGTCACCGCGGCGTTGAACCGGCGGACGGCCTGGGAGCCGCCGAAGACGAGCAGGACCCGGCCGCCCGGCGGGATGACGAAGCGCTCGCGCGCGGCGAGGCGATCCACAGCCCGGGTCTCCCGGATGGGGGTCCCGGTCTCGAAGCACGGCCGGCCACCCCCGAGCGCCCCGCAGGTGGTCGCGAACGACACCGCGATCGCGCTCGCCAGCCGGGCCGTGGCCCGGACGCTCCGGCCGGGGATGACGTTGCCCTCCCACAGCAGGACCGGGATCCGGAGGGTCGCCGCGGCCAGCAGGACCGGGATCGCGACGTAGCCGCCGGTCGTGAAGATCGCCGCCGGCCGGTCGCGGGCAAGCATGGCCGCGGCCTGCGGCACGGACAGCGCCAGCCGGGCAGGATCCAGGATGACGTGGAGGTCGCGATCGACCGTCCGGAGTGACCGCAGCGCCAGCCGACGCAGGGGAATCCTGGCCCCCCCGACGATCCGGTCCTCGAGGCCCCGGTGTCCCCCGATCCAGGTGAGATCAGGCGGGCTCGGTCGGCGTCGAAGCGAGTCCGCGACGGCGAGAGCCGGGTAGATGTGGCCGCCCGTTCCCCCGCCCGCGATCAGCAGGCGCATCGGTCTCCTGGCTGGTCCGCTCCACCGTTTCCCGCGAGATCGACAGCAGGATCCCGGCCGCGGCGAAGCTGATGATGAGGGACGAGCCGCCCGCGCTGATGAACGGGAGGGTGATCCCGGTCACCGGCACGAGGGCCACGACGACCCCGATGTTGATGAATGCCTGGATGCAGATCCAGGCCGTGATCCCCAGGGCGAGCAACCCGCCGAAGGTGTCGGGAGCGTGCAGTGCCGTCCTGATTCCGGCGTAAGCGAGGAGCAGGAACAGGACGACGACGAGGCCCGCGCCCAGGAAGCCGAACTCCTCGCCGATGATCGCGAAGATGAAGTCGTTCCAGGCGTTCGGCAGGTACAGGCCGCCGGCGAGCTTGCTCTCGCCGAGGCCCGCGCCGAAGATGCCGCCGAGGCCCAGGGCCAGGAGGCCCTGGATGGTGTGGAAGCCTGCCCCCAGCGGGTCCTGCCAGGGGTCGAGGAACGTCCGGATCCGCTGGAGCTGATACTCGCGGAGTCCCACCACGAGCACGGCGACGACACCCAGCACGGCCATCGCCCCGAACTGCCACAGCCTCGCCCCGGCGACGAAGAACATCGCGAAGGCCGTCGCCGCGATGACCGTCGTCGTCCCGAGATCCGGCTCCTTGAAGACCAGCCCGACGACCGGCACGGTGATGAGCAGGAACGGGATGGTGCCGCTTCGGAAGCCCGAGATCCGGGTGCCGCGTGACGCCATCCAGTGGGCCAGGTAGACGACCAGGGCGAGCTTTGCGATCTCGGCGGGATGGATCGCCGGGAGCGACCCGAGCACCAGCCAGCGGGCCGACCCGCCGACGACCCGGTTGAGGCCGGGCACGAAGACGAGGACGAGCAGCGCGACGGCCACCACATAGCCGGCCAGCGACACCAGCCGGAGGTAGCGGTAGTCGACTCGCATGATGACGAGCATCGCCAGAACGCCGAGCGCGGCCCACAGGATCTGGGGGCCCACGATCGCGAGCGTGTCGTCCTGCTGGACGTAGGCCCGCATCGCCGACGAAGAGTAGACCATCAGGATGCCGATCGCCGAGAGCGCGACGACCGCGACGAGGATCGACCAGTCGGGCTGATGACGCTCCCGCCGCAGGATGACGTCCGGCTTGGCGGCCGCGGCGCGGCGTGTCGTGGCGGCCGCGGCGTCCGACCCGGGGCGGCCGTCGCGCGAGGCCGTCCCGGCGCGGGGCGTGGCCGCCGACTCGTGGGAGCCGCCACCGGCCCGGCGCGGCGCTGGCACGGCCCGCGGTGCGGCCGTCGGCGAGCGGAGACCGGGCAGGGTTCGTCGCAGCAGGCCCATCAGACGGCCCCTTCGCCGACCAGGTGGGCCGCCACCGCGGCCCGGAACGCCCGGCCACGAGCGGCATAGTCGACGAACATGTCGAAGCTCGCCGCGGCCGGCGACAGCAGGACGGTCGCGACGGGCCCGACGGCCCCTCCGCCCACGCCACCCACCACGGCCAGGGCCTCGCGGGCGATCGCCGCGGCCACGGCCACCGCCTCGTCGAGGGTCGCCGCGTGCTCGATCCGGGCGAGCCCCTCCCGGGCGAACAGCCCGGCCATGACGTCGGCCGACTCGCCGATGAGGACCGCCGCGACCGCCCGCCCGGCGACGACACGGGCGAGCTCGGACAGGTCGACGCCCTTGTCCCGCCCGCCGGCGATGAGAACCACCGGCGCCGGGAACGCCCGGAGGGCCGCGATGACGGCGTCCGGCTGGGTACCCTGCGAATCGTTGACGAAGCGGATGCCGCCGGCGACGGCCACGGTCTCGAGGCGGTGCTCGACCCCGGTGAAGGCGGCCGCGGCCCGACGGATGGCGTCGGGCGCGACCCCGAACAGGAGCGCCGCGGCGACCCCGGCGAGGGCATTCGAGACGCTGTGGGCGCCCGGGATCGCGAGCTCTTCGACGGGCATGATCCGGCCGCCCGGCCCAACCGTCGCCGCGCCCCCGCCGGCGAGCGGCAGGCGCCCGACACCGGCCGCCACGATCCAGCCGTCGGCGACGCCGACGCCGCCCGGGATCGGCCGGTCGCGGCGGTACAGGACGGCCGGCGCCGTCCCGAGGCCGGCGTACGCCGCGACGACCGGGTCCTCGGCGTTGAGGACCAGGGCTCCGTCCGGGTCGACGAGCTCGGCCAGGCGGCGCTTGACCCGTCGGTATGCCGCCATCGAGCCGTGGCGGTCGAGGTGGTCGGCCGTCACGTTGGTGTAGACCGCCACGGTCGTGCCCCGCGACAGGGTCGGAAGCTGGAGCTCCGAGAGCTCGATCACGACCCGATGCTGCGGGGTCAGATCGGCCAGCCGTTCGACCAGCGGGATCCCGATGTTGCCGCCGAGGACGACCGGGTGGGACGGGTCCGCGGCGAGGACCGCCGCGGTGAGTGCGGCCGTCGTCGTCTTGCCCTTCGTCCCGGTGACCCCGATCGTCGGGCAGGGACAGAGCCGCAGGAACAGGTCGGGCTCGCTGACGATCGCCGGCACCTCGTGATCTCCGGCGGCTCGAGCCGCCCGGAGGTCCGCCAGAGCCGCCCGGAGGCGAGGCTCGGTCGTCGGGTAGTCGGGATTGATCGAGGGCGAGGTGACGACGAGGACGGCCCCCCGCCACGTCGCCGCGGGGTCCACGTCAGGACCCAGGCGCATGGTCACGTGGCGGCCGTCGAGGGCGGCGATCGAGGCCCGCAGCTCGGCCGCCGGCCGGCCGTCGTAGACCGTGACCCGAGCGCCGACGTCGGCCAGGAAACGGGCAACGGCGATGCCGCTGCGGGCGAAGCCGAGGACCGCGACCCGACGGCCGCGGAGCCCGCCGTCGAGGACGCCGGCCAGGGCCAGCCCGTCGGGATCCATCGTCCGGGCGCCGGCGCGGCCGCTCATGACAGCGCTCACTGCAGCCGGTCGATGGACGCCAGGAACAGGACCACGCCGAGCAGGCCGGACAGGATCCCGACGATCCAGAAGCGAAGGGTGATCTTCTCCTCGTCCCAGCCCGACAGCTCGAAGTGGTGGTGGATCGGCGACATCCGGAAGATCCGGCGGCCGTGGGTCAGCCTGAAGTACGCGATCTGGAGGACGACCGAGCCGGTCTCGATGACGAAGATCAAGCCGATCAGCGGCAGGACCAGGATCTGGCCGGTGATGAGGGCCGTGACGGCCAGGGTGGCGCCCAGGGCCAGCGATCCGGAGTCGCCCATGATCACCTGGGCCGGGTGGACGTTGAACCACAGGAAGCCCAGCAGGGTGCCGATGATCAGGGCGCACAGGAGAGCGAGGTTCGGCTGGGTCGGCTCGTTGAGGATGGCGATCAGCAGGAACGCCACGAAGGCAAAGATGAGGGTCCCGCCGGCCAGGCCGTCGAGGCCGTCGGTGATGTTGACGCCGTTCGAGGCGGCGACGATGGCGAAGGCGGCAAAGGCGATGTAGAGGAACGGGTCCACCGCCACCGCCCCGACGAACGGCACGGCGATCTCGTCGATCTGGTAGGTCGACTGGATCGAGTAGGCGGCGACGCCGGCCACCACGACCAGCCACAGCATCTTCTGGCGGGCTCGGATGCCCTCGCCGGTCCGGACGTTGAGGTAGTCGTCGAAGGCGCCCAGGATGCCGACGAGGACGAGGGTCGCGAGCGGGGCGATGATCCCCCGCTCGGGCGGACCCACGAAGACGTAGTAGAGGGCGACGACGATGACGATCAAGAGCAGGCCGCCCATCGTCGGCACGCCCTCCTTCGCGAGGTGGCTCTCGGGGCCCTCGGGGCGGATCCGCTTGCCGAAGCCGAGGACCCGGAGGAGGCGGATGTAGAAGGGCATCAGGATGACGACGAGGGCGAAGCCCAGGAGGAGGCCCTGGATGAGCTCGACGGTCACGCCGCCGGCCCCGCGAGCCGCGCGACCAGGTCGTCCACGAGCCGCTCGAGCTCGATCCCGCGGGACGCCTTCACCAGGACGACATCGCCGGGGCGCAGGACAGAGACCAGGCTTGCGGCCGCGGCCTCGCGACCCTCGGCCCTGATGATCCTGGCTTCGCCCAGCCCGGCCTCGGCGGCGCCGGCCGCGATGGCCGCCGGCCCGGGCCCCGTCCCCACGACGCACAGGAGGTCGCAGATCGGCCCGGCGGCCCGGCCTACATCCCGGTGGCCGGCAGCCGACGCCTCACCCAGCTCGAGCATCTCGCCGAGCACGGCGACCCGCCGGCCCGGCAGGCCGGCCAGGAGCTCGAGGGCCGCGGTCACCGACGCCGGTGAGGCGTTGTAGGCATCGTCGACGAACGTGATCCCCCCGGCCCGGACGACCTGGCCACGATGCGGCGCCGTCCAGCCTCCGGCGAGCGCCGCGGCGATCGCCGCCGGTGTCATCCCGGCGGCCAGTCCGACGGCGGCCCCGGCCAGGGCGTTGTGGACCGACAGCCGCCCGAGGGCCGGGATCGTGACCGGTACCCGGCCGGCCGGTGGCGGCAGCCGCAGGCTGAACCGCATCCCGTCGAGCCCGGCCGAGGCAACATCCTCGGCCCCGACCTCGGCGTCTGACGCGAAGCCATAGCCCAGGACGCGGGCCGTGGTCCGAGCGGCCATTCGGCGGACGCGCGGATCGTCGGCGTTGAGGACGGCCACGCCGTCGGCGGGGAGGGCCTCCACGAGCTCGGCCTTGGCGGCCTCGATGGCGTCGATGCTCCCGATCCGGCTGAGGTGGACGCCGAGGACCGCCGTCACCACGCCGATCCGGGGTCGGGCGATCCGGGCGAGGTCCGCGATCTCGCCCCCGACGTACATCCCCATCTCCAGCACCGCGGCTTCGTCCTCCGGTCCCAGCCGCAGGATCGTCAGCGGCAGACCGATCTCGTTGTTCTGGTTGCCCTCGCTCCGGAGGGTCCGGCGATCGGCGGCCAGGACGGTCGCGACGGCTTCCTTGGTGGACGTCTTGGCGATGCTGCCCGTGACTCCCACGACGAGCGGGTCGAACCGCGCCCGCCAGCCGGCGGCGATGGCGTGGAGCCCCCGCAGCGCGTCCCGGACGCGGACGACCGTCACGTCACCGAGGCGGTGAAGCTCGTCGGATGGGATGGAGTCCGAGACGAGGAGCGCGGCCGCGCCGGCCCGCGCGGCCTCGGCCAGGAAGCGATGGCCGTCGGTTCGCTCCCCGCGCAGGGCCACGAACAGCTCGCCCGGCGCCACCAGCCGGGCGTCGACCGCGGCGCCCCGGATCGGCCGATTCGAGGTCCGGAGGAGCCGGCCCCCGGTGAGCGCCGCGAGCTCGCGGGCGTTCATGGCCGGGGCCCCGGGCGCCTCGCCGTCGTGGACGGCGACGTCGCGGGGGCGCGGCGATGGCCGGTCGTCGGTCACGGGCCCAAGTGTCGCACAGCGCTGCGTCGCGCCGACCGCCGCGGTCATAGGATCAGTGGACCTTGTCGATCGGGACCGTCCGGACCGGCAGGTCGGGCAGAAGACCGGGGATGCTGACGGCGTCGGTCGCGATCCGGCGGAAGAGCTCGAACGACATCACCGGCATCTCCAGGTTGCCAACCCGGCGGACGTCGGGTCGGCCCTCGTTGATCCGGACGGCAATGACGAGGTCGGGGTGGCCTGGGTCGCGGCCGACGTAGCCGACAAACGAGAAGTTGAAGACGTTCGTCTTCCAATTGCCGATCTCGCTGTCCCAGATCTGGGCCGTGCCGGTCTTGCCGCCGACGGTGTAGCCGGGGATGAGCGTCCGGTCGCGGTAGAACGGGACGGTGGCGACGACGTGACGCATCAGGCGCGTCAGCGTCGGGCTGAGGCTCGGGTCGATCGCCTGGCGACCCGCGCCGACCTCGACGGGCAGCCCGTCGAGGGCCCGGACGACGTGGGGTTGAACGAGCGTCCCGCCGTTGACCATCGCCGAGAAGGCGACGGCGAGCTGGATCGGGGTGACGGCGACGCCCTGCCCGAAGGCGCCGTTGGCGAGATCGATCTCGCGCCAGGCGGTGTCCGCCGGGTCACGGACCAGGCCGCCCCCCACCCCCGGGGGGGCGCTCCCCGTGCCGGCGGCCCAGCCCGTCCCGCGCCAGGCGGGGTCCGCCGGGTACCGTCCCAGGCCGCCGACCTCGCCGGCGAGGTCGATCCCGGTCCGGCTGCCGAAGCCGAGCCGGAGCCAGACCTCGTGGAGCGTCGCCGAGGCGGCGTCGAGGGACGGCGCGAGCCCGAGGGCGACCTTGGCCGCGACGACGTTCCGGGACCAGGCGATGGCGTCCTCGAAGGTCATGATCCCCATGGCCCGCTGATCGGCATCGTTGATCCTCGTCCGGCCGCCGTCGAGGCGCAGCGACCCGCTGTCGTCGATCTCGGTGGCCATCGTCACGGTCCCCGTCTCCAGGCCGGCGATGACGGTCAGCATCTTGAACACCGAGCCCGGCTCGTAGACCTCGGATACGACCGGGTCGATGAAGCGCGCCGGATCGGTCGCCGCGATCGAGGCGTAGTCGTCGGCGTCGTAGGACGGGTAGGTCGCCGCGGCGAGGACTGCGCCGGAGTACGGGTCGATCACCACGGCCGAGACGCCCCTGGCCCGATCGGCCACCCAGGCCGACATGACCTCCTGCTCGAGGGCCAGCTGGAGGCCGGCGTCGATCGTCAGGCTCAGGTCGACGCCGGGCGTTCCGGCATCGACCGTGTGCTGGGTCTCGACGACCGGCTTGCCGTTGGCGTCGCGGTCCGACTCCACGATCGCAGGCGTCCCGGCGAGGGCCTCCTGGTAGAACTGCTCTACGCCGTACTGGCCCACGCCGTCGCGGTTCACGAAGCCCAGCAGGTGGGCCGCCAGCGACGTCTCGGGCCCGCCGCCGGACTGGGGATGGACCCGGACCGCTTCGACCTCGAACGAGATCCCCGGCAGGCGGGCCTCGCCGACCAGCGCCCGGATGGCATCCGAGGCATCGGGAGTCAGGTCACGCACCACGACCACGTACGCCCGTTCCGTGGCCAGGCGCTCGCTGACGTTCGCGGTGGCGGCCTCGTCGAGACCGAGGACGGCAACCAGGATGGCCGTCAGCGCCTCGCGCCCGGCGGCGTCGAGACGCTTCGTGTCGGCGATGAGCCGGTCCCGGGTGATGGTCTCGGCGAGGATGATCGTGCCGCTCCGGTCGTAGATCGTGCCACGCTGGGCCGGGACCTCGACCCGGAGGTAGATCTGGCGATGGGCGGCCTCCGCCAGGTCAGGCTGCCGCGCGATCTGCCACCAGCCCAGCCGCCCCAGGAGCGCCACCGCCGCCAGGACGAAGGCGAGCAGCAGGAACAGCAGCCGACCGCGCGAATCCGTCCGACCCTGCATCTCGATCGCGCCCCCGGCCGGTCAGCGGGCCGGGACGATCAGGGGCGCGTCGAGCTGGCCGAGCCCGCTGTCCAGGCCCAGCTTCCGGATCGCCGGCTCGGCCCCGAGCCGATTCAGATCGGAACGGAGATCCTGGCGACGGGCATCCAGGCGCTCGTACTCAGACGAGAGCCGGACGATGTCGTAGCTCGTCGCGGCGACGCGGACGCTCTGCGACAACGACAGGAAGGCGAGGCTGAACGCGACGAGGATCGCCGCGAGCATGACCCCCACCCGGGTCGGCCGGCCGGCCCGGATGAGCGGGCCGGTCGTCGACCGAGCTCGCCGTCCGAGGAGCGGCGGGCCGTCGAGATCGAGAGTCGGCCGCGGCAGCTCGAAGCCGCGCCGCCGGGCGCCCTGGTAGACGGCCATCAGTCGGCGAAGCCGAACCGCAGGCGAGGCGACCGCGGATCGAGGAACGACAGCGGGTCGGCCTGGGCCTCGACCGATTCGGCCCAGTTCAGCTCGGGCCGCCCGCGCTCGGCCCGGCGCTCGTGGCGCTCGTGGACCTCGTGCTGGCGGCGGCCATAGGCGCGGCGGCGGCTGGCCTGGTGGCGCTTGCTCATGGGCGGGACCCTCCTCCCTGCTGCTCGTCCGGCGGCTCCTGCCCGCCGGTCCGTCACTCGATGGCTACGCGGCGAGTCGTTCCGCGGCCCGGAGCCGCGCGCTCCTGGCCCGGGGATTGGCGACGATCTCGGCGTCGCGCGGGACGAGGCCCTTGCCGACGACGAGGCGGAGGCGCGGTGCCCGGCCGCAGACGCAGACGGGCACCTCCGGCGGGCAGGTGCAGCCCCGCCGCTCAGCCTGGAAGAAGCGCTTGACGATCCGATCCTCGAGCGAGTGGTAGCTGAGGACCACGAGGCGGCCGCCGGGCCGCAGCAGCTCAAGGGCAGCGGCCAGGCCGGCCTCGAGGGCCTCGAGCTCCTCGTTGACCGCGATCCGAAGGGCCTGGAAGACCCGCGTGGCGGCGTGGACGCGGCGACGACCGGGCGCCCGGACCGGAGCGACCCGCTCGACGAGCGCGGCCAGCTCCTCCGCGGTCCGGAGCGGGGCGACGCGGCGGGCCTCCACGATGGCCCGGGCGATCCGGCCGGCGAACGGCTCCTCGCCGTAGCGACGGAAGAGTGCCGTCAGCTCGCGCGCATCCAGGGTCGCGACGAGCTCGGCGGCGGGCAGCCCGCGGCCGGTGTCGAAGCGCATGTCGAGCGGGCCGCCGGTGCGGATCCCGAAGCCGCGTCCGGCGTCGGCCAGCTGGAGGCTGGAGAGGCCGAGATCGAACAGGCAGCCGTCGACACGGCCGAAGCCCTCGGCCGGCCCGACCTCGGCAAGCTGGCGGAAGTTCGCCTGGCGCAGCCGAAGCCGTTCGCCGAAGCGCGGCTCCAGGCGGGCACGGGCGCTGGCGATGGCCGCCCCATCGGCATCGAGACCGAGGAGGCGGCCATCAGGGTCGGACGCTTCCAGGATCCGCTCGGCGTGGCCCCCGCCGCCGAGAGTGGCATCGATGTGGAGGCCGCCGGGCGCGGGGGCGAGCATCTCGACGACCTCGTCCGCCATGACCGGCAGGTGGCCCTCCGTCATCGCCGCCTCCCGGGCGTATGGCTGGCGTGGAGCGAACCCTGGCGACGCATGTCGTGACTAGATCCCGAGGCCCTGGATGGCCTGGGCGAAGGTCTGCGGGTCGTCCATCGCGCGGCGGTACTCCGTCCACGTGGCCGGGGCCCAGATCTCGGCGTGGTCGCGGGCGCCCAGGACGACGACCTCCGTCACCAGGCCGAGCTCCTCGCGCAGGAACGGCGGCAGGAGGACCCGGCCCTGGCGGTCGAGGTCGATCTCGCTCGCGCCGGCAAAGACGCTGCGGCTGAACAGGCGAGCCGAGGCGTCGGTCAGCGGCAGCGCCGAGACCTTCGTCTCGAGCTCGGCCCAGCCGGAGCGGGTGTGGATCGCCAGGCAGCCGTCGATCCAGCGGGACACCACGGCCCCACCGTCGAGCTGGGCGCGAAAGCGGGACGGGACGGCGAGCCGCCCCTTGTCGTCCACCGTGTGCCGGTACTCGCCGGTGAACACCTGTCGGGTAACCCCTGGTCCGAGGTTTCGACGGGCCCGCCGCGGCGGCGGCGGGCCCGTCACTGGAGTCGCGGAGGCCCCGGTGTGCCCGTCCGGTTCGTCCGCTGATGGCGCCGGGTCGAGTGGTTCCCCACTTCTCCCCACTTTGCGCCACTTACGGCATCATAGCGCGCCGCGGGCGGACGTCAACGGGGTATTTCGGCCCGTTTTCACCCGGGCCGAGTGACAGGCGTGTCAAGGGAGCAGCATGGCGTGGCGCCCCCGGCGTGCTCGGATGGGGAGCACATCTGCGATGAATGAGCACGACCTCCCCCCGACTTCCTGCAGGAATCGCAGGAACAGGGGGGTGGGTCACGCTCGTTCGTGCGATTCGTGGTCGCCTGGCGAGCGGGTGCGGCAGCGGGCGGCTCGGCGCCGCCCGGACAGGCACGCGGCAGCAGCTCGCCTGGCGCGGACCGGCGGCGGACGCCGTGATCGGGCGGCGAACGAGCCGGGGGCGACGTCGCTCGGCCATCGGAAAAGCAATGGCTGGACGAAACGAGGCGGACAGGCCCTGCCCGCGCGCCAGGGGGCGGTATGTCAGCGGGACGTCAGCGGGGGCCGGTCGTCAGCGGGGCGGCGGTCGTCAGCGGGCAGCAGTCGTCAGCGGGCAGGCAGTCGTCAGCGGGGCGCCGGACGTCAGCGAGTCGGCGGCGGGAGAGTGACCTCGTCGCCGGGCTGGATGATCGAGGGGTCGGCGATCTGGGGGTTGAGGTCGAGGACCGTCTGGTACGGCACCCCGAAGTAGCCGGCGATGCTCTGGAGGTTGTCGCCGGTCCTGACCGTGTAGATGTAGCAGTCAGGCGTCGACGGGCACGGCTCGAGGAGCGCGTAGCGGTCGCTCGTCGGGAGTGGCGTCGGGGCGGGCGTGGGGCTCGGGGGCGGCGCCGTCGCAGACGTCGTCGGGGCGACGGTCGACGGCGGGGTCGGGGCGGTCGTCGGCGAGGCGACCGGCGTCGGCTCGAGGCCCGTCGTCGGGGTCGGGCTGGCGACGGCGACCTGACTCGGGCCCGGGGGCGATGCGATCGGCAGATCGATCCCACCCCGGACCGCGACGAACGCGATCGCGGCCGAGGCCGAGGCGACGAGGAAGGCCGACGCCGCGACGACGGCGGGGGTCAGGGTCCGAGCACCCCGGCCGCGCGCCGGAGGCTGCGTCGGACCGTCGGCGGCGGCGGGGCCGGCCGGGTCCACGGGCGCCGCCACGCCTGAGAGGTAGCGGCGGCAGGAGACGTGGCCGGCCGTGAGGCAGAGCATCCGCTGCTGGGCCGCGTCCTGGGGGTCGGCGGCGCCCGTGGCGACGCAACGGTTGCGGGGGTCGACCGCCTCCACCGGGAGCCGAAGCCGGCCGTCGTCGTCAACGGAGCGGAGGAAGGGGCAGGTCGCCGGGTCGGGCGACCGCAGCTCGGGGTCGATGAGCAGCGGCCGGTCCAGCTCGGCGTCCAAGAACTCCCTCCCCGCTCGCCCCCTGAACGGCCGTGACTCTAGTACCTTTTCCCGGTAGTCGCGCCGTCGGAACGGGTGCTAGTCTGCGGCACCCGCGCCGACACCGGGTCGGTCAGGAGCGCCGTCACATCGAGGCCCCACGGAACGTGGCCCTTCCGCTCAGCGTCGCCAACCAGGAGGCGGATCCGTACCGGCTCGCCCCGCACCGGATTCGGCGCTGCACGTTCCGCCGGCTCATCCAGGTCCAGGCCCGGGACCAGCGCGTCTACGACGTCGAGTGCCTGTACCCGGATCGCAAGATCCCGATTCCGATCGGCGACCTGGATGCGGCGATGCCCGTCTGCAACGCCTGCACCGCGGCCCACATCTTCCGTCCGGACGAGGATTGACGGCCCGACATCGTCGCCAGCGAGGCGACCTGTAAGCCGAGTTCTGTCCCGCGATCGCTCGCGGGGATGGCCATCCATCTGAGGCCGGCGGTCACCCGCCGGCTCATGCGGCCGACCCGAGGGCTGGGCAGCGCGCCTCTCCCCCGGCGAACCGGGTTGCGCCCTCCTACTTGGCCTTGCTCCGGGTAGAGCTTGCCGCGTTTCACTCCGGCCGACCGGACCCATGGGCCCGGCGGGACGGCATCGTCACTGTGGCGCTCGTCCTCGCCTCGCGGCGGGCGGGCGTTACCCGCTACCCTGCGCTGTGGAGCTCGGACTTTCCTCACCCCGACCGGTCTCCCGGCCGGGCCGCGACCATCCGGTCGCCTCGCTGGCGCCCTGAGTCTACCCCTCGATCGTCCGGACCTCCGTGAACGTGATCGAGCCGTCCGGCTCCGTGACGCTGGGAACGCTGCCTTGGCTGCTGGTCAGTCGGGCCGGGTCACGACCACGGCCGGGCCGCCGGCGGCCACTCGATCGATCGCGGCGTTGGCCAGGGCGTCGGCCAGGCTGTTCTGGGCCCGCGGGACGTGGGCTGCCGCCCAGCCGCCGGGAAAGCCGTGGAGGACCCGGAGCGCGTCGGCCCACAGCGGCCGGAGCTTGGCGTCCTTGACGCGCCAGCGGCCGTGTAGCTGCTCCACGATGAGGTTGGAATCGAGGAGCAGCTCCACCCGCGCCGCGCCGAGCTCGGCGGCCAGCGCCACCGCCCGGACGACGCCGACGTACTCGGCCACGTTGTTCGTGTGGATGCCGAGGTACTCGGAGATCGTGGCGTCGGGCCGGGCCCGCGGATCGCGGGCGTCGGGGCGGTCGAGACGGAAGAGGGCGGCGCCCGACGATGCCGGGCCGGGATTGCCACGCGCGGCGCCGTCGGTCCGGATCACGAAACCGCTGACGCCCGCCGCCGAGGGACGGTGCCCATCCCCCGGCGCCACGGCCTCCCCGAACCCGAAGTCCAGGGCCTCGACCGCCGACGGATCGTCGCGCCTGCCTACGTCCGACGCTCCACGATCGCCGAGCTGACCTCGAGGATCGCCTGGGTGATATGGATCCCGCGGGGGCACGCGTCGGTGCAGTTGAAGATCGTCCGGCAGCGCCACACGCCGTCGTCACCGGCCAGGATCTCGAGCCGCTCCTCGGCCGCCTCGTCGCGGCTGTCGAAGATGAAGCGGTGGGCGTTGACGATCGCGGCCGGGCCGACGTATGCCTCGCGACCCCAGAACGACGGACACGACGTCGTGCAGGCGGCGCACAGGATGCACTTCGTCGTGTCGTCGTAGCGGGCCCGCTCCTCGACCGACTGGCGACGCTCCCCCGCCGGCAGCGGGCCGTCGTTGACGAGGAACGGCATCACGCTCCGGTAGCTGTCGAAGAACCCATCCATGTCGACGACGAGGTCCTTGACCACCGGCAGGCCGGCCAGCGGGGCAACCGAGATCCGGCGGCCCAGCTTCTCGATCCGCTCCTTGCAGGCCAGCCGGTTGCGACCGTTGATGAGGAGGGCGTCGGAGCCGCAGATCCCGTGGCCGCACGAACGCCGGAAGGTCAGCGAGCCGTCGAGCTCGTACTTGACCCGGTGCAGGAGGTCCAGGACGCGATCCAGCTTCGGGTCGGCGACGACGTCGTACGACTCCCAGTGCGGCTTCGCGTCCCGCTCGGGGTCGTAGCGCAGGATCCGCAGCTCGATCTGCATCGGTCGGCCTAGTAGACCCGGGGCTTCGGCTGGAAGGTCGTGATCGTCACGGGCTTGTGGCGGAGGGTGGGTCCACCGGCCGCCCGGTAGGCCAGGCTGTGGACGAGCCAGTCGGCGTCGTTACGGTCCGGGTAGTCCTCGCGGGCATGGGCGCCGCGGCTCTCGGTTCGGGCGAGGGCCGCCGCGACGGTGGCCTCGGCAACGTCGAGGAGGTAGCCGAGTTCGCGGACCTCGAGGAGGTCCGTGTTGAAGGTCCGGCCCTTGTCGGCCACGGACACGTTCTCATAACGCCCGCGGAGCTCGCGGACCGTGGCCCGGGCCGCCGTCAGGAGGCCCTCGTCGCGGTAGACGCCGACGTTGTCCATCATCACGTCCGCCAGCTCGCGCTTGAGCTCCGCGGCGCGCTCGCCGGGGGCGGCCCTGCGGATGCCTTCCAGCTCCGCCGCGACGGCCTCATGAGCGTCGGCCGGGACCTCTGGCATCGTCCCGCCCCGGACCTCGGCCGCCATCCTGCGGCCCGCCCGCCGGCCGAAGACGAGGAGGTCGACGAGGGAGTTCGTGCCGAGGCGGTTCGCCCCGTGAACCGAGACGCAGGCGCACTCGCCCGCGGCGTAGAGGCCCGGCACGACCGTGCCAACCTCGTCCCGCGTGACGCGCGTCTCGAGGTCGGTCGGGATGCCGCCCATGGCGTAGTGGGCGGTCGGCTGGATCGGGACCGGCTCGGTCAACGGCTCGACGCCAAGATAGACCCGGGCAAAGTCGGTGATGTCGGGCAGCTTCTCCTCGATCAGCTTCCGACCGAGGTGGCGGACGTCGAGGTAGACGTAGTCCTTGCCCTCGACGCCGCGCCCGTCGCGGACCTCGAGGTAGATCGAGCGGCTGACGATGTCGCGCGGGGCGAGGTCGACGAGGGTCGGGGCGTAGCGCTCCATGAACCGCTCGCCGAGGCCGTTGAGGAGGATCCCGCCCTCGCCACGGGCGGCCTCCGAGAGGAGGATCCCGAGGCCGTAGATGCCGGTCGGGTGGAACTGGTAGAACTCCATGTCCTGCATCGGGACGCCGTGGCGGTAGGCCAGGGCGATCCCGTCACCGGTCAGGGACCAGGCGTTCGAGGTGATCCGGAAGAGCCGCCCGAACCCGCCCGTCGCCAGCAGGACGGCTTTCGACGCGATCGTCACGATCTCGCCGTCGGCGATCCGGTAGGCCACGACGCCAGCCGCCCGGCCGCCCGATCCGAGGTCGCCGCCGGCGGCCAGGAGGTCGACGACGTGGTACTCGTCGTAGAACGTCACGCCGTGCTTGATGCACTGCTGGTACAGGGTCTGGAGGATCATGTGGCCGGTCCGATCGGCCGCGTAGCAGGCCCGCCGGACGGCGCTCTCGCCGTAGTTCCGGGTATGGCCGCCGAACTTGCGCTGATCGATCCTGCCGTCGTCGGTCCGGTTGAAGGGCAGGCCCATGTGCTCGAGCTCGATGACGGTCTCGATCGCCTCCCGGGCGAGGACCTCGGCCGCGTCCTGGTCGACCAGGTAGTCGCCGCCCTTGATCGTGTCGAACATGTGCCACTCCCAGTGGTCCTCCTCGAGGTTGCCCAGGGCGGCACAGACGCCGCCCTGGGCGGCGCCGGTGTGGGAGCGGGTCGGGTAGAGCTTCGTCAGGACGGCGGCATCGACGCCCGCCTTCGCCAGCTCGAGGGCAGCCCACAGGCCGGCGCCGCCGGCGCCGACGATGAGCGCGTCGTGGGCGAGGCGCATCCGCGTCAGCCGTCAGCCCTTCGGCACGACCGGCAGGGTCATGACGACCGCGGTGCCGAGGACGAAGAGGACGAAGGCGAGGAGGTAGAGCCCCGTCAGGAGCAGGGTCCTGGCACGCCCCTTGAGGTAGTCGACCACGACCGTCCGGACGCCCATGAACGCGTGGAACAGAACGAGCATCAGCAGCGACCAGTCGAAGGCCCGCCAGAAGGTGCTGCTCCAGCGGACCTCCGCGATCCACGAGGCGTCCTGCTCGGCCGGGTCGTAGATCACGTGGACGATGAGGTAGTGGGTCAGGGCGAACACGAACAGGGCGATCCCGGTGAGCCGCATGAGGTACCAGATCGCCAGCTCCAGGCCGCCGCCACGGGGCCGGGCCCGCCCGGACCGGGTATACGGCGCGCTCATCTGGGCGCCCCTTCCCAGATCGGCTTGAGGACGATGTACGCGACCGGCAGCCCGACGCCGATGAAGATCAGCCAGCACAGGTACCACAGCTGGCGGTGGTAGCGGGTCAACGGCGGCCAGAAGTCCATGACGATGATCCGCAGGCCGTTGAGGGCGTGGTACAGGAGAGCCGCCCCGAGGAGGGCCTCGAGGACCCGCCCGATCGGGCTGGCGTAGATCGCGAGGAGCTCGTCGTACGCCTCGGGGTTGCCGCCGACGAGGTAGATGTCGATGACGTGGAGGACGACGAACGCCCAGATCGCTACGCCCGAGATCCGGTGGAAGGCCCAGGCAAGCATCCCCTCGCCGCCCCGGTAGCGCAGGAGCATCGAGCGCCCGGTCGTGGATTCGGGCACGTCAGGCGGGCTCGTCCGCGGGCCGCTTCACGCGGTTGCGGCCGCGCCGGCCGCCAGCCGCTCGACGATCGCGTCGGCGAACTGGCTCGTCCCGGCGTCGCCACCCATGTCGTGGGTCACCGTCCGGCCCTCGCCGATGACGTCGCGGACGGCCAGCTCCACCCGCTCGGCGACGTCCGGGTACCCCAGGTGGCGGAGCATGAGGACGCCCGACAGGATCATGGCCGTGGGGTTGGCCCGGTTCTGGCCGGCATACTTGGGCGCCGATCCGTGAACCGGCTCGAAGACCGCCCCGTCCTCGCCGATGTTCGCCCCCGGCGCGACGCCAAGGCCGCCGACCAGGCCCGCGCACAGGTCCGAGACGATGTCGCCGTAGAGGTTGGGCAGGACCAGCACGTCGTACAGCTCAGGCTTCTGGACGAGCTGCATGCACATGTTGTCGACGATCCGGTCCTCGAACTCGATCCGGCCGTCGTAGTCGGCGGCGACCCGGCGGCAGGACTCGAGGAAGAGGCCGTCGGACAGCTTCATGATGTTGGCCTTGTGGACCGCGGTCACCTTGCGGCGATGGTTCGCCACGGCGTACTCGAAGGCGAACCGGGCGATCCGCTCAGAGGCGAAGCGGGTGATGATCTTGATGCTCTCCGCCGCGTCCCGCCCGACCATGTGCTCGATGCCGGCGTAGAGGTCCTCCGTGTTCTCCCGGACGATGACGAGGTCGACGTCCTCGTAGCGGGTCACGAGGCCCCTGATCGAGCGGGCCGGGCGCAGGTTGGCGTACAGGCTGAGGGCCTGGCGCAGAGCGACGTTGACGCTCCGAAAGCCGGCCCCGACCGGCGTCGTGATCGGGCCCTTGAGGGCGATCTTGTTCTTCCGAATCGACTCAAGGACGTGGTCCGGGAGGGGCGTGCCGTACTCGGCGATGCAGGCCTCGCCGGCCTCGACGACGTCCCACTCGAAGGCCACGCCCGAGGCATCCAGGACGCGTCTCGTCGCCTCCGCCAGCTCCGGACCGATGCCGTCGCCGGGGATGAGGGTCACTCGGTGGGCCATGGCGGCCATTCTAGCCCCGCGCCTGCGGCCACGCCGGAGCCCGAACGGCCCGGCCGAGTGGGCCGGACGGCCCGTGCTGGGTGCATCGACGGGCGGGGGTCACGGTCCCCTAGACTCCGGCGGTGCAAATCGGAGTCACCCTTCCACTTGCCGACGGCGACACCGCCGACGGCCTAGCCCCGACGTTCGACGAGACGCTGGCCTTCGCTCGGCACGCCGAGTCCGTCGGCCTCGACTCGATCTGGATCTTCGATCACCTCCTGTTCCGGGTTCCCGGCGAGGCCGAGGAGGGCGTCCGGGAGGCCTGGACGACGCTGGCGGCCCTCGCGCCGCTCGTGCCCCGGGTGGAGCTCGGGGCCCTGGTGATGTGCTCGTCGTTCCGGAACCCGGCCCTCATGGCCAAGATGGCTGCGACGCTCGACGACCTGTCCGGAGGGCGTGTCATCCTGGGTCTCGGCTCGGGCTGGCACGACCCGGAGTACGAGGCCTTCGGCTACCCCACCGATCACAAGGTCGGCCGTTTCGCGGAGGACCTGGAGATCACCGCCCGCCTCCTGCGGGGTGAGCGGGTGACGCTCCGCGGGCAGTGGCGGGAGGTCGTCGACGCGGTGCTCCTCCCACCGCCGGCCCGGCCCGTCCCGATCCTCGTCGCGGCCAAGGGCGAGCGGATGCTCCGCCTGACCGCGACCTGGGCCCAGGCCTGGAACACGGCCTGGTTCGGGCGGGTCGACGACCGGCTCCGAACACGCCTGGCGGCCCTCGACGCAGCCTGCGAGGCGGTTGGCCGTGACCCGGTCACGGTCCGCCGGACGGTCGGCATCCGCCTCCACGAGCCAGGCAGCGGCGCCGACGACGCCCTGGGGCTCGACGCCGGTGCCGCCGGCCTGGCCGACTTCCTCGACGAGCTCGCCGGGCTCGGCATCGCCGACGCGCTCGTCTGGTCGATCTCGAAGTCGCGCGGCGCCGTCGACCGCATCGCCGAGGCGCGAAGGGTCCATCTGGCCCGAACGTCGTGAGGCGGTCGGCCCGGGGACCGGCCCCGGGTCGCTCGGCTACCATGCGCCGGTGAAGATCCACGAGGCCGACGCCAAGGCCCTCCTCGTCGCCCAGGGCCTGCCGGTCCCCCCGTGGGAAGTGGCCCGCACCCCGACCCAGGCCCGGGCCGCCGCCGTGAAGTTCCTTTCCGACCCGTCGAACGCCACCGGCAAGGTCGTGATCAAGGCCCAGGTGCTCGTCGGTGGCCGGGGCAAGGCCGGAGGCGTGAAGCTCGCCGCCAGTGCCGACGAGGCGGAGGACGTCGCGGCCCAGATCCTGGCCCTGGAGATCAAGGGCCTGCCGGTCCGCCGGGTCCTCGTCGGACCGGCCGCCGAGATCGTCAAGGAGTACTACCTCTCGGTCCTCCTCGACCGCTCGACGAAGCGGCTCATGTTCATCGGCTCGGCCGAGGGCGGCGTCGAGATCGAGCAGGTGGCCAAGGACAATCCGGGCGCGATCGTCTACGAGCATGTCGACCCGCTGCTCGGGCTGCCCGACTACGCCGCCCGCGAGCTGGCCTTCAAGGTCGGCTTCGGGCCGCACTGGAAGGCCGGCGCGGCGATCGCCAAGGGGCTCCTGAGGACGATGCTCGCCAACGACGCCGATCTCGTCGAGATCAACCCGCTCGCCGTGATCAGCGAGCACGGCGCCCAGGGCACGCCGGTGGAGCGTCTCGTCTGCCTCGACGCCAAAATCACCCTCGACGACTCGGCCCTGACCCGTCATCCGGGCCACGAGGCCCTCCGGGACCTCGACGCCGAGGACCCGGCCGACGTCGAGGCCCGCCGCTACGACCTGACGTTCATCAAGCTCGAGGGCGACATCGGCTGCATGGTCAACGGCGCCGGCCTGGCGATGACCACGATGGACCTGGTGAAGCGGGCCGGCGGCGAGCCGGCGAACTTCCTCGACATCGGCGGCGGGGCGAAGTCCGACCGGGTGGCGGCGGCAATGCGCCTGATCCTCGAGGACCCCCACGTCAAGGCCATCCTGGTGAACATCTTCGGCGGCATCACCCGCGGCGACGAGGTCGCCCGCGGGCTCATCGAGGCCCGGGCGCAGCAGGAGCGGGACGTGCCGATGGTCGTCCGGATCGTGGGCACCAACGCCGAGGAGGCCGGCGCGCTCCTGGAGGCCGCGCGCTTCGAGACCGCGTCGACCCTCGACGAGGCCGCGGCCAAGGCGGTGGCCGCCGCGCGGGCGACCGCGGCATGAGCATCCTCATCGACCGCGAGACCCGCCTCGTCGTCCAGGGCATCACGGGCCGCGAGGGCGAGTTCCACAGCCTCGCAATGCAGGCCTACGGCACGAACATCGTCGCCGGCATGACCCCCGGCAAGGGCGGCCAGACGGCCCTCGATGGAACCGTTCCGGTCTTCGACACCGTGGGCCAGGCGGTCGAGGCCACTGGGGCGAACACGTCCTGCATCTTCGTCCCTGCACCCGGCGCCCCGGACGCCGTCCTCGAGGCGGTCGCCGCCGGGATCACGACGATCTTCTGCATCACCGAGGGCATCCCGGCACTCGACATGATCCCGGTCGTCGAGGAGGTCCGCCTGGCCGGCGCCCGGCTCATCGGCCCGAACTGCCCCGGCGCCACGTCGCCCGGCCGGGCCAAGGTCGGGATCATCCCAGGAACGATTCACTGCGAGGGTCGGGTCGGGGTCGTGTCGCGTTCCGGGACCCTGACCTATGAGGCCGTCCAGGCGATGACTGACGCCGGCCTGGGCCAGTCGACCTGCATCGGCATCGGCGGCGACCCGGTCATCGGGACCCAGTTCCTCGACGTCCTCCAGCTGTTCCGCGACGACCCCGAGACCGAGGCCCTCGTCCTCATCGGCGAGATCGGCGGGGCTGCCGAGGAAGAGGCGGCCGCCTGGGCCGCGGAGCATCTCGCCGACATCCCCAAGGTCGCCTTCATCGCCGGCCGGACCGCGCCCGAGGGCAAGCGGATGGGCCACGCCGGGGCGATCATCTCGGGCGGCTCGGGCACCGCCGCGTCCAAGGTCACCGCCCTGGAGGCCGCGGGCTTCCGGGTCGCCGGCTCCCCGACCGAGCTGCCAGCGCTCCTCCGCGACGCCGGCTACCGCGGCTAGCGCCAAGCGCCAGGCGCCAAGCCTCGACGCACGATCCTCCGATGGGCTTCCTGATGGATCTCGTCGCCGGCGACAGCCGCGAGATCCTGCTCGCGATCAGCGTCGACGACTGGGCCGGCCTCGACGCCCCGGGACGGTTCGATGGCCACATTGCCCTCGGAGGCGCCATGGACCCAACCTGGCTGGACCGTTTCAGCGAGGCAGTCCGCGATGTCACGGGGGCGGATGAGCCGATCGACTTCCTCGACGCCCGACGCGACCTCGACGGCCCGGGCGACATCGGCGAGCGGACGGTCGAGCGCGTCGATCCCTCCTGGATCACGCCGATCGCCCGCGTCGCCGACCGCGACGTCGACGCCATCGCCGGCCGCTGGATCGAGCTCGTGGAGGAGGAGATCGGGCCACTCCCGCGCGAAGAGAAGCCCTGGATCCGCGAGGTTGCCGGCGATCTCGTCGCGTTTGCCCGCCGGGCCGACCTCTCCCCGGCGGTGATCCTCGCCTGGTCGCTCTGATCGCAACCGCGCCCGCTCAGCCGAGCTGGGTCAACGGGCCCGCACCGACCCGCTATCCGGCACTGTCGGCGTCACGCTGCGCGGCCGATCATCGGGTCATGACCGAGCTCGGCCTCACGCCCCTGCCGCAGCCGGCTGCGCTTGCAGTTCGTTGCGTGAACCGTAGCCTCAAGGTTCTCAACCGCTGGTTCATGGTGCCCGCCCATCGCCTCGGCCTGGGACCATGGATCGGCACCCCGATCGGTGGCTACATCCTGCTGCTGCGGGTACGCGGGCGGAGCACCGGACTGATTCGCGAGACACCGCTGAGCTACCTGATCGAGGATGGCTCGGCATGGGTCCTGGCCGGGTTCGGCACGAAGACCCAGTGGTATCGAAACCTGCTCGTGAATCCGGAGGTCGAGATCTGGCTTCCCGGCCGTATCGTCCGGTGCCGGGCCGAGGAGATCACCGATCCGGCGATCCGCGATCCGCTGCTCCCACGGCTGGTCCGCGCCACCGGTGTGCCAGGCCTGCTTATTGGCTGCAACCCGTGGACGGCTCCCGATTCGAAGATCGTGGAGATGCTCCGCGGCATCCCGCTGATCCGCCTCACGCCCCTTGGCGAGCCGCTCGTCGCGGGACCCGACGACCCCGGCGGACAGGCCTGGCTGTGGCGCCAGAGCGTGGTCGCCATCGGCATCCTGTTGATCGCCAGGCTGGTCGCGGGACGCCGACGGCCCCGCCTCTGCGCCGGTCAGCCGGCGGGATAGCCGAGGCTTCGCCAGGACGGCCCGCCGGGGGCCTCGATGAGCTCGACGAGGACGCCCCCGCAGGAGCGCGGGTGGATGAACGCGACCGGGCCCTCGGCGCCGCGACGCGGGGCCGAATCGATGAGCTCGAGGCCCTCGATGCCGAGGCGGGTCAGCTCCTCGGACAGATTGGAGACCTCGATGCAGACGTGGTGGAAGCCCTCGCCCTTGGAGGCCAGGAAGCGGGCCACACCCGTCGTGCTGTCGGTCGGCTCGACGAGCTCGACCTTTGACTCGCCCACCCGCAGGAAGGCGATCCGGACGTGATCGGACTCGATGTCCATGATCGTCTCGAGCTCGAGGCCCAGGTAATCGCGCCACAGGACGGCGCTCGCCTCGATCGAGCGGACGACCAAGGCCACGTGATGGATCCGGCCCGGCGGCAGAACGGCCATGCTCTCGCCTCCTTCGACGGTTCGGGCTCAGACGGTGATCAGCTCGCGGTGGACGCCCCAGGCCGCGCGCAGGCGATCGGCGATCTCGCCGACGGTCGCGTAGGCCCTGACCGCCTCGATGAGCGGTGGCAGCAGGTTGTCCGTGCCCATGGCGGCGTCGTCGAGGCGGGCGAGCGCGGTGGCCCAGGCGACCGGATCGCGCTCTGCTCGGACGCGGCGCAGCCCTTCGACCTGGCGGCGCTCGCCCTCTGGGTCGATCCGCTGCGTCGGGGGTGAGATCGACGCCTCGTCGCGGAAGCGGTTGACCCCGACGACGACCTGGTCGCCGGCGTCGATCGCCCGCTGCGTCCGGTAGGCCGACTCCTGGATCTGGCGCTGCTGGAAGCCGGCATCGAGGGCGGCGAGCGTGCCGCCCATGGCGTCGATCTCCTCGAGGTAGGCGGTCGCCGCTGCCTCCAGCTCGTCGGTCAGGGTCTCCACGAAGTAGGAGCCGGCGAGCGGATCCGGGGTCTCGGTGACGCCGGCCTCGAAGGCCAGGATCTGCTGCGTCCGGAGGGCCAGCCGGACCGATTCCTCGGTCGGCAGGGCGAGGGCCTCGTCGCGGGAGTTGGTGTGGAGGCTCTGGGCCCCGCCGAGGACCGCTGCCAGGGCCTGGAAGGCGGTCCGGACGACGTTGTTGTCGACCGACTGGGCGGTCAGCGAGCTGCCGGCCGTCTGGACGTGAAAGCGGCAGGCCATCGACCTGGCGCTCTTCGCCCCGAAGCGGTCCCGGACGATCCGGGCCCACATGCGGCGGGCCGCCCGGAACTTGGCGACCTCCTCGAACAGCTCAGACCAGGCGGCGAAGAAGAAGCTGAGGCGCGGGGCGAAGTCGTCGATGGCGAGGCCGCGGGTGAGCGCCGCCTCGACGTAGGCGATCCCGTCGGCGAGGGTGAAGGCCAGCTCCTGGGCGGCCGAGGCGCCGGCCTCGCGCATGTGGTAGCCGCTGATCGAGATCGTGTTCCAGCGGGGCAGCTCGCGAGCCCCGAACTCGAAGACGTCGGTCACCAGGCGCATCGAGGGGCGGGGCGGGTAGATCCAGGTCCCGCGGGCGATGTACTCCTTGAGGATGTCGTTCTGGACGGTCCCGGACAGCCGGTTCCTCGGCACCCCCTGGTGCTCGGCGGCGGCCACGTACAGGGCGACGAGGGTCGCCGCCGTGGCGTTGATCGTCATCGACGTCGAGACCTCGTCGAGCGGAATGTCGGCGAAGAGCGTCTCCATGTCGGCGAGGCTGGCGATCGGGACGCCCACCCGGCCCACCTCCCCCGCCGCCTCGGGCGCGTCCGAGTCGTAGCCCATCTGGGTCGGCAGGTCGAAGGCCACGGACAGGCCGGTCTGGCCCTGCTCGAGGAGGTAGCGGAAGCGACGGTTCGTCTCCTCGGCGGTGGCGAAGCCGGCATACTGCCGCATCGTCCAGAGGCGGCTCCGGTACATCGTCGGCTGGACGCCCCGGGTGAAGGGGAACTCGCCGGGGCGGCCCAGGTCGCGCTCCTCGTCGAGGGCGGCCGTGTCGGCCGGCGTGTAGAGATCGCGGACCTCGATGCCCGAGGAGGTCTCGAAGCGCTCGCGCCGCTCGGGGGCGCCCTCGAGGGCCTTCGCCCGGGGTCCAGCCCGCCAGCGATCGCGGCCCGGGTCCGGCGCTCGCCCGTCGGTCACATGGTCCTCCCTGTCGCGATCACGAGATCACCAGGAGGAGGTCGCCAACCTCGATCGTCGTGCCCGCTCCCACCGCGACCCGCTCGATCGTCCCGTCCCGCGGCGCCCGAAGCTCGTTCTGCATCTTCATGGCCTCGACGACGAGGAGCTGCTGGCCGGCCGTGACCGCGTCGCCGGCGACGACGGAGACCGAGACCACGACTCCCGGGATGATGGCACGGACGTCGGTCGGGCCGCTGTGGGTGATCTCCTCGCGGCCGCGACGGGCTCGCTCCCGAAGCGCCGCACGGGCGGCCGGCTCGATCTCGACCTCAACCCGCCAGCCGCCGACGACGACCTCGCGCCGGACGGTCCCGATGGCGGACGACGACGTCGAGGCAGCGGATGGCGGCAGGAGCAGCACCTGGTCGCGGGCCCCGGCCGGGCCACCCGTGGCGACGACCGCCCGGACGTCGTCGACGGCGATGAGCTCGGTGTCTGGGGGCCGGTCGCGGAGGATGAGCGGCGGGACGCCCGCTGCCGTGCCGTCCACGACGCTGACCCGCACTCCGCGGGGATCCGGCGATGGCTCGGTCATCGGGGCCACCGATCCTGGGCGGCTTCCAGGCCGGCGAGGCGCCAGCGACCGTCCCGAGAGCCGTCGCGGGAGCCACGACCCCGGGCCGCGACCGACGGACGCCCGGCGGTCAGGCGGCCGTCGGCGGTCGTGGCGCCTGCCAGAGCCGCGAGCCCGGCCGCGAGCTGGGCGCGCTCCATCGCCCGGCGCCGGTCCGCCGGCCCGTCCCAGTGCTCCCCCACCCAGCCGGTGGACAGGGCGGCGGCTCGGAAGCTCGCGTCTCGGGCCACGAACCGGTGGAACGGCAGGGTGGTCTGGATGCCCGCGATCTCGACCTCGTCGAGGGCCCGCCGGAGCCGGTCCAGCGCCGCATCGCGATCGCCGGCGTGGACCATGAGCTTGGCGATGAGGTTGTCGTACTCGGCCGGGACGCGCTCGCCCGCCTCCAGCGCGGTGTCCACCCGGACGCCGGGCCCGGAGGGCATCGCCCAGCGGACCACCCGCCCGGGCGCCGGCGCGAAGTCACGGGCCGGGTCCTCGGCCGAGATCCGGATCTCGATGGCATGGCCGGCCGGGTCGGCGGCCCGGGCGGCGGCCGCGAGGGCCGCCGCGGACAGCGGCCGGCCGGCGGCAAGGAGGAGCTGCTCGCGGACGATGTCGAAGCCCGTGACCAGCTCGGTCACGCCGTGCTCCACCTGGAGCCGGGTGTTGACCTCGAGGAAGTAGAACGCCCCGTCGGGCGCCCGGAGGAACTCGGCGGTCGCCGCGTTGCGCAGCCCGGCAGCCGCGGCGACGCGAACAGCCAGGTCGTGGAGCCGGATGCGGTCGTCATGCGTCAGGCCCGGTGCGGGCGCCTCCTCGACAAGCTTCTGGTGACGTCGCTGCAGGGAGCAGTCGCGCTCACCCAGGGCCACGACCCGGCCGTCGAGGTCGCCGAGGAGCTGGACCTCGATGTGGCGCGCCGGACTGATCTCGCGCTCGAGGTAGACCGAGCCGTCGCCGAACGCGGAGGCCGCCTCGCGGGAGCCCGAGGCGAGCGCCGCGGGCAGCTCGGCCACCGTCGCGACGCGGCGCATGCCCCGCCCGCCGCCACCGGCCACCGCCTTGACCAGCAGCGGGAAGCCGATCGTCTCGGCCTGGGCGACGATCGCGGCAACCTGGTCGGCCCGCTCGAGGGGTGCCGGCTCGAGCGTCCCGGGGACGGCCTCCACCCCGACATTCGCGGCGGTGCGCCGGGCGTGGAGCTTGTCGCCGAGGGCGTCGATCGCCGCGGCCGGCGGCCCGACGAAGGCGAGGCCGGCCGCCTCCACCGCCCGGGCGAACGTTGCCCGCTCGGCGAGGAAACCGTATCCCGGATGCACGGCCTCTGCCCCGCTGTCGAGCGCCGCCTGGACAACGGCCTCGATCCGGAGATAGCTCTCGGCCGGCGCCGCCGGGCCCAGGCGGACCGCCCGGTCGGCCAGACGGACGTGAGCGGCCACCGCGTCGGCATCGCTGTACACGGCGACGGCTTCCATCCCCAGCTCATGGCACGCCCGGATGATCCGGACGGCGATCTCCCCGCGGTTGGCCACGAGGACGCGCCGGAAGGGCGCGGCTTGAGGCCCGGCGGTGGGCACCGCGCCGGCCGGCACGACCGCCTCGTCTTTGCGCAAAGACGGTCCGGTGACGGCCTCAGAGCGGGATGTTGCCATGCTTCTTCCGGGGGTTCGTGTCTCGCTTGTCGGCCAGCATGTCGAGGGCGCCGATGATCCGCGGCCGTGTCTCCGACGGCCGGATGACATCGTCGACATAGCCCCGTGCGGCGGCGATGTAGGGGTTGTTGAACGACGCCTCGTACTCCGCCACGAGACGCCGACGCTCGGCGGCCGGATCGCTGGCCGCCGCGATCTCGTCCTTGAAGATGATGTTGACGGCGCCCTCGGCGCCCATGACCGCGATCTCGGCGCTGGGCCAGGCGAAGTTCATGTCACCGCGGACGTGCTTGCTGCTCATGACATCGTAGGCACCGCCGTAGGCCTTGCGGGTGATGACCGTCACCTTGGGCACGGTCGCCTCGCAGTAGGCGTACAGCAGCTTCGCCCCGTGCTTGATGATGCCGCCGTGCTCCTGCCCCACCCCGGGCAGGAAGCCGGGCACGTCGACGAGGGTCACCAGCGGGACGTTGAAGCAGTCGCAGGTCCGGACGAACCGGGCCGCCTTCGTCGAGGCGTCGATGTCGAGCGCCCCGGCAAGAACGGACGGCTGCTGCGCGACGACACCCACGCTCCGACCGCCGAAGCGGGCGAAGCCGATGATGATGTTCGAGGCCCAGCCCGGCTGGATCTCGAGGAATGCCCCGGCATCGACGATCCGGTGAATGACGTCATGCATGTCGTACGGCCGGTGCGGGTCGTCGGGCACGATCGAGTCGAGCTCCGGGTCCATCCGCTCGGCGGGATCAGTGGCGGCCACGGCCGGCGCCGCCGCCAGGTTGTTCTGCGGCAGGTGGGCAAGGATCCGGCGGACAGCGTCCAGGGCTTCGCCTTCGTCGTGGGCCGCGAGGTGGGCTACGCCGCTCTTCGTGGTGTGGACGACGGCCCCGCCGAGCGCCTCCGAATCGACGTCCTCGTGGGTCACCGCCTTCACGACGTTGGGGCCCGTCACGAACATGTAGCTCGTCTGCTCGACCATGATCGTGAAATCGGTCATCGCCGGCGAGTAGACCGCACCGCCGGCGCACGGACCGAGGATGACCGAGATCTGGGGCACGACTCCGGACGCCAGGACGTTGCGCAGGAAGATGTCGGCGTAGCCGCCGAGCGACGCCACACCCTCCTGGATCCGAGCTCCGCCCGAATCGTTGAGGCCGATGATCGGTGCCCCGACCTTCATCGCCAGGTCCATCACCTTGCAGATCTTCTCGGCGTAGGCCTCCGACAGGGAGCCGCCGAAGACCGTGAAATCCTGGCTGAAGACGAACACGAGCCGGCCGTCGATCGTCCCGTGACCCGTGATGACGCCGTCGCCGAGGAAGCGCTGGTCGACCAGACTCGGATCCGCGGAGCGGTGCGTGACGAAGGCATCCAGCTCCACGAACGAGCCGGGGTCGAGCAGCAGGTCGAGCCGCTCGCGGGCGGTGAGCTTGCCCCAGGAATGCTGCCGCTCGATTCGGACGGGTCCCCCGCCGAGGAGCGCCTCGGCACGGAGCTGTCCAAGTCGACCCAGGCGCTCGTCGTTCGTGGCCACGAGATTGGCTCCAGTTCGTGGGTCCGGCCGCTCGTTGATGGCAGCGCCGGATGGGACTGTCTTTGCACAGAGACACCCGGCGAGGGCCTGATGGATCGTCATTCTAGCCGTGCAACCCGCCACGACCCCGCATGATTCTGACGGGCCCATGCCACGTACGGCGCCCTCGAACCTCGATCCTGCGAAGCCCGCGTAATCCACAGATCCGTGCACAAGTGACCGATCCTGTGGATAAGTCCAGCGTCGGCTAACGACCTCGCTGGGGTAGGATTCGGGCCACGCCCGCCCCACCGAGATCGCGTCGCCGACGCGTGGAAGTCGCGCACGACGCTCCGCCCGAAGCCTGCGAGGTGATGCCCCGGTGACCAACGTGATCGCGATCGCGAATCAGAAAGGCGGCGTCGGCAAGACGACGACGGCGATCAACCTCGCCGGCGCGCTCGCCGAGGAGGGGTACCGGATCCTGTGCGTCGACATGGACCCCCAGGCGAATCTCACGGCGGGCCTCGGCATCAACCTCAACACCGTCGATCGGTCGATGGCCGACGTCCTCGTCGGGCGTGTCGGCCTTGACGAGGTGATCCGCCCGACCGAGACCGAACGGATCGACATCGTCCCGGCTCACATCGACCTGGCGGCGACCGAAGGCGAGCTGTTCACGATGCTGGGTCGCGAGTCCCTGCTGCGCGATGCCCTCAACGGTCGGCTCGGCCGGCGCTACGACTACGCCCTCATCGATTGCCCGCCGAACCTCGGCCTCCTGACCGTCAACGGCCTCGTCGCGGCGGACGGCGTGATCATCCCGGTGCAGACGCAGTACTACGCGATGAAGGGCCTGTCCAACCTCGTCAAGGTCATCAACACGATCCGGCTGAAGTTGAATAGGAAGCTCAAGATCCTGGGCCTCCTGCCGACGTTCTACGACGCCCGCACGAACCTGGCTCGGGACATGCTCGACGAGCTCAGGGTCGTCGGCGACCACCACGTCTTCAACTCCATCATTCGCAACACGGTGAAGCTCGGCGAGGCCCCGCTCGTGGGCCGGCCGATCACGGTGTACGCGGGCCACACGGACGCGGCCCGGACGTACCGCGAGCTGGCGCGGGAGGTGATCGACCTTGGCTAGGACCGACTTCCGGGGTGTCGCCGCGCGACGCCTGTCCGAAGAGCGCGAGCTCTCCCCGGCCATCGTCAGCCTGCTCTCGTCAGACCGGGTCGGCCGCTCGACCGGCGTCCGGGTGATTCCCGTTGACCGAATCACGCCCAACCCGGACCAGCCCCGCCTTGCGATGGACGCCACGATGCTCGAGGAGCTCGCCGCGTCGATTCGCGAGCACGGTGTCCTCCAACCGATCCTCGTCCGGCCGCTCGGCAACAACGAGTACCAGCTCATCGCCGGAGAGCGCCGTTGGCGGGCATCGAAGGCCGCGGGCCAGGCGACGATCCCGGCCCTGGTCGAGGAGATTGACGACGACACGGCTCTCGAGATCGCGATCATCGAGAACCTCCAGCGCGAGGATCTCTCGCCGCTCGATGAGGCGGCGATGTTCGACCGGATGGTCAAGGACCACGGCTACTCGGTCCGGAAGCTCGCCCAGAAGCTGGGCAAGGACAAGGGCTACCTCGAGAACCGACTGCGCCTGGCCGATGCCCCCGAAGAGATCCGCGAGCTGGTGTCTCTGCGCAAAGACACTCTGTCACACGCCTATGAGCTGATGAAGGTCGACGACGTCAAGAAGCGCAAACGCCTCGCCGCCCAGGTCGCGCGAGGCGACCTGACGCTTGCCCGGTTGCGCGATCGGATCGAGGGACGGCGCTTGCGGGCCGCCGCCGCGGAGTCTCAGGACGGCGACGGCCTGGAGCGGTCGGCGACCACCGACGGCGACGCCGAGGTTGCCGACGCGGAGGCGGCCTGGACCGGCCGGCGGCGAGCCCCGGAGGCGCTCGGCGACGACTCGCTGGTGAACGCCAAGCGGCAGCTCTCGGATGCCGTCGAGGAGCTCGTGGATGTCCTGCGGAGCCCGGATGTCGTGATCTCGATCGGCGCTGTCGACCGGGCCAATCTCGCGAAGTACCTGACGATCGCGAAGCTCAAGCTGGAGAACGCCATCGCCATGGTCCGGAGCGCCGAGCCCGATTGAGGCTCGCCGCCCGGCGTCACCATCGACGCGGTAGCCGCTCCGGGAAATCGAGAAGCCGGCGCCATGGGCGCCGGCTTCGTCGTCGCGAGGAGTTCGCCGGGTCAGCGGTTCTTCGGCCCCTTGGCCTTGCCGTTGCCGCGGGTGATCGCCGCCGATTCGGTAGACGCGTCCTCCTCCTCGGCCCCGAAGTCGTGGCCGCGGTTCTTCTTGGCCCACTCCGACACCCAGGCCCCGTGGTTGGCGTAGCCCTCGGGCGTCTCCTGGTGGGCAGCCCAACAGACGACCGAGCCATGGCGCACCTGCTCCAGGTCCTCGGGACTCAGGCCGGTGGGGTCGGTGGCACAGTTCTCGCCGGTCTCCTCCGTCTCGGTCTCCTCGTCCTCGGCCTCGGGTGTCTCGTCCTCGTCCTCGTCTTCGTCCTGCTCGTCGGACTGGACGGCGACCGGGACGGTCTTGCCAGAGTGCTCGGCGGCGACGGCGAGGCCGTCCGCCGGGGTGGACGGTTTGCCGGCAAAGGCAATCCCGGCGGTGAAGAGTAGGGCGATGAGGCCGATGAAGAGCGGGCGGAGGCGCATGAGGGTCGCTGTCACGATTGAAGCTCCCGATTCGTGGGTTCGCCAACCATAACGAACGGTCGCCGGAAGGTGTTAGGGGTACTTCCCGGCCGGTCCCGTGGCCCGATGGTCCGGCCGGTGTCAGCCGGCACCGAGGCCGCTGCCAACGAAGGCCAGGGTCCAGCCGATCCCGAGGATCGCGGTCCCGACCGCCTCCGTCTGCCAGGCCAGCCGGGCAGCGCCCGGAGAGCCGCGAGAGCCCGGGGATCCCGGGGAACCCGCCGCGGTCGCCCGCAGCGTTGTCGCGATCCCGAGGCCGAGGACGGCCGCACCGCCGGCCACGGCGGCCCATGCGACCGCCGAGCCGCCCGGCGGCAAGGTGATGACGGCGGACACGACCGCGGCCACGAGCGCCACCGCGTGGAGGGCGGCGGCCTCGCGCCGGCCCAGCCGAACGGCGATCGACGGCGCCCCGACCGAGCGGTCGGCCTCGATATCGACGAGGGCATTGCCGACGGCCAGTCCCCCACCAGCCAGCATCCCGATCGGGACGAGGACGAGCAACGGCCCGGGCACCGTCCCGGCCGTGCCGACCCAGGCGAAGACCGGGACGAGCGGCGGGGCCACGGCGAGCGGCAGCCAGGCCCAGGCGGTTCGCGAGAGGCGCAGATCGTAGGCATAGCCA
>JBFMEV010000032.1:0-34807 GCA_040752335.1 Chloroflexota bacterium
GGGGGCCGGCGTCGGGGTCGGGGTCGGGGTCGGGGCCGGCGAGGCCGGCGTCGAGGTCGTGCCCGGCGGCGGCGTGGGTGGTGCGGCGGCCACGGGCGCCGTCGTCGGGGCGCCGGGGATGACGAGCAGCCCGCTCGCGAATCCGGCGGTCGCCAGGACGAGCAGGCCGATCGTGGCGGCAACGACGACAGACAGGCGGCGCACGGGTGCCAGGCGGCCTCGCGACGGCGGTGCGGTGATGATGCGACGATACCGCGGCCCGTCACGTAACCCGGCGGGCACGGACCAGCGCCGGGTGCGGCGAGGGCGGGCAGCGAGCCGCAATCGCGGTGGGAGGCAGGCATGGCGGACGAAGCCCCGGGCCCGATCGCGAGCGCCGCGGACCTGCTGCGCCAGGTCGGCCTCCGACCCGACGGCCCGGTCCTGTGGGGCCGGCCGCTCACGACCCGCGCCGCGGGGCTCTACCTCGTCGAGCTGCCCGAACCGCTGGCGCGAGCGCCGATCGAGATCACCCGCGTCGGAAAGTGGCTCGAGCGCGTGCCGGACCTCCGGCTCGACGGCGCGCGGCCGACCTCGAAGGCGCTCGCCGCCCGGCTCGCGGCGCTGTGGCTGCCGACCTCGGTCGTCCTCTACGCCGGGGCCACGGCCGGCAGCCTCGGGGGCCGGGTCCTGGCCCTCGCCCATCACGCCCTCGGCGATCGCCGGCCGCACGCCGACGGCCACTGGCTCCATCTCCTCCACGGGATCGAGCGGACCCGGCTGTGGTTCGCCGAGACCGACGCGCCCGAGGAGTACCTTGACGCTCTCCTCGATGCCTTCGCCGCGGCCGTCGAGCCGTCCATACCCCCGGGCCGGCCGCACGGGTCGCTGGTCCTGCCGTGGGCCAATCTCCGGCGGCCGACTGGCGAGCGCCAGGTCCACGGGATCACGGGATCGCTGCTGCCCGACGAGGCCACCCCGCCCGCGCCGCCGACGCGGCGGGTCGACGTCCCGCCCGGTGACGCCGATGGAGCGCGGGTCGAGGAGCACGGGACCGGCACGCTCCGGCGGGCGCCGCGGGCGCCGCGGGCGCCGCAGGGGGCGCCGCGGTCGCCGCAGGGGGCGCGTACAGCCTCGCAGCGTCCACCGTCGGTGCGGCCGGCCACCCAGGCCGCCGTCGTGCCGCCGTCGGCGAGGGCCGTGCCGGTGCCCCTGACCGCGGACGCGCTCGCTCGGCTCGAGGCCGAGCTCGACGAGCTGACGCGGCTGCGGCGGCCCGAGGTCGTGGCCCGGATCAAGGCCGCCCGCGAGCTCGGCGACCTGCGCGAGAATGCCGAGTACCAGGCGGCCCGGGAGGAGCAGTCGTTCCTGGAGGGCCGGATCCGCCTCCTCGAGGATCGGCGCCGGAACGCGGTCCTCATCGACGAAGCCGGCGGCGACCGCGCCAGGATCGGCTCGACCGTCGTCGTCGAGCACGATGGCGAGTCGATCGTCTACGTCCTCGTGGGATCGACCGAGTCGGATCCGAAGGCGGGCCGGATCAGCGTCGATTCACCGGTCGGGGCGGCACTCCTGCGCGCCGCCGCCGGCGATGAGGTCGAGGTCCAGACGCCGCGGGGCGCCGTCCGCTACCGGGTCGCGGAGGTCCGCTGAGGCCGCGGCGGTCGACAGCGCCCGTCAGGCGCGTCGCCGGCCCAGGAAGCCGCCGGCGACGAGAATGAGCCCCAGGATGACGATGCCGCCGGCGAGCAGCGTCTCGGCCCCGGCGATCGCGGACCCGTTGAGCCCGAGGACGCCCTCGAAGAACAGCCCGAAGCCCAGAAACAGCGCCAGGCCCGTCGCCAGGATCGGCAGCCCGGCACGGGCGATCTCGCGCTGGCCGGTCACGATCCCGTACGCGAGGAGGGCGATCCCGACGCCACCCGGCGCGACGAGGGCCCAGGCGTAGGCCCACGTCGCCCACAGGCCGGTCGCATCCTGGACGGCGAGCACGACCCCGACCATCGTGACGATCCCGCCGGGCACGGCCAAGGCCGCCCCGGACGGGCCGCCCACGCTCAGCGCGAAGGCGAACAGCAGCAGGCCCGGGACGACGACGAGGAGCGGCCAGCCCACCGCGAAGAGGTCGATGTCCAGGGCCCGGCCGGCGAGGGCCAGCCCGCCCAGCAGCAGAAGCAGCCCGCCCAGGACGACCATGCCCCGCTGTTCCGTCGTTCGTGTCTCCATCCGCATCTCCTCCTCCAGCCGCCGTGCCACGGTAGGATGCGCCGAGCGCCCCGACAACCCCCGGCCCAATCGACCCATTTCGGAGAGTCCAACGTCCGTGTCCTCGACCGTCCGCCACCTCGCCGCCGCCGTCGCCTACGTCGGGCTGCTGCTCGCCCTGGCGGGCTGCGGCGGCGCCGCCACCCCGCCACCGTCGTTCCCGCCCGACGCGATCGTGGTCACTACCGAGAACCGGACCTTCAGCACCCAGGAGCTGATCGTCCCGGCCGATGAGCGCTTCTCGCTGGTCCTGGTCAACCGCGACGGCGAGGCCCACAACATCGCCATCCGGTCCAAGCCGGGCTTCGACGGCGAGCTCGTCTTCCGCCACGATCCGATCACGGCTTCGACCGTCGTCCTCGAAGCGGGACCGATTCCCGCCGGGACCTACTTCTTCATCTGCGAGGTGCACCCCGCGATGACCGGGACCGTCCTCGCCCAGTGATGGTGATCCCGCGGCGCCGCGCCGTCGCGGGGTCCCGGTAGCATTCGGCGGGTCGAGCCAACCAGCCCGGAGCACCGCCATGCCGAAGCACGTCCCGACCGGTCCCGACAATGTCACCGGCCCGTTCCCGTTCAGCCAGGTCGTGGAAGCCAACGGCTTCGTCTTCGTCGCCGGCCAGGTCGGCAACGCGCCCGGGTCCGGCCACGCCGTGCCGGGCGGGATCGAGGCCGAGACGCGCCAGATGCTCGAGAACGTCGGCCGGCTCCTCCGGGCGGTCCGCCTCGATTACGCGGACGTCGTGAAGGCGACCGTCTACCTCCGTGACTTCGAGGAGTTCGGCCGGATGAACGGCGTCTACCGGGAGTTCTTCCCGGCCGAGCCACCGGCCCGGGCGACCGTCGGGGTGACGGCGCTGGCCAGCGACTTCCGGGTCGAGGTGGAGGTCGTCGCGGCGCGCTGACCACGACGGTCTCGCACGGCGGCCCGTGATTCACCGGGCCGTGGCTGACCGCGGCGGTCGCTCCCGGCTGATGCGGCTGGCTGATGGAATCGGCGTCGTCCACGCTCCGCCAGGCGCGGCTGGCCCGCGAATCTGGACGGAACCGCGTAGCGCCACGCTCGCTTGTCGCGATTCTCATGAGCCAGGCTGCTCAGGGCGATGGGGCGGGAGCCCGACCGAGTGTCAGGAGCGGATTTGGTCTGCGCGCTAGAGGGGCGATTCAGCCGATGCCGGCACCCGGATGAAGCTCGGCTCGCCCTCGACGACGAACTCGTCGATCGCGACCATCGGATGACCGCCGCGGCCGACGACCTCGAGCCTGATCGTGTGCTGCCCGACCTCGTCGAAGGCCAGCGCGAAGATCCGGACGCGCGGCCGGAAATGCCGGGCGTACGAGCTCATCGTCCCGACGAACGCACCGTCGACATAGACCCGGGCGTCGCCGCGCGTGGGCCCGATCGGCCCGACCACCGAGATCGCCGTGCCGGTGAAGCTGAAGCTAGTGCTCGCGCCGGGAGCCGTGGCGTAGCGGACCAGGCCGCCGTTGTAGCGTGAGTAGCCGGCCTCTGCCCAGCCGTCGGAGAACGTGATCCGGCCGCTCGAATCGTCGTACGCCCGGCCGGCGAATTGGGCCAGTCCCCAGCCCTCCGGTCGGGCCGGCAGGAGCGGCTCGCCGATCCGTGCCAGGATCCTGTTGACGTAGTGGCGCGAGTAGTCGGACCAGTTGTCGGGGTTGGGGTCGCCGTCGCCGGTGAGCCACCAGTGGGCGACCGGGGCCCAGGCGCCGAGCCAGCCGTACAGGGCCGTCACCTTGCGGCGGGCCACGATCTCCTGGTTGCCTGGCGTGGGCTCGGCATCTGCATCGCCGAGGTAGCGCCTCGCCCAGGCGCGCCAGTTCGCCGGCATGATCTGGTACTTGCCGTAGGCGCCGCTCGTGGCATTGACTGCCTCGTACCGACCGTTCGACTCAACGGCTCCGAGGGCTGCCAGGAACCGATCGATGTTCGGCGGATCGGCCGCCCGGGTGGTCGCGGGTCCGAGGAGTCCGACGAGGAGCAGGGCGGCGATCAGGGCCGACGCGGTCGCGCGCAGGCGACCGGGGACCTCGGGCAATAGTCCTCCTCCAGAGAGGGCTTGGCGGAATCGGGAGGATAGCGGCGGGTCGAGCGACCGGCAACCTCCCGGGCGATCAGCCGGAGGGCGTCATGCCTCGATCCCATGGAGGAACGCCGCGACCCGGTCGAGGACGTCGTCCAGGACGGGCCTGAGGGTGTGGCCCAGGCGGGGGTAGGTCACGAGCCGGGCATCTGGCAGGAGCCCGACCGCCGAGCGGAGCAGCTCGATCCGGGCAAACGGATCCGACTCCCCGGACAGGAGCAGGACCGGGCAGCCGATCCGCGGCCAGTGGGCGATCCGCGCCGGGGCCCGCTCGGGGGCCCCGGGTGGATGCAGGGGATAGCTGAACAGGACGAGGGCCGCGTAGCCCGTCTCGGGCTCCGCGGCGGCGAGGCTCGCGACCCGCCCGCCGTAGGAGTGCCCGCCAACCGCCGACGCCGGCCCGCCAGGAACCACCGCCCGCCAGGCGGGGACGGCATCCTCCGCCCGCCGCTTCGGGAGATCGACAGCGATCGCCGCGATTCCGCGTTGGGCCAGGCCGGTGACGAATGGGGCCATGCTCGCCGCCGTCCCGCTCGCGCCGTGGCCGAGGTGCAGGGTCAAGTCCATACATGACGGAGCCTAGCCGGTCCGTCGCGTATCCTCCGCGGCCATGGACGACCTTCAGCGCTGCTGGTGGAGCGACGGCGACCGCCCGGATCCCCGGATGCAGGCCTATCACGACACCGAATGGGGCATCCCGGTCAGCGACGACATCGAACTCTTCGAGCGACTGACGCTCGAGGCCTTCCAGGCCGGCCTCTCCTGGCAGACGATCCTCAACAAGCGCGAGGCTTTCCGGGCGGCCTTCCGGGGCTTCGATCCGGCGATCGTGGGCGCCTTCGACGAGGTCGACCGGGACCGCCTCATGGCCGATGCCGGGATCGTTCGCAACCGGGCCAAGATCGATGCCACGATCGGCAACGCCCGGGCCTTCCAGGCCCTCGTCACCGAGTTCGGCTCCTTCGACGCCTACCTCTCGACGATCGTCCCACGCCCGCCGGCGACCCTGCCGCGGACCGCCGAGCCGGGGAGCATCCCCGCCACGACCCCGGTCTCGGATGCCCTCTCGAAGGACCTCAAGCGGCGCGGCTTCCGCTTCGTCGGCTCGACGATCGTGTACGCCTTCATGCAGAGCGTCGGGCTCGTCGACGACCACCTGCCCGGCTGCTTCAGCTACCGCGGCTGAGCTCCCGGCCGGCGGGCGCGCCGCGACGACCGTACCAGTGGCTGGCCCGGCATCGTGCCACGCTAGGTGGCACGGCGCCCGGTCAGGCTTCGGCCATGATCACCTTCGAAGCCCCCTGTTGCGACCGGCCGCTGTCCGTCGAGAGCCACGCCGTGGAGGTCGTCCGGTGTGACGAGTGCTCGGTCACCTGGCTCCTGGCAGACGCTGGCCCGGTCGCGGACGTGACGGACGCCCTGGCCGCCTGACGCGCCGTGGCCGGATGCCGGGCCGGGGCTCGGCGCTACCATCCGGTGCGTGGATCGCCAGCCCGGACCCGTCGCCAGCGAGGCCGCGCTCCGTGCTGCGATCTGCGCCGCGGGCCGTCGGCTGGCGGCGCGGGGCCTCATCGCTGCAGCCGAGGGCAACCTCTCGATCCGCCTCGCCGGCGACGTCCTGCTGACGACACCCACCGGCCGGCGCAAGGACGAGCTCGGGCCCGATGACCTCGCGATCGTGCCCCTGGACCCGGCGACCGGTCCGACTCCGCGTGGCCCGCGGCCCAGCTCCGACATCGCCATCCACCGCGCGGTCTATGGCGCGCGGCCGGACGTCGTCGCGGTCGCCCACGCCCACCTGCCCGTGTCGATGGCACTGACCCTCGTCGGCGAGGTCCCGGAACCGTCCGCCCTCCCCGAGACCGCCTACCACCTCCCGGTCCTGCCGCTCGTCGCGTTCGGTGAGATGGGCAGCGTGGAGCTGGCGGGGCGGGTCGCGGAGGCGTTGGCACCGCCGTGGCCACCTCTCCCCGGGGCCGTCCTGCTCGAGCGCCACGGCGCGGTCGCCGTCGGCTCGGCAAACGGCGAAGGCAACCGCGGCCGGGCCGCAGTCGAGGCCGCGCTCGTCCAGGCCGTGGACCGGCTCGAGCTCGTGGACGTCCTGTGCCGGGTGTGGCGCGACGCGGTCCTGCTCCGAGCCGCCCGCGGAGGCTCGCTATGATGCGGCGACGATCTGGCTGAGGGAGAGGGAGGGATCGTGGACATTCGCAAGCTCATCGCCGAGGCCGTCGGCGCGTTCATCCTCGTCGGGATGGGGTCGCTCGCGATCGTCGGCGTCGGCGGTGCTGGCGAAGCCGCGAACATCATCGTCATCGCGATCGGCTTCGGGCTCGGCCTCCTCGCCGCGATCGCGGTGGGCGGCGCCGTGTCGGGCGGCCATTTCAACCCGGCCGTGACCCTGGGAGCGCTGCTCGACAAGCGGATCGACCCGCCGGCTGCGGCCGGCTACGTCATCGCCCAGGTCGTCGGCGCCGTGGCCGCGTCGGGCGTGATCTTCACCATCAGCGACCAGACCACCGTGGCCTCCACGAAGAACCTGCCGGGCATCGCCAGCGAGCTCGGGGCGTTCACCGTCGAGGTCGTCCTGACGGCGATCTTCGTGGCCGTGATCCTGACCGTCACGAAACGGGCGCCCGAGCACGCCATCACGGTGATCCCGCTCACCCTCCTGGTGATCCACGCGGTCGGCATCCCGTTCAGCGGGGCGTCGGTGAACCCGGCCCGGTCGCTGGCGCCAGCCATCGTCTCGGCAGACTACACGGCGATCGGGATCTACCTCACCGCGCCGTTCGTCGGCGCCCTCGTCGGCTGGTTCGTCCACCGGGTCCTCTCGGCGCCGGAGCCCGAGACAGCGAGCCAGGGCTAGGACCCGGCGGCCCCCAGCGTCCCAGGCGCCCCGGTGGGCCCTGGCGCCCCCGGCGTCATGGCTCCGCCTTCCATCGCCGTCGCCGGCATGACCGGCAGGCTGCGGCCGCCCTCGGCCAGCCAGCAGGCGGCGGCCTGGCCGCCGCCGACGTCGAACAGCGGCGGCTCCTCGACCCGGCAGCGCTCGAAGACCAGCGGGCAGCGGGGGTGGAACCGGCAGCCCGCCGGGACGTGGGCGGCGTCCGGTGTCTCGCCCACGAGGATGGTGCGCTGGGTCCGCTCGCCGGCCGCCGGCGGCGTCGTCGTCGGCGAGACGCTCACCAGCGCCCGAGTGTACGGGTTGTGGGGATCCTGGATGACCCGCTCGGCCGGCCCGATCTCCATGATCCGCCCGAGGTACATGACCGCGATCCGGTCGGCCAGGACCCAGGCAAGGGCCAGATCGTGGGTGATGAAGAGATAGGTCAGGCCGCGCTCGGCGCGGAGGTCGAGCATGAGCCGAAGGAGCTCCGTCCGGATGGAGACGTCGAGCATCGAGACCGGCTCATCGGCGACGACCAGCTCGGGGCCCATGACCAGGACCCCGGCGATGACGACCCGCTGGCGCTGGCCGCCCGACAGCTCGTGGGGATAGCGGCGGGCGAAGTCCTCGGCCGGCCGGAGGCCTGCCGCGTCGAGGGCCGCGAGGACCCGGCGACGACGATCGTCCGGTGACGCGGCGAGGCCATTGACGTCGAGCGGCTCGGCCACGAAGTCGCCGATCGACTGCTTCGGGTTGAGCGTCTCGTAAGGGTCCTGGAAGATCAGCTGGACCCGCTGCCGGTAGTCGCGCAGGGCCGTCGCGCCCCGCAGGTCGGTCACGTCCCGGCCGTCGAAGACCACCCGTCCGCCGGTCGGCGCGGTGAGCTTCACGACGACCCGGCCGGTGGTCGTCTTGCCGCTGCCCGATTCGCCGACGAGGGCGAGGACTTCGCCGCGGCGGATCGTGAGGTCGATCCCGTCGACCGCCCGGACGACGCCGGGGTGGCGGCCGGGCAGGATGTCGAGGGCGCTGCCGCGGATCGGGAAGTGGACCCGGAGGCCTTCGATCCGGAGGAGCTCGTCAGTCCCGCCGGCGTCGCCTGCGGGTCCTCCCGCGGTCATGCCGGCCCGACCGTGACGTCCGCCGGCACCGGCACCGGCTCGCCCGGCGACCCCGGCGGGTAGAGGTGGCAGGCGACCCGGACCCGGTCCTGGAACGTCACCTCGGGCGGCACGACCTCCGTGCAGATGGCCATCGCCAGCGGGCAGCGGGGCGCGAAGCGACAACCCGGCGGCGGCATCCGCAGGTCGGGCGGCGAGCCGGGAATCACATCGAGGGTCCGGCGGTCGGCCTGGATGTTGGGGAAGGCGGCGAGGAGCTTCTGGGTGTACGGGTGCCGGGGCCGGCCGAAGACCTGGGCCACGGGGCCTTCCTCGGCCACCCAGCCGGCATACATGATCAGGACCCGGTCGCAGGTCTCGGCGATGACCGAGAGGTCGTGGGTGATGAGGATGAGCGACAGGCCGAGGCGCTCGCGGAGGCGCTCGAGGAGGTCGAGGATCTGGGCCTGGACCATGACGTCGAGGGCGGTGGTGGGCTCGTCGCCGATGACGATGGCCGGGTCGCAGGCCAGGGCCATCGCGATCATCGCCCGCTGGCGCATCCCGCCCGAGAGCTCATGGGGGTAGGCGGAGCCGCGGGCCCGCGGGATGCCCACCAGCTCCAGCAGCTCGCCGGCCCGGCGACGGGCCGCCCGGGCGTCGATCCCGAGGCGCTCCACGATCGGCTCGGCGATCTGGTCCCGGACCCGGGCCACCGGGTTGAGGGCGTTCATCGCGCCCTGGAAGACGATCGAGATCTCGCGCCAGCGGTAGCGCCGAATCGCGGTTTCGGACCTCGTGGCGAGGTCGATGCCGTAGAGCCGGATGGCCCCGCCGACGATGCTGGCATTGGCCGGCAGGAGCTTGACCAGCGACAGGGCCGTCGTCGTCTTGCCGCAACCCGATTCGCCGGCGATGCCGAGGGCCTCGCCGGCGTCGAGCCGGAAGGTCACCCCGTCGACGGCACGGACGACCTCGCCGGCGAGCCGGAAGTGGGTCTTGAGGTCGTCGACCTCGAGGAGCGGGGCGCCCGGGACAGCGAGCCGCGGCAGGGCCCGTGCCTCGCGGCCGACGGCGGCAGACCGGGCGGCGACCGTCACCCTCGACCTCGGCGCTTGGGGTTGAGGAGGTCGTCCAGGGCCCCGCCGACGAGGGTGAAGGCGAAGACCACGAGGACGATGCAGACGCCCGGCGGCACGAAGTACCACCATGCTCCGAGGCCCGGCGCGCCGACCGACCGGGCGGCCTCCAGGAGCTGGCCCCAGGACGGCTGGAACGGATCGCCCAGGCCGACGAACGACAGCGTCGTCTCGGTCAGGACGGCGCCGGCAAAGACGAGCACGGCGTTGGCCACGATGAGGTTGATGACGTTCGGCAGGATGTGGCGGCGCATGATGTGGCCGCTGCCCGCGCCGATGACCCGGGCCCGGTCCACGAACGCCCGCGCCTTCAGCGACAGCGTCTGGGAGCGGATGATCCGGGCGGTCGACGACCAGCTCGTGATGCCGATGACGATGACGATGACGATGAGCGTCATCCGGATGCCCAGGATCTCGGTGGAGCCCGAGCCCACGAGATCCCGGATGATCGGGGTCAGGATCAGGGCCAGGACGAACGTCGGGATCACGAGGAAGAAGTCCGTGATCCGCATCAGGACCGCGTCGACCCGGCCGCCGACGAAGCCGCTGACAATGCCCACGACGGCCCCGATGAAGACCGTCACCAGGGTCGCCAGGAGGCCGATCGCCATCGACACCCGGGCGCCATGGACGGTCAGGTTGAGCATGTCCCGGCGCAGCTCGTCGGTGCCCAGCGGGAACGCCGCGGACGGCGGGGAGAGTCGCGTCCCGTGGGCCGTGACCGCGGTCTGGAGCGGCCCGACGAAGAGCTCGGGGGCGAGCGCGAGCGCGGCGAAGGTCGCCAGGATGAGCACGCCAAAGGCCCCCTCCGGCCTTCGGATCAGCCGGAACAACAGATCGAAGCGCCCGGCCCGGCGGCCGGCCGGGATCGGGGGCGACCAGCTGGCGCCGGCCGCGGTCACGTCCGGACCCTCGGGTCCAGGACGCCGTACACAAGGTCGGCCACGAGGTTGGCGAGGACGACCGACACGCTGAGGAGCAGGAAGACCCCCTGGAGGACCGGGTAGTCCCGGGCCGTCAGGGCCTCCACCGCCAGCGTGCCCAGGCCCGGCCAGTTGAAGACGACCTCGACGGTGATCGCGCCGGCGACGACGTAGCCGAGGTTGATGGCGATGAGCGAGACGGTCGGCAGGAGGGCGTTCGGGAGGGCGTGGTGGCGCAGGATCCGGCCCTCGCGGAGGCCCATTCCGCGCGCCGTCGTGACGTAGTCCTCGGACAGCGTCTCGACGATCGAGGACCGCATGACGATCGCGTACTGCCCCACGAGCCCCAGGCCGACCGTGGCCAGGGGCAGGACGAGATGGGCGCCGAAGTCGCCGAGCCGGGCCCAGATGTCCGGGTAGTCGGCCCCGGCGGTGAGCATCCCGAACGTCGGAAACCAGCGAAGCCCGGTCGCGAAGACGAGCAGGAGGGCCATCCCCAGCAGGAAGTACGGCGTCGAGTAGAGGACCAGTGAGAGGCCGTTGCCGACGACGTCGACCGGCCCACCCCGCCGCCAGCCCGAATACGCCCCCAGGGCCAGCCCGAGAACGATCGCGACGAGCTCGCCCAGGCCGAACAGGATGACCGTCGGCCAGATCCGCTGGCCGAGGACCTGGCCCACGGTCTGGCCGCGGGCGACGAAGGAGTAGCCCAGGTCACCGCTGACGGTCGCCCCCAGGAAGGCCACGAACTGGTCCGGGAAGACCGGGTCGTTGAGCCCCCAGCGCTCCCGCGCCGCCTCGAGCTGGGCCGGGGTGACGTTGGGCGTACCCCGGAGGATCACTCGCTCTGGCGAACCGGGCAGGGCCCGGAACAGGATGAAGTTGACTAGGATGATGAGGACGATCGTGAACAGCGCCGACCCGAACCGGCGGGCCAGGTACGACCCGCTCACGGGCGGCGTCGGCGCTGCTCAGGCGATCGAACGGCTATTCCTCCTCGGCCCGGGGGCCGCGACGGCGCATCGCGAGGAACCCGACGGCGATGATCGCGACGAGGGCCACGATGCCGATGATCAGCGGCGTGTTGTCCGACGCGGCCGAATCCCCGCCGCCTCCCGTCGGCGACGGCGTGGCCCCGGGGCTCGGGGCGGCCGCGGACGGTTCGGCCGTGGGCACTGCCGTCAGGTCGGTCAGCTTGGTGTAGCCGAACGAGCCGTAGCCGAAGAGCGGCGTGCCGCCCTCGCTCGGCTGGTTGGTCCAGCCCCCGAACCGGTCGGTCCGGTAGGCGTGGAGCTCGGCGTCGTAGTACAGGATGATGTACGGGGCCTCGTCGTAGACGAGGTTCTGCATCTCGGCCAGGAGCGTCTTCCGGGTGGCCGGGTCGGACTCGGCCCGCTGCAGGAGGAACAGCTCGTCATAGCGGGGGTTGGAGTAGAAGCTGTCGCTCGAGTAGCCGATCTCCTCTGACCGGAAGAAGTTGAGGAGCGAGGTCGGGTCCGGGTCGCCCACCCAGCCCCACATGTAGATGTCGTAGTCGCCCGGGCCGAACGGCGGACCGGTCACAGCTTCGATGAGCGCGCCTTCCTCGGTCACGGCGGCGTCGACCGCGATCCCCAGCTCGTCGAACCACTCGACGATGAACTGGGCGTTCGTGGCGTTCTCCTCCTCGGAGTCCGGCCACGTCAGCCGGAGATTGATCGGGGCACCCGACTTGTCGAGCCGGCGGCCCTCGCCGTCGAGGACGTAGCCGGCCGCGGTCAGGCGGCGGTCGGCCTCGGCCAGGTCGAAGGTCCGCGGATTGTCGGGCTCCACGTGCCAGCGGGTGTGGAAGGGCGGGATGATCGTCGTCCCGGGAGCGCCGTAGCCGCCCAGGGTGGCCTCGACCAGGGCGTCCTGGTCGATGGCGTAGCCGAGGGCGTCGCGGAAGGCAACGTCCGACAGGGCGGCCGTGGATCCGGCGTAGCCCTCCGAGTTGCCGCCGGTGTTGAACGACAGCTCGGTGTAGCCGTTGGCGATGCCCTCGACCGTCTGGATGTCCGGCTCGTCGGCGAGATCCGTGAACTGGTCGGCGAGGACGCCCCGGACGTAGTCGATCTCGCCGGTCCTCAGGGCCTGGACCGCGGTGTCGATGCTGCCGAAGTGCTGGATGACGATCTCGTCGGCCGCGCCCTGCTCCGCCCGCCAGTCGTTGGGGTTGCGGGCGAAGCGGATGAAGTTGCCGGGCTCGAACTCGACGGCCTGGTAGGGGCCGGTGCCAACCACGGGCGGCTCGTTGAGGAACGGCTCGACGCCCTCGTGGTTGCCGATCTCCTCGAGCGTGCGCTCGGACCAGATGTGCTCGGGCAGGATCGGGACGTACGACTGCAGCAGGAGCGTGTTCTCGAACTCGGTCTCGATGACGACGGTCGTCTCGTCCGTCGCCGTGACCGACGTCACGCCGGCATTCAGCAGATAGCCATCGAGGTAGCACTGGCCGAGGCAGCCGTAGTCCGTGTCGACGGCATCGAGGATGAGCTGGAAGGTGTAGACGACATCGGCCGCGGTCGCCGGCTCGCCGTCCGACCACAGCATCCCCGGCCGGATATGGAAGGTCCAGGTCGTGCCGTCCTGGTCCCACGACTCCGCAAATCCTTCGACGGGCTCGAGGTCCTGGCCGAAGTTCACGAGCAGGTCGTAGTTGAGGGTGAAGACCTCGAAGTCCGCGACCACGACCGAGTTCCAGGGGTTGAGGACCTGGAGGTCCTGGTCCGTGCCGGCCCGCAGGATGAGCGGATCGGCGGCCGCGACCGGCGCCAGGGCCGGCGACAGGCCCGCAAGGATCAGCCCGACGGTCGCCGCGGCGGCGGCGAGGCGGGCTCGAATGGACGATCGCATGGAATCCTCCTCCTGCGGCCCCGGGCCGCGGGCGCAGGGTCCCACACCTCGGCATACGCTCGCAAGCCGATTCCGCTGCTGACCCGCGATGCGGATCGAGCCGGAGGACTCGCCAGCCGCGCCGGCCTCCGGCGAACCTCCCGCCTGCCGGCCGCGCCGTCCCGCCGGCCGCGCCGTCCCGCCGGCCTCGCCGTCCCGCCGGCCTCGCCGGCCTCGCCGGCCTCCGGCGAAGCTCCCGCCCGCCGGCCGCGCCGGTCCCCCCCCGGCCCCGCGCGTGCTCCGCCACCCGTCATGGTCTCGATGAACGAGCACGACCTCCCCCCGACTTCCTGCCGGAATCGCAGGAACTGGGGGGTGGGTCAAGCTCGTTCGTGCGATTCGTGACCGCTTGGCAGGCGCGGAGGCCGGGCCAGGCACGGCCGCGGACGGTCCCGCGCCCTCACCGACCCCCTGACCCTCACCTGCCTGCCGACCGCGTCGATACGCCGGCCCGGGCGTGCTCGCCTCAGAGCACCACTTCGAGGGCGTCGAGATCAGATCCGGAAGCTCGCCGCCGGGTGCTCCTCGAGCAGGGTCGGGCGATCGACGCGGAAGGCTTCGATCTCACCGGCCGAGGGCGTCCCGCCGTCGAGCACCAGCTCGACGAGGATCCGCCCGAGGACCGAGGCGAACTTGAAGCCGTGGCCGGCCCCGAGGGCCAGGACGACCCCAGGATGGTCGGGCAGGCGATCAACGACGAAGTCCCGCTCCGGGGTCAGGGTGTAGATGCAGGTCTTCGTGACGATGTCGGGGCCGAGGGCGCCGGGCAAGTACCGCCCCACGAATCTCCGGAGGCGCTCGCGAGCCTCGACGTCGACGTCGAACGTCCGGTCGGCGAGCTCGATGACTCGGCCACCGACGTCCTGAGCCGCCTTGGGACCGGCCTCGCCGTAGGTCGGGAAGCCGTAGAACGCCGGGTCGTCCATCCAGATCCAGATCGGGAAGCGGTCCGGGGCAAATGCCGCCGGGTCGGGGCAGGCGAAGTACGTCACCTGCTCACGGGTGATCGTGAGGGGCAGCCGCCGGTCGAGGCCGGCCAGGAGGTCGTTGGTCCAGGCGTCGGTTGCGAGGACGACGCTTCCCGTCCGGTGTACCGCTCCGTCCGCGGTGGTGACGTGATACTCGCCCCCGTCCGCTTGGACGCTCGCCACCGGGGCCCGCTCGAGGAGCGTCGCGCCGTTCGCCGCGGCCAGGGCCCGGTGGGCGGGGTTGGCGCGATTCGGGTCGGCGATCCCGGACTCCGCCTGGTACACGACGCTCGTGCCCTCGTCCAGGTGCCACTGCGGCCAGCGGCGCATCGCCTCGGCCGCGTCGAGGCGCTCGTACCGGACACCCTCGATATCCAGGCTGCCGGTGTAGTCGGCCTGGTCGGTCGCGCCGCCGGGCGGGTAGAGGTCGATGCCGCCGGTCTTCGTCACGATCTTCACGCCGCTGGCCGCCTCGACCTCGGCCCAGGTCGCGTAGGCGCGGCGCGCCAGGCGGACGTAGTCGGGCCGGTGGTACGAGAGCCGGATGATCCGGGAGTGGTCACGGGACGCGCCGTTCGCGTGGTCGAGCTCGAACTGCTCGAGGCCCAGGACCCGGGTCCCGGGCCGTGCGGCGGCCCAGTGGGCGGCTGCCGAGCCGATCCCGCCGAGCCCCACCACGACGACGTCCCAGTCGCGCTGCATGGTCGGACGCTACCGCAATCGGGGGCGCGTCACGCCGGTCGGCGCGGGCGGCGCAACCACTCGGGCCCGGCCCGCGTCGGCGTGCCTCATTCATCCACGCCTCGCGCCTCGCGCCTCGCGCCTCGCGCCTCGCGCCACGCGCTGCGTCGGTGCCATCCGCGGCGCCGGCCGTGCCACGGGCGGGCCGCCTGCCGCTGGCGACCATCGTGCCACCAGCGGGCCGTGTGCCATTGAGCCAAAGGACGACTCCACGACTGCAGGCCACGGTTCGGTCCGTCGACCAGTCATGTCAACGAGTCCAGGGGCGACTCCATGACCGCGATTCGGACTTCGACGCGATGCCGGACCCGCCAGGGAGTCCGCCAATTGCGCGGTTTGCAGGGACCGGAGCGACGATGAGTCGTGCTTTGACTCGTTGGCAGAGACTCCACTGAGCATGCCCGGAACGGCACGGCGGGGTCGAGCGGTGGACGAATGGCTGGGGTCGCGGGACGGGACCGGCGGGGGCCGCGCCCGCAGGCCCTCGTAGACTCCCGTCCATGCCCGACGTTCGCCGCGCGAGTAAGCCCGTCCACGACGTGCGCGTCGAGCGCGACGTCCGGATTCGCGTCCGCGACGGGACGGAGCTCTCGGCCAACCTGTGGCTACCCGCGGATGCCTCGCCGGGGTCGCCGGCGCCGGCGATTCTCGAGATGATCCCCTACCGCAAGGACGACTGGCGGGCGAACGGCGACGAGGCCCGCGGCCGGTACCTGGCCAGGCGCGGCTACGTCCTGTGCCGGCTCGACGTCCGGGGCACCGGCCGATCTGACGGCGTGGCCCTCGACGAGTACACCGCCGACGAGACACGCGACGGCTACGACGCCGTCGAGTGGCTGGCGGCCCGGTCGTGGTGCAACGGCAATGTCGGGATGTGGGGCATCTCGTACGGCGGATTCACCTCGATCCAGGTCGCGGCTCTCCGACCGCCCCACCTCCGGGCGATTGTCCCGATGTACGCCACCGACGACCGCTACCTCGACGACGTCCACAACGTCGGCGGCTGCGTCACGGCCTCGGAGCTGACCCAGTACGCGGTCAGCCAGGTCGCCTCGAACGCCCTGCCGGCCCTGCCGGCCCGACCCGGCGAGGACTGGCTCGCGGCGTGGCGGGAACGCCTCACGGCAACGCCCGTCTGGCTCGTTCCGTGGCTCCGACACCAGCGCGACGGCGCGTACTGGCGGCAGGGCTCGCTCGCCCCGGACTACGACCGGATCGAGGCGGCGATCCTGATGTTCGGTGGCTGGATGGACTCCTATGTCGACCCGGTTTTCCGGATGCTCGAGCGCTGCACGGCACCCCGCCGGGCGATCGTCGGCAACTGGAGCCACGAGTTTCCCGACGACGGCTACCCTGGCCCGGGCCTGGACTGGCTTCGCGAACTCGTCAGCTTCTTCGATCACTGGCTGAAGGGCCAGCAGAACGGTGTCATGGACGAGCCGGCCCTCACCTGGTTCGAGCGCGAGTTTGCGCCGCCGGAGCCCTTCCCGGTGGCCTGGCCGGGGCAATGGCGGGCGACGGCCGACCCGGCGACAGCGGCCCAAGCGGACCGCCGGGCACTGTTCCTCTGCGGCGGGCTGGAGCCGCTCCGCGGGGGCGTCGGCGAGGCGCGGGCGGCTGCGCCAAGCGAGCTCTCGTTCCCCCACCGGGCCGCGACCGGCACCCGCGGCGGCCTGTCATGGGGTGCCGGCAGCCCGCCGAACGGCCTCGCCCGCGACGTCCGGCCGGACGAGGCCGGCGTGCCGGTCTTCACCTCCGAACCCCTCCGCGAAGCGATCGCGATCCTCGGGATCGCCGAGCTCGTCGTGCCGGTGTCGGCGTCCATGCCGGTCGCAACGCTCGTCGTCCGGCTCACCGATATCGCCCCGGACGGAACGTCGAGCCAGGTCACGATGGGGGTCCTGAATCTCACCCATCGGCGCTCCCACGCGGCCCCGGAACCGCTCGTCCCGGGGACGGTCGAGACCGTCCGCGTCCCGCTCCGGGCCGCCGGCTACCGCTTCACCGCCGGACACCGCATCCGGCTGTCGGTCGCCTCCGCCTGCTGGCCGGTGATCTGGCCGTCGCCGTATCCCGGCTCGATCTCACTGCACCTCGGGCACGCCGGGGCCGACGCCGCCCGGCTGGAGCTGCCACTGGCCCCGGCTGCGGATGACACGCCCGTGCCGGCCTTCCCGACCGCCGCGCCCGACCTCGACGACGTCGGCGGCGGCTCGTCGGATCCGCCCCGCTGGCAGGTGACCGAGGACGTCCTCGCCGGGACCCTGACCGTCTCGACCCACGACGGCGGCGACACGATCGCTCTCGACGGCACCCGCCTGTACAGCGCCGAGTCGCACGACCTGACCGCCTCGGACGCCGATCCGGCGCGGGCCCGGATGGCGAGCCGTGTCCGCTACGTCCTGGAGCGCGCCGGCCACGTCATCGAGGTCGCGGTCGACGGCGCGACGACCTCGACCCTGACGGACTTCCAGCTCGACCTTCGGCTCACCGTCCACCTCGACGGCCAGCCGTTCCACGAGGCACACACCGACGAGACGATCCCCCGCGACCTCGCCTAGAGATCGAGGGCGATCGCGATCGCGAAGCCGCAGATCAGGAGGTTGCCGAGAACGCTGATCCCGACCTGGAAGCCGGCCGGCAGACGATGGTGGCCGACCGCACCGACCGCGGCGAGGACCTCCTGCCACGCCAGCGAGGCGAGGAACGCCCCGGCGACGAAGGCCACGCGCTGGGCCGGGCCCCGACCGAGATCCGGGAGGGCCAGGATGAGGGCCGCGAAGTAGACGACGGTCTGCGGGTTGAGGAGCGTCAGGCCCAGGAACCGGGTGTACGTCCCGGCGACCCGATCCGCCATCCCCGCGCGCGCCGGCACGGCGCGCGGCCTGAGGGTCGCGAGCATGAGCCCGCGAAGGCCGATCGCCAGAAGCGCTCCGACGGCGACGATGCGAAGGAGCCCTTCGATTGGTTCGAGGAACGCCGCGAGGGCCGTCCCGCCGATCGCGGCAAGCCCGGCGTAGAGCCCGTCGGCCGAAGCCGCGCCGGCGCCGGCGGCCGCGGCCAGCCGGAACCCGCGCCTGACACCCAGCTCGACGATCAGGACGGCGATCGCGCCGACGGGAATCGCGATCGCCCAGCCGGCCAGCGCGCCGGCGAGGAAGGAGGTCGCCACGACTCAGGCGGCGGAGGCGCCGGGAGCGACGAGATCCAGGATCGTGCCGAGGTTGCGGCGGTAGAGGCTGCCCTCGTAGTCGTTCAGGGGATGCGGGTCGAGGGCGTGCTCCTCGACCTTGCCCGTCCGGCGAACGTAGACGACCGGGTAGATCGAGCCCAGGCCGTCGGCCTCGATCGTCATTGCCACGGCGTCGGGCCCATCCGAATCGAGGACGTGGGCGAGCGGCAGGATGCCGCGGTCGCGGATCCCGTCGTCGGGCGAGACCGTGACGACGCGGGCGAGGTAGGCCTTCTGGTGCCACAGCTCGGGGCCGTGGGTCGCCTCCGCGAGGAGGTAGTCGCGGAGCTCGCCGACGGCGATCGCGGGGTGCTCGCGGACGATGCCGAAGCCGGTCTCGGCGAGCCGTTCCACCAGGATCCGGGCGTTGTAGCGATGGCCCTGGACGGCGCCCGAGTAGCTCGGGATGCCGTGCTTCTTGAGGCCCGAGGCGCCCGAGGTGATCGTCCCGGCGAAGTGGACCCCGGGCACCGTCGCGGACTCCCAGAACGCGGTCTGGGCCGGCAGCTTGCTCTGGCCGAAGGTCGCGACCCCAAGCGCCGGCAGGTCCCGGAGCGGGCAGGTGAAGCCGGTGGCCGCGATGACCTCGTCGGCCTCCACGCTGACCGGCAGGCCATTGTCACTGCGCTTCAGGTCCACTCGCAGGCCGCCCGGCACCTTGACGATGCCCTCGATCGCAGCCGCCAGGATGTCGACGCCACCGCCCAGCGCCGAGTCCTCGAACGGCTGGACGTAGCGGGCCCGGACGCCAACCAGCGAGCGCGTCTCGATCGAGGTCTTGGCCGGTGACGGCGAGGCGAGGGTGATCCGGCTGGCCCACTGGAGGAGGCCCGAGGCCAGCTCGAAGCCGGAGTTCTGCTTGCCGAGGATGAACAGCCGCTTGCCGGCGTACGTCTCGGCCGCCCGGGTGTCGGCGTAGTGGACCGTCAGCTCGATGCCCGGCGGCGACGGGCTGTACGGCTCGGCCACCCCGACGGCGAGGATGAGGTGACGGCAGCGGTACTCGCCGTCGCTCGTGACGACGACGAAGGTCGGCTCGCCCGGCCCGTCCTCGCGGCGCGTCGCTTCCCAGCGGCAGCCGTAGCGGACGGCGATCCCGGCCCGCTCGGCGAAGGCCGCCAGGTTGGCCTCCATCTCCGGCCGCGACGGGAAGTCCGAGGAGCCGTCCATGAACTCGGCCTGGAGACCCCGAAGCTCGGGCTCGTCGGCGATGAGCGAGTTCCAGTCCCAGCGCTCGAACTCGCGGCTCCGGCGATCCGCCGGGGCGTACGGCTTGGTCCACGACAGCAGCCGCTGGAAGAACGGCCAGCGACGGAACATCCCGCCTGGCCCCGGATCGGCCGAGATGACGGCGTGGCGGATCCCGGCCCTGCCCAGGAAGTAGCTGACCTGGAGCCCGCCCGGGCCCGAGCCCACCACGAGCACCGGGTAGTCGCCCGGCGGGAACGGCCGGTCGGCCTCGAGACTCGGCTCCGCCATCGGGCCGCTCAGCTCCGCGTCCGGTTGGCGTTCCGCAGGCGCCGGGCCTGGGCCTGAAGCATCCGGAACATGACCTTCGGATGACCCACGAGGAACGTTTCGATCGCCGAGCCGGCCAGGACGACGCAGCGAAGCGGCCGGGTCGCGATGACGTCGGCCGTGGGCGGCTCGCCGAGCAGGATCGAGACCTCGCCGAAGAACTCGCCCCGGCCCAGGATGGCCCGCTGCTCACCGTCGACGACGACGGCCGCCTCGCCGTCCAGGATCACGTAGAAGGCCGAGCCGGAGATGCCCTGCCGGAGGACCTTCGCGCCATTGGAAAAGAACGCCTCCTCGAGCTGGCTGGCGACGCCCATGAGCTGCGGCGTTGCCAGGTCGGCGAAGAGGGTCATGCCGGCCAGGGCGTCGGCGATCTCGTCGCGGGTGGCCATCGTGTCGGGTGTCCTCCGAGCCGCCCGGGCTGGCGGGCGTCGGCTCCGATTGTGCACCGTTCGCGAACCTCGCGAGGCGGCGCCGGTGCGAAGGTCGGCCAGCCTTGACGCGAGCACGAGGACCGCGCAGCATCCCATGCATCCGTCCGTCCCCGCGAGGAGCCTGATGTCCCTGCCCGCTCCGCGCCGCGCCGCGCTCCTGGCCGCCTGTCCCCTCTTCCGCGGCGTCGGGCCGGACGGGATCGCCGCGCTGGCCGGGCGGGCCACGGAGGTGGATTTCCCGGCGGGCCACGTCATCGCCCGGCAGGGCGAGATCGGGACTGGCTTCTTCGTCGTCGTGGCCGGCAGCGTCCGGGTGGTCCGCGACGCGGTCGTCCTGGCGTCCCTTGGTCCGGGCGAGTTCTTCGGTGAGCTGTCGGTCCTCGACGGTCGGCCGCGCAACGCGATGGTCGCCGCCGAGACGGCCACGACCTGCCTCGCCATCGCCTCCTGGGACTTCGAAGCCATCCTCCTGGCCAATCCCGCCCTGGCCCTCGCGATCCTCCGGGGGCTCGCCGCGCGACTGCGCGAGGCGACCGAGGCGATCCGGCACTGACCCGGCCGGCCGATGACAGGCTCCGACGTCCAGGACATCGCAACGCCCGGGCCAGGCGGCGGTACGGGGACCGCCGATACGCTGAGCTTCCTGTTCTCCGACATCGAGGGCTCGACGCGCCTCGAGCAGGAGCTCGGCACCGCCGCCTACGGGGCCATCCGCGAGCGTCACCGGGAGCTGCTCCGGGTCGCCTTCGTGGGCCATGACGGCCGCGAGCAAGGCACCGAGGGCGATTCGTTCTTCGTGGCCTTCCCGAGCGCTCGCGACGCGGTCGCGGCCGCCCTCGCCGCGCAACAGGCGGTCGCCGCCGAGGCCTGGCCTGCCGGCGGCAGCGTCCGCGTCCGGATGGGCATCCACGCCGGTGAGGCGGTCTGGGTCGGCGGCAGCCTGGTGGGCCTGGCGATCAACCGCGCGGCCCGGATCGCGGGCGTGGCCCACGGCGGCCAGGTCCTCGTCTCATCGGCCGTCCGGGCGCTGACCGAATCGAGCCTGCCACCCGGCTGCTCGCTCATCGACCTTGGGGCCCACCGCCTCAAGGACCTCCGCGAGCCGGACCGCCTCTACCAGCTCGCGGGGCCTGACCTCCAGGCGTCGTTCCCGCCGCTTGCGACGCTCGACGCCCGGCCCAACAACCTGCCGACCCAGCTGACATCGTTCGTCGGGCGCGAGGAAGAGCTCGCGGCCGCCTGCGGGCTGCTCGCCGCGAACCGCCTCTTGACCCTCACCGGCCCGGGCGGGACGGGCAAGACCAGGCTCTCGCTCCAGGTCGCCGCCCAGGCCGTCGACGACTTTCCCGACGGCGTCTTCTTCGTGGCCCTCGAGACGGTCCGTGATGCCGGCCTCGTGGCCTCGCGGATCGCCGGCGAGATCGGCATCGCCGAGACCGGGGGTCGGTCGGGTCGCGACGTGCTCGTGGAGTGGCTCGCCGGCAAGCACGTCCTCCTCGTCCTGGACAACTTCGAGCAGGTCGTCGACGCCGGCTCGCTCGTGGCCGACCTCCTGCGGACGGTCCCCGACCTCAAGGTGATCGCGACCTCGCGAGCGCCCCTCCACATCTCCGGGGAGCAGGAGTTCCCCGTCCCGGGCCTGCCGGTCCCGCCCGATCCGGGCCAGCTGAGCGGCTACGAGCGAGCCCGCCGTGGTGGTGGAGGGGCGATCGATCCGGCGACCCTCTCGACGTACGAGGCCGTCAGCCTGTTCATCGCCCGGGCCGTCGCGGTTCGACCCGACTTCGCCGTCACGAACGAGAACGCCCCCGCCGTCGCCGCGATCTGCGCCCGGCTCCAGGGCATGCCCCTCGCGATCGAGCTGGCGGCGGCCCGGGTCAAGCTCCTGAGCCCGGACGCCATCCTCGCCCGTCTCGAACACCAGTTGAGCCTCCTCGCCGCCGGGGCGCGCGACCTGCCGGCCCGGCAGCAGACGCTCCGCGGCGCGATCGCCTGGAGCTACGACATCCTCGACGAGCCGATGCGCCGGCTGCTCGACCGGCTGTCGGTCTTCGCCGGCGGCATCGATCTCGATGCCGCCGAGGCGATCGTCGGCCCGTCCGACGAGCTCGGGATCGATGTCCTCGACGGCGTCGCCACGCTCGCCGACCAGAGCCTCCTCAAGTCGCTCGACGTCGACCCGCCGCGGTTCCGAATGCTCGACACGATCCGCGAGTTCGCGTCCGAGATGCTGGAGACGCGGCCCGATTCGGCCGCGGTCCGCGACCGTCACACGAGCTGGTGTCTGGAGCTGGCCAGGGACGCCGCCCCGCGGCTGGCGGGGGCCGACCAGCGGGTCCTCCTGGAGCGGCTCGAGACCGAGCACGACAACATCCGGGCGGCGCTGGACCGGTCCGCCGCGACCGGCGACGCCGCCTCGACGATCGGGATCGCCTTTGCGATGTGGCGCTTCTGGCAAAAGCGCGGACACCTCAACGAGGCTCGCCGCCGGCTGGAGGCCTATGCCGCGGAGCCGTGGTCCCGGACCGATCCGATCCTCCGCGCCCGACTCATGGAGGCGCTCGGCGGCGTGCTATGGTGGCAGGCCGACATCGCCGGAATGAGCGTCGCCTATCGCGAGGCGGTCGATCTGTGGCGCTCGATCGGTGACAAGGCCGAGATCGCGAACGCCCTCTACAACTTCTCGTTCTCCTTCGCCGTCACGCCCAACCCCCGCGACGATCCCCGCCTCGCCGACCCGGATGGCGTCGGCCTGGCCGCCCTGCGGGAGGCGCTCGACCTCTACCGCGAGCTCGGTGACCGGCGGGGCCAGGCGAACGTCCTGTGGGGTCTCGGCAACCGGGAGTACTTCGACCTCGAATCAGGTGACTCGGGCGAGCCCCGCTTCCGCGAGGCCCTCGAGCTCTTCCGCACGGAGGGCGACGTCACGATGGAGGCCTGGTCGCTCCACATGCTCGGCAGTGCGCTCCTCCACCAGGAACGGCCCGAGGAGGCACGGCCGCTCCTGCGTCATGCGCTCCGCCACTTCCACGCGGCCAGCGACGCCGCCGGGATCTCCCTGGTCCTCGACGACCTCCACTCCCAGGCCGTCAGCGACGGCGACCTGCCCCGGGCCGCCCGCCTCCACGGCGCCGGCCGGCACCTGGCCGCGACGACGGGGACGGGGTTGGCCGGCTTCGTCGACGAGCAGTTCGAGTACCGGTTCCGGCCCCATGTCTCGGAACGGCTCTCGGACGAGGAGCTTGCCCGCTACGAGGCGGAGGGGGCGGCCATGGGCCTCGATGAGACCGTCGCCTACGCCCTCGACGTGCCCGTCGCGGAGCTCGCCGCCCGCGTCCACGGCCACGACTGACGCGGCGCCGAAGCGCAACCGGCGGGTCCCGACGCGACGGACTAGACTCCGACGCATGACCGTTCAGGCGTCCGGACGCGAGGTGACGGGGATCCCGAAGAACCCCGGCCGGGCCGACCTCGGCATGAAGGCGACGCTCCTCTTCCCCTCCCGCGACATCGTCGAGCAGTACTACGTCCCGCTCATCTACACCGCCTGCCGGACGTGCTACTCGGAGCTGCCGCCGGAGGAGATCTTCCGGCGGGCGACCGCCGGCGAGATCGAGGTCGCCAAGATGCAGCGGCTCATCAACGGGGTCATCGAATCGGGGCACGGCTCGACGATCGAGCACGTCGTCTTCACCTTCGGCATCACCGGCGTGTCGCGGACCCTGTCCCACCAGCTCGTCCGCCATCGGGCCGGTGTGGCCTTCGACCAGCAGAGCCAGCGCTACGTCACGTACAAGCACGCCGCGACGATGCTGCCCCAGACGATCGCCGACTCGGACCCTGCGCTCCGGGAGCGCTACGAGGACCAGGTCGAGGGCTCCATGGCGCTGTACGGCGAGCTCGTGGGGGCGGGAATCCCGGGCGAGGACGCCCGCTTCGTGTTCCCGAACGCCACCCGCACCAACCTCGTCATGACGACGAACCTCCGGGCCCTCATCCACATGTCGGGCCTGCGGCTGTGCACGATGGCCCAGTGGGAGATCCGGCGCCTCTTCCAGCTCATCCGCCACGAGATCTTCAGCGTGTCGCCATTCCTGGGGTCCTTCCTCGCCCCCAAGTGCGTGCCGCTCGGCTACTGCGACGAGATGAACAACCGCGACGGCCACTGCCCGATCCGACCCCACAAGGACCGGGTCCTCGAGGCCTGGGCCGAGAAGGCCAGGGCCGCCCGGGCGGCGGGCCGGGAGCTGCCTGTCCAGTCGTGAGAATCCGACTCCAGTTCGATCGCATCGCGCCGGGCGTGGAGATCGGGCCCCACCGCCACGGCGTCGAGACGATCGTCTACCTGGCCGCCGGCGAGCTCGTCTTCCAGCACGGCGAGGCGCTCGAGCGGCGGGCCGTCGTGCGGGCGGGGGACGTCCTGTACGAGGCCCCGTCAGAGCATCACCTCGTCCGCAACGAGGGCAGCCTGGATGCCCTGGCCCTGCTCGTCGCGACCGAGCCGGACCCGCGCCGGATGGGAACGATGCTCCGACGCTGGGACTCCGAGGACGAGCCCGTCCGGCGCGGCGGCGAGGCGTTCGTCGAGGCCGATCCCGGCATCCGCCGACGCCGGCTCGTGGGTCCGGGCGACTTCGGGTCGGCGGCCTTCACCGTCACCGAGGTCGAGATCGAGCCCGGCACGAGCGACGCCTGGCATCGCCACCCGCGGGCCGAGCACGCCATCGTCGTGTTCGAGGGCCGGGGCGTGGTGAGCGTCGGCGAGGCGACCGAGATCCTCGAGCCGCTCAAGGGCATCCGGGTCGAGGAGGACCTGCCCCACCGGGTGGAGAACACCGGCCGGACGACCCTGCGCTACCTCGCCTGCTCGTCGCCCGGCCTCGACCCCGCGGAGGACCGGGAGCTGGCCGAGGCGCCGCGTCGCCGTCTCGACGCGTAAGGCCGGGCCTACTCGCCGAGGTCGACGACGAAGCGCCGGATCACCCGCGCCAGCCGCGGGCCGGCCTCGGCGCCCGCGGCGAGGACCTCCTCGTGGCTCAGCGGCTCGCCGGTGTAGCCGGCCCCGGCGTTCGTGACCAGCGACACGCCCACGACCTCCAGGCCGGCCCAGCGGGCCGCGATCGCCTCGAGGACCGTCGACATCCCGACGGCATGGCCGCCCAGCCCGGCAAGCATCCGGACCTCGGCCGGGGTCTCGTAGTTGGGGCCGAGCAGGCCGACGTAGACGCCCTCGGCAAGGCCGACGCCCTCGGCTGCCGCGGCCGCGTGGAGGCGGGCCCGGAGGGCACCGCTCCAGGCCTCGGTGAGGTCCGGGAAGCGCGGCCCGATCGGGTCGGCGTTCGGGCCGACGAGGGGGTTGCTGCCGGTCAGGTTGAGGTGGTCGCGGATGACCATCAGGGTCCCCGGCCCGAACGACGGGTCCAGGCCGCCGGCGGCGTTGGTGAGGAAGACGGCCCGCGCACCCAGGCGGGCGAAGAGGAGGACCGGCTGGACGACCAGGCCGGGATCGTTGCCCTCGTAGAGATGGAACCGGCCCTGGAGCATGACGACGGGCTGGCCGCCGAGGCGCCCCAGGACGAGGCGGCCGAGATGGCCAGGCGCCGTCGCGACCGGCCAGCCCGGCAGCTCACCGAAGGGGATTGCGACCGCGTCCTCGAGGTCGTCGGCCAATCCGCCCAGCCCGGAGCCCAGGACGATGCCGATCCGGGGCACGAGCGACGTGCGGGCCCGAACGGCGGCCTCGAGGGCGTCGAGCCGCGCCGGCTGGTCGATCGGAGGAATCGGGCGGGTCGGATCCATCGCCGGCCGAGGCGTGGTCATGCGGGCCTCCAGTTTCACGTCCAGGGGGTCGACGGCCGAGGCCCGCGGCTTCTGCCGCCCGACGGAAGTACCGACACCGGGATGCCGGTCACGTCCCGTCGGGCGACCACCCGGGGACGGCCACGAAGGACCATCGCGACCGGGCAATGAAGCGCCCGAAGCGACCGGTCCGGAACGGGGTCCCTTGATGCAATCTCGGTTCCTCGTCCCCTGACGGCCCCTTCGGGCAAGACGAACTGTACGCGCCGTGTTTCGGGACCATCAACGAGGTTATCCACCAACTTGCCGGGGCCCCGGAGACCGTGTCCACGACTTTTCGACAGCTGTGGACGAACGGTGGACAACGACGGTCCGGGCCGTCCGGCGCGACCCTGCCGATCGGCCCGAGGCTCCGGCCGGCCAGCCCCGGGGCGCGCGTCCGCTCACCCGCCGAGGGCGAACATCTCCACCCGTGGCAGGTGGCTGGTGGCCTCCGTCCGGAGCTCCGAGTAGCGATCGGTCCGGGCTCCCCACGCCCGCTCCAGGCGCTCGCGCAGGTCGGCGTCGGTCGCCCCCGAACGGAGCGGCGCCCGGAGGTCGGTCCCGGTCGCACTGAAGAGGCAGGTGTAGAGCTTGCCCTCGGCCGACAGCCGGGCCCGGGTGCAGTCGCCGCAGAACGGACGGGTGACCGAGGCGATGACGCCGATCTCGCCGGAGCCGTCCCGGTAGCGCCAGCGACCGGCGACCTCGCCGCGGTAGTTCGCCTCGACCGGCTCGAGCGGCAGCTCGGCGTCGATGGCGGCAACGATCTCCGAGGCCGCCACGACGTCGTCCAGGCGCCAGCCGTTGGCGGTGCCCACGTCCATGTACTCGATGAACCGCAGGACGAGGCCCTCGGCCCGGGCCCAGCGGGCCATCGGCACGACGCTCGCCTCGTTCTCACCGCGCTTCACGACCATGTTGACCTTGACCGGCTCCAGGCCGGCCTCGCGGGCCGCGGCAATCCCGTCGAGGACCCGCAGGACGGGGAAGTCGACGCCGTTCATCCGGCGGAAGGTGGCGTCGTCGAGCGAATCGAGCGAGACGGTGATCCGGCGGAGACCGGCCTCGGCCAGCGGTCGGGCGAGTGGACGGAGGGCCGAGCCGTTGGTCGTCAGGGTCAGGTCCACGGCGTCGCCGTCGGGCGTCGTCAGCTCGGCGAGCATCGCCACGAGATCGGGCAGGGCTTTCCGGACCAGGGGCTCACCGCCGGTGATTCGAAGCTTCCCGACGCCGAGCCCGACGAAGATCGCCGCCAGCCGGCGGATCTCCTCGTACGTCAGGACCTCGGCGTGCGGCAGGAAGGCGTAGTCGCGGCCGAAGACCTCGGCCGGCATGCAGTAGGTGCACCGGAAGTTGCAGCGATCCGTGACCGAGATCCGGAGATCGCGGAGGGCACGGCCCCGCCGATCGAGGATCCCCGGGCGGCCGTCGAACGCGCGGCTCACCGGATCGGTCATCGCCGGTTCGATCATCGCGGGATCGTACCCCGGGCGCCGTGAACAGGCATCCGGGGCGGTCCGCTGGTACCTCCGGCAGGACCGGGCCGGTACGACTAGCCGAGTGCACCAATGCACCCCCCGAGGCCACTATCCGGCTACGCCCGAAACCCGGCCGGACGCCGGGCCGTGTCTGAAGGACAGGACCAATGGCCACCACCGAGCAGCGCACCGGATTCCGCCTCCCGTGGGCCTCCGAGCCGCGTCCCGGTGTGTCCGCGGAGGCCCAGACGCAGCCCACCCCCGATTCCGCGCCGGTCGCCGAGGGAGAGACCACCGCCGACCCGACCACTGCCGAGGCGACCGAGATGCAGGAAGTGACGATCCCCGACCCCCGTGCGATGAGCTGGCCCGACGCCGACGCGGCGAACGACGCCACGGCTCCCGGCACGGCGACGCACGATGCGGCCACGGGGACGCCGGCGGACCAGGCCGCCGCGAACCCGACCCGACCGCGCCGCGAGAACCTCCTGGTGACGGGCCTCGTCCGGGCGATGCGCGACGCCGCCATGGCGGCTCGCGAGGAGACGGCCGACCGTTTCGCGGCGGAAGCCAAGGCCCGTGTCGAGACGATCCACGCCCGGGGGGCTGAGGAGGCCGCCGAGCTCCGCAAGCAGGCCGACGCGGAGATCGTGGAGATCCGCGACTGGTCGAAGGCCGAGATGGCCCGGATCCGCGAGGAGACAGAAAAGCGGATCGCGGATCGCAAGCAGCACCTCGAAGCGGAGGTCGAGCGCCACGCCGCCCTCGTGCAGCATCGCATCGAGCAGGTCGATGCCGCCGTCGGCGAGTTCGAGCGCCGGATGGAGGCCTTCTTCGTTCAGCTCATGGCCGAGGAGGATCCGGCCCGCCTGGCCGGCCTCGCCGAGGACCTGCCCGAGGCGCCCTCGCTCGACCTCGACGATCTCGACCGCTCGACCCCGGACTTCCCGATGGCAATCCTCGATGCCCGCGGCGCCGCCGCCGCGGAGGCCGCGGCACTGGCCGACCTGGATGCCTCCGGCGACGACGACGGCACGGCCACGCTGCCTGACGACGAAGTCAGCGCGATCCCGGACGACGACGTCGCCCGCCGCCTCGACGCCTTCACCGTCCACGCGCCGGCGACCGGCGATGCGGCATCCAGCCAGCTCGCCGTGCTCGGCCTCGTGAGCGTGGCGAGCATCGCCGGGTTCAAGCGGGCCCTCGCCAGGACCCACGGCGTCCGGTCCGTGACCGTCGCCTCGGGCCCCAGCGGCGACTTCCTGTTCACCGTGAGCCATGACCCCGAAACCGACCTTCGGTCGGCCGTCCCCGCGCTCGATGGGTTCGCAGCCGTGATCACCGGTGACGCCGACGGCGTCCTCACGATCACGGCCACCGACCCCGAGACCGCCCGCTGAGTTCGGAGGATCCCATGAGTCGACCGACGATTGCCGTCGGCCTTCCGGCCCGCGAGCGCGACGCCGTCATCGAGGCCCTGGCCGGGGCCGAGTTCGGCACCGTCGCCCTCGAGGCGCCGTCCGACCTGGCCGCCGTCATCGAGGCGGAGCTGCCCGTGGGGCTCGCGGTCCTCGACGCCGGCCAGGATCCGGCTGCCCTGCTCGAGACGGTCGCCAGCCTGCGGCTGCGCGAGCGGGCCATCCCGCTCCTCGTTGTCGTGGGCGACGATCAGCTCGACGCCCTCGTCGGCAGCGACGGGATCTCGCCGGACGATGAGGTGGTCGCACGGCCCATCGATCCGGAGGCCATCCGCTGGCGCGCCGAGGCGATGCTGATCCGGGCCCAGGTCGCGGCCGAGCACACCGAGGGTACGGTCATGACTCATGGGCGGGTGGAGGCCGGCTGGGCCGCCCGCTCGCCGATCATCGCGATCTTCAACCCCAAGGGTGGCGTCGGCAAGACGACGATCGCCACGAATCTCGCCGCGGCCCTGCAGATCCGCAAGGACCGACGGGTCCTGCTCGTCGACGCCGACACCGTCACCGGTCACGTGACGATGTCGCTCGGCATGGACACCGGGCGGACGCTCTCCGATTCGTGGGTGGACGAGGAGGACGGCGGGCCGGTCGAAGGCCTCCTCGACATCGCGGCGGTCCACGAATCGGGCGTCCGGGTGGCGGCCCTGGTCTCCAACCCCCTGGCCATGACCCGCCTGGAGCCCGATCGCGTCGGCGAGGCCCTCATGGCGGCCCGCTGGGGCGTCGACGTCATCGTCGTCGACCTCCACCCCTCGTACAGCGACGTCAACCAGGTCATCTTCAGCATCGCCGACCGGATCCTCGTCCCCGTCACGCCGGACCTCCCGGCGATCCGGGCCGCGGTCCAGCTGACCGAGGTGGCCACCGAGCTCGGCATCCGCGAGCGGCTCTCGACCGTCGTCAACCGGGCCAACAGCGGCGTGACCGCGGCCGACATCGAGCGCGCCGTCGGGTCGCCGGCAATCGCCCAGATCCGGTCCGGCGGGATGCTCTTCGTGCGGGCCGCCAACGTCGGCCGGACGGTCATCGACCTGTTCCCGCGGGAGAAGGTCTCGGCCGACTTCGATGCCCTCGCCGACCAGATCCTGGGACTCGGCGGCCCCCAGGCGAGCAACGGCCGCACGGCCGAGCAGCGCTCGCTGCTGGGGGGCCTGTTCCGCGGCAAGGAGGCCGTCCGGGCCTGAGCCCGGCCCGCCTGGGTCGGGATCGTCCGACCGCCAGTTGCTAGTCGTCCGAACGTTGGCCGATATGGAAGGCGAGCGCCCGCCACTCGCCGTGCCGCTTGACATAGACGAGCGTGTAGCGCGATGACCTCGGGGGGTCGTCCAGGCTCTTTCCCGGATCGATGACATTGACGGTGGCAAACGTCACCGCCGTGTCGCCGTCGACCAGGACGGTCCGCTCGCTCGCCCACACCGACAGCATGACCCCTTCGAGGATCCCGTTGATGTACTCCTCTTTGCCCAGGGTCGTTCCGGTGCGCAGATTCATCGTGTAGCGATCGTCGATGACGCGCCGGAGGAACGCTTCGTCGTGGGCGACTTCTGCGGCGAGCCACTCGTCTTCCAGCGCCGCGACCCGCTGCTCCTCAGTCATCGGGTCGCTCATTCCATCGCGCTCCATCGCGCGTTCGTCCCGCCCTAGGTCCGCTCGCGCCAGGTCGTGCCGCCGAGCGGCGTGCCCGGCAGCCGCAGGTGACGCTCGCCGGTCGCGAGGTCCACCTGCTCGACACCGCGGAGGTAGAACCGGTTCACGAGCGCGGCGTCGGCATCGTCGCCGATGTCGACCTCGACGCCGTCCAGCCAGACGCCCGGCCGCGTCACGGCGACGAACATCTGGCTCGACCGCTCGAGCAGCCCGTCCGGCTCCGAGCCCGGATGGAGCTGGACCGTGCCCACGACCCGAAGGGGCGGGACCTGGAGGGCGACGTCGAACGCGATCTTGTGGATCCGATGAGCGGTTCGCTCGTCGTCGTCCTGGCTGGCCAGCGTCTCGGGGCCGGCGATGACGACGATCAGGTCGTACGGGTCGACGGTCCGGATGCCGGGCGCCGGCTCGAACGGTCCGCCCCCGTCCAGGGGTGCCCAGCTGACGTCGGACAGGGCGATCGATTCGCGCTTGTTCAGGGTGTCGAGGAGCCGGCCGCTGATCGTCATCGAGCCCCGCAGCCGCCACTCCTCAGTCAGGCCGTGGAACCTGACCGGGCGCGGCCCGCGGTCGTGCGGATTCAGGGATGCCTGGCCGGCCTCGGCCGCCGGCGGCGTCTCCTTCTTCCGGCCCAGTCCGAACGGCATGGCCGCCTACTCCTCCGCCTTGCCCGTGTTCTCCCGGATCGTCTCGACGACCGTCGTGTCGGCGAGGGTCGTGGTGTCGCCCAGGGTCCGACCTTCGGCGATGTCGCGCAGCAGGCGGCGCATGATCTTGCCCGAGCGGGTCTTGGGCAGGTCCGGCACGAACATCAGGTACTTCGGCCGGGCGATCGGGCCGATGACGTAGGCGACGTGCTCGCGGAGCTGGACGGCGAGGGCATCGGACGGGTCCTGGCCGGCCTTCAGGATGACGAAGGCGTAGATCGCCTGGCCGGAGACCTCGTCCTTGACGCCGACGACCGCCGCCTCGGCCACCGAGCGATGGTCCACGAGGGCCGATTCGACCTCGGTCGTGCTGATCCGGTGACCGGCCACGTTCATGACGTCGTCGACCCGGCCGAGGAGCCAGAAGTAGCCGTCCTCGTCGCGCTTTGCCCCGTCGCCGGCGAAGTACATCCCCGGGAACCGCTTCCAGTAGGTCTCGTGATACCGCTCGGGGTCGCCGTAGATGCCGCGCAGCATCGCCGGCCAGGGACGCTTGAGGACGAGGTAGCCGCCGCCGCCCAGGGGCACGGACTGGCCATCGGCGTCCACGACGTCGGCGGCGACGCCGGGGAACGGGAAGGTCGCCGAGCCGGGCTTGGTCGTGGTCACGCCGGGCAGTGGGGTGATGAGGATCATCCCGGTCTCGGTCTGCCACCAGGTGTCCACGATCGGGGTCCGGCCCCCGCCGATGTGCTCGTGGTACCACAGCCAGGCCTCGGGGTTGATCGGCTCGCCGACCGAGCCCAGGACCCGGAGGCTCGAGAGGTCGTGGGCCGCCGGGAACTGGGGCCCGTGCTTCATGAACGCCCGGATCGCGGTCGGGGCGCAGTACAGGATCGAGACCCCGTAGGTCTCGATGATCTGCCACCACCGGTCCCAGGTGGGCGTGTCCGGCGCGCCCTCGTAGATGACGCCGGTGGCGGCGTTGGCCAATGGCCCGTAGACGATGTAGCTGTGGCCGGTCACCCAGCCGATGTCCGCGGCGCACCAGTACACGTCATCGGGCTTCAGGTCGAAGATCGACTCGTGGCTGAAGCTCGTGCCCACGAGGTAGCCGGCCGTCGTGTGGAGGATGCCCTTCGGCTTGGCCGTCGTACCCGAGGTGTAGAGCAGGTAGAGCATGTGCTCCGAATCGACGGCCACCGGCGGGCAGTCCTCGGACTGGCGGTCGACGATGTCATGCCACCAGACGTCCCGCCGGGGGACCATGTGGGCGCCCTGGCCCAGGCGGTCGACGACGATGACCTTCTCGATCGAGGGCGTCGAGGTCACCGCGTCGTCGGCGTGGTGCTTGAGGTTCACCCGGTTGCCGCGCCGCCAGCCGCCGTCGGCGGTGATCAGGACCTTGGCCTGGCAGTCGTTGATCCGGCCGGCCAGCGCCTCGGCGCTGAAGCCGCCGAAGACGACCGTGTGGGGCGCTCCGATCCGGGTGCAGGCGAGCATCGCGATCGGAAGCTCGGGGATCATCGGCATGTAGATTGCGACCCGGTCGCCGGTCCGCACGCCCAGCTCGAGGAGGGCGTTGGCCGCCTTGCTGACCTCACGCAGGAGATCGGCGTAGGTGAGCGTCCGGGTGTCGCCGGGCTCGCCGATCCAGTGGTAGGCGACCTTGTCGCCCAGGCCGGCCTCCACGTGCCGGTCGACGCAGTTGTAGGCGATGTTCAGCCGGCCGCCGACGAACCACTTCGCGAACGGGAGGTCCCACTCGAGGGTTGTCTCGAAGGGCCTCTCCCAGCTGACCCGCTCGCGGGCGATGCGCTCCCAGAAGGCGACGTAGTCGCGCTCTGCCTCGTCATAGATCGCGGCCGTCGCGTTGGCCTGCGCGATGAACTCGGCCGCGGGCTGGAAGGTCCGGCGCTCGGCCAGGAGGTTCTCGATCGCGGGCTGGGCGCCCTGGGACGGTTCGACGCTCACAGACGACTCCGTTGACCTGGTGGCCGCGCTGGCTTGACCCGCCGGCCGGGGCCGGCCGACGACGGCGTCCGTGCATCGTAGCGCGCCCACCTGAGGAGTGGCACGTCCTCCAGGCCTCGACGTGACCCGGCCGGATCGTGCGTTGCCCCCTGCGCTCCTGCGCTCACGCACGTTCGAGTGCGCTCGCGCAGGTGCTCGGCGGCGCCTTCGCCCGGCCGGCCACCTCGCGGCGGACCGGCTCGTCGTTGCCGCCTATTCCTCGGGGGCCAGATCCTCGTCCGTCGGGCCGAGGGCCGCGGCATCGAGCGGGCCGATGGCCGGGGTTTCGCGGGCGAGGACCACCCGCTGCGGTCGGGGGATCTCGATGCCGTGGGCCTTGAAGGCCACGAGGAGCCGCTTCCGGAGCTCGCCCGCGGCGGCCCACTGCTCGGTGGCCCGGACGGTGCCCAGGATCTTGAGGGTCACGCCGTACTCGCCGAGGGCGGCCACGCGATCCACGCGCGGCGTCTCCAGGACCCGGCGCTTCCAGGCCGGGTCAGATGCCATCTCTCGGCCCACGGTATCGACGACTTCGATCGCCCTGTCGATGTCGGTCCCGTAGGCGACGCTGACGTCCTGGTTGATCCTGGCCCAGACCCTCGTCAGGTTGCTCGCCACGGCGATCTCGCCGTTGGGGACGGTGTGGACGACGCCATCGAGGTCGCGAAGCGTGGTCCGCCGCAGGCTGAAGTCCTCGACCGTGCCGGCCACGCCGGCGACCCGGATGACGTCGCCCTTGCTGAACTGGTTCTCGATGAGGATGAGGGCGCCGTTGAGGTAGTCCCTGACGAGATGCTGGGCCCCGAATCCGACCGCGATCCCGACGACGCCGAGGCCCGCGATCGCGGGCCCGACATCGAGGCCCACCTGCTGCAGGAGCATGACGCCGGCGATGACGATGATGAAGAACCGCAGGAAGTTCGAGGCCAGGGCCTCGATCGTCGACATCCGCTTCTGGATCTCGACCGCCGACAGCTCCTGGGCCGTCCCCTCCGTGGCCTCGCGATCCAAGAGGGTCTTGACGATCCCGTGGACGAAGATCGTGGCGAGCCGCAGGGCGACCCAGGCGACGACGACGATGACGGCGATCTGCCAGACGAACGCCCCATCGCCACGCATGAAGGCGACGATGTCCGACCAGGGCGGCTTCGCGAAATCCGGCATCGAATGGAGGGTAGCCGACGCCATCGCACCGCGCCCGCCCGCCGGTTCATACCCGCTTCGCCGGCCCGCTTCGTTGCGCCGGGCCGGCCGGGTCGGTGTCGCCGGGCCGGCCGGGTCAGTGCGCCGGGCCGGCCGGTTCGGTCAATCCGGGCCCGTCCGCCGGTCCCAGGGCGTGCTCCCCCCTCGATCACGTCGGCGATGAGTGAGCACAACCTCCCCCCGACTTCCTGCAGGAATCGCAGGAACTGGGGGGTGGGTCACGCTCGTTCGTGCGATTCGTGATCGCGCGGGGATCGCGGGCAGGGTCGGGCCGCCAGGAACGGGCACGGGTTGGGGTC
>JBFMEV010000033.1:0-34084 GCA_040752335.1 Chloroflexota bacterium
GATCAGGGCCGGCGAGACCGTCCGCTGGTTCAACGACGACGCCCTGCCCCACACCGTGTCGGCCAGCGACGGCTCGTGGGACTCGGGCAACCTCGCGCCGGGCCAGGCCTATGAGCGTCGCTTCGACTCGGCCGGCTCGTACCTGTACCTCTGCCGTTTCCACCCGGGGATGATCGGCACAATCGAGGTCACGAGCTCGTAGTTGGGGTGCGAGGTGCCGTGGCCGTGGATCGCGAGCGAGCCGGCAGTCGAGATTGGGCCGGCGGCACCCACCACCGAAAGATTCTCACATCCGAGTGTGAGAACTGTGAGATTCAGGACCTCGAAGCGAGCCGAGACCGGTTCGAACCTGCAAACGGATTCCGGCCAAGCTGACCTCTGGTGGCAGGGATTCCCGTTCGAATCGGCCGCCGAAAACTTGCTACCCCCAGGTATCTGGCTCCGGCGGTAGGACTCGAACCTACGACCAAGTGATTAACAGTCACCCGCTCTACCAACTGAGCTACGCCGGAGCGATGGCGATCGCGGGGCGATCGCGCGGGGCGGCGTCGGTGGCCGCGCCGGCGCGAAGGATAGCAGGCCCTCCGGATCGACGGCCGGCGTACCCTTTGGCGCCAGCGAAGAGTGCACGACGTCGCACCGCGGGACGAGGAGGGCCACCGATGACGCCATCGACCGAGATCAAGGCGACGATGCTGGAGTTCTACCGCCGGATGCTCGGCGGCGATGCCGACGGAGCCAACGACCTGGTGTCGCGCGACCCCACGGTCGTCTTCATCGGCTCGGCCGGCGAGTGGATCGACGACCAGGAAACATTCCGGAGTGGCCGGCTGGACCCGGGCGAGGGCCTCGTGGCCGGGCCGGCGCCTGTGGCCTACGAGCGCGACGGCGTGGGCTGGTTCGCCGACCAGCCGACCTGGCTGTTCGGCGATGGCACGAAGGCCGAGATGCGGGTCAGCGCTGTCCTCGAGCGCGAGGCGCCCGGCTGGCGGATCGTCCACACCCACCTGTCCGTGGCCGTCCCGGACGATCAGTGCGTGATGCTCCAGCGCCGCTGGAAGCACGGCCTCCCGGTGTCGCTGCCCGCCGACGAAGCGCCCGCGTGACCTCGCCCCTCGTTGCGGTCGACGAGCTCACAACCTGGCTCGAGGCCGGCCGGCCCGACCTCCGGGTCGTCGACGTCCGCTGGTACCTGGGCCAGCCACCCGGCGCCGGACGGGCGGCCTATGACGCCGGTCATATCCCGGGGGCCATCCACATCGACCTCGACACCGATCTCGTTGCGCCGCGAGGCCCGGGCCGCCATCCCCTGCCGGATGCGGCGACGTTCGCCAGGACAATGGCCGACCGCGGTATCGGCGATGGCGACACGGTCGTGGTCTACGACGACGTCGGGGGCTGGGTCGCGGCCCGCGTGTGGTGGATGCTGGACGACCTCGGCTTCGGGGACGGCCGGGGTGGGGCGGCGCTCGTCCTCGACGGCGGCTATCCGGCGTGGCTCGCGGCCGGCGGTGCGGTCTCGACGGACGTGCCGAACCCGGTGCTGCGGGAGCTCCACCTGGCGCCGGCGTGGCGCCGGGTCATCGATCGCGCCGGCCTGAAGCGGCGCCTCGGCGAGCTGACCCTCCTCGATGCCCGGGCCGGCGAGCGCTACCGCGGCGAGGTCGAGCCGATCGATCCCGTCGCCGGCCACATCCCGACGGCGGTCTCCGCCCCGACCGGCGGCAACCTCGCACCCGATGGCCGGTTCCTGCCGCCGGGAGAGCTCCGGCGGCGGTTCGAAGGCCTGGGCTGCAGCGTCCCCGGCGGCAGCGTGACGTCGTGCGGCAGCGGCGTGTCGGCCTGCCATAACGCCCTGGCGATGCGGGTCGCCGGCCTGCCCGATCCCCTTCTCTACCCGGGCTCGTACAGCGACTGGTCGACCGCCGGCGAGCCGGTCGCGGTCGGGGCCGAACCGGGCGCCCGCCCGACCGGCAGTTAACGCGGGGCCTGCCTCAGACGCCGAGCCGCTCGAGCTCGTACGGCAGCATCTGCCGCCACCAGGGCCAGTCGTGGTTCACGTCGTGGCCCCAGTAGTCGACGATCGCCGGGATGCCCTTGGCGGCGAGGATCTCCTCCATCCGGCGCGTGTCCGCGAGCATCTCGTCCTCCCACGCCCCCTGCCCGACGACGAAGCAGATCCGGGCCCCGCGCAAGCGGTCGAGGTACCACGGGTCGTCGAGACCCGGCAGGTAGAGCAACGGCGTATTGAAGTACACGGCGTCGTCGACGTGATCGCCGACGAACGATGACAGCTGGTAGAGCCCGGACATCGCGACGAGCCCGTCGAACCGGTCGGGGTGCCGGAACAGCGCGTTCGCGGCGTGGTAGGCGCCCATGCTCGCCCCGACCGCCCAGGCCCGCTCGAAGCCGGTGAGCTCGCGGGCGAACGGCGCGACCTCGTCGGCGACGTACCGGTCGTAGGCATCGTGGCGGCGAGCCCGGTCGCCCGGCGGCACGGCCGCGTTCGTCCAGCTCTGCCAGTCGATCCCGTCGATCGCGATGAGCCGCATCCGGCCGGCGTCCATGAGCCCGCCGCAGGCGTCGACCATGCCCCACGATTCGAAGTCCCAGTAGCGGCCGTCCTGGCTCGGGAAGGCCACGACCGATCGTCCGGCGTGGCCGTACACCTTGAGGGCCATGTCGTGGCCCAAGGCCGGGCTGAACCAGAGGCGCTCCTCGACGTGCATCGGTGCGTCGGGCTGCCGTCAGCGAGCCGCAGCAGAGCTGGCCAGCGCGAGGATCTCCCGTCCGGCCGCCTGGAGCGGCGCGAGCTCCGGGCCCCGGAGGACGTAGCCGTAGTTGCCGATCGCCGCGGCGAAGACGTCGTCGATCCGCTCGTGGTGGACGAGGCTCGCCCCATGTCGCGAGAGGACGTCCTCGTGCGACAGACGGTAGGCCTTGCCGGCCTTGCGCCCGGCCCAGTAGGCGTACGCCGCCCGGCTCGGCACGACCGCCGTCGTCCCGGTCACGACCACCTCGGCCCAGGCCCGGTAGAAGTCAATGTCGTTGGCCCAGTTCCAGAGGTCCACGGTCAGGCCACCGGGCTGGCGCATGTTGACCTCGAGGGCGGCGAGCTCGCCGTTCGGGAGCCGGAAGTACTCGGCATGGAAGGGCCGCTCCCGGATCCCGAACGCCCGGACCGTTCGCTGCCCCACGTCCCGGAGGTCGGGCGCGATCTCGCGGTCGATCCAGTAGGTCATGTCGGCCCCGCGCACGGCGTCGAGGACGGGAATGCCGTAGACGAGCGAGACCTCGAAGACGATCCGTCCGCGGCGGTCCACGAGGCCGTCGTAGGTCAGGAGCTGACCCTCGAGGCATTCCTCGAGGATGTAGTCCATCCGGGGCTTGTCGCCGAGGTAGGCCTCGACGTCGGCCTCGGCGTCGAGGCGATATGTCCGGGCCGCCCCGACCCCGATGTCGGGCTTGGCGATGACCGGCAGGCCGACCTCGTCGACGAAGGCCCGGGTCTCGTCGGCGGTCCGGCAGACCCTCCCCCGGGCCACGCGAATCCCAGCCCGCTCGAAGATCCCTTTCATCCGGGACTTCCGCTTCAGCCGGTCGATGTCGGCCGCCTGGAGCCCCGTGACGTTGAACTCGGTCCGGAGGCGGGCCTCGAGCTCCAGCCAGTACTCGTTGAGCGAATCGATCCGATCGATCTTGCCGTAGCGGTGGGTGAGCCAGCCGAGCGCCCTGACGTCGGCATCGAGGTCGTGGAGGTCGCCGACGCGGTAGTACTCGGTCAGGGCGTCGCGGAGCTCCGGTCGGAGGCCCTCATGCGGCGCGTCGGACAGGCCCAAGACGTTGGCCCCGAGCTCGCGCAGGCGGACGCAGTAGAGGTAGGTCGGGGGCGGGAAGTTCGGCGACAGGAAGACGACGTTCATCGGCGCGGCCGAGTGTAGCCGGCAGCACGTATGGTCAGGCGGATGCCAGACGGGCCCAGGGCCTGCACCCGGACGCACGTGCCGATTGGCCGCCCCTGAACGCCCTCGCGAGCATCGCCGTTGGCCCGATGGACCCGGCGATGGACGTCCTCCGCCACGTCGGCGTCGGCGGTGACCGGGCGACCGATGTGGCGGAGGAGCGCGCGTTCAGGCTCCCGATCTGGCAAGCAGGCTGAATCTCACTGGGGCGTGACCTCCACGTGGAGGTTGCTGCCGGACGACGCCGAGCCGCTCGATCGGAAGCTGTAGGAGTTGGACGTCGCGATCGTGAGCACGTCGAGCCGATAGCGCCCCGGGCTGAGCGTCCCGCTGAAGCTCACGTTGAAGACGCCGGTCCCATCGAAGCCACACGTCACGACGTAGTCGGGGACGGCATCGGCGACGCCGAAGAAGTTGACCCGACACACGCGGTCGTTGGAGGTCACGGCACTCTCGATGGCGGTCAGCGTTCCGGTGAGTTGGACCGTGCTGGTCTGCCCGACGTCGAAGGTGAAGCTGTACTCGGACCGGGCGTGCCCGTTGGCGACGCACAGAGAGTCGCCTTCCGCACATCCCGAGGCCGCGGTGTCGACCTGAGCCGCCGTGACGACATCGAGCGTGCGGAGGAAGCCGTCGACGAAGGTCGGGGTCACGACCTGCGACGCCCTCGAGGTGACCGAGTAGGACCCGGCTCCGTCGCTACCCGTGGAGCCGCTGCTCGACGTCGTCTCGAACGCCCGCCAGTCGACCCGGCTGGACGGCCACGGAGAGAGCAGGATCTCGTCGCCTTCCGTCTGGCCGCTGTTCGTTTCATAGGCCAACACGCGCCCGTCGAACCATGCTTGTGCCGGGGCGGCCTCGACGACCGTCACGCTGGCGCTCGCGCTGGCCAGTGAGTCCTCGACGCTGGTGGCTGTAACGACGCAGTCTGTCGGGCTCGCAGGCGCGATGTAGAGGCCCCCCGCTACGGTCCCGCACGTTGCCGCCCAGGTCACCGTCGGGTCGCCGGCATTGCTGACGAGCGCCGTGAACTGCTGCTGGCTGTTTGTCTCGAGGACCACGATCGTCGGGTCGATCGACACGCTGACGTCGGCCTGGATCGTGAGCACGTTGGAACTCATGAAGGTGTGGCCATCCTCCGTGAGGGTCGCGGTAACCGTCGCCTGGCCGGCGGTCGCGGGCGCCATGAACGTCACGAGGACCTCGCCATTGGAGTCGGTCACCCCACTCGTCGACGAAAGCGAGCCTGGACCACTGAGGCTGAACTGGAGCGTCTGCCCATCGATGCCCTCGCCGGCGAGCCGCGCAGTGAGCTCATGGTGGGTCGAAGGGTCGATCGTGGTATCGCCGGGCGAGAGGCTGATCCGGTCCGCCGCGGGGCGGATGATCTCGGAGCTGGCGCTGCCGAGCCCCAGCACGACCAGCGCGACCGCCGAGCTCGTCACCGTGACGGACACCTTGACCGAGGACGTCGCGGGATCGATGCGGAGGTCACTCTGGAACTGACCGCCCACCCCCGGCTCGCTGGGCGGATTGACCATCGTGGCGCCGAGCGGGCTGAAGGCGAGCGACAACCCGAGCTCCGAGTCAGTGCGGTTCGGTCCTTCCCAAACGTCGAGCGAAGCTTGGCCGGTCAGGGTCGTGGTGGTCTCCCGGGCAACGACCGGCGGGAGATCCAGAGCAGCAACGGAGAGATGTGCACAGGCCCACAGGTAGCCATCGCCGCCGGCCGCGGGCAGGATCCGGCCATCCGGAGCCATGCCCGGTGAATCCAGGAAGGCGCCCTGGACTGCAAAGGGCGTGAGCTGGCCGACGTGGTGGAACTCTTCTTGGAGGTCGCTGCCGGTGCACCGCTGCAGCCGGCGAACGAGCTCAGCACGCAGGGCCACCTCGGCCGCCGCGCGAGCCGCTTGCGTTTCGGCGACGAGCGCGTCGTGGACGCCGAACTCCTGGACCCGTGCTGACCAGCGCAGCCATTCGGCAAACGCCTGGTCGAACGGATACCACGCCCCCTCGCTGCTCTGGAGATGGGGCAGCACGGACGTCTCGTACCAGGTTCGGAGAGCTGCCTCATAGATGCCTTCCTGGGCGAGACAGGCCGGGCCGTCGGTCACGTAGTCCGGACCCGGGCCTTGTTCTATCGCGCAGGCGGCGGCGGCGGCCGCGAGAGCGTTGAGGGCGGCAGCTTCGGCGATCGTTGGCGGGAAAGTGGCGACGATGTCCGCCACAACCTCCCCGCCGGATGTCGCACTGACCGCGCTGAAGTGCCAGACGTCCACCACGATCCGGTCATCAAAGATTCGTCGCGGGAGGAGGTGCACGCCCGTGCCCCATCCTGACGCCCCAAGCCCGAGGACGCTCGCTGCCCACATGCCCGATGGCAATGGGATCGACAGGGACGCCGGCGACAGAAACAGCAACCCCTCGGGCGCGAAATGCGCCCCACCGATGAAGTCGGCGTCGAAGGGCGAGCCCGATACACCGAGGAGTGGGGTCATCGTGATCGCCGTGTCCTCGGACAGGGCGCCGGCGGGAATGTCGAGCCGCAAGGCGCCGCTCTCGAGAGCGCCGCCGCCGCGCCCGATCATCGCCGTGACGGCCGCTCCCGTGTCTGCCTGGAGCGTGAGGTTGCCGTCCCAACCGAGGACGGTGAAGGCGATGCTGTCCGATTGCCCCGAAGGGTTCGCGACCCTGACGGTGGTGACGCCGACAGGTGCCCCCGTGGGCACGACGAACATGGCTCGACTGCCCGTCGACGACGTTACGAGCGCGGCCACGCCGCCCACCCAGACCCTCGTCCGCGGGCCGCCGAAGTCCCGGCCGGTCACGACGATCGCGTCGCCGACCTCGCCACGGTCCGGATCGACGGCCGTGACATCCGGTGCAGGCCCAGGTGGCTTGGCGGCAAGCGCCGTTCCGGCGAGGCTCGACAGCGCGATGACGGCGGCGGACAGGACCGCGATCGCTCGGGAGCGGACGCGGACTCCGCGATCGGTCGCTGTTGCCTTGGCTGCCATGTTCCTGCTCCTTCCCATCCCCGTTTGCGTGGCGCCCGTCGTACTCCATGGCCACCCGGCTGGGTGCGACTCCGACCAACGCTCATCGATTGCCCGTTCCCGCGTCGTTCCCGCGTCGAGGACGAGCCGTTCTCACCAGCCCGCTCCGGGAATCCGGGTCGGCCCGGGCACATCTGCGCCACTCACTGGACGGGGCTGCCTACACTTCGCGCCATGCCCGAGCGCGCCGGGTGACGGCCCTCGTCCTGCGCGCCCGTCTCCTGGGCCCCTTCGAGCTCGAAGTTGACGGGCACGGTCTAGATCGGGCCGCCTTCGAGCGCCCATCCGGCCTGCGGCTGCTCAAGCTATTGCTCGCGATGCCCGATCACCGGGTGCGGCGAGAGGCGGCTGCGGAACAGCTCTGGCCGGAGGCCGAACCCGAGCGAAGTGGAGCGAACCTGCGGAAGGCGATCCACTTTGTCCGGCGCGCGCTCGCATCTGTCAGCGACGGGCCGGAGCTGCTCACCGCCGAGCCGGAGGTGCTGCGGTTCACGGATTCTGTCCGCCTCGACGTGGATGTCGACGAGCTCCGGGCGGCCGCTGCCGCCGCCGAGCGGCCCCTGCTCGCGGACGACGCGGCCCGCGAGGCGTACGCCCATCTGGCCGCCCTCGGCGGCCACGAGCTCCTGCCCGAGGATCCGTACGAAGAGTGGCTCGCGCCCCTTCGCGAGCAGCTCCGCCGACGCGTCCAGGCCGCCCTCGCCCGCGCAACGGCCGACGCCCGCGGCCGTGGCTGGCCCGAGATCGCCGCCGCCCTCGCAGATCGGTCGCTGGAGCTCGAGCCGGCCGACGAATCCGCCCACCGGGCCCTGATCGAGACTCCACCTTGCGGCCGGCCGAGTCCATGCCGCGCGCCGCCAGCTCGTCGCCTGCCGCCGCGCGGTCGCAGAGGCTTATGGCGTGGATCCGGAGCCCGAGCTCGTGGCCCTCATCGCCTCCGCCGCCGCCCACTCCGGTCGCCTGGCGCGTGAGCAGGGACCCCTGCCCATCGACCCGCCGATTCTCGGCCGGAGACGCGAGCTCGAAGCGGCCGAGGCGACCCTCGACGTCGTCGCCGCCGGGCGCCTTGGCGCGATGCTCATCCGTGGCACCGCCGGCATCGGCAAGACGCGGGTCCTCGCCGAGATCGGTCAGTCGGCCCGGGCCGCTGGCTGGCGCGTTCTCGAGCTGCGCGGTCTGGAACGGACGGCGGACACGTCCCTCGCGGCTCTGTCGGCGGCCGTTGCCGGACTCGACTCGAAGGCCGTCGCGGAGCTTGCCGAGCCGGGTCGCAGCGCCGTGTTGGCGCTCGCCCCCGTTCTCGACGCCGCATCTCGTTCACGGCGGCGCTCGCGGCTGGCATTCACGTCGGACGAGGCGCTGCGGACCGGGCTGCTCGACGCCCTCGCGGCCCTGAGCGTCGAACGCCCACTCGCCCTCATCGCCGACGATCTGCAATGGCTCGACAATGCGACGCAACTCCTCGTGGAGGTCGCGCTCCAAGCTCTGCAGGACCGACCGATTCTTGTCGCCCTCACCATCCGGGACGAGCCCGGGATGGTGGCAGATTCGCTCGAAGCGATCGCCGATCGCGTCCGCGCACGAGGGCAGGAGCTTCGGCTCGGGCCGCTCGCCGAACGCGAGGTCCGGCTGCTCCTCGAACGCGAGCTCGCCGGCGGTCGGGTCGGGGACGCGCTCCTGACGACCATCATGGCGCTTTCCGGTGGCGCTCCCCTGTTCGCGCTCGAGCTCCTCCGCGGCGCCCAGCAGAGCGGCACCATCGCCCCTCGCGATGGCGTGTGGCGGATGGCGGGCCCGGGGAGTCGCCTACCCGTGCCGGCAGGCGTGCGACGGGCCGTCGAAGCGCGTCAGGCCCGCCTCGAGCCGCAGCATCGGGCGATCCTGGCGCTCGCAGCCGAGCTCGGCGACGAGGTGTCGTTCGAGCAGCTGGCAGCGGCCGCAGACGTCGATGCCGACGTCGTCCTCGATGCCCTGGACGCCGGCCTCGCCGTCGCGCTCCTCGTCGAACGGGGCCCGGGGTATCGGTTCGGACATCCGCTCTTCCGAGCGGCGCTGCGCGAGCGGATCCCGGCCACGGCCAGGGCGGGCCTGTTCCTTCGCGTCGCGCGGGCCCTGGCCGGTGGCGTCGATCCGACCAACCAGATCGCCCTCGCCGCGGCGGTCGCCTCCGGCATCGACGCGCGCTCGGTGGCGAGCCACGCTGGCATGGCGGCCGATCTGGGCCACGATGACGCTCTCCCCTTGGCGGTCGGGTTCGGGTTCGCGGCCGGTGCCCGGCAGGCGGCGGTCTTCGACTTCCCGGCGGCCATCGACAGCCTCCGCGCCGCGACCGCGCACTGGTACCGCCTGGCAGCGCCCGACCGGGCGACGTACCCGGTGTCAGCGGCCCAGGTTCAGCTCGGCCTCGCGCTCAAGGCCGTTGGCGAGCCCGTCGCGGCCGAGGCGGCCTTCGAGACGGCGTCGACGCTCGCGACCACCGACCTCGACCGAGCTCGCGGCTACGCCGCGGCGTCGTGGCTCCCGTATGAGCACGGGCGATTCGACCGCGCCGAGGCGATCCTGCGGGCCGGCCTCGAACACGTCGCCGCACCCGAGGCTCGAGCGTTCATCCAGGCCGGCCTGGGCTGGATCCTGGGCCGGCGCGGGCGGTGGGCGGCAGCCCGCGAGCTGCTCGAGGAGGCGGTGCCGATCCTCGAGGCTCAGGGCGCGCCGCCGGACGTCCTCTCGCGCGCCATGGACCGCTGGGCGGTCACGATTCGCGACACCGGCGAGCCGCGCCGCTCGATCTCGGCATTCGAGCAGGCGCTCCGGCTCTCGCATGAGGCCCACAACGCCAACGAGGAGTCGACGATCCGGATGCACCTCGCGGGAGCCCTGCGCGAGGTCGGCGAGCTCGACCTGGCGCGCCACGAGTGCGAGACCGCGATCGCGATCTGCCGGATGACCGGCGATCGCTACATCGAGGCGGTGACGAAGTGGATCCTGGCCGAAGTCGAGCACAGCGCCGGCCATCTCGAGCGGGCGATCGAGCTTCGGCTCGAGGAGCTCGACCTGCTCCAAGCGATCGGGGGGAACCCGATGAACGAGGCGATGGCGCATGCGCACCTGGCGCACCTGCTCAGGGCCCTCGGCGATACCCGACAAGACGATGCCGAGGAGCACCGGCGACGAGCGGTCGACATCGCTCGCCATGGCGGCATCGGCCGGCTGGCCGCTCGCGTCGAGCGTGCCCTCGCGGTGGAGGAATGGTTCGATGCCGGGCCGCACCGATCGGACGGGAACGACGCGGGAACGGAGGGACCGCAACCTCCGGATCCGTGACCGAACCGGGCTACCGCGCTTTCATCGTCCGCGTCCGTCGCCGCGCCGACGCGCCGGTGCGGCTCGACGTCGAGGACCTGCTCGACGGCGAGCGCCGGTCGCTGTCCGGCGAGGAGGCGCTGGCGATCGCCGCCGATCTGGAGGCATCGGTCGAGGGGAGATCGAAGGAGCCTTCACTGAAGGAGCCTTCCGGGTTGACACGACCGGACCGCGGCCCCTAGACTCCGCGTCCGGTGCGGGTTCCGCGCCGGTCAATCCACCCCCATGGAGGGCGGCAAGCAGATGAGCCAGATGCTCACCTTCGTGCCCACGATCGCGCCTGATGGCGCGGCTGATCGCGGGAGATCTGTGCCCTTCTCGAGGTAGATGCCGGGCGGCAAGGCCGCTCCAGTCACGAACCACGAGCCGTGGGCCAGATCGGGCCCCCGGCTTCTTTGATGCACTCGAGACGTCCGAGCGCATCGAACCCGAGCCGCGAGCCCATCCCGACGCAGCAACGCCGGAGGCAGGGTCCGCGGCTCGTCCATGTTCAGTGCACGGATCCAAGCCCAAGTCCAAGCCACGTCAACCCATCCCAGCAGGGTGGCCCCGGGAGCCCGGGACCACCGACGAGGAACCACCAGTGACCGCCACGCTGCTCCGACAACCGAAGACGTTCGTTCCGGACCGCCTGGCCGTCCCGGCCGAGGCGGGGCCGCTCGACGCGGCGCTGCCCGCCCTCCTCGTCGAGGGGGTGACGAAGCGCTTCGTCGTCGGGCGAAAGAAGAAGCCGGTCCTCGCGATCGCGAACGTCTCCCTCCGCCTCGAGCGGGGCGGAGTGTTCGGGATCCTGGGGGCCAACGGCTCGGGCAAGTCGACCCTCATCCGGCTCGTGTCCGGCCTCCTGACCCTCGACGAGGGCCGCGTGGAGGTCTTTGGCCACGACATCGCTCGCGACGAGATGGCCGTCAAGCGGCTCATCAACCGGGTGAGCGTGGATGCGGCCTTCTTCAAGAAGCTCAGCCCGATGGAAAACCTGCTCTTCGCGGCCCGGCTCTACGGCCTGGACTCGGGGCGGGCCCGCGGGGACGCGATCGGCATCCTCGAACGGCTGGGCATCGCGGAGAAGCGGGTGGACCGCCCGGTCGAGCAGATGAGCCGGGGCATGCAGCAGAAGGTCGCCATCGCGCGAGCCCTGCTGACCAGCCCGGCACTCCTGCTCCTCGACGAGCCGACGACGGGCCTCGACCCGCGCTCGAAGCTGGAGGTCCAGGCCTTCATCGAGGAGGTCCGGCTGACGCACGACGCATCGATCGTCCTCACGACGCACGACCTCGACGAGGCGGACCGGCTGTGTGACCGGATCTCCGTCCTCAACGACGGCCGGGTCGTCGCCGAGGACAGCCCCAACGGACTGAAGCGACTCGTCGCCGAGGTCCACGGGGGGGAGCCGACGCTCCACAACGTGTTCATGACCTACACCGGCCGATCCCTCGACGAGGACGTCGAGGAGGACGAGCCGGACGACGAGTGAATTGTCCACGACCAGCAACCGCGGCCGAAGGGCCGCCTGAAAGGAACCACGAATGCACGCCCACGCCGACGAGCGGCTGCGACTCGCGAACGACTGGATCGCTCGCGAGATTCGTGACGCCGCCCGGGCGCGCCTGGCAGACCAGGCTCGCCGACGACACCGTCTCTCGCTCCGCCTCTGGGCCGGTCGCCAGCTGATCAAGCTCGGCGAGCGGATCGCGGCGGAGCCGACCCTGACGCTGGTCCGGTCCCGCTGAGGACCGGGCCGGCGCCCGAACCGCTGAAAGGCAACCTCTCGTGACCATGTTGACCCACGAGCTGAAGGCCTCGTACGCCTTCGTCGAGCGCAACTTCAACCTGAGCCGCCGCTACTGGGGCTGGGAAGTCGCCTTCCTCGTCTACTCGGCGGCGGGCGCCCTCTCGATCTCGTTCATCGGCGCCCAGATGGGTGACGCCCGCCTGCTCCTGACCCTGATAGTCGGGGCGATCTTCTGGAACTACCTGTCGGTCGTCTTCAGCTGGATCGCCGAGACGATCTCGGTCGAGCGCTGGGAGGGCACGCTCGAGTACACGATGATGGCCCCTGTCCATCGCTCCACCCACCTCCTCGGGTCGGTGGCCTACGCGATGGTCTTCGGCCTCGTCCATACGGCCGCGATCCTCGTCGCCATGCTCGTCTTCTTCCCGGACCTCGCCCTGACGAGCGCGAACCCGCTGACGGTCGTGACGTTCTTCATCCTCGGCTCGTTCAGCTTCGTCGGGATCGCGATGCTCGCCGCGATCCTGCCGCTCCTGTACGTGGAACGAGGTGCGCAGATGACGTTCGTCCTCCAGTCGGTGCTGCTCCTGGTGAGCGGCGTCTACTACCCGATCGACGTCCTGCCGGGCTGGATGCAGGTGCTCTCGCACCTGTCGCCGGCCACGTACGCGATCGACGGGGTCCGCCGGGGCCTCATCGATGGAATGCCGGTGACCGAGCTCATCGGCGACGTCTGGCCGCTGGTCGTCATGGGCGTCGTCCTCATTCCGTTCGGCCTGTGGGCCTTCGGGCGCGCCGAGCGCTACGCCAAGCAGACCGGCAAGCTGAAGCGAGTCGGGTGATGACCACGACGTCGACACGGTCCATGCCGGGCCTCCGGCTCCGCCCCTTCGCGGGCGAGCCGGACCTGGCCGAGATCGCCCGCATCCAGAACGCCGAGGCGGAGGCCGATCGGATCCCCGAGCGCACCTCCACCGCCGAGATCGAGGCGGACTTCGCCCATCCCAACGAGCATTTCGACCCTCGCCGCGACGTGACCCTTGCCGAGCTCGACGGCCGGCCGGTCGCCGTCGCGATGCGGGTCTGGATCGATTCGACCGATGGTGCACGGACGTACCGCGTCAACGGAGCCGTGGAACCGGCGGCGCGCAGACGCGGCATCGGCCGAGCCCTGCTCGCGGAGAACGAGCGCCGCATGCGGGAGCTCGCGGCCGGCCACGTGACGCCCAATCCGAAGGTCTTCGGATCGTGGAGCGGCGACACCCAGGCGGGCGCGACGGCGCTGCTCTCCGCGGCCGGTTTCACGCCGGTCCGCTGGTTCTTCGAGATGACCCGGCATCGCCTGGACGACCTGCCGGACGTCGCGCTTCCGGCCGGGCTCGAGATCCGGCCCATCACCCGCGACCTCGTGCCGGCCGTCTGGCGGGCGAGCATCGAGGCCTTCCGCGATCACTGGGGTGGCTTCGACCACTCCGATGAGGCGCTCGAGCGCTGGCTCGCCAGCCCGTCGACGGACGTCGGGCTGTGGGTCGTCGCCTTCGACGGGGACGAGGTTGCCGGCGGCGTGATCAACATGGTCAACGCCGCCGAGAACGAGGCACTCGGCCTCCGGCGCGGCCTGCTGGCCAGCGTCTTCACCCGACGGGCATGGCGAAGGCGCGGCGTCGCCGGCGCGCTGGTCGCCCGGTCGCTGGAGGTTCTCCGCGACCGAGGCATGACCACCGCCTGGCTGGGCGTCGACGCCGACAATCCGAACGGGGCGCTCGGCCTCTACGAGCGCCTCGGCTTCCAGGCCACGTACCGCTCGACCGCGTGGCGGAAGCCGATGGAACCTGCGGGGGCGGTCGATCGCGGCACCGGTGGACCGACCTCGGAGACCGGCCGATGACGACGCTCGCCGGGCTCCAGGCAATGGGCTGGCAGCCGAGCTTCGCGGCGGCCTTCGAGGCCCACGGGGCGATCGGGCGCATCCCCGCCCGGGTCATCGCCGAGGAGCGCGGCCAGTTCCTCGTCCACGACGGCCTGGCCACGCATCCGGCCGAGGTCTCCGGCCGCCTGCGCTACGAATCGAGCGGCGACCCACTCGCCTTCCCGTCGGTCGGCGACTGGGTCGTGGCGACCCCGGGGGAAGGCGGCGGCGCCACGATCCACGGCCTCATGCCCCGCCGCTCCGCGATCGTTCGCTGCGCGCCGTCCGACCACGGGACGGGCGCCCAGGTCCTGGCCGCGAACGTGGATGTCGTCTTCATCGTGACCTCGCTCAACGCGGAGCTGAACCTCCGGCGCCTCGAGCGGTACCTCGCCGTGGCCTGGGAGTCTGGGGCCATCCCCGTCGTCGTCCTCTCGAAGGCCGACCTCGACAACGACGTCGCCGGTCACCGCGTCGCGGCCGAGGCCGTTGCCCCCGGCGTCGACGTGATCGCCGTCTCGGCGGTCAGCGGGGAGGGCCTCGAGGCGGTTCGAGCCCACCTCGCGCCGGGCCGGACGGTGGCCTTCATCGGCTCGTCGGGCGTCGGCAAGTCAACCCTCGTGAACGCCCTCGCCGGTCGGGAGCTGCTGACGACCGCCGGGATCCGCGAGGACGATGCCCGCGGTCGCCATACCACGACCCGCCGTCAGCTCGTGCCGCTCGCGGACGGCCTCATCATCGACACCCCCGGCATGCGCGAGCTCGGGCTCCTCGACGGAGACGGCCTCGGGAGCGCCTTCGGCGACGTGGAGCGCGCCGCGACCGGCTGCCGGTTCCGCGACTGCGGCCACCAGTCCGAGCCGGGATGTGCGGTCCGGGCGGCGCTGATATCGGGCGCGCTCGACGCCGACCGCTTCCGGGCCTACCAGAAGCTGGAGCGCGAAGCCCGCCGCTCGGAGCTCGCCGGCGACGCGGTCGCCCGGAAGGCCGAACGGCGGCGCTGGACCTCGATGATGCGGGGTGTGGAGCGCCACATGGACCGCAAGTACGGGACGGAGCGATGAGCCGGGCCGGACCCGATGCGGTGCCGCGGCGCGAGGTCGATGCGGTGCCGCGGCGCGAGGTCGCCCTGCCGGGGCCGGCACCCCGGATCGACGGTCTCACCGTTCGCCACCTCGACCTCGAGCATGACCTGCCCGCCTATGCCGAGCTGATCCAGGTCGCCAACGTCCACGACGGTGTCGAGTGGGTCCCGACGGTCGAGACGCTGCGCCACGACCTCGAGCATCCGAGCGGCCAGGACCCGACCGCGGACATCATCGTCGCCGAGGCGAGCGACGGGATCGTCGGGGCGATCGAGACGAGCTGGCGCGTCCGGGCCGGGCGGGTCTTCCATCACATCGAGCCGTGGGTCAGGCCGGACGAGCGACGCCGCGGCCTGGGCCGGGCGCTCCTCGCCTGGATGGAGGGCCACATCCGCGACGGGATCGCGGGCGGGACGATGGGCCCGCCCCACGTGGACCATGTCCTGGCGCTGTGGGCCGACCTCGCCATCGCCGCAGGAGGACCGTTCGCCCGCGCGGCCGGCTACCACGTCGACGGCTACGGGATCCTCATGACGAGGCCCCTCCACATCCCGATCCCGGACGTCCCCCTGCCGCCGGGTCTCGAGGTCAGGCCGGTCCGATCGGAGGACCACCACCGGATCTGGGATGCCGACGTGGAGGCCTTCCGGGATCATCGCGACCCGGCCGACCGGACCGAGGCGGACTTTGTCCGCTGGTTCGGCTCGCCGGACATCGACACGTCGCTCTGGGAGGTCGCCTGGGACGGCGACGAGGTGGCCGGCTCGGTCATGAACTTCGTGTTCCGCGAGGAGAATGCCGCCCTGGGCCTGTCGCGGGGCTGGCACGAGCACATCTCGGTCCGGCGACCGTGGCGCAAGCGCGGCCTCGCCTCGGCCCTCATCGCCCGCTCCCTCCGGACGTTCCGCGGGCTCGGTCTGGCCGAGGCCGCGCTCGGCGCCGACGCCGACAACCTGACGGGCGCGGTCCGGCTGTACCAGGCCCTCGGCTTTCGGCGGACCCGGACCTCGGCCAACTACCGCAAGATGATCGAGCGTCCCGCTACCCCGGAGGCGACAACCGGGGAAACCTAGAGTGGCAGGCGGCGCTCCCGCGCCACGAGCTCCAGCCAGGGTCGCTCGCGGCCGATCGTCGTCTCGCGGCCGTGCCCCGGCAGGACCGCCAGTGAGTCGTCGAAGGTCGCCAGGCGGGCCAGGGACTCGACGAGCTGCTCGTCCGAGCCGCCCGGCAGGTCGGTCCTGCCCCACCCTGCCGCGAACAGGGTGTCGCCGCTGAAGAGGAGGCCCTCGTCGGCCGACCAGAGGCAGACCGAGCCCTCCGTGTGGCCGGGCGTGTGGAGGACCGCGAGCCGGATCTCCCCGAACCGGACCTCGCCGCCTTCGGCGAGCTCGACGGCCGGGACGCAGGGCGGGATCTCGAACGGTGCCCAGAGCGGCTGCGGGCCGGTGAGCCTGTGGGCGTCGAGGGCGTGGACGGCGATCGGGGCGCCGGTGTGCTCGGCCACGCGTGAGTTCTCGCCGAAGTGGTCCCAGTGGCCGTGGGTCGTGACGATCAGCTTCAGGGTCCAGCCCCGCTCGGACAGCTCGCCGGCGATCCAGTCGAGCGACGGGATGGCCGTGTCGATCGCGATCGCCTCGCGCGTGCGCGCGTCCGCCAGCAGGTGGACGTTGGTCGCGACCGGCCCGGTGACCCGGACGAGGCGCTCCAATCAGGCCTCGGCCGTGATCTTCGCCCGGATGCAGTCGAAGGTCTGGCCGATCATCTTGTTCGCGGTCCCCTCGACGAGCCGGGCCCCGACGCTCGCGATCATGCCGCTGATCGTGACCTCGGCCGCCCAGAGCATCGTCGTCGTGCCGGGCTCCGGGCCGTCGACGAGGTTCATCCGGCCGAGGGCGTCAACGGCGCTGCCCGGAGCCTGGCCGTGGGCCTTGATGATCGCCATGTCCGGAGGCTGCTGATCGGCGATCTCGAGGTCGACCACGAAGCGGGCCTGGATGAAACCGACGCCGACCTTTGCTTTCGCCCGGAAGTGGGTCGGGTCGATGACCTCGATGGACTCGACCCCCGGTCCACACTCGCCAACCTTGTTCGGATCTGTCACGAACTTGAAGACGCGATCGCGCGAGGCTGGAATGTCGACGGCGCCCGAGAACTCCATTCAGCGGCCTCCAGTGGCGGACATGGGCGCGACGATCCTGGGGTCACGCCTCGGGGGATGCCGGCTCCGATGATACCGATGCCGCCACGAACGCAGCCGGGTCGTGGATGAAGCGGGTCCGGCAGACCATCTGGCAGAAGGCGTAGACGACGCCGCCGTACTCGGCGAGGTGGCGGGCGTCCTTCCGGTCCACGGTCATGCCGCAGACGGGGTCGACGAGGACGATGTCGTCGACGATCGGCTCGTCCGACGCGCTCGCTCCCGCCACCGCTCCCGCGGCTGCTCCGGCGAGCGTCGCGGGGCCAGGTGCGGCGACGAAGGACGCCCGACCGCGCCGGACCTGGACGAGCTCGGTTAGGATCGACAGCGCCACCTCCTCGGCCGTCTCGGCGCCGATGTCCAGGCCCGCCGGCGCTCGCAGGGCGGCGATCCGGTCCTCGGTCAGGCCCGTCTCGTCCCGGAGCCACTGGCGGACGACCGCGGCCCGCGTCGGCGAGGCGACGAGCCCGACGTAGGCGACGTCGCGCCGGAGCGCCGCGAGCACCGCCTCCTCGTCCCAGACACCCTGCGTCGCGACGACGACATAGGGCGGCGCCGAGAACTCCAGGACGTGGAGGTCGCGATCGCCCAGGACGGCCTCGGCCGCCGGAAACGCCTCGGCCTCGGCGATGGGGTCGAAGAGAGTCACGCGCCAGCCGCTCGCCGCGCCGAGGGCGACGAGCGCACCGGCGATCGGCGTCGTGCCGGCGATCCACAGGTGCGGCGCGGGCAGGTGCGGTTCCACGTAGATCTCCAGGGTCCCGCCGGAGTGGCAGGTCATGACCAGCTCGACGACGCCGTCGGCCCGGCGGCCCTCGGCTGGCCCGTCCTTCGAGAGCCGGAGGAGGCGAGGCTGGCCGTCGGCGAGGGCCCGGAGGGCCTCCCGAACGACGACGGGCTGGGCACAGCTGCCGCCGACCCAGCCCTCGATCGTGCCGTCCGGATGGACGATCCCGGTCGCGCCGGGCCGGGCCGAGGTCGGCCGGCGCACGGCGACAACCGTCGCCACGACGAAGCGCCGGCCGCCCGCCTCGAGCTCCGCGGCGCGGGCGTGGAGAGAGCGGCCGGCGGCCATGTCAGGCGAGGCCCTTCTCGTGGAGGATGGCCCAGATCTTCGGTGGGGTGAGCGGGATGTCGATATGCCGGACACCGAGGTGCCAGAGCGCGTCGACGACGGCGTTGGCGATCGCCGGCGGCGCCCCGACCGTGGCCGACTCGCCGACGCCCTTGGCGCCGAGCGGGTGATGGGGCGACGGCGTGATCGTCTTGCCGGTCTCCCAGGCCGGGGTCTCCATCGCGGTCGGAAGGAGGTAGTCCATGAACGTCCCGGCGAGGTTGTTGCCGTTCTCGTCGTAGGGGATCTCCTCGAGCAGCGCTGGGGCGAGCCCCATCGTCAGGCCGCCGTGGATCTGGCCGTCGACGATCATCGGGTTGATGATGTTGCCGCAGTCGTCGACCGCCACGAAACGCCGGATCTTCACGACCCCGGTGCCCTTGTCGATGTCGACGACGCAGATGTAGCTGCCGAAGGGGTAGGTGAAGTTCGGCGGGTCGTAGTAGTCGACCGCCTCGAGGCCCATCTCGGTCCCGGCGGGGAAGTTGGTGTAGGCCGCGAACGCGATCTGCTGGATCGTCGCGGCCCGGTCGGGCGAGCCCCTGACGCTGAACTTGCCGTTCGTCCACTCGAGGTCGTCGGGATTCGCCTCGAGAAGGTGGGCGGCGATCGCCCGGGCCTTCTCGCGGACCTTGCGCGAGGCGACGGCCGTCGCGGCGCCGGAGACGGGGGTGGATCGGGAGCCATACGTCCCGAGACCGTACGGTGCGGTGTCGGTGTCGCCGTACTCGACCTTGACGTCGGACGCCGGGATGCCCAGCTCCTCGGCCACGATCTGAGCGTACGTCGTCTCGTGGCCCTGGCCCTGGGTCTGGCTGCCGATCCGGAGGAGGGCCTTGCCGGTCGGGTGGACCCGCAGCTCGGCCCCGTCGTTCATCTTCAGCCCGACGATGTCGAAGTCGTGGGAGGGCCCGGCCCCGACGATCTCGGTGAAGCTGCAGATGCCGATGCCCATGAGCTCGCCGCGGGCCCGCTTCTCCGCCTGCTCCTTTCGGAGATCCTCGTAGCCGATGATGTCCATCGCCTTGCGCAGGGCCGCGTGGTAGTTGCCCGAGTCGTACTCCCAGCCGGTCGGTGAGCGGTACGGGAACTGCTCCGGCCGGATGAAGTTCCGGAGCCGGAACTCGGCCGGGTCCTCGCCCCGCTCGTGGGCCGCGATGTCGACGAGCCGCTCGATGGCATGGACCGCCTCGGTCACCCGGAACGAGCAGCGGTAGGCCACGCCACCCGGTGGCTTGTTCGTGTACACGCCGTCGACCTCGACGAACGCATCGGGATAGTCATAGGAGCCGGTGATGACGTTGAACAGGCCGGCGTGGAACTTGAGCGGCGCGGCCTGGGCATCGAAGGCCCCGTGGTCGGCGATCGTGGTCGCCTTGACGGCCGTGATCCGGCCCTCGGCCGAGACGCCCAGCTCAGCGTCGATGTGATAGTCGCGGGCGAACGAATCGGCCTGCAGATTCTCGGACCGGTCCTCGATCCACTTGACCGGCTTGCCCGTGAGGAATGACGCCGCCACCGCGAGCACGTAGCCCGGATAGGCCGGCACCTTGCCGCCGAAGCCGCCGCCGATGTCGTGGGTCTTGACCCGGATCTGGTGCTCGGGGATCGGCAGGCCGACCCCGGCCGCGATGATCGCCACAACCGTCCGGATGACGTGGGGCGCCTGGCTCGTCATGTGGAGCGTCAGGTGACCGTTGACGGCGTCCCAGTCGGCGACGCAGCCGCAGGTCTCGATGCTCGCGACGTGGATCCGCGGCAGGTAGATGTGTTCCTTGACGACAATCGCCGAGCCGGCGAGGGCGGCGTCGGTCGCCGCCCGATCGCCCGATTCCCAGTGCCAGATCCGGTTCGTCTGGAGGTCTTCGCCGCGGTCCGGCCTGAGGACCGGCGCATCCGGTTGAAGGGCTTTGTAGGGATCGACCACGACCGGCAGCGGCTCGTAGTCGACGAGGACCGCGGCCACGCCGTCGGCGGCCGCGTAGCGGGACGTCGCGATGACCGCGGCGACCTCCTGGCTCTGGTACATCACCGTGTCGACCGGCAGGACCATCTGCTTGTCGCCGGACAGGGTCGGCATCCAGTGGAGGCCGTAGCCCTCGAGGTCCTTGCCGGTGACCACCGCCGCGACGCCCGGGATCTTGAGCGCCTCCGAGGCATCGATCCCGCGGATCTTCGCGTGGGCGTAGGGGCTGCGGACGATGTCCAGCCACAGCTGGCCGGGCAGATTGACGTCGTCGATGTACTCGCCGGCACCGCGGATGAAGCGGGCGTCCTCGACGCGCTTTCGGGAATGGCCCATGCCGCCGACCTCGGGGGTCGTCGTCGGCGGCTGTGCCTCGTATGTCGTCGTCGTGGTCATGGCCTGCCCCTCAGCCCGCGGCGGACGCCGCGGCGCCCGTCTGCGTCTCGGCCGCAGCGCTCATCTCCGCCGCGGCCTGCTGGATCGCCTTGACGATGTTCAGGTAGCCCGTGCAGCGGCAGAGGTTGCCGCTGATGCCCTCGCGGATCTCGGCCTCTGAGGGCTCCGGGTTCGCGCCGAGGAGCGAGGCGGCCTGCATGATCATGCCCGGGGTGCAGAAGCCGCACTGCAGGCCGTGCTGGTCCCAGAACGCCTGCTGGAGCGGGTGGAGGGCAGCTCCCTCGGCCATGCCCTCGATCGTCCGGACGGCGGCCCCGTCGGCCTGGACGGCGAGCATCGTGCAGCTCTTGGCGCTGCGGCCGCCCACGTGGACGGTGCAGGCCCCGCAGTTGCTCGTGTCGCAGCCGATGTGCGTGCCGGTCAGCCCGAAGGTGTCGCGAAGCAGGTGGACGAGCAGCAATCGCGGCTCGACGTCAGCCTCGCGGACGGTGCCGTTGACCGTGACGGAGATGTGCTTGGTGGTCATCGTCGTCGCCCCCGTCACGAGTTGGCCATGGCGCGCTGAACCGCGGTCCGGAGCGACCGGACCGTGAGCTCGGCGACCATCGCCCGCTTGAAGTCGACCGGACCGCGGATGTCGGCCGTCGGCTGGCTCTGCGCCGCGGCCGCGGCGCCAGCCTTTCGGAACAGCTCGTCCGACGGCATCCCGCCGACGAGGACTTCCTCGGCCGCGGTGGCGGCGAACGGGCTCGGCGAGACGCCGGTCACGCCGACGCCGGCCCAGTCGATGTGGCCCGAGGCGTCGAGCCGGGTGAGGGCCGCCACGCCGGCGGTCGAGAAGTCGCCGGCCCGGCGCTCGAGCTTGGTGTAGGCCCCGCCCATGCCCTTCGGGCGGCGGCGGAGGTGGATCTCGGTCACGACCTCGCTCGGTTCGAGCGCGGTCGTGAAGGTGTCGACGAAGAAGTCGCGGGCGGGGACATGCCGCTCGGAGGTCTCGCTCCGGCAGATGACCCTGGCGTTCGCCGCGAGGAGGGCCGCCGGCCAGTCCGAGGCCGGGTCGGCGTGGGCGATCGAGCCGCCGATCGTGCCCCAGTTGCGGACCTGCGGGTCGCCGACGCCGCCCGGGACGTCGTGGAGCATCGGGTAGCGGGCGATGATCGGGTCTTCGAGGATCTGGCGGTGGGTGCAGCGGGCGCCGATCCGGAGCTCATCATCGGTCTCGACGATGCCGTCGAGGCCGCCGATGGCCTGGATGTCGACGAGGAGCGCTGGCTGGGCCAGCCGGAGCTTCAGCAGCGGGATCAGGCTGTAGCCGCCGGACAGGATCTTGGCCTCGCCCTCACGCTCGCGGAGGATCCGGAAGACCTCCCCGAGGTCGGCCGGCCGCACGTAGTCGAACGCTGGCGGGATCATCGCTCGATCGACCCTCCTCTCTGCCCTCCACAGCGGAGGGGACGCGATCCCGTCCATACGTCGACGGGAGCAGGTCGGATTGGCGAGCGGGCCGGCGAACGGGACGCGGGACGCGGGCGCCCGTTCGTGGGTCCGGGCTGGTATCCGGGTTCGAGTATCCGCCCCGAATCGGTGTCACGTCAACGAAATTCGTGGGGCTCCCAGGTCACGACGCCGATTTCGAGGGCCGGCGCACCGACGATGGCCAGGCTGCCGTCGGCAGCAGTCGCCGCGAGGGTGTCGACGGCCGCCAGGAGGCGCCGGTCCGCGGGGCCGTTCGGCACGGTCCAGAGCTGGCGTCGCAGGTAGGTGACGAGCTCGTCCCGATCGGTCCAGGTTCGTCGTTCGCCGGTGACCCGGCGGAGGCTCGGGCGGCCGCCGCGGGCCTGCAGCAGCTCCAGGAGCTCCGGGAGGGCCGGCAGCGGGACCCGGGCCTCGCCGTGGACGAGCGGCCAGAACCCGGCCGCGGCCGAGGCCGGGCTCTGCTCCATGAGGACGGCGACGCACAGCCGGCGGGCGGCCGATTCCATCGCCTCGAGGAACGGCACGATGGCCTCGACGTCGTAGCCGACATGGGCGATGAGGGCGACATCCGCGACCGGGTCGGGCCCGATGATCGAGCGCAGCTCGTCGTCGGGCGGCCACCGCCCGGCCACCGCGCCGATGTTCGCGATCCCGTGCCTGGCCATGCCGGCCCGCAGCGCCTCGAGCATCCCGGCCGACGGGTCGATCGCGACGAGCTCGGCAACGTGGCCGGCGAGCGGCAGGGCGTAGCGGCCGGCGCCGGCCCCGATGTCCAGCCAGATGTCGTCAGGCCGGGTGAGCCTGACGAGAGCGTCCAGGACCGGGTCCTCGGCGCGAGCCGGGTCGGCCACGAACGTCCGGGTGACCAAGGCGTAGAAATCCGGCCCGTCGGGAGCCTCCCGGACCCGGTCGACCTGGGCGGCATTCGCCCGGACGCGGGCCGCCCAGCCGTCGGCAAGGACGGCGACGAGATCGGCCGGCGTGTCGACGTCGGGGTTGGTGCCCTGGAGATCGAGGGTCCGGACGAGCTCCGGGTGGGCGTCCAGCTGGGGGCCCAGCCCGCGGTCGCCGCGGGTCGCGGCGACGAGCGGGGCCGCCTCCGGTTCCAGCCGGACGGGATTGCGGGCGCCATCGGCGTGGCGGGCGACAATGACCGGCCGGGCGGGATCGACGGGCTCCACGAGGAGCGCCCGGATGACGGCCGGGTCGACCCGCGGCTGGTCGCCGAGCAGGACGATCACGGCGTCCGGCCGGGGCGAGGTCAGCATCGCCGCTTGCCAGCCGATCTGGAGGGAGCTGGCGAGGCCCACGTCCGGGTCCGGGTTGCGGACGCGGTGCGCGTCGCGCCACCGGACGGCCGTCTCGAGCTCGTCGGCGTCACCACCGAGGACGACGAAGGGGTTCTCGATCCCGGCCACGGCGAGGGCGTCGAGGACATGCTGGAGGATCGGCCGGCCGTCGAGGGTTGCGAGGAGCTTGCCGCCGCCGAAGCGCCGCCCGGCACCGGCGGCGAGGACGAGCGCTGCGACCCAACCGTTCATGCTCGGCGACCCCCGGGCGTTGGCATCAGCCGACCGGCGAGGTGTTCACGTGCCGGCCATCAGCCCGCGGCGGCCAGCTCGGCGGCGAAGCGTTCCCGCATCGGGATGCCCGAGCCGCCACGTCGCGCGGCGACGATCTCGGCCATCACCGCGAGGGCCGTCTCGGCCGGGTCGCGGCCGCCGAGGTCGAGGCCGATCGGGCCCCGGACCCGCGAGATCGCGGCATCGTCGAGGCCGGCCTCTCGAAGGCGGCTGCGGCGATCGGCCTGGGTCTTCCGTGACCCCACGGCGCCGACGTAGCGGCAGCTCCGGCGGACCGCCTCGACGATCGCCGGCTCGTCGAACTTGGGGTCGTGGGACAGGATCGCGACGGCATCGTTCGGACCGACCTGGAGCGCTTCGAACGCCTCGTCCGGCCACGCGACGACGAGCCGGTCGACGTCCGGGAACCGCTCCGGCGTGGCGAACGATGCCCGGCCGTCGACGACGACCGTCTCGTAGCCGAGCTCGCGGGCGTAACGGACGAGCGACCGGGCGACCTCGACCGCCCCGACCACGACGAGCCGTGGCCGGACCGGGAAGGCCTCCACGAAGAAGGCCCGGCCGGCGACCTCGACCGTCTTCGACCGGCCGTCGTCGAGAATCCTGGCGGCCGCCGCGCCGAGCGCGGCGTCGGCATCGATGTCACCGGTCGTGCCATCAAGGAGCGCACCCGTCGCATCGATCGAGATCGTCGGCGCCGGCGGCGCACCGTGGCCGGGGGCGTGGACGCCGAACTCGGGCGGTGGCGAGTCGGGCGGGAGGGGCGTGGCCACGGCCAGCGACCGGCCGCGTGGCCCGACGGATCCCGCGGCCGCCTCGACGACGGGCCCGGCCACGGCCGGCTCGACGAGGACGTCGATCGTGCCGCCGCACGCCAGGCCCACGTCCCAGGCCTGCTCGTCGCTGATTCCGTACCGGATCACCCGCGCGTTTCCGGTCCGTCGGGCCCGCTCGATCTCCTCGGCCGCGGCGCCCTCGACGCAGCCGCCGCTGACGGAGCCGATGAGCCGGCCGTCGTCGGCGACGAGGAGGACCGCGCCCTCCGGTCGCGGCGCCGACCCGAAGGTCCGGACGACGACCGCCCGACCGGCGTCGCGGCCCTCGGCTCGCCAGGCCTCCAGGGTCTCGAGGAGATCACGCATGGCGACATCGTACGGCGAGCCGCGAATCCGACCCGCGCGCCCGCCGCGTCGAGAGTGTGTGTATACTCGTGCGCATGGCTGTGCGCACGAATCTCCTGCTGCCGGAGAAGCTGCTCGAGGAGGTCGACCGCTTCGCCGGTCCCCGTGGCCGGAGCCGCTTCGTGGCGGAAGCGCTCGAGGCCAAACTGAAGCGCGAGCGCCTCCGGGAGGCCATCAAGGCGACCGCGGGAATCGCAAAGGTCGAGGACTACCCGTTCTGGGCGACCTCCGAGGATGTGGTCGAATGGGTCCGAGCCGGTCGAGCCGAGAAGACCCGCGTCCAGGACGATGTCGCTCCGGGCGCGACCGAGGACGGCTCCGATGCGCCTGATGCTTGACGCAACGTTCCTCATTGATCACCTGCGCGACGACCCCGGGGCGGTCACCCGGTTCGCCGCGATCTTCGAGGAGGGCGATGAGCCGCTGGTGAACATGATCGGCGTCTGCGAAGTCGCCACCGGCCTCAGACCGGCGGAGGCGAAGCGGTTCGCGGCATTGCTCGCGGCCGTCGAGTTCATCCAGGCGGGTCCCGCGGCCGCCCAGGATGCCGGACGCTGGCGCCTCGAAGCTCGCCGAGCAGGAAACGCGCTGAGCATCGGCGACGCGATCATCGCGGCGGAGGCTCACCACAGCGGCGCCGCGGTCCTGACCCGGAACGTCCGCGACTTCTCCCTGACCCCTGTTCGGGTCGTGACCTACTGACCCTCCGCCGGCCCGCGGTCACTCCAATGGCCGGGCGGCGAACGGGTCCTGCGGCTGGCGGACGACCTTCGGCGGCGGCGCGAACGTCCGGATCGCGTCGGGCGAGGGGGCCACGTGGGCGGCCGCCTCGCTCCCCCGCCGGGTGTCGGCGCCCCGGCCGCCGGCGAGGATCTCGCCGAGGCGCTCCAGGCTCGCGACCGTCCCCGCGGCGAGGAAGTCGTCGATGTAGGGATAGGCGGCTCGCATCCCCGCGGCGAGCGGCTGGTAGCCGGGCGTGCCGGCAAGGGGGTTGAGCCAAACGAGCCGGTGACAGTTCCGCCGGAGGCGGGCCGTCTCGAGCTCAACGAGCCGTGGATCGCCGCGGTCCCAGCCGTCGGAGACGACGATGACGACGCCGCTCGTCCGGAGCGTCCTTCGGGCCCAGCGATGGTTGAAGTCCCGGAACGACTCCCCGATCCGGGTCCCGCCGGCCCAGTCGGTGACGGCGTCGGCAACCTTGGCCAGGGCCCGGTCGCGGTTGCGGTCCTTCATGATCCGGGTCACCCGCGTCAGCCGCGTCCCGAACACGAACGATTCGGTCTTGACCGCCGACGAGGCCGAGAGGGCCTGGATGAAGCGCAACAGCAGCCGCGAGTGGCGCTCCATCGAGCCGGAGATGTCGCACAGGACGACGAGCGGCCGGGGTCGCTTCACGGGCCGCCGCCAGACCCAGCTCATGACCTCGCCACCGGTCGCCAGGTTACGCCGGAACATCTGACGCGCGGCGAGGCGGCGGCCGTGGGGATGGAGCTCGTGGCGGCGAGTCCGGCGGAGCTCCAGGCGGGGCTCCAGGAGGTCGACGAGGCGCTCCGCGTCCCGCAGCTCCTGGGCGGTCATCCGGTCGAAGTCGCGGTGGCGGATCGTCTCCGAATGGCTGTAGGCATCGGGCGAGATCGTGACGACGTCGGGGGCCAGCTCGTCCTCGTCGGCCTCGCCGTCGGTCGGGATCGGCATGCCCTGGCGGTCCTCGGGCATGTCCGTTCGCTCATCGCCGGGGAGGGGCGCATCCTGGGGCACGCCCCCCTCCGCCGGGACTGCCTCGGGCCGCTGCTCCGCGCCGGGGCCTTCGAGATTCGGCTGGAGCGTCCGGCGTCGCCAGTAGCGATCGAATACCCGGTCGTAGATCGGCCGATCGTCGCGTCGCCGCGTGAAGACCGCCGCCCCTGCCGCCCGCACCAGCTCGCGATCGCCGATGTCGACGATCCCGAGGGCCCTCGCGAAATCGATCTCGGAAGACAGGTCGACCGCGAGCCCGGCCTTCCGGAGGGCCCGACCGAATCCGACGGCGCGGGCCAGCAGGCGGTGGCCGTCGATCGCCTCGCGCGGCCCGCTCACAACGATCGCAGGATCGTTCACGATCGCCGGGTCGATCGGCATGGTTCGGTCGGCCCCAGCCTCGAGCCGGCGTCAGCCGCCGGCCGCAACCTCGGCGAGGTAGCTCTTCACCGTCTCACCGCGGACCTGGCGGATGTCCTCCTCGTACTTGAGGACGACCCCGAGCGTCTCATCGACGAGCTCCGGGGTCAGCTCGGCGGCGCCGAGGGCCATGAGCGCGGCCGCCCAGTCGAGCGTCTCGGCGATGCCGGGGACCTTCGTGAGGTCCGCCTCCCGGAGGCGGTGGACGAAGGCGACGACGGCGCGGGCCAGCATCTCGGGCGCCCCGGGGACGCGGGCCTGGACGATCTCGAACTCCTTGGCCGCCGACGGGTAGTCGATCCAGTGGTAGAGGCAGCGCCGCTTGAGGGCGTCGTGGACCTCGCGGGTCCGGTTGGAGGTCAGGATCACCCGGGGCGGGCGCTGCGCCGTGATCGTCCCGATCTCGGGAACCGTCACCTGGAAGTCCGAGAGGATCTCCAGGAGATAGGCCTCGAACTCTTCGTCCGCCCGGTCGATCTCGTCGATGAGGAGGACCGGCGGCTCGCCGTCGGCCCCCGCCTCGAGGGCCTGGAGGAGCGGCCGCTTGATGAGGAACTCGGCCCCGAAGATGTTGTGGGCGGTCGCGTGATCCGCCTGGCCGCGGGCCTCGAGCAGCCGGATCTCGAGCATCTGGCGGGGATAGTTCCATTCGTAGACCGCGGTGTTGACGTCGAGGCCCTCGTAGCACTGGAGCCGGATCAGTCGGGTGCCGAGGGAGGACGCGAGGACCTTCGCCAGCTCGGTCTTACCGACCCCGGCCTCGCCCTCGAGGAGGAGCGGCCGCCCGAGCCGGAGGCCGAGGAACACCGCCGTCGCGATCGAGCGGTCGGCGATGTAGCCGCGCTCGCGGAAGGCCTCGGTGATCGCGTCGGTGGAAGTCAGCGCGGTTGCCATGGGAGCCGATCGTAGCAGGCGGGCCAGCCTCCGCCCCGGCGCCGGTTGATCAGCCGGCACTACCGCCCCCTACTCACCCCGGGAGTACAAGGGGAGGATTCCGACGTCTCGAGGTCTCTGGCGGCTGGCCACGGGCGTGGCGGAGACGATTTCGAGCCATCCACCGCCCCGGGCAGCCGCCTATCACTCACCCGGAGCGTAGGCGGCGTATCCGGGACGTCACGCTCCCTCCACATCGCCGCAGTGCGACGGACACCTCGGCGCCCAAGGAGGTCGCTCTCGCACGACGCGTATCAGCCGCTCGCCGGCGGCTCAGGGTCGCCGATCCGCCATGTCTCCCCTTGGCACAGGGGCTCCTCGCGCCGGTCGACAGCCTCGCCCGCCTCATTCCTGGCGACGAGCGTTCCGGAAGTACAACCAAGTCCTTCGACGGTCGACGCTGACTCCCCCGGGCCGATCCAGCTCTTGACGAGGACGAACTCCCGTCCGACGTCTGGGACATACACCACCTGTACAGACTCCGCGCTGTGATTCACGAAGTTGAGGGTATTGCTGCCGCCATCGCCGATCGAAACTGGCCATAGCCCACATGCCTCAGCGAGTAGCGCGCTCAACGCGAGGGCGAGCACCGTCCGGAAACGATGTGGCAACTGACTGAAGGGTTGACCCGGCGAGTACGCCCGCGCTCCGACGGCCCGTGGTTCGGCTCGGGCGACGGCCTCGCTCGGCGCCGCTCCTTTGAAGGGCTCAATGGGTCCGTTGTTCATGCCGGAATCCTGCACGTCTCGCCGACCTTGCTCCTGCGTCGGCTCATCCCTCCGGTGGCTCGAGGTCTTCGGCGTAGGCCGGGAAGCGATAGCGCTGGTCGCGGGTCAGGATGCCGCCGTGGCCGAGGCGGGCCAGGGTGCGGATCGATGGCGGCTCGCCCGCGAGGAGGCGCGGCAGGAGCAGGTCGGCGGCCGTTGCCCGCGAGTAGGCGCCGCACGACGGCAGCCCGAGGACCGGCACCCGGCCGATGGTCGCGAGCCACAGCATCGAACCCGGATGCGCCGGGACGCCCTGGCGGACGAGCCGGCCGCCAAGACGCGCGATCGCCACGAAGAAGGGGTCCTCGGGATCCGTGCTCGCCGAGCCGGCCGTGAGCACCACATCCGCGCGGGCCCCGCCGCGGCCACGGACGCGGCGGCGCAGCGCCACCTCGACCGCATCGACGGCGTCGTCGACGTAGTCGAGCCCGACAAGCGTCGAGCCCAGGCCCTCTATCCGTGCCTGGATCGTTGCCTCGAAGCGGTCGCGGGCGATCCCCCGGATCGATTCCTTCACGACCGCCGCAACGCGCCGGGGCTGAAAGGGGGCGATCGAGACCACGCCTCCGCGGCCTGCGCGTTGGGCGACCGCTTCCGCGCGCACGAGCGCCGTCTCCAGCACCAGATGGGGCGCGACCTTGACACTCGCGACGAGCCCGCCAGGCCCGACCACCCGGCCACTCTGGACCGTGAAGACCTCGAGCGGGTCGATGGCGTTCAGGCGTCCCAACACGACGACCCGCACCCGAACGACGCCGGCCGTGGCCGCCCGAAGGTCGATCCGGCTCTGGGCGAGCTCGCCGACGACGAGTCCGGGTCCCGCGACGGCTGCCGCGAGCCGCCGCGCCGCGTCGTCCTCGTGGACGTCGCCCGCTTCGGGGATCAGGACCGTGATCGGGCGGCCCTCGACCAGCGGCACGGCCGCCGCGGCCTGCGCCAGGTCCGCGCGCGAGAGGCGCCGGCCCTTGGCCCAGCGCTCGCCGCCGACCTCGATATCGCGGGTGAGGACGGCGCCGGCGAGATCCGCCGGCGCCGCTGTGCCGAGAACGATGTGGGCGACCTTCACTCGAGGCGCGCGGCCGCCGCCTCCAGCGCTCGCCGGACGATGACCGTCGCGACGTGCGCCCGATACTCCCGATCGGCGTGGATATCCGAGGCCACGGCGACGCCGTCGCAGGCATGGCCGGCCGCATCCTCGAACGAAGCGCCGCCGGTCACGGCGGCCTCGACCGCCGAGGCCCGGTAGGGGTGCTCCCCCACCCCGGTGATGCCGACGCTGCAGAAGCCCCAGCGGTCACCGCTGCGGGCCCCGATGCACGCCGCGACCCCCGCGATCGAGTACCCGGAGGCCGGCTGCTCGATCGCCAGGTAGGCCGAGCGGATGTCCTCGCCGCCGCCGGGCAGGCGAATCTCGGTGATCAGCTCGTCCGGCTCGAGGGCCGTCACGAACGCACCCTCGAAGAACGACGTGGCGGGAATGGCCCGCTCGCCGCGGGCGGACCGCGCGACGATCTCCGCATCCAGGGCGAGGAGGATGGCCGGCATGTCCGAGGCCGGGTCGGCGTGGGCGATGGACCCGCCGATCGTGCCCCGGTTCCGGACCTGGACGTCGCCGATGTTCGGCAGGGCGTCCCGGAGGAGCCCGTAGAGCTGGATCAGCTCGTCGGCCATCATCTCGTCGTAGGTCGTGAGCGCGCCGATCGAGACGCGGCCATCGCCGAGCCGCCGGACGCCCCGGAGCTCGGCCAGCCGGCCGATGTCGACGAGCATCTCCGGCCGCGCGAGCCGGAGCTTCATGAGCGGCAGGATCGACTGTCCGCCGGCGATCGCCTTGGCCGAGCCCGCGCTCGCCGCGAGCCGGGCCAGGGCGTCATCGAGGGATCGCGCCCTGACGTAGTCGAACGTGGCGGGGATCACGCCGGGCCTCCCTTCGCAGCCTGGATCGCCTTCCACACCGTCTGCGGCGTGAGGGGCATGTCCACGTGTCTGATGCCCAGCGGTCGAAGCGCGTCGTTGACGGCGTTCGCCACGGCCGCCGTCGAAGCGATCGCCCCGGCCTCGCCGACGCCCTTCACCCCGATCGGGTTGACCGGCGACGGCGTGACCGTCTCGTCGAGCTCGAGCGGCGGGAACCACGATGCCCGCGGCAGCGCGTAGTCGAGCATCGAGCCCGACAGGAGCTGGCCGTCGTCGCCGTAGACGGCGCCTTCCCAGAGCGCCTGGCCGACGCCCTGGGCGATGCCGCCGTGGAGCTGGCCGTCGACGATCATCGGGTTGATCTTGTTGCCGACGTCGTCGACCGCGACGTACTTCACGAGGTCGACCGCGCCGGTCGCCTCGTCGATCTCGACCACGGCGACGTGGGTCCCGAACGGCCAGGTGCAGTTCGGGGTGTCGTGATAGGCCGTCTCGTCGAGGTACGGCTCCATGCCCTCGGGGGCATCGAACGCGAGGTCGAGGGCGAAGGCGATCTCCTGGAGGGTCTTCTTCTTGTCGGGCGAGCCCTTGACCGAGTACGTCGCGCCGTCGACCTCGATGTCGTCGGGCGAGGCCTCGAGCATGTGGGCCGCGTAGCGGCGGGCCTTCTCGCGGATCTTGGCCGCGGCCTTGATGGCGGCCGTCATGCCCACCGACGACGTCCGCGAGCCGTAGCTCCCGTAGCCGAATGGCGTGCCCTGCGTGTCGGAGTGCTGGACGACGATGTCCTCCATCGGCAGGCCGAGCTCGTGGCCGACGACCTGGGCGTACGTCGTCTCGTGGCCCTGGCCCTGGGGCTGGGTGCCCATCGTGACCACGACCTTGCCGGTCAGGTGGACGCGGATGTTGGCCGACTCCCACATCGCCGCGCCCCAGCCCTCGCCGACGGCGCCGATCCACTTCGAGGGCGCGACGCCGCAGACCTCGATGTATGAGCTGAGCCCGAAGCCGAGGTACTTGCCGCGCTTGCGAGCCTCGGCCCGGGCCGCCTCGGCGTCGAGGTAGCCCGAGGCGACGAGGGCCTTGTTGAGGGCCGGCTCGTAGTTCCCGGAATCGATGAAGATCTTGGCCCCGCCGGACGCGGTGCCGAGACCGGACGGGTTCTCGTAGGGGAACTGGTCCGGCGGGATGAAGTTCTTCCGGCGGATCGCGGCGTGGTCCATCCCGATCTCGTCGGCGAAGAGGTCCATCGCCCGCTCGATGACGTAGGTCGCCTCGGGCCGGCCGGCGCCTCGATAGGCGTCCACGAAGACCGTGTTGGTGTAGACGCCGGTGACCTCGGCGAAGACATTGGGGATCCTGTAGCAGCCCGAGAGGACGCGGGCGTAGAGGGTCGTGGGGATGCCCGGGCCGATCGTCGAGAGCCGGCCGCCGAGATTGGCGTAGGTCTTGACCTTCAGACCGGTGATCTCGCCGTCGCGCTTTCCGGCGATCTCGAGGTAGGTGATGTGGTCCCGACCATGGATCGTGGCCTGGTAGTTCTCCCGCCGGCCCTCGATCCACTTGACCGGCCGGCCGCCAATCCGCTTCGAGGCGAGGAGCACGATCGGGTAGTCGGCGTAGGTGAAGATCTTGGTCCCGAAGGCGCCCCCGACGTCGGGGCTGATGCAGCGGATCTTGTGCTCGGGAACCCCCATGACGAAGGCCGCCAGGAGCAGGCGCTGGATGTGGGGCGTCTGGCTCGACATCCAGATCGTGTACTCGTCGGTGCCGGGGTTGTAGAGCCCGATGTCGCCGCGCGTCTCCATCGGGTTGGGGATGAGCCGCTGGTTGACGATCCGCTGGCGGACGACGACCTCGGCGTCGCGGATGGCAGCGTCGGTGCCGTCGCGGTCGCCGACGGTCCAGGTGAAGACCTCGTTGTTGGGCGCGTTCTCGTGGAGCTGCGGTGCGCCGGGCTGGGTCGCCTTCTCGGCGTCGACCACGGTCGGCAGCGGCTCCCAATCGATGACGATCGCCTCGAGCGCGTCCTGGGCCTGCTCGGCGGTCTCGGCCGTGACCGCGGCCACGCCCTCGCCGGTCCACTTGACGCTGTCGGTGGCCAGGGCCCGGGGCGTGTTGACGTTGTTCTGGAGGCCCGCCGAGCCACCGGCCGGCCAGGCCATCGGCAGCGGGTTGTAGGGCACGTCGGCGCCGACCATGACATCGAGGACGCCGGGCATCGCCCTGGCCAGGCTCGTGTCGATCGAGCGGATGTTGGCGTGGGCGTAGGGGCTCCGGAGGATCGCGACGTGGGCCATCGACTGGAGCTTGATGTCGTCGACATAGCGGCCCCTGCCGGTGATGAGGCGCTGGTCCTCGACCCGCTTGACGCGCTGGCCGAGCATGTCGGCGGTCATGACTCGCCTCCCCCGGCGGTGACGCCGGATGGCGCCCCGGCGCCGGCCCGCATCGAGGCTGCGGCGGCCCGGACCGCATTGACGATGTTCTGGTAGCCGGTACAGCGACAGAAGTTGCCCTCGATCGCGTGCCGGATCTCGGCGTCGGTGGGATCGGTCGTCCGACCGAGGAGGTCGGCCGCGGCCATGATCATGCCTGGCGTGCAGAACCCGCACTGGAGGCCGTGCTGCTCCCAGAAGGCCTGCTGCAGCGGGTGGAGGCCGTCGGTGGTTGCCATGCCCTCGATCGTGGTCACGGCCGAGCCGTCGGCCTGGACGGCGAGCATGGTGCACGACTTGACGGCCTTGCCGTCGACGTGGACGGTGCAGGCGCCGCACTGCGAGGTGTCGCAGCCGACGTGGGTGCCGGTGAGGTCCAGATCCTCGCGGAGGAGCTGGACCAGGAGACGTCTTGGCTCGACGTCCACCTCCCTGGGCACTCCGTTGACGACGAGCGATACGTGCTCGTTCACAGGCCAACCTCCTTCCGTCACGGACACGATGACGAAGCGTTGCGGCGCGCGGAGCCCCCTGGCGCCTGCGGCCGCCGCCGTCCCGACGGGAGTGGAACAGGAAGGGTCGCCGGTCCCAGGAGGGGGTCGATCATGCGCCTCCCGGCGACACGGATCAACCCGCTTCCATGACGCCCCTCGTGCCCAAAGCAAGTTCCGCCGTCGCAGGCCGCGGCAGCCGGTCGCGACGGTCGCCTTCGCGTTCCCGGCGAGCAGATCGATGTCTCATGAGGGACCCCTCGCTTCGTGGCCCGCAACGCCGACGGCCACGCCTCGGAACGTTGCGCGTGAGACAAACGTTGCGCGTGATACGTATGCGGCGCGGGCGGGGCAGCGGGCGGGG
>JBFMEV010000034.1:0-33725 GCA_040752335.1 Chloroflexota bacterium
CGGGATCCCGCCGGCGACGACGTTCTTCGGCGAGCCGGCGCCGTCGATCGATCCGGCGTCGTGGCGGCTGCGGGTGGCCGGCCGCGGCGGTGACCCGTCGATCGACCTGGATCTGCCGGCGCTCCGGGAGCTCGGCGAGGTCGAGGCCCGGGCCGTGCTCGACTGCACGTCGGGCTGGGCGATCGAGACCCCCTGGCGGGGTGTCCCGCTCGCGCGGCTGGTGGAGCTCGTCTCCGGACCGACCGTCGACCCGCGCAGGGCGGCCGTCGTCGTCCGGTCGGTCACCGGCTGGGCCGCGTCGGTCGCGGCATACGAGCTCGACCGGGCCGTCCTCGCCTGGTCCGTGGCCGGCGGCCCGTTGCCGGCCGCCAACGGCGCGCCGCTGCGCCTGGTCCTGCCGGGCCATCGGGGCCTCGACTGGGTCAAGTGGGTCGCGACGGTCGAAGTCGGCTGATCGCGAGCCGGGAGGAAGGCCGGCGGCGACCGTCGTAGCATCGAACCATGGACTATGGCTTGATCCTTCCGTCCCTCGGCGACGACGCCACGCGCGAGGGCATCGATGCCGCCGGCGAGATCGCGGAGCGCCTCGGCTTCAGCGACGTCTGGACGACCGACCACCTCCTCGTCGACGCCAGCGCGGCCGAGGACTACGGCACGATCTTCGAGGCCGTGACGACCCTCGCCTACCTCGCCGGCCGGACCACGACCGTCCGGCTCGGGGCCAGCGTCGTCGTCGTCCCGATGCGCAACGCCGTCGTCCTGGCGAAGGAGCTCGCGACGGTCGACAACCTGTCGCGTGGCCGGCTCATCGCCGGCGTCGGCGTGGGCTGGAGCCGGGCCGAGTTCGCGAACGTCGGGGTCGCCGAGCGGTTCGAGGTCCGCGGCGCCTACACCGATGAGACGATCCGCCTGTGGCGCCACCTCTGGTCCGGCGCCGACTGGCCGTTCCACGGCCGCTTCCACACCTTCGACGACTTCGTCTTCGGGCCGCTCCCCGACCGGGCCGGCGCCGTCCCGATCTGGATCGGCGGCCGCCAGGAGGCGGCCCTGCGGCGGGTCGGCCGGCTGGCCGACGCCTACCACTCGTCGGCGACGGGCCCCGCGGCCTACGAGCGGCGCGTGCCGATCATCCGGGCGGCGGCCGAGGAGGCCGGCCGGCCGATGCCGGCCCTGTCCGCTCGGGTCCGGGTCCGCCTCGAGTCGACGGAGCCGGTCGACGGCTACGCGATGCGCGGCACGCCCGGGGAGGTCGCGGCCGAGGTCCGGGCGTTCGCAGCGATCGGGGTTGGCCACCTCGCCCTGACCTTCCCGGCGCGAGACCCGGAGGCGCTCGCCCGTCAGGCGGAGGCCTTCGTCCGCGAGGTCGTGCCGCTGGTCTGAGGCGAGGGTCTCCGCCCGCGTTGCCGCGCTCGGGGTGAGTGGTCCATGATGTCGAGGCCGCGTTGAGGTGTGGCGCCGTGCCGATCGTCCCGGACCTGCTCGAACGCGCCCTGATCGGGCGACTGAACGTCCTGCCCGGAATCCTGCTCGACTATGCGGCGACGCTGGCCTTCCGGGCCGCCATCGTGGCATCCAGGCTCGGGATCTACGACGCGCTCGCGGCCCGGCCGCTGACCACCGCCGAGGTCGCGGGCGCAACGGCGACAGATGCGCGCGCCGTCGCCCAGCTGCTGGGGGCGCTTCGGACGCTCGGCTACCTTCAACGCCTCGGGTCGACCTGGTCGCTGACGCCACAGTCGCGGCGCTGGCTCACCTCGAGCTCGCCTGACTCGATCGTCACCGGGCTGCCGTTCCTCGAGTGGAACGCGCTCACGATCTGGGACGAGCTCGAGGGCGCCGTGCGCGCGGGCGGACCCCGACGGCCGTTGTACGAGGTCCTCGAAGCCTCGCCCGGTCGCTCGGCCGACTTCCAGGCGTGGGATCGCATCGCTGGGATCCTGATCGGCCAGCACCTCGTCGGCAGGATGCCCATCCCGTCGGGACCGCGTCGGCTGCTGGACCTCGGCGGCGGAAACGGCATCTTCAGCCTGCTCCTGTGCCGCCGGCACGCCGGCCTGACCGCCACGATCGTCGACCTCCCGGGCGCCCTGGGCTCGGCGGAGCCGGCCATCGATGAGGCGGGACTCCGAGACCGGATCTCGACCAGAGCGGGCGACTTCCTCGTGGCGGACCTCGGTGTCGGGTTCGACGTCGTCCTCGTGGCGAACGTCCTCCACGGGCTATCGGCCCACGATGGCGAACGGCTGATCCGCCGCGCCGCCGGCGCGCTAGGCCCGGGCGGGGTCCTCCTCGTCGTCGACCAGGACACGAACTCCGGAGCGGGCGCGGCAACCACCGCGAGCACGGCGCTGCTCGACCTCGGCTACCTGGTCGCGCTCGGGGGTGGCTCGTGGCCCGTGGCAACGATCCGGGACTGGCTCCGCCGTGCCGGGCTCGTCGACCTCCGCACGTTCCGGACCCGGCGCGCTCCGGGCAACGTGATCGTGGCTGGCTGGAACCGCTGACGGCAGACCGTTCGCCGGCCGCGGCCGCCAAAGCCGCGGTCGCGCGCGGCGGCTGCCGAGCTTAGACCGGCGGCAGCTCCTGGAGATCGGTCTGGGCGCCGGCGAAGAGATCGCCCTTGGCCGCGACTCGCTCGAGGACGTTGCGCACCGTCCAGGAGTTCGGCCTGAGAGCGGGATCGTCCAGCTCGTCCCAGGCGATCGGCGCCGAGACCGGCGCCCCGACCGCGGGCCGCACGGCATACGGCGCAACGAGGGTCTTGATCGGGGCGTTCTGGGTGTAGTCGAGGCGGGCCCGGCCCCCACGGTTTCCCTTCGACCACTCCCAGGACACCAGGTCCGGGACGACGGCAGCCACCGCCCGTGACAGCTTCTCGACCCAGTCGGTCGTCTGGCCGTGGTCGTACTTCGGGACGATCGGGATCCAGACCTGGAGGCCGCGCTGGCCGCTGACCTTGGGGTAGCCGCGGACGCCGAGGTGGTCGAGGGCCGTCCGGAAGAGCCTGGCCAGGGCCAGGGTTTCGTCCCAGGTCGTCTTCGTCCCCGGGTCGATGTCGATGAGGGCGAACGTGGGCCGGAAGGGTGCGTCCAGGCGGGAAGTCCAGGCGTGGACCTCGAAGGCCGCCTGGTTACCGAGCCAGCACAGCGTCGCGACGCGATCGGCGACGACGTGCTCATTGGCCTCGCGGGCCTCGACCCCGACCTCGCGCCAGCGTCGGAGCCAGGCCGGGTCGGTGGGCTTGAGGTCCTTCTGCCAGAAGCCGCCGCCGTTGGCCCCGTCGGGAAAGCGGTGGAGGTTGAGCGGCCGCTCGGCCAGGTGCGGCAGCATGACCGGGGCGATCAGGGCGAAGTAGGCGATGACCTCGCGCTTCGTGATCGGTCCGCCAGCTTCATCGCCCTCGGCTGGCGGGAAGAGCGGCTTGTCGAGGTTGGTGAGCTTGAGCTCCACGCCCCCGACCTGCCAGGCGCCCTCCCTGCCCAGCCGCGCCAGGGCCAGGAGCTCGGCCTCGGTCGCGGCCCAGGGGTGGAGGTGGCCGGTCATCGGGTCCATGGCCGCCTTCTCCGCCGCGGGCAACCCGGCTTCCACCTCCAGGACCGTGGCGCCGGTCGCGACGGCGCGCTCGCGCGTGACCTCCAAGGGGTCCTTGCCGGGCTCCAGGCCCTTGTACGCGCCCTGGCGGACGATGCCCTCGCGCGTCCAGCCTCCGAGCTCGGCCCGGATGACGAGCTCGGGGCGGACCCACGTCACACCCGCGAGGTCGCCGCCCCACCGTCCCCGGTAGTCCCTTGGCGGCGGCGGGTCGAAGGGCGAGGTCGCCGACTCGATCTCGGCGAGGCGGCGACGGAGGTCGGCCCGGGTCTTGCCGGTGAAGCCCGAGCCGACCTTGCCGGCAAAGCGCAGGTTCGGGGTGGCGGGGCTCTTCTCACCGTCGTGCTCGTAGTACCCGACGACGAGGGCACCGAGGTCCTTCGCGTTGCCCTCGCCCGGCGTCCAGCCACCGACCACCAGCTCCTGCTCGGGCCGGATCTTCAGCTTCAGCCAGGCGCGGGACCGAGTGCCCGGCTCGTAGGTCGAGCGGCGGTGCTTGGCAATCGCCCCTTCGAGGCCCTGCTGGGCGCAGGCCTCGAGGAAGGCGATGCCCTCGGTGTCGACGTGGCTTGCGTACCGGACGCGGGGGTGGTCGCGAAGGACCGACTTCAGGAGCCGCTTGCGGTCCTCGAGCGGGACCCTCAGGAGCGATCGCCCGTCGTGGTAGAGCAGGTCGAAGGCATGGAAGACGAGGCCGGGCGCCGCCCCGCCGCCGGGGCCCCGGGCGCCGAGCTTCTCCTGGAGGAGCGAGAACGCGGGCTTGCCGTCGTCGCCGATCGCCACGACCTCGCCGTCCACGATCGCCTCGCGAGCCTCGATCCAGGTCGGCTGGCCGAGGAGCCTCGGGAAGTACTGGTCTCCGTCCTTGCCGTTGCGTGTGAACGTCCGTACCTTCCCGTCGCGGACGACGGCCTGGAGGCGATAGCCGTCCCACTTGACCTCGAACAGCCAGTCCTCGTCCCGAAACGGACGATCCGCGAGGGTGGCCGCCATCGGCTCGACGAAGGCCGGCATGGCTGCCTCGATCGACTTCGACAGGTCGATCCGGGCCGTGGCGGCCGGGGCCTCGCTCACCCAGATCGCGTCGTGGTTGTCGCGGACCTCGTCGTTCGTCCGGCCGGTTTTCACGCTCCGGGGATGGTCCTCCGCATCCCAGCCCGGGACAGAGGTTGGGCCACGCTTGTGGATGAGGAGCCACTGCTCGGCGTCGTCATCCTCGAACGCTCGGGTTCCGCCGCGACCCGTCGTCCGGACGATCGTGAAGCGGCCGCGGACCTTCTGGCCCTCGAGGCTGAACTTCAGCTCGCCGTCGGCCACGGCCCGGCGGCCATCGGGGGTCTCCGCTTCGGCCTGCCACGTGCCCCAGTCCCAGACGATGACGTCACCGGCGCCGTACTGGCCCTTCGGGATGACGCCCTCGAAGTCGAGGTACTCGATCGGATGGTCCTCGACATGGACCGCCATCCGCCGGGCGCTCGAGTCGAGCGTTGGCCCGCGAGGCACGGCCCACGACACGAGGACGTCGTCGATCTCCAGCCGGAAGTCGTAGTGGAGCCGGGTGGCGCGATGTCGCTGGACGACAAACCGGCCGCGCGAGGCCGGCGCGCCGGCTGCCGCCGGAGTCGTGTCGCCGGCCGGCTCAGGCGTTCTGCCGAAGTTCCGCTTGCGCCGATACTCCTCGAGCCGCATGCCGGGCGCAGGTGTCGCCGAACCGGTGTCAGGCGCTCTTGCGGCGGCGGCCGGCCTTGGCCGCGTCGGCCTCGTCGTCAGCCGGGACAGCCTTCGCCGCCGAGGCCTTCGTCGAGGCCCTCGTCGCCGAGGCCCTCGTCGCCTTCCGGGCCGCCGCCTCGGCGACCGACGTCGGCGGCGGCGTGCCGGCCTCGCGGGCCGACTTCGCGGCCTTGACGCTGGCCTCCAGAGCGGCCATCAGGTCGACCAGGCTGGTTGGCTCCTCGGCCGCCGGCGCCGCGACGACCTCTCGGCCCTCGACCTTCGACTCGATGATCTGCATCAGCGCGGTTCGGTACTCGTCCTGGTACTGCGTCGGGTCGAATTCGCCGGTCATGGAGCCCACGAGCTGCTCGGCCATCGCCTTCTCGGCGGCCTTGACCTCGGGCTCCTCGTCCGGCAGGTCCAGCTCGCCGAGGGCCCGGATCTCGTCCGGCCAGTAGAGGGTCGAGAGCACCATCGTGTTCTCGTAGGGATCGAGCGCGGCGAGCGCTTCACGGTCTTTGATGACGACCTTGCAGATCGCCGTGAGGCCCTTGTCCTGGAGCACGGACTTGAGGAGCCCAAAGGCCTTCCGGCCGATCTTGTCGGGCTCGATGTAGTAGGCCTGCTTCACGAACTTCGTGTGGGTCGCGGCGGCCTCGGATTCGACGAACTGCTCGATCTCGATCGAGCGGACGGTCTTGAGCGGCAAGGACTCGAGGTCCTCGTCGGTGATGACGACGTACTCGCCGGGGGCGTACTCGAAGCCCTTGACCGTGTCGGCCCGGGAGATGATCTCCTCCTCGACCGGGCAGAAGATCTTCATCTGGATCCGCGACAGGTCCTCGGCATGGAGCATGTTGAAGCTCACGCCGGCCCGCGATTCCGTGGCCACGTAGAGCTTGACCGGGATGGTCACGAGGCCGAACTGGATGGCCCCCTTCCACATCGAGCGCGCCACTGCCTGCCCTCGTGCTGTCCGCTCCGTCTCCCGGCGGAGTCGGGACAGGACCATACCACCCGATCGCAATCGCCCCGACAACGCTGACTGTCGAGACATTGCGGCTGCGCGCCGTCAGCGCACGGCGGCGATCTCGCGCTCAGCCGTCCTGATCTGGGCGAGGATCCCGTCACGGAGCCGGTCGAGCCCGGCCGTGACCTGTCCGGCCGTCGTTGCGATCGAGGTCAGCTGGACCTTCATGCCCCGGATCGGCTCGAGCTGCTCGCAGATCGCGATGAGAGCCTCGCCGATCGCCGCCGCGTCGACCTCCGCCTGGCGCTCGCGGAGGCTTGCCAGGGCGAGGAGGCGGGCGAGCCGGACGGCGGCCTCGAGCGTCGCCGGGTCCGGCGCGAGCGGGTCGATGACGCAGTACACGTCGCCGGCCCGAACATCGAAGGGGGCGATACCGGCCGGGGCATGGTCAGGGGTGAAGACGACGAGCCCGACCGCCGCGTCACGATTGGTGCGGGCTTCGCGGAGCTCGTCGCGCATCTCGCGGCCCGACATCCGGCGGTCCTTGGCCTCGATCACGACCCGCAGGTCGGTGCCGTGAGTGAGATTCGGGTCGAGGGTCAGGACGAAGTCGCCCTTCTTGGACCGGCCCTTGTCGCCGGCGTCCGTGGCGGTCCGGTCGAGGAGATCGTTGGCCCCCCGGGCGATCTCGGCCAGGAGGTCCTCGAGGACGGCCTCGAAATCGCCGCCCTTGGCCGCGGACTTCGCCCGCTCCCCGGCCCGTGCCGTGGCCGCCGCCTCGATCGCGACGAGCTTCTCCTCGATCGCCTTGAAGCCGGCCGCCATCTCGCTCCGGAACTGGTGGAGCGGCGATCCCAGGCGGGTCGGATCGAGCAGGGTGGCGAGCCGCGAGGCGTCGCCGTCGAAGTAGGCCTCGAGCATCGTCGAAAGCCGGCCCACGGCGGAGTCCTTGCGATCGGGATCGAACAGCTCCCGGACCGTCGCCTGGAGCCTGCCGCGGTCGCCGAGGAACGCCTCGAGCGTCCGGGGGAGGCGACCGTCGCCGTCACCGAAGTTGGTCCGGAGAGTCTGCTCGAGAGCCTCGGCGGCGCGCTCGGTCATCGCCCGCTGGCCGTCGGCGAGGCGCTCGAACTCGACCCGGACGGCGTCGACGTTGAGGGTCACGCCGACGCTCTGGATCGCCATGAGGCCGATCCGCATCGCCCGCTCGACGAGGATGGCGTGGTCGTCCATCGGCTGGTCGCCGAGCCAGGCGGCGAGCCCGGGGTCGGCGACGGTCAGGTGGTCGACGACGATCCTGTCCGGCGCCACCGAGACGCTGGGCTGCGAACGGTTCGGGAGGGCGACGATGCGGGCTTCCATGGGCCGCATCCTGGGAGAGCCCCGTGCCACCTAGCGTGGCACGGCGATTCAGCTCCCCCGGTAGGTCGTCAGCGAGTAGGGCGCCAGCAGCAGCGGCACGTGGTAGGACCGCGTGACGTCGTCCACCCGCAGCTCGAGCGTCAGCCGCCGGAAGAAGCGATCGTCGCCGGTGCCCGGCCCGCGAACGCCGGCGAGGTTGAACTCGAGCCGGTAGATGCCCGTCGACATCGGCCGCCCCAGCAGGTCGCGAATCCGGCCGTCATCGTCGGTCAGGGCCTGGGTCAGGCGGATCGGCCGGTCGTCCTCGCCGAGCTTGTAGAGGCTGACATGGACGCCCCGGGCCGGGCCGCCGGCCTCCGTGTCGAGGACGTGCGTCGAGATCGTCGGCATCGTCGGGATGGCGGACGACGCCGTCTGTGGCAGGTCGGGTGTATCCGGGCCGGTGCTGGCCACGTATCCTCCGGGGATGGGAGAGCTGAGAATCACTGTCGGCGACGATCTCCACTTTAGCGCCCGCTGGGAGCCCGCCGCGCCGGCGACCATCGAGGCCATCCGGCGGCTGCTGCCGATCGAGTCGCGGCTCATCCACTGCCGCTGGTCCGGCGAGTCGACGTGGATCCCGTACGGCGACTTCCGGCCGGGCATCGACTACGAGAACCACACGTCGCACCCGTCGCCCGGCATGCTCGCGATGTATCCCGGCGGGATCAGCGAGTGCGAGATCTTCTTCCCATACGGCGCCTGCACGACCTCGTCGAAGGTCGGCCAGCTGGCCGCCAACCACTTCGCCACGCTCGTCCCTGTAGAAGGCTGGCAGGAGCGGCTCCGCGAAGTTGGGCGACGAGCGCTGTGGGAAGGGGCGCAGCTGGTCCGCATCGAGGAGGTCGGCTGAATGGAGATCGTGGTCTTCGTCATCGGGGCGCTTCTGGTGGCCATCTACCTAGTCAGGCGGGTACGGCGAGGCGAGAGCTCAACCAAGGAGCGGTTCATCGAGGGCCTGCCCCACGATCTGCGAGACAAGGATTACCCGGCGCCGTAGAGCGCGCGGGAACGATTCGCGTGGGAGACGCGGGCCGGCTGGCACCCTGAGAAGGGGCCCTGCAGATCCGGATCGAGGAGGCGGAACTCGTGGACTGGTTGCGGCGGATCCTGGCGGCGCTGTTCGGAAGTCGTTCCGATGACACGGTTGACGACCGGCGACCGACCGAGGTCGCCACAAGCGGCGGCATGGCCGACGACTTGACGCCGATGAACGCATCCGGTTCGCCGGACGATCGCAACGAGGTCGACGCCAACGACGATGGTGGTGACGGCGGCGACGGTGGCAGCGACGATTAGGTGACCGGGCTCCTCATCCACGGCGGCACCGTCGTCACGGCGACCGGTTCACGCCGAGCGGACGTCGCGATCGCGGGGGGTCGGATCGAGGCGGTCGAAGCCGGCCTGTCGGTCGAGGCCGGCTGGGCCGACGTCGTCGACGCCACGGGCCTGCTCGTGCTGCCGGGGGTCGTCGACGTCCATACCCACACGCGCGTGGCGACCGACGCCGAGCCCGACCGGTTCTTCCAGGATTCGGTGGCGGCGGCGTTCGGCGGCACCACGACGTTCCTGGCGTTCAACAACCCGGGGACGGGGGCATCGCCGGCGGCCGAGCGATCGCTGCTCGCCGGTCTGCACGAATGGCGGGCGACCACGGAGCACGACAGCGCGATCGACTACGCGGTGAGCCTCGCCATCTCGGGCCGAATGGACGATCCAGTTGCCGAGCTCCCGGCGATGGTCGACGCCGGCGTCCCGACCGCCAAGGCGTTCATGGTCTTCGACTTCCGGCTCGACGACGTCCGCCTGCTCGAGGCGATGCGTGTGCTCGGCGGGCGGGGTGGAATGCTCCAGGTCCATTGCGAAGACCCGGTCCTCATTGACGACGCGGTCGCTTCAGCGTTGTACCGTGGTAACACGGCAGCGCGCTACCATGTGACGACGCGGCCGGCCTACGCCGAGGCCGTCGCGACGGCCCGGGCGATGGCCTTCGCGCGTGCGGCCGACGCGCCCGTGCACGTCGTCCACCTGTCGTCCGCCGAAGCCCTCCGGCACGTCCGCGAAGCGAAGGCCCTGGGCCTCCGCGCCTCGGCCGAGACTTGTCCCCACTACCTGGCCCTGACCGAGGCACGCTACGATGCCACGGATCAGCTGGAGGTCGCCAAGGTCGTAATCTCGCCGCCGCTCCGCGCGACCGCCGACAGGGTGGCGATGTGGGAGGGTCTCGCGACGGGCGACCTCGACCTCATCGCCACGGACCATGTCCCAGATCGCGCCGCGGTCGAGAAGGCCGGAGCCGCCGACGGCGTCGCGTTCGACCGGATCAGCAACGGTGCGCCGGGGATCGAGACGCTCCTGGCCATCGGCTACGGCCTGGGCGTCGCGCGCGGCCTGCTGACGACGGAGCGGCTCGTCGACGTCCTGGCCACGACGCCGGCCCGCCGGTTCGGGCTGCTGAAGAAAGGGGCGATCGAGGTCGGCCGGGACGCCGACCTCGTGCTCTTCGACCCCGACGCCCGCCGGACGATTCGGGCCGTCGACCTCCACCACACCAGTGACTACACCCCGTACGAGGGCCTCGAGCTCGACGGCGCGGTGCGGTCGGTCTTCGTCCGGGGCCAGGCGGTCATCCGCGAGGGGACCTTCACCGGCCAACGCGGATATGGTCGATTCGTCGAGCGCAAGGGCGCCGGCGACTGAAGGAGATGCAGATGAGCCAGAGCGGCGGGCCGGTGACCATCGCCTACTTCTACCGGACGAGGTGGGGCGCCCACGACGAGTTCGTCGGGCTGTTCGACCGCAACCACTGGCCGATCCTCCGCGAGCAGCTCGCGGCCGGCCGATTCCTCGACGTCACGGCATCCAAGCCGCGCTTCCACGGCGACGGCCGGGCCGACTGGGACTTCTACGTGACCATCACGTACCGCAACTGGGCCGCCGTTCAGGAGCACTCCGACGCCGAGATCGCCCGGCACCTGTTCCCGGACCAGGATCGCTATCGCGACGAGGAGCGGCGTCGCTTCTCGCTGCTCGAGGCCCATTGGGACGTCGTCCTCGAGCCGCACCGCCTGCCCGGTCCGGAGTAAGCGCCAGATAAGGGACGCCCCGCATCCTGCGGGGCGTGGATGACGTCGCCGTCGGGCTGGCCCTCCGTCGCATCCGCCTCCGACGCAACGAGCGGCAGGCCGACGTTGCTGCCCGGGCCGACGTGGCGCCCTCGACGTACTACGAGATCGAGCGGGCGACCTCGACGGCGTCACGCTGGGGACCCTTCGGAGGGTGTGTGACGCCCTCGAAATGCGACTCGACCTCGCTCCCCGGTGGCGGGGCGGCGATCTCGATCGGCTGATCCACGGCCGCCATGATCGAGCTGAAGACCGAGCTGGTCGATCCCAACGAGCTCATCGGCGTGATGGACCGGCGCCTCCGCCTCGCGCGCCGGATCGCAGAGGATCGTGGCTGGACGGATGCTGCGACCGTCAGCGCCTGGGTCGTCATGGCCGAGTGGCGAATGAACCGGCGCCACGTCAGCGCCGTGCGTCCCCTGCTTCGCGCCGCGTTTCTGGAGGACGGCCGACGGGTGCGGCGCTGGATCCGACAGCCGGATCGCCGTCAGCTGGTGCTGTATTTCCTGTCGGACTTCGCCCATGGCAGCGCTACGCAATACCTCGCCCCGCGGAAGCGAGTCCGCCGCACGGCAGGCGCCGGGAATCTGGCCTGACGACGCCCCCAGTGGAATCGGACCGGGATCTGGGACCTGGCGCCTGTCTACGGCCGGCAGGAGCGGAGTTGGTCCAGGAATCGGCGTCCGCAGATGTGCCTGGGCGGGCGGGCGTCTGGGCGGCTGCGAACGAGCTGCGGCGGGGGGAGCGTTGGCGGGAGTGGCGGCCGGCGGCGGAGGTGAGCGTTGGCGACGCGCCTGGATCAGTCGAGGAGCACGTACGCGCGAGGCGTCAGGAAGGGTTCGAAGTCGCGGGCGAGGACGAGCGCATCGAGGAGGTCGGCGGCCGCGGCCAGGTGCCCCGCGTCGGCACCCTGACCGCGAATCGAGGCCAGCTCCTCGTCCCGGATCGCGCGGTAGCGGTCGGCGGTCAGCGGCCGGCCGTCGTCGAGCGGGGCGCCGGTGACCCGCCACTGCCACAGCTGCGAGCGGGAGATCTCGGCCGTGGCGGCGTCCTCCATGAGGTTGTTGATCGCGGCGGCGCCGTTGCCGCCGAGCCAGGCGTCGAGATACTGGAGGGCCACGGAGACGTTGAGGCGCGCACCGGCCTCGGTCACCCGCCCGCCCTCGACCCGGACGTCACGGAGCTGCCTCGCCGTCACCGCCACGTCGCCCCGGAGCCGGCCTTTCTGGTGCGGCGCCGCGCCCAGGACCCCGTCGAAGACCTCGGTCGCGAGCGGCACGAGGTCGGGGTGGGCGACCCACGTCCCGTCGAAGCCGTCGCCCGACTCGCGGACCTTGTCGTCGTGGACGCGGGCCATCGCCACCGCGTTGACCTCCGGATCCCGGCGCGACGGGATGAACGCCGCCATCCCACCGATCGCGTGGGCACCGCGGCGGTGGCAGGTCGCCACGAGGAGCTCGGTGTAGGCCCGCATGAATGGCACCGTCATCGTGAGCTGGGCCCGATCCGGCAGCACCGCCGGCGGCCGGGCTCCGAACGTCTTGATGCACGAGAAGAGGTAGTCCCAGCGCCCGGCGTTGAGGCCGGCAGCGTGCTCCCGCAGCTCCCATAGGATCTCGTCCATCTCGAAGGCGGCGTGGATCGTCTCGATGAGGACGGTCGCCCGGACGCTCCCGCGCGGGATCCCGAGCGCGTCCTGGGCCCACAGGAACACCTCGTTCCAGAGTCGAGCCTCGAGGTGCGACTGGAGCTTCGGGAGGTACAAGTATGGACCGCTGCCGCACGCCAACCGCTCCGCGGCGTTGTGGAACAGGTACAGCCCGGCGTCGAACAGCGAGGCCGACACGGGCCAGCCATCGACGAGCACGTGCCGCTCCTCGAGGTGCCAGCCGCGCGGCCGGACGAGGAGCACCGCCGGCCGCTCCCTGACCCGGTACGCCTTGCCCTCGGGCGAGGTGAACGCGAGCTTCCCCCGGACGGCCGCGGCGATCGCCGCCTGGCCGCCGACGACGTTGGCCCACGTCGGCGAGAGGGCGTCCTCCAGGTCGGCCATGAAGACCCGCGCCCCGGAGTTGAGGGCGTTGATCATCATCTTCGGCTCGGCCGGCCCGGTGATCTCGACCCGCCGGTCGAGGAGGTCGGGCGGGGCTTCGGCAACGCGCCACGTTCCGTCGGCCCGGACGGCCGACGTCGGTGACAGAAAGTCCAGCTCGACGCCGGCGGCGATCACCGTCGCAAGCGCGGCCCGCCGCTCGAGGATCGCGGCCCGCTCGCCGCGGAACCGCCGCTCGAGGGCGGCAAGGAACTCGAGGGCCGCAGGGGTGAGGACCTCGCCGACGCCGGGTGCCTCGCGGCCGACGACGTCGACGCCGTGCGGTTCGGCTCGGCGGGACGCAGCCATCGGTCAGCGGCTGCGCCGGACCGTGGCGTCGATGAGGCCGTGCGGCTCGGTCGTCGAGACGAACACGGCCCCGGGGTTGTCGAGCCCGAACGGCTCGAGATTGACGGTCCAGTGGTGGAGGTTCGGCAGGACCATCCGGACCCAGTCGATCGCCGGCTCGGCCTCGAGCATCGCGGTGGCCATGATCCAGATCGAGGCCTGGACGGACGGGCTGAAATGCTCGGCGAGCGTGGCGAGGAGCGCCGCCTTCGACCTCGCGAACGCGCGGTCGAAATCGAAGCCGGCCTCCGCCGCGGTCTCGCCGTAGCCCCACAGGGCCGTGATCCTGGTCGCCATGATCCGGTCGTCGACCTCGGCCAGGGTCGTGTAGCGATCCCGCTCGAAGCCCGAGAACGCCGACTTCGTCGTCTTCATGACCGTCAGATCCTCGACCCCGGCCTCGACCGTGGCGCCCAGCCGCGTCGCCGTCGTGACCGCGACCCGGGTCATCTCGCCGCTCCGGGTGAAGGCGTCGGGTGCCGGCCCGGCGGCGAGCGGTATCCGGACCCAGTCATGCTCCCGGAGCGTCACCGAGGCCCGGTCGACCTGCGGATAGCCGGCGAAGTGCCGGGCGAGCTCGAGGCCGAAGTCCTCGGCCGCGCCGGTCAGGCGATCGCGAGCGAAGGCGTAGACGGTGTTCTTCATCGTGTCGGTGGCGATGACGTTGGCGTTGTCGCCGTCGACGTGGGCGGCCGCGAAGTCACCCTCAAGGGCGACATCGACGGTCAGGTCGCGCAGCACGTGGCGGTCGGGCCGACGGGTCACGGTGACCAGCCGGATCCTCGACTTGCCGTAGCGGTTGGCACCCAGCTCGAACACCGTCGCCTCCTGGCCTCCTGCTCAGCCGCGCGAGCCGCCGAGCGCCGCGGCTCGCGCGACGGCAATGTCGACGACCGCGTCGATCGCCCGATGGAGCTCGGCCCGGCGATCCTCGCCGAGCGCCGCCGCCATCCCCGGGAGGAGCGCCTCACGGGCCCGGCCGGCGACGAAGACACAGTAGCGGAAGCCGAAGCGGGCCTCGTACGCGGCGTTGAGCCGGTCGAGCTCGGCGGCCACGTCGAGGTCGGCGGGCGCGGCCGGCGCGGCCGGCCCGGCGAGCCGATCGCCGCCCTGCTGTCCGGCGAGCCGGTCGTAGCCCTGCTCCACGAACGACAGGGCGCTGACTGTGCCCGGCGCCGCCCCCAGTCGCGGGTGGGCGTCGATGAGCTCGACCTGCTCCGCCTCCGGCATGGTGCGGGCGATCGCCCGAGCCACCTCGAACAGCTCGTCCCACGACCGGAACGGGCGCGCCGCGACGAGCCGGCCCAGGAATCGCGGCGCGCCCTCGAACAGCGGGGCGAGGGCCGTCGACGCGTCCGCCGGCGTCGCGGCGTTGAGCCGGTCGAGGTCGACGTCGAGGTCGCTCACCAGCCCCCGGCGTCGCGGACGATCCGGTGGAGGATCCGGGCCGCGACCGTCCGACGGTAGTCCGCCGTGGATCGAACGTCGTCGATCGGGCGGAGCTCCGCGGCCAGGGCCTCGGCGGCCGCGTCCGCGGTCTGGGGGCTGGGCCGAGCGCCTTCGAGGGCCGCCTCGGCGGCCGCGACCCGGATCGGGGTGGGCGCGACCGAGCCCAGGGCGACCCGGACGTCGGACCAGCCGGCCGCCGGGCCATGGGCTCGCCAGGCCACGGCGATCACGACCTTCGAGATTGCCTGGGCCCGGCGTGTGCCGACCTTTCGGAAGCGGGTCTCACGACCGGCCCCGAGCGGGATCCGGACGCGCAGGATCAGCTCATCCGGTGCTAGAGCCGTCTGCCGGTAGGCCGGGAAGAAGTCGGAAGCGGCCACGCGTCGCTCCCCGCGATGGCTCCCGACATCGATCGCGGCGTCCATGGCCAGGAGGATCGGCAGGGTGTCGCCGGCCGGCGAGGCGTTGGCGATGTTGCCGCCGAGCGTGCCGCGGTTCTGGATCTGGGCCGCCCCGATCGTCGCCGCGGCCTCGACGAGGGCCGGGGCGTGCTCGCGGCAGAGGGCCGAGCGGCGGATCTCGGTGTACGTCGTCAGGGCGCCGAGGACGAGCTCGCCGTCCTCCAGGCTGATTCCGGCCAGCGCCTCGAGCCGCGACAGGTCGAGCATCCGTTCGGGCAGCGGCCCGAGCTCACCGGTGATCCGGACCATGATGTCCGTGCCACCGGCGATCGGCGTCGCGGGGCCACCCGCAAGGAGGGCGTACGCGTCGGCGAGGCGGACCGGGGTTTCGACCGGCGGCTCGGCGGGCATCGCTCAGTCCCTGCGGCGCGAGCGGCGGATGAGCCACAGGATGATCGCTGCGACGAAGGCGAAGCCGCCGACCACCTGGCGCGGCGAGAGGCCGACGAGGACAGGCTCGCGGTCGGGGGTCCGTCCGAGCAGCTCGCCGGCGCCGGGCGTGGCCTCGGGGGAGCGGCCCGGCCCGGGGCCGGGCGCCGACTCGCCGGCCGTCACGGCCTGTCTCCCGCGGCGACGGCCGCGATCGCCTCGACGATCTTCTGGTAGCCGGTGCAGCGGCAGAGGTTGCCGGCAATCCCCTCCCGGATCGCGCCGTGATCGGCCCCGCCGCCGGCATCCAGGTAGGCGCGGGCGGCCATGAGCATCCCCGGGGTGCAGATCCCGCATTGCGCCGCGCCGAGCTCGAGGAACGCCTCCTGAAGGGTGTCGAGGGCGCCGCGCTCTCGGGCCGCCAGGGCGAGGCCCTCGACCGTCCGGACGATCCGGCCGTCGACCTGGCACATCGGCACGAGGCAGCTGTCCACGACCTGGCCGTCGAGGAGCACGGAGCAGGCCCCGCACTCCCCTTCCCCGCAGCCCTCCTTCGTCCCGGTCAGGCCGAGGTCCTCGCGGAGGACGTCGAGGAGGCGGCGCATGCCGGGGACGTCGACCTCGGCCGGCGTCCCGTTGACGAGGAAGCGGATCGTGCTCACGCCGCCGCGTCCCCGGTGCGCGGAGCCCGCGTCCCGCCGGCCATCGCCGCGAGGATCCGTTCGGGCGTCGCCGGCAGCTCCGTGACCCAGGCCCCGATGGCGTCGTGGATCGCCGCGACGACCGCCGGCGCCCCCACGTCCATCGGCAGCTCCCCGACGCCCTTCGCCCCGTGGGGCGCGCCGCTGAACGGCGCCTCGACGAGGATCGTCGTCATCGATGGCGCGTCGAGGGCGGTCGGGATGAGGTACGTCGCGAGGCGGTCATTGAGGTACCGCCCGTTCTCGAGCTTGATCTCCTCGATCGTGGCATAGCCGACCGCCTGGAGGGTGCCGCCCTCGACCTGGCCCTCGCACAGGATCGGGTGGATGACCCGCCCCACGTCGTCGACGGCAACGACGTCGCGAACCGCCACCTCGCCGGTATCGAGGTCGACGTCCACGCTCGCCACGCAGGCCGCCCAGCCGAAGGCGGGGTACGCATCGCCGCGGTACGTCGCGTCGTCGAAGACGATGTCCGGGTACGGCTCGAAGGCTTGGTCGATGCGGGTCGGTCCGTGTGACGCGGCATCGGCGAGGTAGACCTCGGCGAACGGCCGGCCATCGTGGCGGGCCTCGACCGCCGCCCGGAGGCGGCGGGCCGCACCGATGCACAGGCCACCGACCACCATCGCCGTTCGGCTCGCGACCGTGGGTCCGCTGTCGGGGACCAACGCCGTGTCGACGGGGGCCATCTCGACGGCGTCGGCCGGCAGCCCAAGCTCGCCCGAGACCATGAGGGGGAAGATCGTCGAGGTGCCCTGGCCCATCTCCGTGGAGCCGATGAGGACCCTCACCCGGCCCTCCGCGGTGAGCTCGACAGAGGCGACCGAGCCGATGTGGACCTCGCCCGAGCCGGTGAACCCCGCCCCGTGCCAGCCGAGGGCCAGCCCGATCCCCGACGCCGTCCGGGAGCCGCCGGACCGGAACGGGCCGGCGGGCACCTCGCCGGAGCCTCGCCGCTCCGCGGCCCCCCGGGCCGTGGCCGCCCGGAGCCGCTCGAAATCGCCGGCCTCGACCGCCAGGCGGAGGACCTCCTGGGCGGCGACGCTCTCGCGGAGGACCTGACCGGTGGGGGTCGTGTCCCCAAGCTCGTAGGCGTTCCGCCGGCGGATCTCGGCCGGGCTGAGGCCGAGCCGCTCGGCGATCCGGTTGAGATGGGTCTCCACCGCGAACTCGACCTGGGGCGCCCCGAAGCCCCGGAAGGCGCCGTTGGGCGGGGTGTTCGTACGGGTCGCCCGAGCCCGGATCCGGACGTTCGGGCAGCGATACGGCCCGCCGGAGTGGAGCGCCCCCCGTGACAGGACGACCGGGGTGAGCGTGCAGTAGGCCCCGCCGTCCATGACGAGCTCGATGTCCTGGGCGAGGAGGGTTCCGTCCGCGGCCACCGCCGTCCGGTGCCGGATGACCGCCGGGTGGCGCTTCGTCGTCGCCGCGATGTCCTCGTGGCGCTCGTAGATCATCCGGACCGGCCGGCCCGCCTTGCGCGCGAGGAGGGCGGCATGGAGGGCGATGATCGAGGGGTACTCCTCCTTCCCCCCGAAGCCGCCGCCGGTCTCCGCCTGGACGACCCGGGCCTGGTCAGAGGTCAGCCCGAGCGACTTCTTCATCGCCTTGTGGACGTAGTAGGGGCACTGGAGCGAGCCGTGGACGGCCATCCCGCCGTCCTCGGAAGGGACGGCAATCATGGCCTGGTTCTCGATATAGAGCTGTTCCTGGTGGCCGACCCGGTACTCGCCTTCGACGACGTGGGCGGCGGCCGCGAAACCGGCCTCGAGGTCGCCGTTGATGACCTCGTACTCGGCGAAGACGTGGTCAGATGCCTCGGGATCGAAGACGGGAGGGAGTGCCTCGGTGACGAGCCGAACGCCGGCGCGCAGGCGGCGGATCGTCTCCCGGTCGGGGGCGGCGATGAGGGCCACGGGCTCGGCGTGGTGGCGGATCTCGCCGCCGACCGGGACGAGCACCGGCTGGTCCTCCTTGATGGCCGCGACGAGGTTCTCGCCCGGGATGTCGGCGGCGGTCACGACGACGACCTTCGACCAATCGAGGTCCGGGTCCAGCTCGATCGCGAGGAGCCGCGCCCGGGGCTCCGTGGACCGGATCGTCGCGCCGTACCAGGCGCCCGGGAAGACCAGGTCGTCGGCGTACTTCGCGGCCCCGGTCAGCTTGGCCGGCCCCTCGCGCCGGAGGGGGTAGCCGCGCGCCCGACCGCGGGTCGTGCCGCCGGGGGCAAGGACGAGGGCGTCGGCCGCGGACCGCTCCGGGGTGGTCGCGGGGCGCGGCAACGTGCGGGTCGTCATCGGACGACGGGCTCCTCCGGAGTCGGGCTGCTCCTGTTGGCCCGAGAGCGTATCACCCGGGTTGAGCGGCGCTGATCCTCGTTTGGCGCGTCGTACGACCGGAAGTCGGCTCCGGAAATCCGCACCGCGTTTCAGTCGCGGCCGCGGCGCAGCGCCCGGCCCGGGGTGGCTCCGGTGTGCTTGCCGCCCTTGACGACCGGCACTCCGGCGACGAGGACGTGCTCGATGCCCTCGGGGAACCGCCGCGGATCCTCGACCGTGGCGAGGGCCCGGACCTTCGCCGGATCGAAGACGACGACATCGGCGACGAACCCGTCGGCCAGGCGGCCGCGGTCGCGGAGGCCCAACCGCGCCGCCGGCATCGAGGTCATCTTGGCGATCGCCTCCTCGAGGCCCAGGACCCGCTCGTCGCGGACGAACTGGCCGAGGATCCGGGGATAGGAGCCGTAGGTCCGTGGGCTCGGCCTCGCGCCGATGAACGTGGAATCCGTGCCGACCATCGCCACCGGGTGGCGGTAGAAGCGGCGGATGCCGTCGGTGTGCGGGCCCGGCGTCACCTGGTTGAGCCGGAGACCCTCGGCCAGGAGGAGGTCGCACAGGAGGTTCACGAGGTCCTCGCCCGTCTCGCGCCCGACCTCGCCGAGCGTCCGGCCCTCCCAGCGTGCGTGCTCGGCCCGACCGAAGTAGCCGAGCCGGATGTCGGCGATCCCGCCCGCACCGGCGTACAGCATCCCGCGCTCCTGGAGCTCGCGCCGGATCCGGGCCCGAACCAGCGGGTCGGCGAGGCGCTCCTTCGTCGGGCCGGGCCCGCCGGCCTGGACCCACGTCGGGATCGTGATGAGGAGGCGCGTCGAGGCCCATTCGTAGGGGTAGGCGTCGAAGGTGACGTCGAGGCCTTCGGCTCGGGCCTCGTCGATCAGGTCGAGCATGAGCTCGGGGCTGCCCGTGAACGTGGCCCGATGGTAGAAGTGGGTGATGTGGACCGGCGCCTCGCCGAGCCGGCCGATCTGGATCGCCTCCCGGAACGGGTCGAGGAATCGGTCGCCCAGGTTGTAGCGAACATGGGTGTGGTAGAAGCCCCCCTGCCGGGCGGCCTCGTTCGAGAGCGCGGCGAGCTCGTCGGTCGAGGCGAACGAGCCCGGCGGATAGTCCAGCCCCGAGGAGAGGCCCCAGGCGCCGCCCTCCATGCCCTCCCGGAGGGTGGCCATCATCCGACCGATCGCCGTCGCATCGGCCGGAACGTCGTCCCAGCCGAGGGCTGCGATCCGGAGGGCCGAGTTGCCGACGAGGAAGGCGATGTTGACGCTCACCCGGCCGTCGAATCGCTCGAGGTAGCTGGGGACGGTCTCCCAGTCGGCCCGGCCGCCCGGCGGATGGCCGTCGAGGCCGGCGTTCAGCTCGACGAACGCCGCGAGGTCGGCCGGATCGGCGAACGGGGCGTAGGCGTTGCCGTCGACGCCGATGACCTCGGTCGTGACGCCCTGGCGGACCTTCGGCTCGTGCCGCGGCTCGGACAGGATCGCCAGGCCGGAGTGGCTGTGGAGATCGATGAAGCCGGGGGCCACGACCCGACCCTTGACGTCGAGCCGGGTCCGGGCGGACTTCCGGGCGGCCTCGATCTCGGCGGGATCGCGCAGGATGCCCATCCGATCGCCCGCCACCGCCACCGCGCCCGGGAACGCCGGCGCGCCGGTCCCGTCGACCAGCGTGCCCCCCGAGATGACGATGTCGAACCCCTGCACGGCTGCATCTTGGCAGGGACCGGGGCGATGGGTCATCGCCAACCGAGGCGGTCACGGCCGCAACCGAGGCCGGACTGCTCCAATTCCGCCCTCACCGGCGGTAGGCAGCGGCAGCGCCTGGGCTCGACCCCGCTTGAACGTGACCGCGCGGCCCAAATCCGTCGAACTTCGCCCATACCGACGTCAGGCCAGGTTGGCTGGCCGCCGCGCTGGGTAACGCCGGCCGCAGCGGAGTTGGACAGAATCGCGGGGGTCGGTGGGGGCTGGGACATCTCCATGAAGTCCTCCAGGGCAAGGGGGGTCGCCGACCTCGGCGGCGCCAACGAGACCAGCCGCGGCCGACGGAACCACGCGGACCCCGTGCTAGCATCGCCGACCGTGAGCGCGTCCCCGGTTCCCGTCGATCACCCCGCCCTTCCGGACCGGCCGCCGTTCACGTTGCGCGGCCGGATCCTGACCCTGACCGATGCCGGTGCCACGGCCTTCCACCGGGATGGCATCCTCGAGGTTGACGCTGGCGGGCGGATCGCCTGGGTCGGGCCGGCCGACCTGCGTCCGGGACGCGATGGCGCGAAGACAGCCGCGGCCGCCCCGCCCCCCGAGATCGACCTCCGCCCGCTCGTCCTGATGCCGGGGATGGTGGATCTCCACGCCCACCTGCCGCAGCTCCCGAACGCCGGTCTCGGGGCGGGCCTCGATCTCCTGACCTGGCTGGAGCGCTACGTCTTCCCGCTCGAGCGGCGGTTCGACGACGCGGCCGCCGCCGCGGAGCTCGCACCGGCCGCGTTCCGGACACTCGCCTCCGTCGGGACCACGACGGTCCTCGCCTATGGGGCCGTCTTCGAGGCGTCGATGGAGGGGGCCTTCAAGGCCGCCGAGGCCCACGGCATCCGGGCGATCCTGGGCAAGGTGATGATGGATCGGATCACCTACGACGAGCAGATCGAGCGGTCAACGATCCTCGAGCGCTCCGTCCGCGAATCGGAGGACCTCTGTCGGCGCTGGCACGGCGCCGACGACGGCCGGCTCGGCTACGCAGTCACGCCGCGGTTCGCCGTCTCGTGTACGGCCGAGCTGCTGGCCGCCTCGGCGGCTCTCGCGGCGCGCACGGGGGCCTGGTGGCAGACCCACGTCTCCGAGGATCCGGGCGAGATCGCCGAGGTCGGCCGGCTCTTTCCCGAGGCCCTCGACTATGTCGACGTCTACGATCGGGCGGGCGGTCTCGGCGAACGGTCGATCCTGGCCCATGCCGTCCATCTCTCCGACCGCGAGCTGGGACGGCTCGTCGAAACCGGGACGCGGGTGGCCCACTGTCCGGCCTCCAACCTGTTCCTGGCCTCGGGGGTCATGCCCCTCGCGCGGTTCCTCGAGGCCGGACTGGGGGTGGGCCTCGGCACCGACGTCGCCGGCGGCCCGGATCCCTCGATCTTCTCGGTCATGCGCGTCGGGGCCTACGCCCAGAACGCGCGCCGGACCCTCGCCGGCGACCGCCACCCGGTCCTCGGGCCGCTCGACTGGATCCGGCTGGGCTCGCTCGAGGGCGCCAGGGCGTTGGGGCTGGAGGACCGGATCGGGTCGCTCGAAGCCGGCAAGGAGGCGGACGTCATCGCCGTTGATGCGGGCCTGACGGCGCCGGTTCGGCACGTGGACCTGGAGCTTGCCGGCGCCTCGGGCCATACGCCCGGCCACCGCCACGCCGGCGGTGTCTATGGCCGCGGCGACGACCCGACCGAGATCGCCAGCCGGCTCATCTTCCGGCCACACCCGGACATGGTCCGCGGGGCATGGGTCCGCGGCCGGCGGCTGGACGGGCCGGGTTCCGCGAGCTGATCAACCGCAGCTCGATTGCGGGGCCGTGGGGGCGGGGGGTGCGGGGGCCGCGTGGCGCGGGGGTGCGGGGGCCGCGTGGCGCACGGGAATGCGGGGGCACGGGGGTGCGGGCTGTCACGCGTGGAGCGATCCCAAGCGATCCCGGCCGCCCATGCCTCAGAGGCAGGATTCGACGCCCGAACCGAGCGTGAGGCCTCGATCCCGACCCGCCGGACGCCGGCCGTTGCGTTGCAGGCATCGATGACCTCGGACCGGGCGAGCGCGAACCGGGGAGGGTCAGCTCAGGCCGGGAACTTGCCTCACAGGCTTGGGCGAACGGGCGCGCCGGGCCGCAACGCGCCAGGCGGCAACACGCCGGGCGGCAACACGCCGGGTGGCGCCGCAGCGCAACGGCCGGAGCAGCCGGCGCGGCCTACTTCCGCTTGGTGCGGAACTGATTGAGGTGGGTCGTCCAGTCGGAGCCGCCCGTCGCGTTCGTGGCGCAGCTCCCATGCCAGCCGCAGACGCAGGTGATGAGCTGATCCTTGTGGCGATACGTCTCGATGACGTGACGGAGCGGCTCGGGCTCCCCGTTGCGCAGGGATGGGCGGGTCAGGGAGAGTGGGCGTCCGTTCACTGGAGCTCCTGGGCACGGGAGAGACCGCGCGGCGGCGGGGGCCACCTATTCTGCCCGAATCCGGCGATTCCCGCTGGCCGCCTCCGCAACGGTGGACGGTCAGGCCGGCCTGGCGGCCTGTTCCGGACCCGCGGCCGATCCCGACTCGAGATCGCGGTCCGCCTCCGCGATCACGGCCTCTGCGGTCGCGACGTCGGTGACGAGGATCCGGATGCAGCCGGTCCGGAGCGCGCCGAGCAGGGGCACCACCTTCGAGGAGCCGGCGGCGACTGCGATCGTCACGGGGACCCTCGCGAGGGCCTCGGGCTCGACCGCGATGATCCGCTCACGGATCGACTGCCCCACGAACCGGCCCTCGCGGTCGAATGGCAGGACGACGATCTCGCCCACCGCTGCGGAGGCATCGAGCTCGGCCAGCGCAGCCTCCCCGAACGTCTCGGCTGTCCACGCCCTGTGGCCAACGCCGAAGACTGCGATATCGAGCCTCGCCCACAGGGCTCGGACGTTACCGATGGTGGGATGCGCCTCGAGGGCCACGCGGACGGATGGGTCGGGCAGGACCGCGGGGGCGTACAGGCTGATGGCGGTCGCCCCGAGGGCCTGCGCCACTCGGCGGTAGGGCTCGGCTCGACCGCCGCCGAACCACCACCCGCCGCCGAGCGGGACGACGACGCAGGCGATGGGCTGGGGCGACTCGGGCAGGGCGTCGGCGAGGGCCGCCATGTGAGCGCCATCCGAGAGGCCCAGGACGGAGCCGTCGTGGACGTGCGTCCGGAGGACCCGGGCGGCGACCCGCCCGACGCTCCGCCGGAGGACGTCCTCCGGCCCCGAGACCGACGGCGCGAGGTGGACCTCCCGGAGCCCGAAGCGCTCCTGCAGGATCCCCACGGCCGGGGGCGTGCCGGTCTCGTCGTGGACGCGGATGTCGACGATGCCGCGCTCGCGGGCTCGCTTGAGGAGGCGGGACACCTGGGGCCGGGTGAGGCCCACGAGCTCCGCGATCCGTTCCTGCGTCTCGCCCAGCTCGTAGTAGAGGCGGCTGATCCGGACGAGCGTGTCGGTGTCGCTCATCTCCCCCCGGTAGCTCTGACGAGGCGCACGGCGATGAGCCGGACGCGCGCTCGGCGGGGCATCATCCCGGCGCCTGCGAAGCGCTGTCAACTCCGGCAAGGAGCGTATTCGCCTCGACCCGCTCCCACGGGTCCAGGGCCGGGCCCAGGGCGAGTGCCCGGGCCAGGAGGTCGCCCGCGGTCTCGAGGTCGGCGAGGGCCGCGGCAATGGCACCGGCGTGGAAGAGCGTTCGGGCATCGGCCGCGCCCGAGGCGCGCGCGGCGAGGCTCTCCGCCCAGGCCTCATCGTACCGGCCCAGCCGGTAGAGGCCCCAGGCGACGAGATCGCGCCCCTCCGAATCGGTCGGACCGGTGACGGCAGAGCGGATCGTGGCAAGCGTCGCATCGAGGTCAGCATCGGGCTGGTCGTGGTCAAGCTCGAAGCGGAGCAGCTCGTGCTGGTAGACGATGCCGGCAAGCAGCGATCGCTCGGGGGTGCGCCGGACCGTGGTGAAGGCCGCGTCGGCGGCGGCTAGATCGGCGGCCCGCTCGGCGGCCGATCGCGACGGGTCGGCGGCACGGGTCGCGAACGACTCGCCGAGCGCCGCGAAGGCCTCGGGCAGCGGGGCCGTGGCCACGACCATCTCGAGCGCGGCGATCGCTTCGTCCAGTTCGCCCTCGAAGGCGAGGACCCGGGCGAGGCCGATCCGGGCGCCCAGGTCGCCTTCGCGGATCGCGAGCGCCGCCTCGTAGCCGGTCCGGGCCGTGGCGGGGTCGCCGGCCAGCCGGGCGTACTCGCCAAGCGCGTAGTCGAAGAACGGGTGAACGGCGGTCCCGGCGGTCTCGGCCGCGGCGTGCGCCCCGTCCCGGGCGCGGCGCGCGAGGTCGACCGCCCCGTCGAGGTCTCCCGACAGGTAGGCGAGCCGCGCCCGGCGGACGTCGACGCCCGGGCCCGGGGCCGCGCTGGCCAGGGCCTCGAGGTCCCGCCTCGCGGCCGCGAGGTCGCCCAGCTCAATCGCCGCGTCGGCCCGGGTCGCGAGCGCCCCGACCTGGTTGGGGTCCTCGCGGTAGAGCGCGTCGGCGGCGGCATGTGCCGCGCCGAAGTCGTGCAGCGAGAAGAGGACGGAGGCCTCCAGGAGCCGGGCGCCGGGCTGGGTCGGGGCGATCGAGATCGCCGTCCTTGCCGCCTCGAGGGCCCGCTCGTGATCGGCGAGGTCACCGGCCAGCCGAGCCCGGGCATGGTACAGGGTGGCCAGGTTCGTCGCCGAGATGAAGTCACGGGGGTTCGCCTCGAGGTTCTTCGTCCAGGCAGCGATGTTGTGGTCGAGCTGGGCCAGCGACCCGGCCGGCAGCGAGGCGGCGCCGGCGCCCGGGATGGGTACCGACGCCGCTGGGGGCCGCTCCCCCGGGGACGCGGGATTCGGCAGCGTGGCCGCATCTCCCGAGGCCGGGGCGGCCATCCGGTCCCCGAGGCCGGACCAGCCGGCGAGGACGGTGCCGGTCGCGAGGAGGAGCGAGGAGACGAGCAGGCCGATGGCTCGGGGCCGCGGGGCTCGAATGGGGATCGCAGTCACTGAGGTGCTCCGGGTCTCGGTCGGTTCGATCGACGCTCGTCGAGGGTGGAAGGACAGGGCTGGAGCGCGGCCCCCCACGAGCACGCTCCAGCCCTGTCGGTCAATGCGGGACGCCGAGGTACGGGAAGGTGGCGAGGTAGTCCGTGTGCGGGCCCACCCCGTCGCCGTTCACGGCACCGGAGGCATCGCGATCGGGGCCCAGGCCGGTCAGGCCGTCGGCTCCGAAGAGGTTGAGGGGGTCGCCACCGGTGGTGACGATGAGCTCGACGTCGATGACGTCGTCGGCGAGCGCCCGGCCGTTGAGGGGCGCGGGCAGGCCGAGGGCGTTCGTCCGGCTGTAGACCACAACGTCGGGAACGAGCACCGAGGCGAGGAACCCGGCCTGGTCGGCCGAGTAGGAGCCCTCGCTGTCGAGGCTCGAGAAGAAGGTCAGGCCGTTGATCACGTTGGTCCGGAACTTGCCGCCCATCGCCGTGGCCTGCGCCGATGGCTCGGTCTCGTTGAAGGCGTTCTTGTCGGCCGACGGGTTGAAGACGGTGTTGATCGCCGGGCGGCCCATCTGGTCGGCCTTCCGCCAGGTCGTGCCGTCGTACCAGCTCGTCGTGGCCCACACGCCGATCGTGTCGGGCAGCTCCGAGTTCGGGATCGAGAGGACGATCGCGTTGGTGTTGAGGTTGGCGAAGAAGTCGGTCGGGTCACTGCCGAGCATGTCGCCGCCCACGGCCGTGCCGGTCGTGAGGAAGGTCGTCGTGCCGATGAACCCGGTGAGGTCGAAGAAGAACGGGTCGGAGCGGACGCCGGCCCAGGCCCAGACGTCGTTCTGGCCGACGGCCTTGACGCCGTCGTTGGCGTGGCCCTGGGCCACCGTCCGGCCGCCGTTGAGGGACACGGCCTTTGCGCCCTGGTAGAGCGAGAGCTTGTACTTGAGGTCGCCGCTGCCGTCGTCGGCGAAGGTCGAGACGTAGGCGAGATCCTGGACGTTGTCGCCGTTCGTGTCGATGTTGATCACGTACCGGACGTTCGTCCCGAAATCGCCCCCGAAGAGGTTGATCGCGGGGTTGACCGTCATCGCGATCGCCGTCCGGCCGGGGTCGGCGGGGGCCTCGAAGACGTAGAGGTCGTTGATGTCGCGGTCGCCGTGCTCCGAGTGCGGGGCGATCCCACCGGCGACGACCGTGCCGCCGAGAGCGGGGGCGTCGAGGTGGTCGGCCGCACTCGTGAGGAGCGGCGCCGCGCCGATGGTGAGGACCGTCATCGCGGCCCCCAGCGTGGCGAGCTTGCTGATGGTGCGCATGGCTTCGATCTGGTTCCCTTCTGCATCCGTTGGGTCTTGGGGACGTTCGGCTCGCGGTGTCGCGACTCCTCCACGTGCCGTTCGGGTGCTCATGCGCGGCCCGCGGCGGATCGGATGAATCGGACTCGCACGCCGTGGCGGCTCCGGGTCACGCGTCGGTCGCTCCGTCGGTCGCGGCGTCGCTCGCCACGATCATCCCCGCCTGCCACCCAGTCGAAAGACGACTCGTGGTCCCCGGAGTCCCCCCACAATGCGTGGTTCATGACTCTCTGGCAGTACCAGAAGCGACCTGATTCCGGATCGAACGACGTCCAGTCGTCCTCTGGCTACCTGGCAGCGACCCGGCGATCCGAATCGGGGTCGTGTGCGGGCTCGCGAACGCCCACGAGCTCCTAGAGCACCCTCCCCGGGTTGAGGATGCCCTGCGGGTCGAGGGCGGCCTTGATCGAGCGCATGACGGCCACGGCGCCCTCGCCGCGCTGGATCGGCAGCCACTCCCGGCGGGCCGCGCCGATGCCGTGCTCGGCGGTGACCGTGCCGCCGAGGGCCAGGGCCGCCCGGAAGATCTCGTCGCGGACCGTGTGGGTCAGCTCGGCCGCGGCCGGGTCATCCCGATCGAAGATGAGGTTCGGGTGGAGATTGCCGTCACCGGCGTGGCCGAAGGTGGCGCAGCGGACGCCGTGGGCGGCCGCGATCCGTTCGATCGCCCGAAGCAGCTCCGGGACGCGCGAGCGCGGCACGCCCACGTCCTCCATCCGGACGGTGCCCTGGCGCTCGAGGGCGTGGAGGGCCTCGCGCCGGGCGTGGCGCAGCCAGTCGGCCTCCTGGGCGTCGGCGGCGCGGACGATCGAGCGCCCGCCGGCCGCCGTACAGGCGGCCTCGGCCCGGTTCAGCTCCGCGGCGGCGCCGGCTCCCGGCGCGTCGGACTCGACCATGAGCATCGCCGCGGCGGTCGTGTCGAGGCCCAGGTGGTGCCAGTTTTCGACGGCCTCGATCGTGGCTCGATCCATGAGCTCGAGGGTGACAGGCTGGAGGCCGGCCTCGGTCATCGCCGCGACGGCCTCGCCGGCGGCCTCGAGGGTGTCGAAGAAGGCCAGCAGGGTCTGACGCGGCGGCGGCGCGGGCCGCAGCCGGAGGGTCGCCTCGGTGATGATCCCCAGGGTTCCCTGCGATCCCACGAAGAGGTGGGTCAGCGAGTACCCGGCGACGTCCTTGACGTTCCGGCCGCCGGTCCGGATGACCGTCCCGTCGGCCAGGACGACCTCCAGGCCGAGCACGGAATCTCGCGTCTGGCCGTACTTCACGCAGCACAGCCCGCCGGCGTTCGTGCCCAGGTTGCCGCCGATCGAGCACGTCTCGTAGCTCGCGGGATCCGGCGCGTAGAAGAGGCCCTCCGAGGCAACGGCGGCCTTGAGGGCGGCGTTGATGACACCGGGCTGGGTGACGACGCAGAGGTTCGCCCGGTCGATCTCGACGATCCGGTCCATCCGGGTCAGGACGATCGTGAGGGCGCCTTCGATGCCGGCGGCCCCGCCCGACAGGCCGGTCCCGGCCCCTCGCGGGACGACCGCCACGCCGAACCGCGAGGCGAGTCGGAGGAGCCCGGCGACCTCGGCCGTCGTCGACGGCAGGGCCACCGCGCCGGGCAGGCCGGCCTCGAGGTAGGCGGTCTCGTCGCGCCGGTACGACTCGCGGTCGAGGTCGTCGGTCAGGAGGCGGACGCCGGGCAGCTCGGCCCGCGCTGCGTCGAGGAGCGCGGCAAGGTTCGCCGGATCGGTGATCGCGGCGGGGATCGGAGGCGGTGGGCTGGCCACGGGCGGATCGTACCGGCGAAGCGGACCTTGAGCACGGACACTTCCTGTCACCCACGATCCCGGATCGTGCTATCCGCCCCGCGCCCCGGATTCGCGGTCACTACGATCCCGGATCGGGGTAGGCGGCCGTCGCGCCGCGTCACCGCCCCTCACGCGCCACGGCGAGCCGGCCGCGCTCGGGGCAGCCCGCGTGAAGCCGGCCGCGGCCCGCGGGGGTGACGGAGCCGCACCTAGTACGCTCCCGGATCGTAGATGACAGGACCGGGCCGTCGTTCAGGCGCCGCCCCTCGACTCATTCCGATCGCCCTCGCGCTCGTCGTGGCCGGCTGCTCGCCGGCGCCAAGCCCGATGGTCGTCGACGAGGTCCTGCCGGCTTCGCCATTGGCGACGGTCCGCGCCACGCCGATCCCGACCTCCGCCCGGGCGCCGACCCAGACCCCCTCCCCGACCCCGGAACCCACCCCCGCGACCGCCATCCTGCCCGGCGCCGTCGACCGGGCCAGCCTCGACATCGAGGCAACCTACGACGTGGCCCTCGACGTGACCGTCGCGACCGGCGCGATCCACGTCAGTGTCGTCATCGAGGCCCACAACGAGTCGGGCGAGCCGATCGACCGCCTCGAGCTGAACACGATCGCCGCCCGCCTCGGCAACCTCGACGTCAAGTCGGCCGAGGTCGACGACCGCCCCGTCGAGATCGAGGTCGATGACCAGACGCTCATCGTCCCCCTCGGCGGCATCCTGCCGGCCGGCGCCGCGACGACCGTCGTGCTCAGCTACGCGGCCACCCTTCGGGCGGATCTCGACGGCTCGAACTGGCTGTTCACGAGGGCCGGCGGAACGCTCGCCCTCTACCGCTGGGTGCCGTGGGTCAGCCGGGCCGTCCCCTTCGACCGCCCGAACCACGGCGATCCGTTCGTCACGCCCTCGAGCCCACGGGTCCGCGTCCAGATCACGACGGACCGGGCGATGGACCTCGCCGCGGCGGGCGCGGATCCGGTTATCGACGGCCGGACGTGGACGTTCGAGGTCACCGACGTTCGCGACGTCGCCGTCGTCCTCGCCCCCGCCTTCGAGCTCACCGTCGGCGACGCCGGCGGCGTCCCCATCCGGGCCTACACCCGCCCCGGCGGCCTCGATGGCGATCGCCTCGTGGCCCAGGCGTCGCGCGCGATCATGGGGATGGCCGATCAGCTCGGCGTTGCCTACCCGTGGCAGGCGCTCACGGTCGTCGAGACGGCCGGCGGCTACGGCATGGAGTCGCCCGGGCTGATCTGGATACCCCGGACGACGCCGTCGGGCAACCTGCCGTACCTCGTCCACCACGAGACGGCCCACCAGTGGTTCTACGGACTCGTCGGCAACGACCAGCAGGCCGAGCCCTTCGCCGACGAGGCGGCGGCCGACCTCCTCGCGCGGACCGTCCTCGGCAGCCTGCGCGGCAGCCGCTGCGATCGCGCCCCGCTCGACCGCTCGATCGATCGCTACTCGCGGGCCTGCTACTACGAGATCGTCTACATCCAGGGCGGCAACGTCCTCGACGACCTCCGATCGGCGATGGGGGCGGACCGCTTCTGGGGCGCCCTGCGCGACTACCTCGAGGCCAACCGCTACGGCCTCGGTGGCACGCGGCAGCTTCTGGAGGCCCTTCGCGCCGCCAGCCCGGTCGACATCAGCCCAACGCTGCGGGCTCGCTTCCCCGACCTGTACTGAGGCTCACGCATCTTGCGCCGCCCCATGCCCTGGCCGGGCCTGCGCTCCTCCAGCATCCACATTTCCAATGAATTAGCACGACCTCCCCCCGACTTCGTGCAGGAATCGCGCGAAGTCGGGGGTGGGTGACGTTCGTTTGTCTGGATCGTGCTCGCAGCGAGAGCGCGCCCGGCGACCCGGGTCGGGAGTCCGGCCGTCGGCGCAAGGGCGCCCGGCGACCCGAGTCGGGAGCCCGGCCGTCGGCGCAAGGGCGCCCGGCGACCCGAGTCGGGAGCCCGGCGGTCGGCGCCGCGGTCAGGGGCAGCCCGGGCCAGGCGCGCCGGCGAAGGTGAGCGGCATCTCGAGGCCGAAGAGGGAGTGACCACTGGGTCCGATGGCGGAGGCGTACAGCCGGAGACAAGCCTGCTCCGTGTCGGTCGGAAGCGGCAGCGAGCCCTCGAAACGGCGCCAGGGGCCCTCGCTCGAAGACGAGGACGTCTCGAGGGCCACCGTCTCGGTCGCGAGACGCGACCCGAGGTGCGATCCGTCCGGCGCATTCAGCTCCAACAGGACGCTGCGGGCCGGGGGCCGGGCGTAGCCGACGACGTCGAAGCTCGGGCCGGCGACGCGTTCCCGTGACTGTGGCGCCCAGATGATGAGCTGATTGGCGGGCACCAGGACGATCTCGACGGCGGCGAGCGCCACGTCCTCGCCCGCCCGACGCACCTCCAGGACCGCCGGCCCTCCGTCGACTGGCGGAAGAATGGGGATGACCGCCGAAATCGGACCCTCGGCGTCGGCCTCGACCTCGATCAAGCCCACCTCGACGCCATCGAACAGCACCACTACGTCGAGGCGCCCAGGCGACCCCGACACGAGGCCGAGGACGGACACCCGGCCGGTCCCGAGCCAGATCGAGCCGGGAGCGGGCTCGACGAGAACGACCGAGACAGCGTGCGCGCTCCCGGACGGGCTCGCCGTCGGGCCGGACCGCGCCAGCCAGCCCCCGACGACGGCGCCGACCACGACGAGCGCCAGCACCGCGAACGTGACGACGGCGCTCCGCCGGCCACCGGACGGCAGCCTCCACCTGGGCACGAGCTCCCGCATCGGATGAGCCTACGCCACGCGCCTCGCCCCCCCCGCGTCCCGGCGGATCCGAGCGGCCGCGGCGGTCGCCGATCAGATCGGGGCGTTCAGCGGTCGCCGGGCCGGCGTCCCACGAGCCACCAGGCGGCTGGGAAGGCCGCGGCCGCGAGGACGACCTTGAGGAGATCCCCCGGCAAGAACGGCACGAAGCCGTCGGCGATGGCAGTCTCCAGGGACGTCTCGGCGACGACCATCCACCACGGCACGGCGATGACGTAGATGCTCAGGTTGCCGATGACCATCGCCGCGATCGAGCCGAGCAGGTGGCGATCCCAGCCGAGCTCGGCGAGCCGCCCCACGATCCCGGAGGCGACGATGAACCCGATGAGATATCCGCCGCTGAGGCCGATGAAGACGTCGACGCCGAAGCGCCCCCCGGCAAAGACCGGGATCCCAACGAGGCCGAGGGCGAGGTAGAGCGTCGAGGAGGCGACGCCGCGGCGGAATCCCAGGGCGCCGCCGGCCAGGAGGACGGCGAACGTCTGGCCGGTGACCGGAATGGGGTTGTTCGGCAGGTAGAACCGGAGCTGGGCTGCGAGGGCGATCAGGATCGTCCCGGCAAGGATCAGGACGAGGTGCCTGACCCGGACGCCGATGTCCTCGGACAGCCGGATCGGGACGAGGAAGTCGGCGATGGTGATGCCGCGCTCCTGCGCCGGCAGGCGATCCAGCCTGGGCACCGTGATCGTCATCCCTCTCCTCCGCGAGCGAGACGCCGGTCCTTCCCGGTCTCCGCGCGGGCCGAGTCTAGCAGAGGGAAACGGCGACGCACGGAGGACGGACGTGCCGTGGGGCGGTCGATCTCGACGCCTCACCGGCAGGCCGGCGCCCGTCCCCGTCGAGGCGTGCCGCGGGACGCAAGGAATCGACTGGTGCCGTCGGAATGTGGCGCCAGGTCGGCACGCGGCGACGCGCGGGACGCGGATCCCGCGTCCGCCTGCCCGAGATCGACCGTGGGGCGGCACGAACGGTCGGTTTGTGCCAGACGACGGCACGGGCGGACGCAGGTGGGCGTGCCGGCGCGGGAAGCCAACTCGTGTCAAGGCGCGGCGCAGGACGACGAGCCGGTACGACCCAGGCCGGTACGAGCCGAGCCGAGCGAGGCCCCGGCCGCGCCCGGACCGAGCCCGGGCCGAGCCCGGGCGGGCCTACTCGAACTTGAGGGCCCGGACGATCGAGACGCGCGAGGCGATCCGCGACGGGTACCAGGCGGCGATCGCGGGCCCGGCCAGGCCGAGGACCGCGGCGATCGCGATCGAGGCCCACGGCAGCCCGGCCGAGGCAACCAGCCCGCCGGACAGCAATAGCATCACGGCCCCCACGCCCAGCCCCACGACGGCGCCGAGGACCGCCCCGACCAGCCCCAGGATCGTGGCCTCTACCACGACCATCCGGGACGCCTGGCCGCGGGTCATCCCGATCGCCCGCAGCACGCCGATCTCGCGGACCCGCTCCACGACCCCCATCGCCAGGGTGTTGACGATCCCGAGGGCCGCGACGAGGACGGCGATGAGGGCCAGCGCGTCGAACAACCCGAAGACGCGGCCGAGGGCGTCGGTCACGGCGCCCTGCACCCGCGCCAGCGGGTTGGCCTCCAGGGCCAGGCCCCGGGCCGCCGCCTCGAGGGCCGCCCGCGCCGCCGACCCGGCGCCGTCCTCGAACCGGACCGCGAAGACGTCGGCGCCGGGCACGCCGATCGGGCCCGAGGCGTCGCTCCAGCCGACCAGGATGGCCTCGCCACCACCGCCCGGGATCGAGCGCTCCACGACTCCCACGACCCGCAGATCGAGCGTCCGCCCGCCGCCCACGGCGACGCTGATCGTGTCGCCGCGGCCCAGCCCCAGGCGCTGGGCCGCGGGGCGAGGCAGGATCGCGGTCCCGCCGGCGTCGAGCGCTGGCAGGGCCGTGGCTCGATCGCCGTCGAGGAAGGTCAGCCGGCCGTCGGCCAGGAAGTCGGCTCCGACGATCGCGGCGGCGTCGAAGCGGAGGCCCCGGATCGCGAGGTCGAACGTCGCGATCGGCGTCACCGAGCGGACGCCCTCGACCCCCGCGAGCGTCCCGCGGTACACGTCGTCGTCGGGTGGGACGGGGAAGATCGATGTCACGACCTCGTCGCCCGGCACGACGTCTGCCAGCCAGGCCGAGGCCGCGTTCCGGGCCGCCTGGGCGGTCCAGCCCAGGGCCACGATCATCGCCAGGCCCACGACGAGGGCGCCCAGGGACAGCGCCGTGCGACTCCGGTCCCGGGCCAGCGAGCCGCGGGCGAGGCGCTCCTCGAGGCGCACGACGGCGGCCAGTGGGCTGCCGAGGAGCCGGGCCAGCGGCGGCAGGAGGAACGGCGTGGCGAGGGTCGCGGCGAGAAGGACCGCGTAGACCCCGATGGCCCGGTCGGCGCCGGTCGCGCCCGCGGCGGGGGGCCAGGCCAGGAGCGCCAGGACGGCCACG
>JBFMEV010000035.1:0-33358 GCA_040752335.1 Chloroflexota bacterium
GACCCGACGATTCGATCCACACGAGCTGGCGCTTCGCGGGCGTGTTGGGGCGTATCGCTTACACGCGAGTCGCGATCCTCGCCAGACGACAGAACGAGCTCGGGCAGTCTTCCGGAGCTCGTTCGAGACGCTTGTTGACCCGGAGGGCAAGCTTCCGCTCCACGAACGCCTGCGAAGGGCGGAGGCCGCACGTCGAGCGCACTACGCCGGGCTCGCCAGGCTCAGCGCGATCGCTCGCCGAAAGCGCCAGCGTCGCTAGGACACTCCCTTTGGTCTCGCTCGCGACGAGGTCACGGGTGACGTGCCGGCTCATTTGGCCAGGAAGGCGGTGCCCCACCCTCGCAAACCGGCGTTGATGCCGCTCAAACGACACCAGCCGCGCTCCTCTCTGGGAAGCCACGTCGCAGCCGTCCGAGATAGAGCGTAAAACTCCACCAGTTTTGCTCGGGGTACCACTCGGGTGGCCACTACGCTCAGGCCGTCAGGCTCCGGAGGCCGACGCACTATCCACTGTGCTACGGGCGCGGGCCCCCATCGTACCGTTTCACGCTCAAGGAGAGCGTAAAACCCGGTCGGGACGGACTTCGCGGCTGACGATCGTCGATGTGGTCGATGCCGCGGTCACGCACAAGAGGGCGGCCACTACGCTCGTAGAGCGTAAAACTCACCAGATTCCCGAGGTCAACTGCGGGACGAGGTGGGCAAGCTTCCACCGATCGGTGAGCCAGGCTCACCGGCGCTCGCCGACGGTACGGTTGAGGGCTTCGCCAGCGGATTGCGGCGGGTTAGGATCGTTCCGCGCGGAGGGCAACATGGCGACGCTGACCATTCAGGATCGAACGGCGACCGGTCGACCAGTCGACTCTTTCACGATCGAAGACCTGCCGGACCGGATCACGGTCCGCGACCTGATCCGTACGCGGGTTCGAGATGAAGTGGCCCGATACAACCTCCGCCCGCTCGAGATGTTCCGGGGACTCGTCGCGCCGACGGACGCCGAGCAGACCGTAGGCGGCTACCGCCTCCGCAAGCCGCGCACGCTCGACTGGGAAAAGCAGGCAGACATCGCCATCGACGCGTTCGGCCGCAACGGCTTCTTCGTGCTGGTGAATGGGCGTCAGGCGACCGAACTCGATCAGGAGATCAGCGTCAGCGACGCGGCAGATGTCGCCTTCGTGAAGCTCGTCCAGCTCGTCGGCGGCTGACCGAGAGCTGCCTTCGTGATCCGGAATCTGTTCCGCCGCCGAGGAAGCAGCGCGGATCCCAGTCACCCCGAGAACGTGACGTCCTCCGGCTCGGGCGTAAGTGCTTCGAACGAGCCCGCGCTCGAGGCACAGCGTCTCGTGAAGGCCGCCCAAGACGCCATCGGCGACCGGTCGATCGCCGAGCCCCAGGCGCGAACCATGCCCGAGGTCGTCCGCCTCCTCGACGCGCCCGAGGAGACACGGGCTGCGGCGCTCCTGATCCTCGTCGAGGAGCGCCTCGCCCCGAAGTGGCGAATGGGCACCTACACGCTCTTCAGCTTGTTGGCCCGGCGTCGAATCGTGCTGTCCCCGCCGGATCTGCTGCACGTCCTCCACCAGATCGCGACGATCGCGGTGGCAAAGGACCCCTGGCGCGCGGGCTCGGTGCTCGAGACGGTTGTACCCGTGATCGAGCGGTCGGTGGCCGCTGCCTCCGCAGAGGATCAGGCGCAGGTGAAGGCGGCCTTGGCGGACCTGTTGCGGACCGTCCAGACGCGTAACACGCTCCGGGTAAAGCCTTCGGCCGCCCAGCGACTTCGCGGGCTCGTCGAGACCGCGACTCTTGACCTCGACGCCATCAAGCCCGACGACGCGTTTGGAACCGCTGCCAGGGCTGTGGTCGAGTCAAGCGGCGAGGCGCCCGAGGCGCTCGGGGCATTCCTGTCGCACTTGACCACGCCGGCCAAGTCGGGAAAGCCGTCCGCGAAGTGGCTCGCGCAAGCCGACTCGCTCGCGGGTGCCTTGGGCGATGCTCGAGGGCTCATCCGCTCCCTCCTCCAGGCCGCGCTCGACGCGGGCGACGGCACGGTGGTCTACGACTACACCGACTCGATGCCGCACGGGCAACGCATCGAGATGGCTCGGTACATCGGGCCGGAGAACGAGGCCTTCCTCCGAAACTGCGTCTGGGCGGCTGCCGCCCTCCGGGATGCCGACGCGATCCCACTGCTCCGTGCGCTCGCGCAGAAGTGCATCGTCGTGATCGGGGGCCAGTTCGGGAACCCTCGGAGCCTCACGGTCGCGCTGGCCTGTCCGGGCGCGATCGCCGCGATCGGTGCCCTGGGCTCGCTCACGGCGCTCCAGGGGCTCCAGCGCGCCGTGCGGCACGGCTCGCTGCTGCGGGAGATCGGCAAGGCGATCGACACGCTCGCGTCCGGCGCAAGCCTGAGCCGCTCGGAACTCCTCGAGACCGCGGTCGAGCTTCACGACCTAGACGGAACGGGTCGGCGCGAGATTGCCGTGGGCGACTGGTCGGCCATCATCCAGGTCGAGACAGGCGGCGGCGTGGCTGTCTCCTGGCGCGACTCCACAGGCCGGACAAGCGCGAGCGCGCCCAAGGCCGCTCGCGACTCAGACACCGAGGGCGCGAAGGCCGTGTCCGCGGCGGCCAAGGCGATCAGGGACACCATCGCCGCCGAGCGTGCACGGCTCGACCGCCTGTTCCTCGAACGTCGTCGATGGCCGATCGACGTCTGGCGGGAGCGCTACCTGGACCATCCCATCACCGGCGCGCTCGCACGCGCCCTGGTCTGGCGTTTCCGGTCGGGCGATGACACCGTCGACGGGATCCCTGACGCCACCGGGTCCTCGCTGTCCGATGCGCATGGCCGCGTCGTGCCGATCCCGCCGGGCGCGGAGGTCGAGCTCTGGCACCCGATCACGGCCACCGAGGACGAGGTCAGGACATGGCGCGCGCGACTGCTCGGCGAGCGCCTCCAGCAACCTCTCAAGCAGGTCTTCCGCGAGCTCTACACGGTCACCCCAGCCGAACTCGAAACGCGCTCCTATTCGAACCGCTTCGCGAGCCACATCATTCGCCAGGTCCAGGCCCGAGCACTGATGAAAGGTCGCGGCTGGGCTCCGGTGGCGGTGGCGTGGTGGGACGACGGCATCGACCACGGCGTAGCCCGGCGAACGATCGAGCCTCACGGCATCCGCGTCGAGTTCTTCTTCGACCCGATCGTCGACATCCCGCCAACGTCGTCGGACCTGTATCCGTACTGCACGACTGACCAGGTCCGCTTCTTCGAGATCGCCAACGATCGTGCGATCGAGGTCGCCGACGTGCCACCCCTGGTGTTCACCGAAGCGATGCGGGACGTCGACCTGTTCGTGGGCGTCACCACCATCGGCGCCGATCCCCAGTGGCTCGACCGAGGCGAGCGCCGCTTCGATACCTACTGGCACCAGTGGGGATTCGGCGATCTGACGCAGCCCGCGAAGGTGCGTCGCGAGGTCATCGCCTCGGTCCTGCCGGCCCTCAAGATTGCCGATCGATGCACCTTGTCGGACCGCTACCTCGAGGTTCGGGGCGACCTCCGCACATACAAGATCCACCTGGGCAGCTCGAACATCCTGATGAGCCCAGCGGACAGGTACCTGTGCATCGTCGCTGCCCGGCATCCGGCGGATGACCGGCTCTTCCTCCCGTTCGACGACGATCCGATGCTCAGCCTCGTCCTGTCGAAGGCGTTCCTCCTCGCCAACGACAAGGCGATCAAGGACGAGAGCATCCTCCGGCAGATCCGGGCTTCCTGAGGCGGGCAGGCGGTCGAGCCGTGGCGTTCAAGTCGATCCGCCGTCTGATCGGGCGTGGTGGGGCGGAATTGACGCCGCCGACCGATGGGAATGGTACGTCCCGCCGACCACCAGACGATGCGACCGGTGAAGAACCAGCCATGGGCTGGTGGAAACCGGTCGGACAGCCGCTCGTCGATGCGATGTGGCGTGACGTAAAGGCCAGCGGCGGGCGCTGGTGGGAGGCTGTCGCGAGCCACGACAGCGTCAAGGCGGTCCTGAACGGACCGGACGACAGGCGACGAGCGGTGGCCCTCGTCCTCGCTGAGCGTCAGGTTCGAAGTGGCTTTCGGATCGGCTACGACGACCGCCAGCAGTTCGAGGGCAGGGTCCTCGGATCGCTCGGTGGCCGGCGGCCGAAGTTCACCGCCACCGAGGCGGAGTACATCGTCGAGCTCGCGACGCGGACCGAGCGCGACTTCCGATACTTCGAGCTCCTGCCGTTTCACGTAGGCGTGGCCGAGCGCTACGTGAAGGCCCATGGCGTCGATCGCATCCGCCCGGCGCTTGAGCGGCTACTCGCGAGTGTCGAGGAGACCGCCTGGCCTCAAGGCGGGCAGGCGGCGATCCGTGGCCGAATTCGGACACTGCTTGGGGTGGGCTCACACGACTGGGATCTCTCGCCGATTGATGCGTCGGACGCGTTGGGGGCGCGTATGCACGCCGAGATCCCGCAGCTCCCGGTCGATCCGGTCGGAACCAGCGCCCTCTTGCTTCACCTTGCGTCGCCCATCGGGCCCACCCCGACCAGGGCCTGGGAGCGCAGTTGCCGCGAGCTCGTGCGTTCGACGCGTGACGTCGCCCGCGTCCTCGAGGTGATGCTCACCACGTCGGCCGAGATGCGGGAGGAACATCGGCGAGCCGTGGACGCAGCCTTTCGTCGTGCCGCGGCGACCGGAGACGACGCGGAGCTTCGAGCGGCCCCGATCATCTGGGCAGTCCTGAACCCAACGAACGAGAAGCTGCTGCGCGGCGTGATCTGGGCCGCGTCCTACGCGGGTGGGCCGTGGGTCGCGGATGCTCTTGAGCGACAGCCGGACGTCGCCGCGCTTCATGCGCTCGCCTCGCTCGATGAACCGGCGGCCCGGGCCGCGCTTTCCCGGCTCTATGCCACTACGCGGGACCGAGGCGCTCGAAAGCAGCTTGAGCGAGCCTTGCAGACCGCTGCCCAGCGCAGTAGCTCATCGGTATCAGAGCTCCTCGAAGGTGCCGCGGCGACACACGATCTGGACGACACGGGGCGGGTTGCGCTCTCGGTCGGCGAATTGGCGGCCTCTATCGAGGTCGGGACGGACGGCCGGGTGAGGACACACTGGACAAGGGGCGACGCGCCGCTTAGGGGTCTACCGAAGAACGCACGCGAGTCTCATGCAGCCGCAGTCCGACGCGTCGAGCAGAGGGCCGAGAGGCTTCGGGAGACGGTCGCCGCGGAGCGGTCGCGGATCGAGGAGCTCTTCACCGAGGGGCGCACCTGGGCATGGGATGCGTGGCGGCGGGCGTATCTCGATCACCCGCTGACAGGTCGAATCGGTCGAGGCCTGATCTGGGAGTTCATCGACAAGGGTGGCGACCGCGTCTCGGCGATTGGCGCGGCAGACCCACCAGCTCGGTGGCGCTCCGCTGCCGATGATGTCGTGGATGTATCTGACCGGCAGGTCCGGCTGTGGCACCCGCTGGATGCGAGCGACAGCGAGATCCAGGCATGGCGCGACTACCTGCTCGCCCGCGAGCTCGCTCAGCCCATCAAGCAGGCGTTTCGCGAGATCTACCGCTTGACGCCGGCCGAGGAGCAGACCGAGGTCTACTCGAACCGGTTCGCCGGACACGTACTGCGCTACCAGCAGGCATATGCCCTGATGCGTGCGCGGGGCTGGTCGACCAATTACCTCGGCCCGCACTCCGAGGGCTACTCGGGAACGGCGAAGCGCTCGTTCCGCTCAGCCGGGATCCGGGCCGAGTTCTATCACGAGGCGGTCGAGATGGGGCTCACCGCCGAGTGGTGCGTGACCGATCAAGTCCGGTTCCTCATGGCAGACGCGCGGGCCGGCGCACAGCCGCTCCCCCTGCGCGATGTGCCGGCCCGCGTCTTCAGCGAGGCGATGCGGGACGTCGACCTGTTCGTCAGGGTGACGTCGATCGGCAACACCCCCGACTGGGCCGATCGCGGTTTGCGGCAGTTCGACGACTGCTGGGAGCGGTGGGCGTTCGGCGAGCTAACGGAGCTTGCGAAGGTGCGCCGCGAGACGATCGCGAAGGTCATCCCGCAGCTCGCAATCGCCGACCGGCTGATGCTCGAGGACCGGTGGCTTCGCGTCCGCGGTGACCTGGCCACATACCGCATTCACCTTGGCAGCTCGAACATTCAGATCGAGCCGAGCAGCACCTACCTGTGCATCGTTCCTGGCCGGGGAAGCAGCGCGAAGGTGTTCCTGCCCTTTGACCGTGACGACGACGTTGGCCTGAGCCTGGTCATCAGCAAGGCGTTCCTGCTTGCGGGAGACGCAAAGATCACTGACGAGACGATCCTGCGGCAGATCCGCAGATGATCGCGAGCGCCGAGCGGTGCGCCGGCCCAAGTCGAGCGTAAACCTCTCGTTCATGTCTGCAGTTCCCACGCCCAGGGAAGGCCTGCTCGCCGGCTAGCGAGCGGTCACCGCATACGATCTGCGCGATGAGCAAGGAGCCCAGCGACACCCGAGGCGAAGCGGGTTTCGGCGTCCGGCTCGGCACGCACCGTGTCCGCGCACTTCACGAGATCACGGCGCGACTCGACATGGAGGAGCACGGGATGCGCGGCGAGGCGCGCGTCGACGCCACAGAACTGATCGGAGTGCCGGCGGACTACCGGTCCGAAGCGCGTCTCGAGGCAGGCAACAAGAACCTGACGGCCGGTTGGGTCACCTCCGCCATTCCGGACGGCACCGAGGTAGCGATCGACGTTCGGAACAGCGTCATGCTCAACGAGCACGTCATCGGCCAGCTCTTGACCGCTGGCATCGACCACAACGAGGTCGCCTGGTCGATGGCCATGTGGTTCGGGGCGAACCCCGTCGTGCCCGGCCTCAAGCCCTTCCGCGAGACGATCGCCGTGGCTATGCCGGTCGCGGGCCTCGAGTTGAGCGATGAGATCGACCTCGATCCCGTTCGGATAACGGCCGACCGGGAGCTCATCGAGATCATGGCCAAACCGCTCAACCCGTCGTCCGAGAAGGAAGCCTTCCTCGCGGCCGGCGTGTGGGCAGTCATGCGCATCGAGGCTCTGCTTCTCTGGGTTGCGGACGACGCAGCGATCCCCGTGCTCGAAGCGGCGATCGACCGCCTCGCCCTCGAGATGCAGTTCTCGCTGGCTAGCTCACCCGACGGCACCGTGTTGCCCTGGGCGCGAGCCGTGGTCTTCACGGATCCGCGGGTCGTCCGCACGACTCTCGCGCATGGCCACCGCAGTGGGCGAACCTGGATGCGCAGCATCGACAACCCGCCCGTTCGCGAACCGGCGTCGGCCCGGCGCGTCCACCTCCCAGCCGAGCCCACGGACCCAACCTGGATCGACGCCGTGCGGGCGTGGCGCCGCGCCGTGCGCGAACCGGACGGCCTCGCGTCGGTCGGCGCCATCTTCGAGGCGGTCGAGTTCTACGCCTCGGCCACGAAGCTGCCCGACGCCCTGACGCCCGCGGAGCTCGAGCAGGTTCGGGCAGCGATGAGTGGGCTGGAGGTACCGGACGGCGTGAGGAAGCGCCTCTCCGAGGTGCTCGCGATGACCAACCAGCCGCCACTGCTCGAGCGCCTCGTCGCAGCGCTCGAGGCGGACGCGGTGCCCTATTCGCAGAGCGAGATCGACGCCCTGTGGCGGCTTCGCAAGCTCCGCAACAAGGCCCTCCACGGCGCCAAGCGCGGGAAGGCGGAGAAGAACGACCTCGAGATCGCCTACGCCTTCGTCAACCGAATGCTCGTATTCCGTGCCTGGCACTCGTCCGGCGCCGTCGAGAGCACCTAGCCGGAGCGGAGGATAGGACTTACCTGACCCTGCCGAGTGGCTACCGCACTGCTCTCGGGTGCGCTGCCGCACTCATCCTGATGTGGCGTCGGGGTGCAGGAAACTCAGAGCGTAAAACTCCACCCGTTTCGCTCGGGGTCCCACTCGGGTGGCCACTACGCGCAGGCGGTCAGGCTCCGGAGGCCGACGCTCTATCCACTGAGCTACAGGCGCGAGCCTCGATCATACCGGTTCACGCTTGGAGAGAGCTTCGGCTTTCAGGCCGAAGATCTGATTCCTGACTCGGCCACGCAGGAATCGCTGGCCACAACGCCCGCCGAGCGTAAAACCCCGGCGAGTCGCGGAGCGATCGCTCAGCCCGTTTGATCCTTTCTCCACAGCTCTTCGACCCCGCCACGTACATCGACCTCGAACGACCCCAGTCGGAGGTCGCCTGTCCGGCGGTAGCGGGTAAGAACGACGCCGGTTGCGAAACTTCGGCTGTCGACAAGGCCGAGGCCGGCCGGGATCGTTCCGCCGTCGAACAGGCGCTTGCCGGTGCCGAGCAGGACCGGGAAGGTCCACAGGCGGTACTCGTCGACCAGGTCTTGGCTTATCAACGTCTGGAGGAGTCCGGGGCTCCCATGGACCTGGATCTCGACCTCGAGCGTGTCCTTCAGGCGGCCGACGGCCGCTGGCACGTCACCCTCCAGCACCACGGCATTGCGCCAGTCGAGCGTTGTCAGCGTGGATGACGCCACGTACTTCGGGATGCGATTGAGGACAGAGCCGACGGGGTCGTCGTCGGGAACGTTCGGCCAGTGGGCGGCAAAGATCTCGTAGGTCCCGCGTCCGAGCAGCAGAGCGCCTGCCTGGGAGGTCCAGCTGGTGATGAGCTCGCCCATGGCCTCGTCCCAGTGGTCGACCGACCACCCTCCCAGCGCGAACCCGTTGCTCCGGTCCTCATCGGGTCCACCCGGACCCTGCATGACGCCGTCGACAGTCAGGAACGTCGTGACGACGAGTCTCGCCATTTCTCCACCTCCGGTTTGGATGATCGCTTGTCGTTCGGCGGACCGCCGCGCGAGTCTCAGCGCCACGGATGCCGCCGTGGGTCGTTTCTCACCGGAAGAGCGTCTGCGGCTCGTCTGCCGGCCGCCTGGCTGCGCCCGCCGCGATCGTCCGAGCGCTTGCGGTAGAACGGGGCCGATCCATGTGGTAGAACGGGAGCAGAACGCGCGGGAGACCGGTATTCTGGCGTCGTGCCATCGTACACGTCCCGAGCTGTCGATCCGCTGATCGATCGGCTGCTCACGGAACTTCCGGCGCTCTTCATCGTCGGACCACGAGCCGCGGGAAAGACGACGACCGCGGCTCGCTACGCCCGAACGGTGGTCCAGCTCGATCGCGAGGCGGAGGCGGTTGCCTTTCGGGCCGACCCCGATGCCGCCCTGCGCGGTCTCGCGGAACCTGTCCTGCTCGACGAGTGGCAAGTGGTCCCCGGCGTGCTCGGGGCGGTCAAGCGGGCCATCGATTCGCGGCCAGATCCAGGCCGCTTCATCGTGACCGGCTCGGTACGGGGCGATCTCGAGGCCGAGCTGTGGCCGGGGACCGGCCGCCTAACGCGAGTTCCGATGTACGGAATGACGATGCGCGAGCAGCTCGGCGGGTACCGCCAGCCCGCGTTCCTCGACCGAGTCAGCCGAGGTGACGAGCTGCATCCTGCAGGAGACACACCGGATCTCCGCGGGTACGTCGAGCTCGCCCTCCGGAGCGGCTTCCCGGAGGCCGCGTTGCGACTGTCGGAGACAGCGCGAGCACGGTGGCTCGAGAGCTACGTCGACCAGCTCCTGACGCGCGACGTCGAACAGGTCGACGCCGGTCGTGATCCGGCGCGTCTGCGGCGCTACTTCGAGGCGTACGCGCTCAACACCGCTGGCGTAGTCGAGGACAAGGCGATCTACGACACTGCGGGCATCGACCGCAAGACGGCAATCGCATACGAAGCGCTGCTGACGAACCTGCTGGTCGTCGACGCGCTGCCCGCCTGGACGACGAATCGCCTGAAACGACTCGTCCTCTCGCCCAAGCGCCACGTCGTCGACGTCGCCCTGGTGGCATCAAGCCTTCGGCTCGACGTCAACGCGATCATGCGCAGCGGCGACCTGCTCGGGCGATTGCTCGACAGCTTCGTGGTCTCACAGTTACGGGCCGAGATCGCCGTCAGCGAGTCGCGACCGCGCCTCTATCACCTACGCCAGGAGCAGGGCAGGTTCGAGGTCGACATCCTCGGCGAGCTGGGCGGAGGTCAGGTGGTTGGCATGGAGGTCAAGGCGAGTGCGGCGCCGACCGGCAGCGATGCGCGACATCTGGTCGCACTTCGAGACCGCCTCGGCGATACGTTCGTTGCCGGGATCCTGTTCCACACCGGGCCAAGGGCGTTCGCGTTGGCCGATCGCGCGATGGCTGTCCCGATCTCGACTCTCTGGGCCTCGGCATAGAGCGTAAGACTCCAGCCGTTTCGCTCGGGGTCCCACTCGGGTGGCCACTACGCTCAGGCGGTCAGGCTCCGGAGGCCGACGCTCTATCCACTGAGCTACAGGCGCGCGGCCCCGAATGATACCCGCTGAGCGTGGGTCGACCTTCGGCTTCTGGTAATGCGCTCTGGCGTCGACGCCTTCCACGTTCGGGTGGACGACTTACGCGTCCGTAGAGCGTAAGCACCCCTCGCGGCGCCATGGCCCATGTTGTTCACGGCGATCGGAAAGCGTCACGGTGACCGTAGCGCCTCAACCAGCGGACCGGCTACCGCGCTGAGGTCGACGGCGTCTGCGCGTCGATTGGCCAGCACGCCTTCCGGAGTCGACGACCATGCTCGGGTTACCTACATACGAAGTCGGGGCGCTTGGTGGTCTGGTTCAAGACGCGTTCGAGAGGACGGAATCTCGGAATCCAGTCCGAAGACCCATGGGCGACCGACTATCGTTCGGGGATGCCGCGCGATCCGAACATCCCCGACGCGTTCGACGTCTACACGCTGGTGCTCCTGCGTCGTCCCGCCGACGCGCCGGAGTTGGCGGAGGCCGAGCTCGACGCCCTGCAGGCACGGCACCTTGCCTACCGAGCGAAGCTGCGTCGGGACGGCGTCCTGGTCGCCAACGGCCCGCTCGGGGAGCAGTCGAACCCCTCACTCCGAGGATTGTCGATCTTCGCCTGCGGTCTCGACGAGGCGCGGCGCCTGAGCGACCTCGACCCGTCGGTGCAGGCCGGGCGTCTGGCGTACGACGCCTTCGCGTGGTGGGTGGCCGCCGGCACGTTGGCATTCCCCGGCGCCGGGACCGCCGTCGGCGAGCGCCGGACGATGCCCGACGACTGACAGCGAACCCGGGACGTCCGCTCTGTTTGGACGAACCGGGCCAACCGGCTCTGGCGCGTGTGGATCGGAGGCCCAACGCTCTGGCGGAACGGAGGGCCAGTCACATGACCGACGATTTCCCCAAGGCGCCGATCTCGGCGATGTCCCAGGACCAGCAGCGCGAGATCGCAATCGGCCGCCTCAAGGCGAAGCACGACTTCCGCGTCCATCTCGTCATCTTCGTGATCGTCAATGCCGCGCTAATCGCCCTGTGGTATGTGACCAGTACCGGCGCCGATGGGTCGGTCGCGTTTTTCTGGCCGATCTTCCCGCTCATCGGCTGGGGCATCGGCGTGGTGATCCACGGCTACACGACGTTCTTTCCGCCATCGCTGACGGAGGACGCCATCCAGCGTGAGATGAGGCGGCTGAGGTAGCCGAGCCAAGCAAAGAGGCACAGCCACGCGGTCGACGAGCCGACTGGCGCCGTCAGAGGTCGTGCCGCTTCGGGCGGTCTGGCCCTAGCGCCGAGTTGCGAAGACACCGACGCTGGCCGACGGACCGGCCACGACCGCGCCCGCGGACAGGTCCTGCACCCGGCGGAGCAAGATGCGCAGCGCTGCGGTCGACGAGCGGTCGCTTCCGGCCGCGTCCGAGCCCCACGAAACCCGGGCCAACACGGTCCTTCGACCGATCGTGTTCGGGGCCAACGACGGTCTCGTCTCCAACCTGGCCCTCGTCATGGGCGTCGCCGGGGCCAACCCCGAGCCCGGCATCATCGTCCTGGCCGGCGTGGCCGGCCTGATCGCCGGCGCCTTCAGCATGGGCGTGGGCGAGTACATCTCCGTCCAGAGCCAGCGCGAGCTGCTCGACTACCAGGTGGCCTTCCAGCGCAAGCAGCTCCGCGACGCGCCGGAGCAGGAGCGCCGGATCCTGGCCCGGATCTACACGGAGCGGGGCTTCAGCGACGAGGAGGCGGCGCGCTTTGTCGACGCGGTCTTCGACGAGCCGGACCACGCCGTCCGGCTGCTCATCTTCGAAGAGGTCGGGCTCGACGAGCGCTCGATCGGCTCGCCCCTGGCCGCGGCCGCCGGCTCGTTCGTGGCCTTCACCGCTGGCGCCTTCGTGCCCCTGCTGCCGTACCTCCTCGCGAGCGGCTCGCCGGCCTTCGCCGCCAGCCTTGCGGTAAGCCTCGCCGCGCTGGCCCTGCTGGGTGCTGGGATCGCCGCCCTGACGCGTCGGGCGGCCTGGTTCGGAGCGCTCCGACAGCTCCTCCTCGGCGGCATCGCGGCCGGTGTCACCTACTCGGTCGGGCTGGCGATCGGGGTCGGAATCGGCTGAGCCCGCCGTGGCCGCCGTCGCCCGGCCCGTCCTGCACAATGGGGCCGTGGTCCCCTTCGCCTACGACCCGGACGTCCTCGAGCGCTTCCCGGCGGTCGTCGGCGGGGCGATCCACGCCGTGGGGGTGGTGAACGGGCCAGCGTCGACGGCCCTGGCCGAGGCCTACCAGGCCGAGCAGTCGGCGGCGATCGCCAGGATCGGCGACACGCCCCTGTCGGAGCTACCCAGCCTCGCCGCCTGGCGGCGAGCGTTCCGAGCCTTCGGCGTCGATCCGACCGGCTATCGCTCGGCCGCCGAGGCCCTCCTCCGGCGCCTGACGAAGCAGGGCTCGATCCCGTCGATCAGCAGCCTCGTCGATCTCGGCAACCTCGTGAGCATCCGTTACGTCCTGCCGGTGGCCGTTTTCGACCTGGCGCCGGCGACCGGTCGGACGACCGTCCGCTTCGCTACCGGTGGCGAGTCCTTCACCGATCTCGGCTCCGGGGAACGGGAGCGGCCGGAGCCGGGCGAGGTCATCTTCGTCGATGAGGCCGGGCTCGTCTGCGCCCGGCGGTGGTGCTGGCGCCAGTCGGCGGAGAGCGCCGCCGGACCGGGGACGAGCACGGTTCTCGTGACCGTCGAGGGCCACCATGAGGGTGCGGCGGCCGACGTCGTCGCCGCGATCGCCGACCTCACGTCTCTCCTCTCCGCCCACGCCCGGCCGTCGACGATGACGTCGGGGATCCTTCGCGGCCCGGACTGGGGTGAGCGCGGAGGCTAGGGCGACCAGGTCGAGTAGCGGGGCGGCCAGTCGGCCGCCGTCGGGCGGCGGCCGATGACGATGCCGGTAAGCCGGAGCTCGAACAGGCGGTAGCTGGCGTCAACCTCGAACGGCCAGGACGTCGCCACCGCGGCCCGGACGAACGAGTCGGCCACCAGGGTCGCGCGTCCGCGGATCGAGAGCTCCGAGGGCGCGTCGGGATCCTGGTGCGAGTGGAGGGCGAAGCGTCCGTCCGATTCCAGGTCCGTGCCCTTCGCCGAGGGCAGGACGAAGACGTACAGCCGCCCGTCGACGACCCCGACGTTGACCGGGTGGATCCGCGGCGGCTGGTCGCCGCGGACGGTGGCAAGCAGGCCGGCGTCCTCGCCGCCGCGCCGGAGGAGTCGGCGGGCCTCGGCGGCGAGGTCGGGGGCGGCGGCCTCGAAGGCCGTCCAGCTGACGGGTTCGACTGGATCGGTCCCGGCCCGTGTGGCCCTCCGGGCCGCCGCCCGGGCCCCCGGCTTCGGGGCCATCAGAACCAGCTCGGGGTGCGCGGCCGGTGCCGGTCGTCGCCGATCCCCTTGCGCGAATCCGCGCCGAAGCGCAGGGCCAGGAGGTCGAACGTGACCAGGAACGCGACCGCGACACCGAAGACGAAGAGGATCTCCATCGTCATCTCCTTGCGCGGCTTCGATCACTTCCAACACCGTCATCATGATGCCCGAACCGGTCCTCTGGTAAGGTCCAGTTGGATGTCACGAATCAGGACCAGTTCGGCTCCGGAGCTGCTCCTTGCGATCGATCGCACGTCGCCCGAGCCCATCCACCGCCAGCTCGAGCACGCCCTGCGTGACGGCGTCCGAAGCGGGCGGCTGGCGCCGGGAACGGCGCTCCCCTCGACACGGGCCCTGGCGGCCGAGGTCGGGGTCTCGCGCGGGATCGCCGTCGAGGCCTATGAGCAGCTCGTGGCCGAGGGCTATCTCGAGAGTCGGCCTGGCGGGACGACGACGGTTGCCCGGACCGCGGCGGCTCGAGCGGCCCTGCCGCGCCCCACCCAACCGCCCCAGTTCGACGTCGACTTCCGGCCCGGCCGGCCTGACCTCGAGGCCTTCCCCCGCGAGGCCTGGCTGCGCTCGCTCCGGCGGACGCTTTCGAGCTCCCCGGCGGCCCGCCTTGGGTACCTCGACGGACGCGGGATCCCCGAGCTCCGGGTCGAGCTCGCGACGTACCTGAACCGCGTCCGGGGGACCGTCGCCCATCCCGACGACGTCGTCGTCAGCACCGGCTTCGCCCAGGGAATCTGGTTGATCGCGACCGTCCTCCGTGCCGCCGGCACGCAGCGCTTCGCGATGGAGGACCCCGCGCTCGGCGACTCGGCCGTCATCGTCGGCTCGACCGGTCTCCAGGTCGTGCCGATCCCGGTCGATGACCACGGGCTCCGGGTCGACCTCCTCGAGCGGGCCGACGTCGCCGGGGTCCTCGTCACGCCCGCCCACCAGTACCCGACCGGGCGGGTCCTCTCGCCGGAGCGGCGCGCCGCCCTCCTCGCCTGGGCCGACCGCCGGAACGGCTTGATCGTGGAGGACGACTACGACGCCGAGTACCGCTACGACCGGGAGCCGATCGGGGCCCTCCAGGGGCTGCGGCCCGATCGAGTCGTGTACGCCGGCTCGGCGAGCAAGGTTCTCGCGCCCGGGCTGCGGCTCGGCTGGCTCGTGGCCGCGCCGGAGCTGGCCACCCGCCTCGCGGCCACCAAGAAGGCCATCGACCAGGGCTCGCCGGCCATCGACCAGCTGGCCTTCGCGGACTTCATCGCCCGGGGCGAGCTCGACCGCCACCTCCGCCGGATGCGTCCGGTCTACCGTCGTCGGCGGGACGTCCTGCTGGCCGGGCTGAACGGCCACCTGCCCGAGCTTCGGCCGGTCGGGGCGGCGGCCGGCCTCCACGTCCTCGCCTGGCTCCCGCCCGGGCTGGACCCGGAGGCGGTCGTCACGGCGGCCGCGGCGGCCGGGATCGGGATCGGCTCCCTGGCGCCTGGCGCGGCCATCGGGGCGACAGCCGTGCCCGGCACGCCGGGCGGGCTCGTGTTCGGCTACGGGGCGATCGCGGAGCGGGCGATCGACGACGGCCTGACCCGCCTCGCCGAGGTCGTCGCGGGGTTTCGAGATTCGCAGCAACCCCCGGAAACGTTCGGAGCGGCTCCCGAAGGAGCCGCTCCGTTGCTGTCCCGGTGACCACCCGCCGAAACGGATGCTCCCCACGCGTCAAAGGCATCTATCACGTCGGCTGCACCGACTACCCTGACCCAACCTACCCATGACCTTGCCGCTGGGGCAGCGGACTGCGCGAACGCAGTGCACGACGGAGTCTATCCGAACGGGCGCTCGAATCCAACCCTTTTCGACGCGCGAGATGTGTAAATTCCTTAACGAATCTCGCACCGGCATCGCAGGCCGCCGCAGCCCGCGGCGAGCGACGGCCCGGCTTCAGTCCTCGTGGATCGTGACCGAGGTCATGGCGACGGGCTCGTCCGGCAGGTCCCGCGCATTGCGCGGCGCGCCCACGATCCGGTCGACGACGTCCATCCCCTCCGTCACGATCCCGAAGAGGGTGTAGTTCTTCGGCAGGCGGCCGGTGAGGTCCTGGTGGCAGATGAAGAACTGGCTGCCGTTCGTGTTCGGGCCGGCGTTGGCCATGGCCAGGGCGCCCCGGGTGTAGTCGCCCTTGAACGGTTCATCGTCGAACTTGTAGCCGGGCCCGCCCGTCCCGACGCGGCTCTCGTCCAGGGTCGCCTTCTTGCCGAACTGGCCGTCGCCGGCCTGGGCGACGAAGCCGGGGATGACCCGGTGGAAGACGACGTCGTCGTAGAAGCCCTTCTTCGCCAGCTCGACGAAGTTGTTGGCGGCCTTGGGCACGTCGGACGTGTAGAGCTGGACCTCGATGTCGCCGAGGTCAGTGGCGATGGTCGCGCGGGTCATGGCTCCTCCTGGATTCGGTGTCGTTCGGGGTCAGGGGTTGGCGACGGTCACCGAATCCATGGCCACGGGTTCGATGGCCAGGTTATTCGGTGGCCCCGAGTTCGGCATCGCGGCGATCGCATCGACCGTCTCCATGCCCGCCGTGACCCGGCCGAAGACCGAGTAGTCCGGGGGCAGGCCGGCGTCGGCGAGGACGATGAAGAACTGCGATCCGTTCGTGTCGAGGCCGGCGTTGGCCATGGCCACGACGCCCCGGACGTAGGGAACGTTCACGGCGTCGTTCGGGAACTCGTAGCCGGGGCCGCCGCTGCCCGTTCCCGTCGGGTCGCCGCCCTGGATGACGAACCCGGGCGCCAGTCGATGGAAGACGACGCCCTCGAAGAAGCCGCATTCAGCAAGCGCCACGAAGTTGCCCGCCGCGCGCGGCCCGAGATCGGCCTCGACCTTGATCGTGATCGTGCCCTTCGCGGTCGCGATCGTCACCGTCCGGGTCTCGCCGGCCGGGAGCGGGTCGGGGGCGCTCGTCGGGCAGTTGCGCGCGTCCGGGGTCACGATCGGCGTGGGCGACGGCGTGGTGATCGGCGGCAGGGTCGGCGAGGCCGAGCAGGCGACGACGCCGAGGCTCGCGACCGCGGCGGCCGCGAAGTGCCAGGCACGACGGCGGGCGCGGGACCTGGTCATGCGGCGGCCTCCCGGGCGGCGGTGTAGTCGATCGCCCCGGACAGGAGCGCCTCGCCGAGGATGATGCCCCCGACGCTTGCATCGCGCAGGCGACGGAGGCCGTCGAGGTTGCGGACGCCGCCCGCGACGAGGAGCTCGACGTCCACGGCCCGGGCCAGCTCGGCCAGGGCTGCGACGTCCGGATCGCCGCCGCCGTGCGACAGCACCAGCCGGGCGACGCCCGCGCCCACCAGCTCGTCGGCCAGCTCGCGGAGGCTCGGGACGCGCGCCCGCCGCCATGGGAACGTGGCAAGTCGATCCGGCCGGGCGTCCAGGCCGACCGCGAGCCAGCTGCCGGCGATCGCGAGGCAGGCGCGGAGGGTCGCGGGGTCGTCGGCCAGGGCGAGCCCCACCACGACCCGTGTCGCCCCGGCCGCGAACGCCAGCCGGATCCCGTCGGGGCTGTCCACCCCGCCGGCCACCTGGAGGGGCGTCGCCACGCGGGCCGCGATCGACCCGATCGTCTCGAGGTTGGCCGGCGTCCCGGCCCGCGCCCCGTCGAAGTCGACGACGTGGACGACCGGCGCCCCGAGGCTCACGAAGTGCTCGGCGATCCGTTCCGGCCGGTCGGTCGGGGCGCCGATCCCGGCCGTGACGCCGGGCCAGAAGACGACCCGCGAGCGGCCGCGTTCCAGGTCGATCGCGGGAATGACGAGCACGGCGCGGGCGTCGGGCCTCAGGGCCGCGCTGCGGCGCGATCGACCGCGTTCGCGCCCCGCGCCCGCGGCTGGTCCTCGCCGTCCAACAGCCGACGGTGGAAGCTGATCGGCAGCGAGCCGTTGCGGAGCAGGGTGTCGTGGAAGGCCCGCAGCGAGAAGGCCTCGCCGAGGCGCCGTCGCTGGTCGTCCCGGAGGCCGAGGATGAGGACCTTGCCGAGCAGGTACGAGAAGGGGTAGGTGGGCGAGGAGGTATAGCGGCGGACCTCGGCCAGGGCGTTCGGGCGCTCGAACCGGGTGTGCTGCACGAGGAACTCGGTCGCCTCCTCGATCGACAGCTCGCCGCGATGCATCCGGACGTCGAGGACGATCCGGCACGCTCGCCAGATCGCGTCGGTGGCGAGGGCCAGGCGGAAGGCCGGCCCGTCGTCGAAGCCCTCCTCGCGCATCATCTGCTCGCTGTACATGCCCCAGCCCTCGACGAACTCCGGGGCGTCGCACAGGAGCCGGCTCAGCGACGGATGCCGGACGGCGACCGCCAGCTGGAGGTGGTGGCCCGGGTAGGCCTCGTGGATGCTGGTGTTGCTGATCGAGGCCCGGTAGTGCTCGCGCATCGCGTCAGGGTCGTCGTCGACCGATGGCGTGACGACGTAGACCCCGACCGGCGACGGATCGAACGGTGCCGGCGCGAAGTAGGCGGCGAACGGCATGACCCGCCGGAGGTACGACGGCGTGGCGACGACCTCCACCCGCTCGCCGTCGGGAAGGGCCACGAGGCCGCGATCGGCCAGGTGACGACGGGCTCGGGCCATCGCCGCTCGGTACTCATCGAGGGCGGCCTCGAACGTTGGGGCGTGATCGGACTTGATGGCCTCCACGACCTCGAGCTCCGGGGCCGTGGGGTCGATCTCGCGAGCGGCCGCCGCCCGGGCGGCGTGGTTCGCCGCGAGCTGCTCGTGGCCGATCTCCAGGATCGCGTCGGCGTCCAGGCCGTCGAACGCCCGGAGGCGTACCAGCTCGTCGTAGCGCTCCCGGCCCAGGGCCCACTCGTCCGTGCCGGCGACCAGCGTCGTGGCAACCCAGGCGGCGTGCTCGGCGACCGCGGCCTCGGCCCGCTCGACCGCCAGCTCCAGGCGGTGGACCAGCGTCGTCCCGAGCGCCAGGGCGCCGGCCGCGTCGACGATCTCGGCGAGGAACGACGGCAGGTCCCGGGCCGCGGCGATCGCCAGCTCCTGCCACGCCCGTACCTGGGGTACGGCGGCCCGCGTGCGGTGCTCGTCCAGGTGGCCCGGCACGGCCTCCAGGCGGGCCGCGATCGCCGCGAAGCGCTCGGCCGGTGTCCCGAAGTCGCGGGTGAAGAGCGGGAACAGGGCGTCGCCGACGGCATCGATGCCCGACGAGTGGCGCTCCCAGCGCCGCACGACGTCGGCGTCGAAGATCGTCCGCCGCAGGTTGTGGACCTCGATCTCGCGCTCGAAGCGGGCCGCGGCCGAGAGCCCGGCCGGGTCGATCGCCTCGACGGCGGCGAGGTGGCGGCGGTCGGCCTCGATCTCGCCGAGGATCCGATCGCGCGACCCGTCGGGCAGCCGATCGTCCCAGGCGTGGATGCCAAGGTACGTGGCGAGGACGGGGTCGTCCGTGACGAGTCGGGCGAATCGGGCCTCGACGAGGTCGTAGAACGCGTCGTCGAGGGGCCGGTGATCGGGGGCCCGCGGGGGCCGCGGCAGCGTCACCCCGCCGATGGTCGCGGCGGCGCTCACCCGGGCGTCGCCGCCAACGCCAGCGGGCTCGTCGCGCGGAGGCCCGCTCGAACGGCCTCGATGGCCCGGTCGATCTCGCCGGCCCCGATCCCGACGTGGGTCGCTGCCCGGACCTGGCCATGGGGATACCACTCGAGCAGCACGCCCTCGTCCCGGACGGCCTTCAGGAAGGCGGCCCGGTCGCGCTCGACCCGGAACAGGACGAAGTTCGTCCGGACCCGGGTCGGGTCCAGGGGGCCGTCGCCGGGCTGGGCGATGTCGCCGGCCGAGACGATCCCCGGCATGGCCGCCAGGGCCTCGGCCAGGCGCCTGGCGTTGGCGTGGTCCTCGGCCAGGCGATCGATCATGCCGGCGTCCCCGTCGCGCAGGGCAACCAGGCCGGCGGCGGCGATGATCCCTGCCTGACGCATCCCGCCGCCGACGAGCTTGCGTCCACGGCGGGCCCGCCAGATGACGTCGCGCGACCCCACAAGGACGCTCCCGACGGGGCAGCCGAGGCCCTTCGAGAGGCAGAAGGTCACGGTGTCGGCCGGGCCGGCCAGCTCGGTCGGGGCGACGCCCAGGGCGACAACGGCGTTCCAGAAACGGGCCCCGTCAACGTGGAGCGGCACGCCCCGCGCGTGGGCGATCGCGGCGACCGCCGCGGTGTAGGCCGGCGAGATCGGCTGGCCCATGGAGTGGGCGTGGGCGTTCTCGAGGGTCACGAGACCGGTGATCGGCTCGTGGGGGTCGCCCGGGTCGCGGAACGCGGCCCGGATCTCGTCGAGGTCGAGGGTCCCGTCCGGTCGATCGTCCAGGGCCCGAACCGACGTGCCCACGACAACGGCATGCCCGGCGGCCTCGTCGAGGACCATGTGGTGCCGGCGGCCGGCGATCGTCTCCTGGCCCCGGCCGAGGTGGGCGAGCTGGGCGACCAGATTGCCCATCGTGCCCGAGGCGACGAACAGCCCGGCCTCCTTGCCGAGCAGCGCGGCCGCCCGTTCCTCGAGGGCGATGACCGTGGGATCGTCGCCGAGGACGTCGTCGCCGACCTCCGCGGCGGCCATCGCCCGGCGCATCTCGGGCGTCGGTTTGGTGACGGTGTCGGAGCGCAGATCGATCAGGTCCATTCGAGCCTGGGCATGGTATCGCGTCACTCGGCCGAAGCCGCGCGTCGACCGATGGCGGCCGCCGACCGCGAGCTGAGCGACAACCGATGGGATGCCTGCTATTCTCCGCAGTCGCCGCACGGACCCGTGGTGTAGCGGCCCAACATGCCAGCCTGTCACGCTGGAGATCGCCGGTTCGAATCCGGTCGGGTCCGCCATCAAGACCGACTCCACCCGACGCCCCGTTCGCCCGCCCGAACGGGGCGTCCCCTCGTCCGCGGTACCCTGCCGCCGTGACAGGACACGGCCGATGGCCCGGCCCCAGGTGAACCAGGCTCGACGCCCGGGGCCCCTCCTCGGTGCGGCCCTCGTCGCGCTTGTCGCGGCAGCCTGCGCTCCGACCGTCGCCCCTACGGGGTCGCCGCCCGCCTCGCCTTCGCCCCGGCCAACCGTCGAGGCCACGGTCGCGGCGTCGCCCGCCCCGACCTCGATCGTGGTGCGTCGACCGGTGGTCCCGGTGACCGATTTTCGCGCGCCGTGGACGGAGACCTCGGCCGAGGAGGTCGCCGCCGTCCTTGCCGGGACGTCGGACCGGTACGACGCGATCGAGGTCCTGGACGTCGATCAGTTCCGGGTCCTCGGAGCGCTCGGCCTTGGCTATCCGCACGAGAACCCGGCGTTCGTCGTCGCGCCGGACCTGCCGACCCTGCGCGCCGATCTCGTCGCCGGCCGGAAGCGTCTGGCCTTCGTCCTGGCCGACGACGTCGACGCCAGCGTGCGGGCGCTGGGCTGGGAGGGGTTGGCGCTGTTCGGCGTCGATCGGGTTGCCACCGCCGAGGCCTGGCCGCTCCAGGCAGCGTATCGGTTTCCGCCCGGAGCGGCCTCCAGGATCGAGCCGATGGCCTACGACCCGGCCGTGGCCTGGACCCTCGTCGCCGGCGGCGACATCCTGCTCGACCGCGGGGTGTCGCTGGCGATCCAGGACGCCGCGCGGGGCGTGGACTTCCCGTTCGACGGCGGCTCGGTCCGGATCACCGGCCGGTGCCGCGACTGTTCGGCCTTCGGCTGGGACCTGCCGTACACCGAGCGGACCGGCGACGAGGGCGCGATGCGGGCCCTCCTCAGCGGCGCCGACCTGGCGATCGCCAACTTCGAGAATCCTGCGCCGGACGGGTTCCGGTTCCATCCGCGGGGCACGGTCTTCTCGGCCAACCCGGCCCATATCGAGGGGCTGGCGAATGCCGGCCTCGACTACGTCTCGCTGGCCAACAACCACATCCGGGACGCCGGCGCGCGGGGGATCCTCGACACGATCGAGAGCCTGGACGGCTTCGGGATCGCCCACAGCGGGGCCGGCGCGACCCTCGCCGCGGCCCGCACGCCGGCCCTCCTGGAGGCCGGCGGCGTGACCGTCGCGATCCTCGGCTACGACACCATCGCCGGTGGCTACTTCGCCGGCGCCGAGCGGGCGGGCAGCGCCCCGCTGACGGCCGCGACAGTGACCGAGGACGTGGCCGCGGCCCGGGCCGCCGGGGCCGATCTCGTCATCGTCTTCCCGCACTGGGGGGTGGAGTACCGGGCGACGCCCTCGGCATCGCAGCGACGGCTGGCCAAGGCGGCGATCGATGCGGGAGCGGACATGGTCATCGGCAACCACGCTCATTGGGCGGCCGGCATCGAGGTCTACCAGGGCAAGCCGATCTGGTACGCCCTCGGCAACTTCGTCTTCGACCAGACGTGGTCGGAACCGACGATGGAGGGCATCACCCTCGAGCTGACGTTCTCGGCCGCCGAGCTCGTCCAGGTCCGGATGCGGCCCCACCTGATCCTCGACCGGGCCCAGCCGAACTTCATGGAACCGGCCGGCTCCGGCGCCGTGGTCATGGACCAGGTCTGGGCCGCCTCGAAGGACACCCTGGACTGGTGACGCGGCCGCTCATGCTCGAGCGGGAGCAGATCCTCGCCCACGTCGGCCGTCAGCACGATCCGGGGTCGTGGATGACGGGCGGCGCGCGGCCTCACGTGGTGCGATCAGGCGAGGCCGGCGAAGACGTCGGTCTCTGAGACGCTCGTCTGGCCGATGCGCGACTCTCGGAGGATGAAGGCCTCCCTCGTCCAGAACTCGCGCCAGGCCTCCAGGCCGAAGCGGAGGAAGGCGTTGTCGGGGCTCATCTGGGTCCGATGCCGCCAGATCGCGGCCCACTTGCGGTCGAGGACCTCGCCAATGTCGATCCAGGTCGTGACGGTCTCGTCCGGGACGAGCATCCGGGCCATCCGCTCGCGCCAGGCGTCGAGCTCCTCGGACGTGGCGTCCTTGGGCTCCGACCACCAGGACCGCTCGCCGGCGGCCTCCATCCGGTCGCGCATCGCGTTCCGGACCGAGGCCGGGATCGCCTGCTCGTAGAGCTTCGAGGGACTCCAGGGCGCGAGGCCCCCGTCGGCCTCTGCCGGGCCGGCGCCGCCGTGCTCGGGGGCGAGCTGCCGCGGGTACCAGGCCGGGTCGCCGGCCCGGGCAAAGGCCCGGACCGCGACGTCGTGGGTCCGGATGTGGTCGGGATGGCCGTAGCCGCCGTAGTCGTTGTAGGTCGTCATCACGTCGGGTCGATGGCGACGGATGAGCCACACGAGGCGGCCCGCGGCTTCGTCGAGATCGGCCTGCCAGAAGCACCGGGGATCCAGGTTCCCGGGCCTGCCCATCATGTCCGAATCCCGGTAGCCGAGGTTGTCCCACTCGGTCACCCCGAGCTCGGCCATCGCGGCCTCGAGCTCGGTCGCCCGGAGCTCGCCCAGTCGCCGGTGGTTGTCGGGTGTGTCCATCTCCGGGACGACGATCTCGCCCTGTTCGCCGCGGGTGCAGGTGACGAGGACGACGCGGCGCCCGTCGCGAACGGCCCTGGCCATGAGGCCACCGGTGCCGATCGTCTCGTCGTCGGGATGGGCATGGACGGTCATGAGGGTCAGGGGACGCTGGCTGGTCATCCCCGGATCGTAGCCCGAGCCAGCCCGGAGGTCCCGGGCGGGCTCGGTACCTCCGGCCGGCAGACGAGCCGAGGCATCCGACGGATGCTCCGGAGGTGAAGCCATCGATGGGCGCGCGCCTGCGCCTCGTGCTCCGCCAGCCGGACGGCGGCCTGGTCGTGGCCGGCCCCGACGTCGACGGCCTCCAGGAGGTCGATCTCGTCGCCTACGCCGCCCACGGCCGGCTCTCCGGCCGCGTCCGGCTCGATCGAACGCGCCTCTCGGACATGCTCAACGAGAACGACGAGTTCCAGCTCGAGGGCGTCCTCGCGATGCGCCTGCCGGAGGGCCACTCGCGGGTCATCCGTGAGCTCGTCATCGCCCGGAGCGAGCTCCACCTCGTCCATGCTGGGGGACCCCGCGGCGACCGTGCCCAGCGAACCCAGACCGTGCCCCGGGCCATCACCGTCAGGTGCGGCCCGTACCTCGTCACCGGCGACGTTCATTCGCCACCCGGGATCGATCCGCTGCGCTACTTCCAGCGCCGCCCGACGATGGTTCCTCTGACCGACGCGGTCGTCGAGTACCGGACCACCCGGGGCCCGGTCTCCGAAACGGTCGAGGTCGCCGTCGTGAACCGCGACCTCGTTGACTGGGTCCGCCGGACGGCAACGCCGGCGCCGCCCGAACCGGTGAAGACGCGGACGAGGTTCACCCGGGCGGGATAGACCGCCACCCGTGCCGGCCCGCGGCGCCCGCCGACGCTTCGCGCCGCGACCCCGCCCGGCCGTACCATCGCGGCCGTGACCAGCCACCGGCCTCGACCTGCCGCCGGACCGCTCACCGGCGTCCGTGTCGTGGACTGCTCCACCGTCCTCGCCGGGCCATACTGCACGATGCTGCTGGCCGACCTCGGCGCCGACGTGGTCAAGGTCGAGCCGCCGGAGGGCGACGCGACCCGGGGCTGGGGACCGCCGTGGGTCGGCGACGAAGCCGCCGGGACCCGGACGGCCGCGTACTTCCTGGCGATCAACCGCAACAAGCGCTCGATCCGCCTCGACCTTCGTCACGAGGTCGGGCGCGAGGTCCTGCGGCGCCTCGTCGCCGGCGGCGACGTCATCGTCGAGAACTACCGACCCGGAGGTTTCGCCCGGCTGGGGTTCCCGGACACCGCCCTCGCGGCGCTGAACCCCGCCCTCGTCCATCTCGCGATCGGCGGTTACGGGATCGGCGGGCCGGACGCGGCCAAGCCCGGCTACGACTTCATCGTCCAGGCAAGCAGCGGCCTGATGTCGATCACCGGCGAGGCCGACGGGCCGCCGACGAAGGTCGGCGTTGCGATCAGCGATGTCGTCGCCGGCCTGTTCGGGACGGTGTCCGTCCTGGCCGGCCTCGTGGCCCGTGAGCGCGGCGTTGCCCGCGAGGCCGGTGACGCCGGCGGTGGCCAGCGGATCGACGTGTCGCTCCTCCAGTCGACCCTCGCGATCCTCGTGAACCAGGCCCAGAACGCCTTCGTCTCGGGCGTCGCGCCGGGCCGCCGCGGCAACGCCCACCCGAACATCGTGCCGTACCAGACATTCGCCACGGCCGACGGGACGATCGCGATCGGGGTCGGAAGCGAGCGCCAGTGGCCCCGCTTCTGCGCCGCGCTCGGTGCCCCGGACCTGGCCGCGGACCCGCGCTTCGCCACGAACGGCGACCGGGTCGTCAACCGCGAGGCCCTGGTGCCGCTGCTCGCCGAGCGCCTTGCGACGGCCACCTCGGCCGAGTGGCTCGCCCGCCTCGACGCCGCCGACGTGCCCGCCGGCCCCGTCCTCGACATCCTCGAGGCCTTCGCCACGCCGCAGGCGGCGGCGGTCCAGGCCCGCCTCCCGATGGCCCATCCGGCCCTGGGCGACGTGGACCAGGTCGGCAGCCCATTCGACTTTGCCGTGACGCCGGCCACGATCCGGACGCCGCCGCCCCTGCTCGGCGAGCACTCGGCCGAGATCCTCGCCGAGCTGGGCTACGGGCCGCCGGCGATCGAGACGCTGCGCCGCGACCGCGTCATCTAGTCGGCCGCGCGGAGCTCGCCGCGGAGCAGGTCCATCAGCAGGCCGTCGTGCCAGGTGCCGTCGGCGCCGCGCTCGTATTCGCGCATGATCCCGACTCGCCGGAAGCCGACCTTCTCGTAGGCCCGGATCGCCCGCTCGTTGGCCGCCGCCGGATCGATCGTGATGCGGTGATGGCCACGTTCGTCGAACAGGTGGCGCGCGACGAGGCGGATCGCGGCCGGCCCGATCCCGCGGCCCTGCCACGCCGTCCCGACGAACAGGTCAACACCGGCGTGGCGATAGTCCGGCTCGAGCTCCTCGCTGAACTGGATGAGGCCCGCGACCGTCCCGTCGACCTCGATCGCGAGGACGGTCGTGTCGTCATCGACCTCGAGCAGCTCCGCAACCGCCTCGTCCAGCCGGCCGTGGACCCACCACCGCGCCACCTCGGGCTCGGCGAGCAGCGTGGCCAGGGCCGCCTGGTCGGCGGCCGTCGCGGGCCGGAGGCGGAGGCCGCCGGCCTGGAGCGTCGGCGCCGGAACGTGGGTCGTCACCTCCCGATCCTCGGGCCGCGGCCCGGTCGTGGCAAGTGCAGCCGTGCACGGAACCCGCGACCGGTGGCCGCGGCCCGGCGCTAGACTCGACGGACCGACCTCCCAGGAGACCCCACCCCGATGACCGATACCCGCGAGCGCTGGGCGCTCATCCTCGGCGCCTCGTCCGGCATGGGCGAAGCCACCGCCCGGGCCCTCGCCGCGGCCGGCGACAACATCTGCGGCATCCATCTCGACTTCCGGGCCGGCCTGGCCCACGTGGAGGAGATCAAGGCCGATCTCGCCGCTCTCGGCCGCGAGGTCCTGTTCATCAACATGAACGCGGCTGACGACGACAAGCGGGCCGCCGCTCTCGACCAGCTCCAGGAGCGGTTCGCGGGCGCCCGGGCTGCCGGCCGCGAACCCTTCGTCCACGTCGTCATGCACTCGCTCGCCTTCGGCAGCCTCGTGCCGTACATCACCGACGACCCGAAAGACGGTGTGGACCGCAAGAAGATGGAGATGACCCAGGACGTCATGGCCAACAGTCTCGTCTACTGGGTCCAGGACCTCTACCGTCGCGGCCTCCTCGGCAGGGGCAGCCGGATCTTCGCCATGACCTCGGAGGGCTCCACCCGGGTCGTTCCGTCGTACGGCGTGGTGTCGTCGGCCAAGGCGGCCCTCGAGAGCCACGTCCGGCAGCTGGCGATGGAGCTCGCCCGCAAGGGCATCGGCGCCACGGTCAACGCCATCCGGGCCGGGGTCACGGTCACGCCGGCGCTGCTCAAGATCCCCGAGAGCCAGCAGATGATCGACATCACGATGAAGCGCAACCCCACCGGCCGGATGACCACGCCCCAGGACGTCGCCAACGCGATCGTCGCGCTCAGCGGTCCCGGCGCCGACTTCATCAACGGCGACATCATCAGCGTCGACGGCGGCGAGTTCATCACCGGGAGCTAGCGATTCATCAACGGAGCCAGCCATGCAGCGAGACACCGGCCGAGGCATCGCCCTCATCCTCTTCGGGATCGCGATCATGGTCTTCGGGGCCGTCTCGGGCGCGACGGTCTTCTCCGGGATCACCGGGGTCGTCGGCCTCGTCGCCGCCGTCATCGGGTTGTTCGACGCGCTGTCAGCGCCGCGAGCCTGATGGCAACGATCGCCGCGAAGCTCGACTCGCTCCTCCCGTTCTACGCCGACTGGCGCGACTACAACCGTCGGATGGTCGAGCACCTCCGCGGGCTGACCGCCGAGGACCTCGCCCTCCGCGCTCCGGGAGTCGAGCACTGGCCGATCTGGGCGATCGCCTCGCACACCGCCGGGGCCAGGGTCTACTGGTTGTGCCACGTCTTCGGCGAGCCCGGCGCAGAGCTGACGCCGTTCGTCGATCCGACCGGGCTCGGCTGGGAAGACGATCTCACCGTCGTTCGTTCGGCCGAGGAAGTGGCTGGGTCCTGGGAGGCGACCTGGGCCGTGGTCCAGCGCTGCCTCGATCGCTGGACGCCGGCGTCCCTTGGCGAGAGCGCCCGGCGAGCCAAGGGCGATCGGGTCGAGGTCCACACCCGCGAGTCGATCCTGCTCCGATTGATCACCCACGAGGCCTACCACGCGGGCGAGATCTCGCTCATCGAGGGCATGCACGGCCGACCGCGGCTCGATCCCTGGCCCAGTCGCGACTGGCTTGACGCGATGGGCGCGACGAGCGGGCAGCCCTAGGGCGAGCGGACCTCGCCGGCGACCCAGGCGGTTCGGAGGCGCGCCGCGGGCGTCATCTCGACGGCCCCGTCGGTCGTCACCCACCACGTGGCGAGGCCGCGGGCCCGGGCCCCGCTCGCGATCCCCCGGGCGCCATCCAGGAACAGGGCCTTCGACCAGACCTCCGCCCAGGCCGGGTCGGGCGCCGCCACGGTCACCGCCGCGAGGCCGTCCCCACCGGGCCTCCCGGTTCGCGGATCGATGAGGTGGTGGACGATCCGGCCCTCGTGCTCCCAGCGCAGCCGCCGAACCGATGATGTGGCCACGGCGCCGCGGTCCCGGACTTCCACGACGGCGACGGGTTGGGGGCCCCCGACCGGGTCCTCGATCCCCACCAGCCACGGCTCCCCGCCGCCGGGCGAGCCCGCGGCCACGATGTCGCCGCCGGCCTCGAGAAGGTAGCCGATCGGCGGCTCCCCGGCGCCCACGACGGAGGCGTCCAGGGCCGTCGCCGCCCAGCGCAGGGCGAGGCCCTTGCCGATGCCGCCGAGATCGACCGGGCAGGGAAGCCCAACGCGACCGGTTCGGCCATGGCGGTCGAGGATTCGGCTTCCATCCGGGGCTCGGCGGGCCCGGGCCGCCCCCGTTCCGGCCTGGGACACGCCGACATAGCCGATCCGCTCGAGGGCCCCGACGATCCGGGGGTCGAAGCGCCCGCCGGTGATCCGGCGGGCCCGGTCGGCCGCGACGAGGGCCCGCTCCAGGGGCCGCGAGATCGTCGCCGCGGCCGGCGAGGAGCGGTTCAGCCAGGTGAGGTCGCTTTCCGCCCGGAAGCGGGACATCGCCGCCTCGGCGACCTCGAACGTCCCGAGGACGATCGTCCACGCTGCCTCGGCGACCACCTCCGCCGCCTCCTCCGGCAACCCGTCCGGCGCGACGGACAGCCGCAGCGGCGAGGCCATGGCCCGGCCCTCTCGTCGAAGCAGACGCGGGGGGGGGCCCGGGGGGGGGGCCCCGGCCCCGACGCCGCGGGGACAGAAGGCGGGGACGCTCCGTTGATCGGGCTCGACACGGACGGATCAGCCGCCCGACGCAGCGGTCGTGGCGTGGACGGCTGGTGCCGAGATCGTCGTCACCGTCCTTGACACCGGGGGCAGCCTGACGCCGGCGGGGAGCGAGGCCGCCGTCCCGCTGACCTCGGTCACGGCCGCCGCCAGATCATTCAACCGGGCTTCGAGGTCGGCCACCCCGAGGCCGGCGCCGGCGTACACCCCGGCCGCCTCTTCGTAGGCCGCGCGGGCCGCATCAAGGCGAGCCGACAGGCGGTCATGGCCCGCGGCCAGGTCGCGAATGGCGGCGACGGTCGGGGCGCGTTCCGCGCGCGCCGTGGCCTCGGTCGAGGCCTGGAGCCCCGTGACCGCGGCCAGCGCGACGGCGTAGGCCCCCGTCGAGAGGCCGAGGATCACCCCGAGGTGAGCCGGGACGGGCGTGCCGCCACGGCGCACGTCAGTCATCGCCGTCCTCGGTGTCTTCGCGGTCCTCCTCGTCGTGGGGCTCGGGGGTCTTGCCGGCCGAGATCGAGGTCGAGGCGGTCGCAGAGCGGGCCGCCGCCGCCCGGGCCAGGGCGGCCTCCAGCTTGGCGAGCTTGTCCCGGGCCGCGGCCAGGCTGGCCCGCAGCTCGTCGGCGGTCGCGGTGTCCGAGGCCACCTGGCCCCTGGCTGCCTCGAGCGCCGCGGCGAGATCGGCGGAGGCGCGTTCGAGGGTCTGGAGCTGCTCGTCGAGCGCGGCCGAGCGCGCCCGTTCCGCGTCCAGGTCGGCCTGGATCGAGGCCAGCGAGGCCGGCGGGTCGTTGAGCGGCGCGGCCGCGGCGGTCCAGGCGGCCGCGAGCTGGATCGAGACACCGGCGAGGAGCAGCACGGCGGCGACGCCGGCGACCACGAGAGCGCGGCGGACGAGCAGCTGGAACGTCATCGGGGTGCCTCCGGGAGCGAGGTCGAGAAGGTGGGTCGGCCGGCGCGCGAGACCCAGTAGCGGACCGCCGCGGCCGCGAGGACGAGGGCGAACGAGGCGCCGTAGACGCCGGCGAGGGCGACCGAATCGGTGCCCGCCAGGACGCCATGGACCCAGGCCAGGGACAGGACGACGAGGCTCAGCCGGTGGAGCTTCAGCCACAGGCCCTTCGGCAGGAGCTTCGTGTAGCGCGCGGTCAGGCCGGTCACGAGGAGCGCATGCAGCGCCACCGTCCCCAGCGCGACCGGCACGGAGCGGTACTCGGACAGGCCTGGGACCAGCGCCCCGCCGATCCCGACCCCGGCGTACGGGTCGACCACGATCGTAACGACGTGGAGGGCGAGGAAGGCCATCACGAAGACCCACGCGTTCTCGTGCCACGGGAAGAGGAGCTTCGAGAGCCTCCAGGTGGTCTTGTTGGTGGGGTGGCTGAGCACCAGGCCCAGGACGACCTGGAGGGTCAGCAGACCGAGGGCCAGGAAGCCGGCCGCGCGAGCAGCCAGCCAGACCCGCATCTCCGCCTGGTGGGCCGATGTCGCCGGCACGACCTGGTTCGTGGCATAGACGGCCGCGATCCCGACGGTCGCGGCCAGGACGAGCCAGTGGCGGCCGGACAGGAGGACGGGGCCCGCGGCCCGGGCCGCCGGTGCCGGTCGGGCGGCCGGCGCCGGACGAGCCGCGACGACGCGAGTGGCGGACGAGAGCGACATGAATCCCCCCGGCGGTGGTGCCCGATGCTCTCCTGAGGCAGAGGGTGGCGCCGAGGTTTCAGGGTGGAGCCCCCGACCTTCGTCCCGGGGGTGCCCGCAAAAGGTCCCGGCCGGCCCGGGTCGGGTGCGGCGCCGCAGCCGGCCCTGGCTCCGGTGGCCCGACCGTCCCGCCGGAGTCGGGCGATTCGGCCCTGTGGCCGGCATGGCCGGAGCCGGGATGCTAGGGACGCCGGCGTCCGTCCGGCGTCCCGTGCCCGCCGTCGAGGAGCCGCCTCCCGTGACCCACGAACCCAATCAGCCGCTGACGCGCCGCGAGCGTCGCTCGCTCGAGCGCCGCGATCGTCCGATCCGCGACCGCTCCCGAGCCGCCACGCGCCGGCCGCCCAGGCGACCCGCCTGGCAGTCGCCATTCGTCCTCGTCAGCGCCGCCGCGCTCGTCGTGGCCGTCGCGATCATCGTCCTGAACCAGAAGCCGACCACGCCGGTCGATACCGGCGGCGAGCTGTTCAACCCGCCGATGACCTACTCGACCGACATCGTCGATGGCGACGCCATGGGCCTCGCCGGGGCCCCGGTCGTGATGGAGGTCTGGTCCGACTACCAGTGTCCCGTCTGCGGCCGTCTCGTTCGCGAGCAGTACCCGACCCTCAAGTCCCAGTTCGTGGACACCGGCATCCTCCGGATCCAGGCCCGCGACATCGCCTTCCTCGGCGGGGGTGAGCGGGACGAGTCGCTCGAGCTCGCGGCCGGCGCGATGTGCGCCGCGCGGCAGGACCGCTACTGGACCTTCCACGACTACGTGTTCTGGAACCAGGGCCGCGAGAACGCCGGTGATTACAGCGCGACATTCGTGGCCTCGGTCGCCAACCGGTCCGGCGTCAGCCGGTCCGAGTGGGACGCCTGCATGGAGTCGGACGACGTCCGCAACGAGGTCCGCTCGGCCACCCAGCAGGCGCTGGGGGCGGGGATCAATGCCACGCCGACGATCGCGCTCAACGGCGGGACGCCGGTCTCCGGCCTGCCGAACGCGGCCCAGCTGATCGCCCAGATCCAGGCCCTCGCCGCCGGCCAGACCCCGGCGCCCGTCCCCACGGCGGTACCCTGACCGCGATGCTGCGCCGCGCCGAGGTCCGCCCGATCTTCGGGATCCACCCCGGGCTGATCCTTGCCGTCCTCGACGTCATCGGGCTCGCCATCGCGAGCTACCTGTCGGTCGTGGAGCTCGGCGGCGGCGTGCCCGCGTGCGGCCCGTTGAAGGGCTGCGAGACCGTCGCCCAGAGCGAGTACGCCTGGATCAACGGCGTCCCCGTCGCGGTCTACGGCGTCGGCCTGTCGCTGATCCTGCTGACCCTCGCGGTCGCCTGGTGGCGGACCAACCTCTATGGCCTGCTCCTGGCCCACTACGGACTGTCGCTGGCCGGGGTGATCTTCGAGGTCTACTTCCTGTACGTCCAGATCGCCGTCATCCGGGCGGTCTGCGTGTGGTGCACGAGCTACGGCCTGAGCCTCGTCCTGCGGTTCGTCGTGGCCCTCGCCGTCTGGCTCCGCCAGCCGCGACCGCTGGAGGCAGGCGACTAGGGCTCAGGGTTCCACCGCGGACGGACCGGCACTTCGCGCACCGTGGCACTGGCCTGGGCCCGAGCCGACAGGGCCGCCACGGCGACGAGCCCGAGCGAGCCCGCGATTCCGGCGCCCGCCAGAGCGAACCCGACCGGGGACCAGCTGCCGCCGAGGGTGACGAGGCCGGCGCCCACGTTGACGGCGAGCAGCCGGCTGCCGGCGGCGTGGCCGAGGATCCGCCGCGCGGCCGCGTGGCGAGCCGTATCGCCGGGTCCGATCGCCGGCACCAGGTGGGTCAGCGCCCCAATCAGGACCTGGACGACACCGCCGACGACGAGCGGGCCACCGATCGCGGCGAACGACCAGGCCGACGGTGCCGCCCCGGCGACGAGGATCCGGGCCGCGGCGACCGCGAGGCCGGTCGAGAGCCAGCCCTGGCCGGCGAGCAGCGACCCGGCCGTGAACCGGTGCCAGCGGGTATCGGTCGTCCAGCGACCGCGCTCAGGGTCGCGCCAGACGACCAGCGCGTGGCCGGCGACGCCGACGGCGGCGGCCACGACCGCGACGGCGCCGCCGCGGGCCAGCCAGCCGAGCGCCAAAGCGTGGCCGGCGACGACGACCGGCACGCCGACGGCCAGCCCGACGACCGCGAGGCGGCCCGATAGCCGTGGACGCATCCGGGCGCCGGCCACGGTCGGGGCGAGATGGAGGAGGCTCGCGACGACGACGAGGCCGACGAAGCCGACGAGGTTGAGCCAGGCATGAGCCGGCTTCAGGGATGTCCAGGCCGCCGCGACCGCGTCATTGCCGCCGACGAGCAGCGTCGCGAGGGTGGCCCCGACGGCGACGTTGAGGAGGGCGGCGCCGTAGGCGGTCTCGACGAGCCGGCGGCGCGGGCCGAGCGCTCCGCGAAGCGGCAAGAACGCGCCGGTCGCGACAAGGCCGATACCGGCCAGGAACAGGCCACCGGCGACCGCGGCGAGGGCGGGATCGCCAGCGGCGTGACCGACGACCGTCATCGCCGCGAGGGCACCGCCAGCGACAAGGCCGATCCCGGCGATCCGGATCGCCGGCCGGGCCGGCGGGGCAACCGCGAGGGCAGCGCTGAAGAACGGCAGGATCGCGGCGATCGCCGTCGCTGCGGCCCCGGCCAGCGCCAGGTGGGCGGGCAGCCACGTCCCGAGGCGGACCTCCGCAGGCAGCAGGAGCGCGGCAACGGCCAGGCCGACGTATGCCGCCGCGATCACGAGGCCGCCGAAGGCAATCCGACGGTCCGTCGAGCGGGAGATCGCTGGCCCGGGCTGGAGGACGGGCAGCCGTCGATCCGGGGGGCGGGCCGGTGTGACGTCGGCGTGGGGGGGGGGGGGGGGGGGGGGGGCCCCCCCCCCCCCCCCCCCCCCCCCGCCGGCGCCCCCCCCCCCCCCC
>JBFMEV010000036.1:0-32002 GCA_040752335.1 Chloroflexota bacterium
AACCTCGACCGGCACCGTACACTCCATCCCGAGCCCCTCCCCACGCTGGTGCTTCGACAACACCGACAGCGTGATGGATGGGCTCACCTCGTTTCGCCCCGCTCAGCACAGACGTTGGGATGCTTACTCCTGACGAGATCATCGTTGACACGCCGGATGTTGGGGGAGTATATAGGCACATCGCGATACCGCAAGACGCTTCAGCGTCCCTCGTCCGAGGCGTCCGGTGACGTGGCAGCTGCTCCAGGAGTGTCCCATGGCCGACGCGCCGAACGCCGATCGGGTCCTTGACGCGAAGGGCCTCCTCTGCCCGATGCCGATCGTCAAGCTCGCCAAGGCCGTCAAGGAGATGGCCTCGTTCCAGGTCATCCTGCTCGAGGCCACGGACCCCGGCGCCGTCCCCGATGTCGCCGCCTGGTCGAAGAACACCGGCCATCCGCTCATCCACCAGGAGACCGAGGGCAAGGTCATGCGCTTCTGGATCCAGAAGGCCTGACCGATACCCGACGCGGACCCAGCGACCCGGACCGGACGAGGGGATCGATGTCCAGCATCCTGTACGTGCACACCGGCGGCGTGAACACCCCCGAACGCAGTGCGACGCCGATCTACCTGGCCACGACCGCGGCCGCGATGGATGTCGAGGTCGGGATCTACTTCACCGTCAACGGCCCGACCCTCCTCAAGAAGGGCACGCCCGAGACCCTCATCGTTCCCAAGTTCGACGGCACCGGCGCCCCGCTCCGCCGGTTCATCGACCAGGCCCTTGACATGGGCGTCAAGTTCTACGTCTGCCAGCCGTCGCTCGACCTCCACGGCCTGACCGTGGACGACCTCATCGACGGGGTCAAGATGATCGGCGGGGCCGCCTTCAACGACATGGCCCTCGAGGCCGACCAGGTCATCTGTTTCTGATGGGTCGGTGAGCGTGGTCCTCCAGGCTCGCTACGACGATGTTCCGATCGAGGACAAGGCGCGCCTGTTCGGCCAGGTCCAGGCCGACCCCCGGTTTCAGACCTACCTCTACGGCTGCTACGAGTGCGGCATCTGCGTCGCCGCCTGCCCGTCGGCCCGGTTCTACGACTTCTCGCCCCGCAAGATCGCCCAGGCCGCCTCGCGCCAGGACCTGCCGATGTTCTACGAGCAGCTCAACGACGACATCTGGAACTGCTCGCAGTGCTTCTCCTGCACCCGCTGCCCGCGCGGCAACAACCCCGGCGGCCTCATCACGATCATGCGCGAGGTCGCCATCAACAACGGCCTGACGTCGGCCAAGAACGCCCTCGAGGGTTACGGCCGGGTGGTCTACAAGATCATGTCGACCGGGACGCAGGTCTCGCCGGACATGCTCCAGCCGAACGCCTTCCCCGACTGGGGGCCGCACGTCCAGGAGATCTCGGACAACCTCGGCCTGTGGCGTCGGGCCCTGCCGCCCGACACGATGCACACCACCTCGACCGCCTGGGAGGTCGACGACCGGACCCTCACCGAGCTGTACCTGATCTGGCACATGACGGGGGTGCTGGACATGATCAAGAGCGTCGACGCGGGCCTCCACATGATCCTCAACGACGTCATGGAAGAGCTGCTCGAAGAAGCCGGCTTCGAGGCCGGCTAGGAGGTCCCCAGCATGCCGATCCCCCTGACCGTCCTCGAGACCCGGCGCGAGGCCCGCGACGACCGCGGGCCGGGCACGCCGCCGACCGAGGACGTCCGCGAGAAGGTCTTCGAGCTCGAGGCCGCCGGGGAGTGGCTCGTCCAGCGCGTGCCCGATCCCTGGATCGGGGTGACCACGAAGTACGGCCGGACGAAGAAGATCCCGGTCGCCCGGACCTGGCACCACAAGTCGTGCGGCCAGTGCGGCCACATCCCCGGCTACTCGACCTCGATCTTCTGGCTCATCCGGAAGCTCGGCCTGGACTACAACGACCCGCGCGACCAGACCTCCTGCACGGCCTGGAACTACTACGCCTCGGCGACCTCCAACCAGGGCGCCCAGGCCGCGGTCGCGATGCGCAACTTCGGGGCGGCCTATGAGTCCGGCTACTTCCCGATGATCCACTGCGGGACGTCGTACGGCCACTACAAGGAGGTCCGCGAGGAGCTCGTCCACTCGGCCGAGCTGCGCGACGAGGTCCGCCGGATCTGCGACAAGCTGGGCAAGCCGTTCGTCATGCCCGAGGAGATCGTCCACTACTCCGAGTGGGTCTACGCGATGCGCGACGAGTTCGCCAAGCGGCGGGTCCTCGACCTGTCGGGCATCGACGTCACCGTCCACCCGGCCTGCCATTACCACAAGCTCGTCGTCGAGGACGCGATCTACGACCCGGATGTCTACGGCGGGCAGCGGACCGCGGTCGTCTCGGCGGTCGTGACGACCCTGGGGGCCAACGTCAAGGACTACAGCACCTGGTTCGACTGCTGCGGCTTCGGCTTCCGCCACATCCTCGTCCAGCGCGACTTCACCCGCTCGTTCGCGACCCTCCGCAAGATCGAGGTCATGCAGGAGGAGGCCAACCCGGACGTCGTCCTGACCCACGACACGGGCTGTGTCACGACCCTTGACCAGAGCCAGTTCGCGGCCCGGGCCCACGACCGCAAGGTCGGCGTGCCGGTCATGTCGGAGGCGCAGTTCGCGGCCCTGGCGATGGGCGCTCACCCCTACCGCGTCGCCCAGCTCCACTGGCACAACACCGAGTACCGGCCGCTCCTCGAGAAGATGGGGATCGACTGGCGCGAGCGCTGGCGCGAGTTCGAGGACGACCTCGCCCGGCTCAAGGGAGACCCGAAGGCGTTCCTGACCTGGGAGGACGCAGATGCCTGATTCCGCGCAACCGGTGCTGGTGATCGGGGGCGGGCCGGCCGGCCTGGAGGCGGCCCGGGCGGTCGCCTCGATCGGCGGCCGGGCGCTCCTCGTGGAGCGTCGCGACGTCCTCGGCGGGACACCCGATGAATCGAGCTACGCCGCCCTGACGCCTCGGATGGGCTCCGCCCAGGAGGCCCTCGACGCGCTCCGGGCGGGCGTCGAGGATCCCGCGATCGACGTCCGCCGCTCGACGACGCTGAAGGCCTGCAGCGGCTCGGTCGGCGACTTCCGGGTGACCCTGTCCGGTCCCGCTGGCGAGAGCACGGAATCGGTCGGGGCGATCATCGTCGCCACCGGCTTCCAGCACTTCGACCCCGGGCGCGAAACCCAGATGTACGGCTACTACGAGCACGCCGACGTCATCACCCTGCCCGACGCCGAGAAGATGCTCAAGGACCATCGCTTCGTCCGCCCCTCGACCGGCGAGCCACCGCGGAACGTGGCCTTCATCCAGTGCGTCGGCTCGCGCGACCGGCGGATCGGCAACGAGTACTGCTCCAAGGTCTGCTGCGGCGTCGCCTCCAAGGAGGCGATCGAGATCCGGCGGCTCCTGCCGGACACCAAGGTCTACATCTTCTACATCGATATGCGGATGTACGGCTTCTGGGAGAACGAGATCTACTGGCCCGCCCAGGAGCAGCACAACATCAACTACATCCGGGGCATCGTCACCGAGATCGTGGCCAAGGATGGGCGCCTCCTCATGAAGGGCGAGGACACGACGATGGGCCGGCCGCTCGAGGTCCTCATGGACGTGATCGTCCTGTCGGTCGGGATGGAGCCCAGCCGGGGCACCCGCGACGTCGCCGGGATCCTGGGCGTGGCCCAGAACAAGTACGGCTTCATCGCCCTGCCGGGCGAGCCGATGGACGTCGTCACGACGTCCGTCCCCGGGATCTTCGTCGCCGGCGCGGCCGCCGGGCCCAAGGACCTCGAGGACACCGTGGGCATGGCCGGGGCCGCGGCGTTGCGGGCGGTGGGCGTGGTCCGCGGCGCAGCCGGCGCCGGGGCCGGCGGGGCCGGGGCGATGGCCGCCCGATGACCTGGGGTCCCGCGGCCTTCGGGGGTGGCGCGTTCGCGCAGGTCGGGATCGCCGACGCAGTCGACGCCCCGAGCGCGGTCGAGTTCATGCGCGAGGCCCTCGTCAAGATCAGCGAGGAGGACATCGGGACGGTCGCGGACCTGCTCGCAAGCAAGCGGGCTGACCTCGCGCCGTACCTTGCCGACGGCTCGCTCGCTGCCGCCAACGCCGAGGCCGTCCGGCCGATCCTGGCCCGGGCCTTCGCCACCCGCCGCCGCTCTGACGACATCCTCGTCGCCGTCGGCGCGCCGGTCCTGGCCGCGGCGATCCGCGGCCTCGTCCACGGCGGTGGCCGGATCGAGGCCCGGTTTGCAGCCTTCGACGAGGCCCTCGCCGCGGTCGAGGCGCCGGTCCGGCGCGAGCTCGCCGGGGAGTGCCTCCACTTCGCCGACCCGGACCGGTACTGGCTGTGGAGCCGCTGGATGTGGGACCCCGAGGCCCGCACCGGGGCGCTGCCGCTGGTCATGGTCGAGGACTTCGACTTTGCCGGCCCCGACGGCGGCGCGGTCTACCTCCGGGTCGGGGCGGCCACGGCCGCCGTCATCGCCACGGCCCGCGACCTCGGCTACCAGCGGATGGGCGCCAGCCCCTTCGCGGTCGACGTCTACCTCGCCGCGATCTACGGGATCTACCTCTACACCGTGACCCGGCTGCGGATGACCCAGGAGTTCAACAAGGTCATTCCCCAGCTGCCGGACCTTGTCCGGCGCCTCCTCGGGGTCTGGTCTCCCGCGCCGGCTCGGCGGAGCTGATCGCGATGAGCAGGGACCTCCCGGTCATCAAGGTCGACCAGGTCTTCGAGCTGGCCGAGGCCGTCGTCGACGGCGTGGACATCTCCGGCCACTGGAACCGGATGTTCAGCCAGCGCTCGGTGACCGAGTACCCGACCGAGGCGATGGACTGGATCACCTCGCTTGACGGCGGCGAGTCGCTCCGCGACTGCTACCAGTGCGGCAAGTGCGTGCCCGTCTGCCCGGTCAACCACGTCGGCAGCTACGGACCGCGCAAGCTCAATGCCAAGGTCCTGCGCGGCAACAACCTCCTCGACGATCCCGACCTGTGGCTGTGCACGACCTGCGGCAACTGCTACCGGGTCTGCCCCAAGGAGGTCAACCCGCTCCGGATCATGCCGGCCATCCGGGAGCAGGCGGTCCTCGAAGGCAACGTTCCGGCCGAGCTGTCCGAGGTCTTCCGGAACCTCCAGAAGTCGGGCAACCCGCATGGCCACTCGCCCCGCAAGCGGGCCGACTGGATCGCCGGCGCCGGGGTCCCGGTGCCGCTCATCTCGGAGCTCGGTCGCCCGGTCGACGTCCTGTGGTACGTCTCCGACTACACCTCGTACCACGCCCGCGGCAACGACGCGGCCGGCGCCATGGCCCGGATCCTGACCGCCCTGGGGGTCGACTTCGCCATCCTGGGCAACGAGGAGCGGAGCGACGCCGATTCGGCCCGCCTCGCCGGCGAGACCGGGCTCTTCGAGATGCTCGCCGAGCACAACATCGCGACCTTCCGGAAGTACGAGTTCAAGCGCCTCGTGGTCATGGACCCCCACGCCTACAACGCCTTCAAGAACCTCTACCCCGGGCTCGGCTGGGAGGGCGAGGTCCTCCACTATACCCAGTTCCTGGCCCCGCTCGTGGACCGGATCGAGTTCCGCTCGAGCGTCGAGCTGGACGTCACCTACCACGACCCCTGCTACCTCGGTCGCAACAACGGCGAGTTCGACGCGCCACGCCGGCTGCTCGCCGCGATCCCGGGGATCCGCCTGGTGGAGATGCCCCACAACCGGGCCAACGGCTACTGCTGCGGCGGCGGCGGGGGCGGGATGTGGCTGGACGGCTTCGTCGCCGACCACGTCTCCGAGCGCCTGTCCGAGCGCCGCGTCCGGGAGGCCGTGGCCACCGTCGGACCCGGCCGGGCCGACGCGACCAACGGGACCGGGGCGACCAACGGGACCAACGGGACGGGGGCCCGTGCGGCCGGCGAGGCCGGCGTCCTGTCGGTCGCCTGCCCCTACGAGCCGTCGCGCTTCGAGGACGCCGTCAAGTCGACCGGCAACGACGGCAGGCTCGTCGTCCGCGACATCGTCGAGCTCATCGACCAGGCGATGCAGCCGCCTCGCCCAGCCCAGCACCCAACCCAGCCGGCATAGCCGAGGAGCCAGGAGCCGCATGGATTACGTCGTTCTGCTCAAGCAGGTCCCCGATCTCGCCGAGGAGCTCGAGATCGATGCCGACGGGACCGGCCTGGACCGCGAGTGGCTGCCCTTCGTCGCCAGCGAATGGGACGAGTACGCCCTCGAGGAGGCGCTCCTCCTGCGGGACCAGGGCCACGGTGGCACGGTCACCTGCCTGGCCCTGGGCGTCGCGACCGGCGAGGTGGACGAGCTCCTCGCGACCTGCCTGGCCCGCGGCGCCGACCGGGTCGTCAAGGTCGGCGCGTTCGAGGCGCCGCCCGACTCCCACACCGCGGCCGCGGCCTTCGCCGGCGCGCTGGCCCACATCCACTACGACCTCATCCTCACCGGCGTCCAGGCGATCGACGATCTCGACGGCCAGGTCGGGCCGCTCGTCGCGACCCGCCTGGACCTGCCCCACGTCTCGGTCGTGACCCACATCGGCCTGGCCCACCACCACACCACCGTCACGGCCCACCAGGAGTACGCCGGCGGGATCGTGGCCGAGTTCGAGGTCCAGCTGCCCGCCGTCCTCGGCGTCCAGACGTCGCGGGAGACGCCCCGCTACGCCCCGGTGAGCCGGATCCGGCAGCTCATGAAGACGGCCACGATCGAGGCGATGGCCGCCGGGGGCGGACCGGGGAGCGGCCTCGTCATCGAGGCGATGGCGATCCCCGAGACGGGCTCCAGCGCCGAGATGATCAGCGGCAACACCCAGGCCATCGCGGAGCGGATCGCGGCGATCCTCGCCGAGCGGGGCATCGGCACGGCGGTGGCCCGATGAGCGGCGACATCTTCGTCATCGCGGAGCACCGCGACGGGGCGATCCTCGACACCACCTACGAGCTCCTGGGGCGGGCCCGAGCCCTGGCCGGCCAGGCCGGCGGCGAGGCCGTCGCGGTTCTCCTCGGCTCGGGCGTGGCCGGCCTCGCCGGGTCGCTCGGCGCCGCGGCGCGGGTCATCGTCGTCGACGGGCCCGGCCTCGCCTCGTTCAGCCCCACGGCCTACCAGGCGGCCCTCGTGCCGCTCGTCCGCGAGCGCCAGCCGGCGCTCGTCCTCGTCGCCAACGGCGGCTCGGGCATGGACGTGGCGGCCGGCCTCTCGGCGGCCCTCGACCTGCCGCTCGCGGCCTACGCCATCGACCTGACGATCGATGGCAACGGTCCGCTCGTCACCTGCCAGCTCTACGCGGGCAAGATCCAGGCCAAGGTCCGCTTCGCCGGGGGCCGGGGGATCGTGACCGCGGTCGCCGGCTCGTTCCCGGCCGAGGCCGGCATGAGCTCCGGCAGCCCGGCGATCGAGACCATCGCACCGGCCGCGACCGATGACCGGATTCGCTTCGTGGACCTCCTCCGGCCCGAGGCCGGCGACGTCGACATCACCCGCGAATCCGTCCTCGTCTCGGTCGGGCGGGGGATCGGGGAGCAGGAGAACATCGAGCTCGTGGAGGCCCTCGCATCGGCGCTCGGCGGGGCCGTCTCGTCGTCCCGCCCGATCGCCGACCTCGGCTGGCTGCCGCGGACCCGCCAGGTGGGCAAATCAGGGTTGAAGGTGAAGCCGCGGGTCTACCTGGCCCTCGGGATCAGCGGCGCGCCCGAGCACCTCGAGGGGATGCGCGGCGCGGAGCTCATCATCGCGGTGAACTCTGACGCCCGGGCCCCGATCTTCTCGGTCGCCCACTACGGGGTGGTTGCCGACCTCCTCGACGTCGTGCCGGCCCTGACCGCCCGGCTGGGCGGCTAGGCCCTCCCGGAGTCGAGCGTGCCCGGCCGCGACGTCACCCGCGAGATCTTCGAGGGCATCTCGTCGGCCGGCGAGACGCTGTTCTACGTCCTGACCATCGTCGCGACCGTCATCTTCTTCGTCGGGATCGGGGTCCGGCTCCGGAAGTACGCCCGGGGCCGGGCCCAGGACGTCATCGGCTCGCCGCTGGGCTTCGTTGGCCGGGTGACCCGGGGCCTCGTCGACACCGCCGCAAACCGGACCGTGGCAAAGCGCGACCCATACGCCGGCGTCTTCCACGCCGCGATCATGTGGGGCTTCATCGTCCTGTTCATCGGGACGGCGATCCTGACGATCGAATCTGACATCATCCGGCCCTTCGCCCCGCAGCTCAGCTTCTACTGGGGCGCGTTCTACCTGGGCTACTCGCTCATCCTCGACGTCCTGGGCCTGGCGATGCTCGTCGGCATCGCGGCGATGGCGATCCGGCGGGCACGCCGGCCGGCGCAGCTCGACTACGGCCGGGTGGACATCGGGCCGGCGACGACCGACCGGGGCGGCTTCCGGACCGGCGACTGGATCTTCCTGGGCTGGCTGGGCCTCCTGGGGTTGAGCGGCTTCGTCCTGGAGGGCGCCCGGATCCTGGCCCACGACATCCCGGACTTCGAGGTCTTCTCGCCGGTCGGCTGGGTCGTCGCCGGCGCGTTCCGGGTTCTCGGCCTGGATGCGGCCACGGCCGAATCGATCCGCTACCTGACGTGGTGGGGCCACGCCCTCGCCGCTCTTGCCTTCGTCGCCTACTTCCCGTTCTCGAAGGCGATCCACACCCTCGCCGACCCGGTCAACATCGCCCTTCGCTCGCCGCTCGCCGGCCGCCGCCTGCCGGTCCTCGCGGCCGCCGGGCCGTCGCCGGCCGACGGCCACCTCGGGATCCGCGATCTGGCCGACCTCGGCTGGAAGCAGCTCCTCGACGTCGACGCCTGCACCAAGTGCGGGCGCTGCCACATCGCCTGTCCGGCCGTCGCGTCCGGCGCGCCGCTCTCGCCGCGTGACCTCATCCTCGACCTCCGCCAGGAGGCGGACGCCGCCTGGTCCATCCTCGCCCCGCTCGGCGAGCACCGCTCGGATCGGGCCTACGGCGAGGGCCTGGAGGCGTACGCGACGACCAATGGCTCGAACGGCGCCTCGCACGATGGCTCGAACGGCACCTCGAACGGTGGCTCGCGCCTCGCCGGCGGCCTCATCAGCGCCGAGACCCTGTGGTCGTGCACGACCTGCCTGGCCTGCGTCGAGGCCTGCCCGGTCGGCATCGAGCACGTCCCCACGATCGTGGGCATGCGCCGCTCCCTGGTCGACCAGGCGATCGTGGAGCCCACCCTCCAGGCCGCCTTCACCAACCTCGCCAAGCAGGGCAACTCGTTCGGCCAGTCCGGCCGGACGCGCGGCCGCTGGACGGACGACCTGCCGACGCCGGTCGTCGACGCGCGGCGCCAGGACGTCGACTGGCTGTGGTTCGTCGGCGACTTCGCCTCGTTCGACGTCCGGGTCCAGGAGGCGACCCGCCTCGTGGCCCGGGTCTTCCAGGCCGCGGGCATGAATTTCGGGATCCTCTACGAGGGCGAGCGGAATGCCGGCAACGACGTCCGCCGGGCCGGCGAGGAGGGCCTCTTCGAGCTCCTTGTCGAGCACAACGTCGGCCAGCTCTCGAAGGCCCGGTTCCGGCGGATCGTGACCACCGATCCCCACACCCTCAACACCCTCAAGTTCGAGTACCCCGACTTCGGCGGCGACTACGAGGTCTGGCACTACAGCCAGGTCCTCGCCGCCCTCCTCACCTCGGGCGACCTGCGGGTCAGCCGTCGGGCCAATCGCCGCGTCACCTACCACGATCCGTGCTACCTCGCCCGCTACGCCGGGGTCACCGCGGCCCCGCGCGAGGTCCTGGCGGCCATCGGCGCTCACCTCATCGAGATGCCGCGGAATGGCGCCAACACGTTTTGCTGCGGCGCCGGCGGCGGCCGGATCTGGATGGACGACAGCGGCCTCGCCGAGCGGCCGTCGGAGCAGCGGATCCGCGAGGCCGCCGCGCTCAACGGCGTCACCGACTTCGTGACCGCCTGCCCCAAGGACCTGACGATGTACACCGCGGCCGCCAAGGCGACCGGTCACGACGGCCGGCTCGAGGTCGCCGACCTCATCGAGCTCGTCGCCGCGGCGATCGACCTGCCGGACGAGGAGGTCGCCTCCGCGCCCGACGAGGAGGCCGCGACCGATGAGCCGGCCGTGGCCGGGGCCCTGTCCGGATGACGCCGGTGGAGCACGACCTCGACGTGGCCCGCGACACCGCCCTCGACGCCGCGCTGAACACCGCCTTCGACGGCGCCCTCGACGCCTGGCTGGCCCGCCAGGCCGCTGCCGAGGAGCGCCTGACCTCGTTCGCCTTCCGCGAAGGCCAGCCGGCCATCGAGCTCCCGGCGTCGCCGAGCCGGGCGGCGCTGCGCGCCTGGCTCGTGGCCACCGTCGCCGAGCCCCTCGTCGCGGCGTTCCTTCACGACATCGGCGACCGCGACCGGCGGATGGCCGACCTCGTGGCAGCTGGTGCCCTCGGCCTCGAGCCGGGCGATCGCGTCGCGCTCGCCGCCCGCGTCGGTGTCCTCGCCGCGAGCGGCCTTGTGGCCCGCGACCTCGAGCATGACCGGGTCGCGATCACCGACCTCGGCCGCGCGACGCTGGCCGTTGCGGCACCGGCCCCAGCGACGCACCCGGCGGCGCCCGCGCCCACGCCCGCGCACGCACCCACGCCCGCGCACGCACCGACACCCGCCGGGAGCCCGCGATGAACTGCCCCTACTGTCCCCGCGAGGGCACCCGGATGGAGGTCCACGCCCACCTCTGGGACGGCCACCCCGAGCAGGTCCGGACCTTCCGCGACGAAGCCAAGGGGACCCTCAAGTTCGCCCTCGATTGCCCCTTCTGCGACGAGGGCTTGGAGCGGGTCGCCAACCCGCGCGGCCGGGAGGCCGACTTTCTGGCCGAGTTCTGCCGGGAGATCGCGCTCGTCGCGTTCGACCTGCTCCTCTACCATTTCCAGGCGTCCCATGCCGAGCTGGTCGGGCTGCCGCCGATCCCCGCGGAGGCGTCGACCGCAGGAGGATCGCCATGACCGACACCCGGGGCTGCAACCTCCCCGACGATCTCTACTACTGGATCGAGAAGCACGCCTGGGCCCGCGACGACGGCTCGGGTGAGCTGACGATCGGGATCACCGACGTTGCCCAGAACCTCGCCAAGCGGGTCGTGGCGATCACGACCAAGAAGGTCGGCAAGGTCCTCGAGCGGGGCCAGAGCGTGGCCACGGTCGAGAGCGGCAAGTGGGTGGGCCCCGTGCCCTCGCCGGTCGACGGCGAGGTGACCGCGGTGAACGACGCCCTGGCCGCCGACCCTACCCTCGTCAACAGCGAACCCTACGGCGCCGGCTGGATCGTCCGGCTGCGGCCGTCGAACTGGGATGGCCAGAAGGGCGAGCTGGCCAGCGGCGCCGCGGGCGTGGAGGCCTACGCCGCGTTCCTCGCCGCGGAGGGCATCAGCTGCGGATGATCGACCCCGGCAACGGCATCGTCCACCGCGGCTGCCTGATCCCGCTGGATCTGTGGTACGACGTGCCCCGCGACGTCTGGCTCCGCCCGGACGGCGACGGCACGCTGACCCTGGGCATGACCGACGTTGCCCAGACCCGGGCCGGCAAGGTCCTCCACATCCAGTTCAAGAAGGTCGGCCGCCGGATCGAGGCCGGCCAGAGCACGGCAACGATCGAGACCGCGAAGTGGGCCGGGCCCTTCCCGACGCCGGTCGGCGGCACCGTCCTGGCGACCAACGCCGAGGCCTTCGCGGCCGACATCCTCGTCGCCAACCGCGATCCCTACGAGCTGGGCTGGCTCGTCCGGCTGGAGCCGGACCGGTGGGATCCGGAGGCGGCCGGGCTGGTCACCGGGGCCACCGCGGTGGAACAGTACGAGCAGCGGATCGACGCCCTCGGCGTATCGTGCATCCGCTGCGCCGACTAGCGAGGCAGCGAGAGGAGCCACGATGACCAACTCCGACGCCCCCATCCGGCTGCTCGATCTCGGGACCGTGGATCCCCTCCGCTCGCAGACGATCTTCCACGCCGTGGGCTACGCGATGCGCGAGGGCGACCCGGACACGATCCTGCTGGTCTCGCCGAACGCGCCGTACGTCAGCATCGGCCGCCACCAGGACGTCGATCGCGAGGTCGACCGGGGCGTCTGTGCCGAGCTCGGCTTCCCGGTCATCCGTCGCGAGGTCGGGGGCGGCGCGGTGTACCTGGACGGCAACCAGCTCTTCACCCAGTGGATCTTCGATGCCGAGCACCTCCCGGCGACGGTCGAGGAGCGCTTCACCCTCTACTGCACGACGCTCGTCGATACCTATCGCTCGCTCGGCATCGAGGCCGCCTACCGGCCGGTCAACGACATTCACGTGAACGGTCGCAAGATCGGCGGCACCGGCGCCGCCCGGATGGACCGGGCGGAGGTGGTCGTGGGCAGCCTGATGTTCGACTTCGACGTCCTGACGATGTCGAAGGTCCTGAAGGTCCCCTCGGAGAAGTTCCGGGACAAGGTCTTCCAGACGATGAGCGAGTACATGACGACGATGCGCCGCGAGCTCGGCGAGCCGCCGGCCCGCGCCGTGGTCATCGATGCCTACGTCGCGGCCTGCTCGGCGGCCCTGGGCCGGGCGATCGAGCCGGGGGTCCTCCGGGAGGACGAGGTTGCCCTCGCCGAACGCCTCGACGGGCGGTTCGCGTCGAAGGACTGGCTGGAGGAGGGCGGCGGCCTCCGCCGCCCGGGGGTCAAGATCCACGAGGGGGTCCGGGTGGCCGAGGGCGCCCACAAGGCGGGCGGCGGGCTCATCCGGTGCATGGCCGTCGTCCGCGACGACGTCCTCGAGGACATCGCCTTCAGCGGTGACTTCACCGCCCGTCCGGCCGACGTGCCGGAGCGCCTGGCCGAGGCGTTGCTCGGCTGTCCCGTGCTGGAGGACGCCGTCCGCGGGCGCGTCCACGCGTTCTACGAGCAGGGGCGCCCGGAGACACCGGGCGTGATGGCAGATGACTGGGTGACTGCGGTCCTGCAGGCCACCTCGACGGCAGTGCCGGCTTAGCGCCGGGCAAGGAACGGAGGCCACGACGATGGTCGACACGGCAGCAGGGGCTGGGACCGGGGCCGGGGCGCTGGCGGGCGCGGGGGCCGGGGCGGACCTGGATGCGCTCATCCGCGACCGGGTGGACGCCATGGTCACCGCCCGGGTGGACGAGATCATGGCGTTGAAGTTCGCCGAGAAGGCGGCCAAGCCCAAGAAGATGGCGATCATCGCCACCAAGGGAACCCTGGACTGGGCCTATCCGCCGCTCATCCTCGCGTCGACGGGGGCGACACTGGGCTGGGACGTTGGGATCTTCTTCACCTTCTACGGCCTGAAGATCCTCCAGAAGGACCGCCACCTGGAGGTCGGCACGACCGGCAACCCGGCGATGCCGATGCCGGTGCCCATGCCGCAGCTCATGACGGCCCTGCCGGGCATGACGCCGATGGCCAGCTGGATGATGAAGCGGCAGTTCAAGGACCACGGCGTGGCCTCGATCGACGAGCTCGTCAACCTGTGCGTCGAGCTGGGGGTCAAGATGATCCCCTGCGGCATGACGATGGACGTCTTCGGGTTCTCGGAGAAGGGCTTCATCGACGGCATCGAGCCGGTCTGCGGGGCAACCCACTTCCTCGACTGGGCGGCCGACGCGGACGTCTCGCTGTTCATCTGAGGTCGTCTGGGCGCGGCGGCGCCGGGAGAGGATCCGAGGCGGGTCGTCTTCAGGCTGGGCCGCCCCTTCTGGACTCCCGCGCGGATTCTCACCCTCATTCTTGATGTGCATGCATGCATCGGGACCGGCGCCGCGGCCCGTTGATGCACGCACGGGCATCACGAACGGAAGTGGCTTTCGCAGCGCACCGGGCACCTGCCTGCCGAGCGTCACTCTGTGAGGTGAGCGAGCGCAGGGCTCGAACCCTTGACAGGAACCCAGCAACCCAGGATGTTGGCGTCATGAAGGTGACGATCGATCTCGACGCTGACCTGTACCGGGCGGTGAAAGTGGAAGCCGCGCGCTCCGACCGAAGCGTGCGTGACATCGTCGATGCGGCCCCCTCGAGGCCTGGCTAGCCGCGGCGGAGGAGGCCGAGGATCGGGAATCGGCAGCCGCCGCGCTCGAGGAGTACCGCCGCGACGGCGGCGAATCCGCCGAGGCCTGGTTCGGGCGTCGCGCGGCCGAGACGCAGGCCGTCTACGGCGAGAGCTCGCCGCCCGATCGCCGGTAGCGCCTCGTGGCGGAGCTGCCCGTCCGCGTCGAACTAGCCCCGGCGGCGCAGCGTCAGCTCCGGAAGCTCCCACCGGGTGATGCCGCGAGCCTCCGGTGGCCGATCCTCGCGCTCGGCCTCGAGCCTCGGCCGGCCGGTGCCCAAAAGCCGACCGGCGCCGACCTCTGGCGCGTGCGCGTCGGGCCGCTCCGGGTGATCTACGTCATCGATGAAGGCGCTCGCCTGGTGGTGGTGGCCCGCGTCGCCCGTCGCGCAGAGAGCACCTCCCGCCGCGTGCGTTGACCGACGCCGGCCGCGCCCGTCGCCGCCGGCGGCCGACCCTTCAGCACGACCCTGACCGGGGCCGCCGAGGTTCCCGCGGGCGATCCCGACGCGACCGGGACCGCGACCGTCTGGGTCAATCCCGGGACCGGGACCGTCTGCTACGAGTGGTCCGTGAGCAACGCCGCGACGCCCATCGGGGCGGCCCACATCCATCACGCCGCCGCCGGCGTCGCCGGCCCGGTCGTGGTGCCCCTCCCGCCGACCGGCCCGTCTAGCGGATCCGGATGCACGACGGGTGTCGATCGAGGCCTCGCCATCGACATCCTCACGCACCCCTGGGACTACTACGTGAACACCCACAACGCCGAGTTCCCGGCCGGCGTGGCCCGCGGCCAGCTGTCATTCGCGCCGTAGCCGCCTTCGGCACGAATCGGAGCCCCGGGCCCCATCTGGGTTCGGGGCTCCCTGCTACTCGCCCCCGAGCCGGGCGTTGCGCTGGTCGATCCAGCCCTGGACGGCCGCCTCGTCCGTGAGGTCGATGCCCGCAGCACGCAGGCCCAGCGCGATCTCCTTGGCCGGCCCGGCGCGCCCGTCGTCCGACATGCCCTCGAGAAACTCGGACGTGAACTGGTCGACGGCCTCGAGGGTCTCGCCGAAGACTTCATCGGCCAGGCCCTTCCGCCGGCCCGAGTACCGGACGTAGCGGCGGAGCACCTCGGGCAGGGCCTCGACCTCGGCCGGCTCCAGGATCACCTTCCGCGGCAGCCAGTCACTGAGCAGGATCTCGACGGCGATCGGGCTCCAGCGGAGCGGATCGCCGGCGCCATAGTCGCAGGCGAAGTCGATGAACCAGCGGGCGATGTCGGCACCCGGGCCGGCGGCGGCTGGCGGCAACCCGGCGGCCTCGGGCGACGTCGCGAACGCCGCGAGGAGGTCGTCCCGCTCCGCCTCCGACGTCTCGGGAATCTCGATCTCGCGGGGATCTGGCAGGAGTCGGAGCCTCGACCGAATGAGCGGCATCAGCTGAATGGCCTCGTCGGAGACGGGCGGCTCGGTGTACCGGTCGAACCACTCGACGCCGCGCCCGAGGAAATCTGCCAGCGCCTGCTCGGACAACGGCCGGATCGGGAGTCCCGACACGTCGATCCACTCGCGTTGAACCTTGTCCGGATTGTCGGCGACGAACGCGCCCCGGATGAGGCCCTGGAAGTTGGCATCGATCATCACGTTCAGTGCGTGGGGCGGGCGACGGTCGTAGGCGAAGGCGGCGAGGACGTGCGACTGATCGTCGAGCTCGTCGGTAGAGATCCACGCGTCGATGAGGAGCGGCCGACCGATCGATCGGCTCCAGCTGGGCTCCTGAACGCCTGCTGCGCGACAGCGGTCGATGGCCGCACGTGCTGCTTCGGCGAACGGGGGATCGGCCATCGATGCGATGGCGACGAGGACGGCCAGCACGTCCGGACCCGGCCGAGCGCCCAGCGTGGCGAGCACTGCTGTCCCGAGGCGGTCGAGTGGCCGCCGATCCTCGATCGGGTCGGCCCGCCACATCGCGAGGGTGCCGCTGGCGACGAGCTCGGCCTCGAGCGGGTCTGGATGCGCGGCGAGTCCGGTCGCTTCGCGCCGGAGCTGCTCCACCAGCGAGGACGCGGCGGCCGCGAGGAGGGCCTCGGGGGTCTCGCGGCGCCTGCTCCCACGAAATCGGGACCCCTGGCCGGCGTTGCGCTTCCGTGGCCGCGGCATGCCGATAGTGTGCCTGACCGGGCGAAGCCTCGGTCAGGGCCGTTCGGAGATCGCGTGCCCGCCGATGCGACGCCACCGAACGGCTCGCTCGCCGTCGACCTCGAGCCACTCGAACGTCGCGCGACCGTCGGGACCGCTGAAGCTCCAGGTCATCTCCCAAACCCCCGGCGCACTTTGAATCGGCTTGACCCGGAGGGAGGCCGGCCACGCGACGGAGGCATCGGCTGCGAACCGCTCGCACGCAACGACGAAGTCCGGGACCACTTTCTTGAACAGCGCCTGCTCGCTCGGGGAGAGGCGGCGGTAGTCGGCCCTGAACGAGTCAAGGACGACGTACATCACCTCAGGCGTCGAGGTGGGCGATCAGCTCGTCGGGGCCCTCGACGACCGTGACACGACCGGCGGCGATGTCGGCGTCCGCCTCGCGCTCCATGGCCTGCCACCGCTCGGTCCAGAACCAGGCCTGGTCGGCGGGGATCGCCACCACCGGCACGAGCTCGAGCCGCCCATCCTCGTGCTCGATCAGCTTCAGCTGCGAGTCACCCCGATCGAGGTGGAGGCGCCGCCGCAGGTCCGCCGGCAAGGCGATCGTGCCGCGCGCCTGGATGGCGAGGATGTGCGTCTTCATGCTTTGCAGCATAGCGGTAATACCGTCGATGTCATCCTAGACGCCGAGGACGAACCGGAGTGCGGCGTCGAGGCGTTCGATCGCCGCGGGGCTGAGGCGCCCGACGCGCGGCCCCAGCATCGAGGTCGGCAGGGTCGCCGGCTGATCGCACTTGACCCAGCCGTCGCGTGGAAGGCCGGACTCGCGGGCCGAGATCGCGACGAGGAATGGCGGCGCGAGCTCAGCGGCCCGGGCGGCGCTCGTCACCGGCGCCACGATCACGGTGCTCGATCGAGCGAGCCGGTCCGTCTGGATCACCAGGGCCGGGTGGGGACCCCGGATGACGTTCCCGCCGACGTCGCCGAAGTCCCCGAAGTCGACGAAGTGGATGTCGCCGCGGCGCGGGCCGACCTGGGCCGGCTCCCGGCCGATCCCTACCACTCGACCTCCGACCAGATCCGGGCGGTCGACGGGAGGATGCCCGCCGACCAGGCCGCGTTCTCCTCGTTCTGGAGCTCGATGGCGGCGTCGAGCCGGGCCTGCTCGGCCCGGTCGATCTCGCTTCGAAGCGCCGCCGCGATGACAGCGCTGACGCTCGAGCCGGTCGCCGCGGCCGCGGCCCGGACCTGTTCGAGGAGGGGATCGGGGAGCGTGATCGAGAGCTTGGAATGCGACGACTGCGCGGGACCGGCGCGATACGCGGCCGCTGTCTCGGCCAGGGCGTGGCGGGCCGGATCGGGTCGGAGAGCCATGATAGGAGTGATGGTAGGATCGCCGGTCGGATCCGTCAATCGGCGAGCCGGCCTCGTCCAGCTGTGCGGCCAGGCCCGGCCGGTCGACCAACGATGACCGGGTGGCGATAGTCGCCGAGGTCCGCGGTCCTAACGTCGGCCCGGCCGGCGACTCGCAGTCCCGCTGGCGTACCGTTCGATGAGCTCACGCAGGGCCTGGCTCATGGTCTTTCCCTCGGCAGCGGCGCGAGCCCGGGCGCGCTGACCGACCGACGGTGAGACCCGAGTCGCGATCCGCGGCGAGGTGCCTCCGCCGCCCAGGGACGGGCGACCGCGTCGCTCCCGGCGGAAGGTCGCCGGGTCGAACCCCTTCTCCGCGAGGTCGGCGAGGCGCTCGTAGTCGGCGTCGGCCAGATCATCTCGCTTCATGTCGCCGCTTGGGCCGGTGATCGGACCGCTCGGGGAGGGAGGAATCTGGTGAGCTCGGTGGGCCGCCGCGCGCCTCCGCTGCCGGCAGGTGGAGGCCTCGGCGCGCGCGCTCCAGGAGGACGCCGCGCCTGCCCCGGCGGAAGTCGTACTCCGGCTCGATGTCCGGGTCAGCGTTGCGGTCGGGTTTCGTAGGCGTCGCTCTCACGCCGGGGTTACGACGTCCATGGCGAAGTCTTCCCGATAGATGCCGTGCCGAGAGAGTTCCACGCCTGATCTGACAATGCCGCCGCTGCCGCCTCGCCTCGTCGGGGCGGTGTGGGCCACCTCGTGGGGGATGCGGCTGTCCGGCTGGGGGGAGCTCGACCGGGCCGAGCGACCACGAGCTGGCGGGCCCTTGGTCAGGTGACCCGAAGAAGCGGCGAAGGCCGTAGGCGGCGACCTGGCCGGCCGCCGCCCCTCGCATCAGGCCCGGCCCAGCAGCGGGACCAGGGTCGTCTCGGTCGCCACATCGCTGCGAGCGACGCCGATACCGAGGATCACCAGCCAGGCCGGGACGGTCATGAAGCTGACGTTGAGGAGCGCCGGCAGGAACAGGTTTCCGGCGAACACGGCACCCACGACCACGCCGATCCAGCCGATGACGCGCGGGAGCCGGCCCGTCTGGATGGCGAAGACCGACACGCCGATCAGCCACAGCCCACCGGCGAAGTGGGCCGCGAGACGGATCGCGTCGGCGACCGACGAGAGCTGGCTGAAGGCCGCGGCGGCCGCCCCGTCGCCGGCGGCGTGGTTCGCGGCGATCAGCGGGACCACGTGGAACGCCAGCGCGTTGTCCACGACGTCGAGGGTCATCCAGACAAGGCCGCCCAGGGCCGCGATGGCCATGAGGAACGACCCGGCGCCGAACCGCGCCCAAAGCCCAAGCACCGCAACGGCACCGATCGCGTGGACGACGATCTGGAGGACCCCCGGGCCGGCGAACAGGACCGGATTCGCGACGATGACCGGCAGGATGACCGCCGGGTTGCCGGCATCCGCGGGGCCGATACCCGCCGCCGGATAGGCCACGAGGAAGATCGGGACGAGCGCGCCGATCCCCAGTCCGACGACGGCGAACGCCGTCCCGAGGAGACGTGGTCCTGGCATCAGATGAACCTCCCTGTCGCGGTGGAGACCGGGCCGGTCTCCGGTTCCGCGACCGTAGGCTCGACGGACCGTCCCGTCCACGATATCGTTACGATCCAAACACTATCGAGAAGGCATTGATCGCGGAGGACCACCCAAACCCATGGAGCTCCGGCAGCTGCGCTACTTCGCTGCGGTCGCCCGGCACGGCACATACGTGGCGGCGGCCTCGGCCCTCTCGGTCGCCCAGCCGGCGCTGTGGCGTCAGGTCCACGACCTGGAACGGGAGCTCGGCGTGGCGCTCTTCGAACGGGTCGGCCGTCGCGTTCGCCTGACGATGGATGGCCAGACCGTCCTGGACCAGGTCGGGGACGCCCTGGCGACGATCGACCGCCTCGACGCCACCGCCGCGGACCTGCGTTCCGCGCGGGCCGGGATCGTCGCCATCGCCTGCGCCGGGCCGCACCTTCGCCGGTTCCTGGCGCCGGTGATCGGGGCCTTCCGGCGCTCCCATCCCGACGTCGTCATCCGGATCCGCGAGTACGGCGGCGGATCCGCGCCGGGCCGCGGCATCGGGGAGGACCTCGCCGGCGGGATCGTCGATCTCGCGAGCGGCGTACCGCCCGGTGGCGACACGAGATTCGAGGGCTTCCCCGTCTACCAGGTCCGCCTCATCGTCGCCGTCCCCGACGATCATCCACTCCGCGGCGCCGCTTCGATCGACATCGAGCGCCTCCGCGGCGAGCCACTCGTGCTCTCACAGGCCGGGTCGTATTCGAGGGGCGCGCTCGAGGCCGCCTGCCGCCGGGCCGGATTCGAGCCGCTCGTGGCCTTCGACTCCTCGAGCCCCACGAGCATCGTGGCGCTCGGCACTGCCGGGCTGGGCCTGCCGATCTTCGTCGACGACGCGGTGCCGCCCCCGGCCGGCGCGCCCTGGCCGGTGATCACGGAAGGTGGCCGGCCGATCGGCGATCCGGTGAGGCTCCTGTGGCGCGCCGATGCCACCCTCTCGCCGGCCGTCCGCGCCTTCATCGACGCCGCCCGGGCGTCGGTCGATCAGCCCCAGGTATCGACGAGCGCCTGAAGGCGCTCGGTCGCGTGATCGGCTGGACGGCCGTGGCTGCTCGACGCGCCCAGCGGGGCCCGGGCCAGCAGGCTCTCGATCGATCGGCGAGCGGTCGCCCGGTCGAGCGTGAAGATGTCGAGCGACTCGCGAAATCGCTCGCCCGAGACGACGGCATCGCCGGCGAGGAGCCAGCCGTTCCAGTCGAGGACAAGGTGGCCCGGCGTGTGTCCGGGCGTCGGCACGACGGCGATGCCGTCGAGCACCGCCGGACCGTCGATCCAGCGATCGACTGTCGGGCTCGACGTCCCGCGGAAGAACGCCCGGAGCAGGAGGCGCCGCCGCAGCGGCAGGGCGCGCCAGCCCGAGCGGTCGATCAGCGGACGCTCCGCGACGCTCGCCCAGACCTCGGCTCCGGTGACCCCGCGCAGGTAGTCGCTCGCGCCGACGTGGTCCGGGTCGCCGTGCGTCAAGATGATCCGCTCGACCCGGATGCCGCCCGCCCGGAGCTCGCGCTCGATCGCCGGCCCGCGCCCGGGAGCCCCGGCATCGACGAGCGTGGGCACCGCGCCCATGACCACGTGCGGCGCGGCGAACCCGCCGCTGGTGAGCCGAAAGAGATCAGGCGCGATGAGCTCCACGTGGAGATCTTGCGCCGCGCCGCGCCACGGGCTCAAGCGACGGAGGCCGATTCGTACCGGGTGCCAGCACCGCCGGAGGGCGTTGTGGAGGCGGGCCTCGCCGACCTGGTCGAGGTGGATGTCAGTGCTCGCGGCAGTCACTCGCCGATCATAGGCGTCGGCCCCACCGCGGACGGCACGGACCGATAACCGGCAGGTAAGCCGTCGTCGCCAGGTTTCCGCTGTGCAAGGAAGGGCGAGCGAGGCGGAGACGTCGGCGGCTTCCGACACATGGCCCGACGCGACGCTCGTGGTACGTGGCGGGCGCCGCGATGTCTTCCACCTGGCCAACGTCTTGCGACGCGATGGCTCCTGGTCGGTGGTGTCCGAGCCGGGCTTGTCGTTCGAGGCACTGTGCGCGAGCGTCCGACACGGGACAGTCCGGCGGACAACGCTCGGACAGCTTCGCGAGGCCGGCGGATCCTTGACGCCGGCGCCTGGCTCAGGGGCACCGCCCCATCACTGCGATCTGGCCGGCTTGACCGCTGGGGGCTTTGACGCCATCTTGGGCCCGGAAGAGCAGAACCCGATTCCGGCGCGTGAGCGCTGGCGAGGCTAGACCTGATGATCGTGATCGAAGTCGACTTCAACCATCTCGACGAAGCAGGTCGGCTGTTGCTCGCGGACCTCGTCGTCCACGAGCGAACGCCGTTCGCGGAGATCGCTGCCTCGGATGAGCGCGTCCTCTTCGTCGATAGCGGCGAGTTCGTCGAGGGCAGCCTGTTTCAGGACCCGGAGCGCGGCTGGGTGGGGGTTGCCGACTGGGCAACACAGGATCGCCTGCGCTCCTACCCGGCTGATCCTCCGGCCCTCACGTCGATCGCCCGCTGACAAGTCGGTGATGCTGCTTCGCGTTCGATCTGCCGAGCCACTTGAAGGTCGACGGCTCCGCCTCACGTTGACGAACGGTGCCGTTGTGGAGCGGGAAGTCCAGGACCTGCTCTGGGGCCCGGTGTTCGATCGCCTGCGCTCCGACGACTCGTTCTTCCGCCGCGTCCGCGCCCGATACGGGACGGTCACCTGGCCGGGCCATGTCGACATCGCACCAGAGACGCTCATCTGGGACGGGCCTGACCCCGCCGAGAGCGGCCGCACCCCTGAGCCGTTCCTGCGACCGCGTTCACCAAGTCGTTCGGCTGGGTAGCGACAGCTTCAGCCGACGGGCGCCTCGCGGAGCGAGCGGAGGCATGCGTCCTCGGCGATTCCGAGGACCTCCCAGATCGCGATGTCCTCGTTCACGTCGGGCCAGTCCACGGAGATCCCGCGCGGCCCGGCTGTCCAGTGCTCGCGTTCCGCAGGCGTCGCCTGAGCGAGGCGAGCCGACGTCGAGATCGGGAGGCTCACGTCACGGTCCTGGTCGAGTCCTCGAGCAGCCCGACCCGCGGCCCACGCCGATGGCTCGACCCTTGATGCGGGCACGGGCATCAGGAACGGACGTTGTCCTCGGAGCGAGCTAGCCTGCCCTCGCCACCCGACACCGACACGAAGCCGCGATAATCGCGAGGCGATGGACGTGCGGGCGAGGAGGGATCGGGGGCCCGGTTCGGGGAAGGGCATGAGGGTCGTTCGCGAGCGGATCGATCCGCGCCTGACGGCGTCGCTCTTCGTGAACTACCGGAGCGCGACCGACGCGCTCCTGGAGCTCGTCGACAACGCGGTCGACTCACGGCGACCCGGGACGCCGCTCCGGGTCGACGTCACCATTCGTCCGGGGACCGTCCTGTTGACGGCGATCGGGGGCACCGGCATGGGGCCGGCCCAGCTGGAGCGCGACTACCTGCGCTGGGGTGCCTCGCCGAAGCGATCCGGTGATCGGATCGGCCGCTTCGGGCAGGGCGGGAAGGCCGCCATCGGCCATCTTGGGAACCGCTTCTCGATCCTTGCCAGCCCGGCGGGTCACCCTCGGGCCTACCGCTTCGAGGACGATGACTACCGCAACCGCAGCCGCCTCCGAACCTACGAGCTGACGGAGCGGCCGAAGCCGGTGGACGACGACCTCGGCTACGTCAAGATCGAGATCGGAGCCGTCGATCGGCGGCTCGACCCGCGGCGCCTGCCGAACCGGCTCGGCGAGGTCTACCGCCCCCTCCTGGAGTCGGGCGACCTGGTGCTCACAGTCAACCACGGGGCGGTGCCGCCGCCGGCCCTGCCGACGGCCGAGCGCCAGCCGTTCACCGTCCGTGCGGGCGGCCGCCTCGTCCGGGGCTGGTACGGAACCCTGCCCGATCCGCCGCCGCCCGACATCGCCGCCGGGATGCGCATCTACCACCTCGGCCGGCTGGTGGGCGAGCCGGTCTGGTTCGGGCACTCCGGGCCGGCCCTCCATCCCGGGCTCAACCGCCTCGTCGGCGAGGTGGAGCTGCCCCACGTCGCGGTGACGATGAACAAGAGTGACGTCGACGTCGACGACCCGCACTGGCTGGCGGTGGAGGCGCGGCTCCATGCCCTGCTCGCACCGCTCGTCCGGCGGCTCACCCGCGAGGGTGTCTCGGCGGCCACGCCCCAGGCCCTCAGGACCGCGGAGCAGGTTCGGCGGATCATCGCCCGGGCCCTCCGCCTGCTCGACGCGGGCAGGCTCTTCGAGAGCGCGGTCGCCCTCGACGGCGGGCCGGGCGGGCCGGGCGGACAGCTCACGCTGGGCGGCGGGGCCTCTGGGCCGGAGGAGCCGGTGGCGGACGAGGAGGACGCGGCCGGGGATGGGAAGGAGTCGGGCTCTGCGGAGGACGCCGGGCTGGCCGGGGAGGCCGACTCGCCGCCGGAGCCGCCGCGGCCGCGATCGGCAACATCGGGTGACGGTACGCGCCGGGGCATCGGCGAGATCGTGATCCGGGACCTGGACCCTCGACTTCGGAGCGCGATGGTCGTCGAGGACGGCGTGCGCCGGGTGGTCATCAACTCGCGCTATCCGCTCTACCAGGTCCGCAAGGGCGACCTCTGGTACCAGCTCGAGACGGCCCTCCGTGAGGTCTGCGTGACGATCCCGGAGGCCACCGTTCCTGAGTTCGAGCGCAAGGTCAACGAGCTCATGCTGCTGTCGCTCAACCTCGCCGGCCGCCGCCGCAAGCGGCGGACGGCCGCGCCCCCGCCGGTGGCGCCGTGGGCGCGCGACGCGGTCGGCCGTCGGGCCTGACCCGTCGGGCCTGGTCTGCTGCGGCTGACCCGGGCAGTCGTTATGACGCCGACAGTCATGCACGGGACGAAGGCGGGCGGGGGCCCGGAATCCGGTCATAACGCGGCGGGTAGGAGCCGGCGAGTGCCGGCGGGTGCAGGCGGGTGCCGGCGAGTGCCCGCGCTTGGCGTCAGTGCACCTCGTCGTGCGAGCCGAGGTTGACGAGGAAGGCCGCGTCGCCGTCCCATCGGAACAGGACTCGCAGGTCGTCGTCGACGCTGAATGCCCAGGAGGCCCCGAGCTCGCCCCTGAGCTTGTGGACCCGGAGGAGGGGATCCTTCGGGTCCGCCGCGAAGCGGCGGAGCGCCGCCCGGAGCATGGACGCCTGCGGCACCTTGAGCTTCGTCGTGCTCTGCGACGACACGATCGAGGTCGTCGGCGCCGGCGGCTGACGATCGCGTGCTTCTCGGGACCTCCCCGACGTCGAAGGACCAAACGGGCGCGCCCGCGCGGCTCTACGTGGCGAAGGTCCCCACGGCTCAGCGCCAGTCGATCGCCCTCACCTCGACGGGCTCGCGGATGCCCTTGAGCGTCAGGGTCCGCGGGTCGGACAGGCCGAACCGGATCTGGTCGGCGCCGTCCACCACCGCGGCCGTGACGAGGATCTCCTCCCGCCCCGCCGCGGCGCCGACGCGCGCCGCAACGTGGACCCCGCCGCCGCTGAAGCTCCGGCCCTGGCGCGTCGCCTCGGCGGCGTGAATCCCGATCCGGACCGACGGCGCGAAGCCGTGCTCGCGCCGGTGCCGGACGAGCCGGCGCTGGATGTCGACCGCGCAGTCGATCGCGTCTGCCGCCCGCTCGAAGGCGGCGAAGAAGCCGTCGCCCGTGTGGTTCACCTCCTCGCCCCGGTGCTGGGCGATGGCCACCCGCAGCTCGCGGTCGTGCCAGGCGAGGAGCTCGCTCCAGGCCTCGTCGCCGATGAGCCCGATGAGGTCGGTCGAGGTGACGATGTCGGTGAACATGAACGTCCTCGTCACCCGCGAAGCAGCGGTGGCCACGGCGGACGGGATGGAGCCGGTGGTGCCGCCCTCGCGAAGGAGCTCGTCCACCCGCCGCAGGTCGAGCGTCGCCCCAAGCCGCTCGAAGCTCGACCGCGCCGCAAGCAGGTCGCGGCGGCCCGTCGCGGCATCGCCCTCGGCGATGAGCGCCTCGGCGTACCGGAGTCGGGCCCGCGCGCTCTCGTAGGGCAGGTCCGTGGATTGCCACAGCCGCCACGACTGGCCGAGGACGGTGGATGCCTCGGGCGCCCGGTCCTCGCCGAGGAGGAGCTCGCCACGGGCGGTCATGGCGCCGGCCCGGAACAGCGGTCGCTCGAAGTCACCGGCGATCGCCTCGAGCTCGTCGACCGCCCCGCGCGCCTTCTCGAGCTCGCCGGACGCGAGGGCGATGTCGACGGCGGTCGGCAGGAGACGACCCCTCGTCGCCCGGTCGATGAGGCTGCCCGCCCCCGTCGTCGCGGCCAGCGCACGACCGATCGAGCGACGAGCGTCGTCGATCTCGCCGCGAGCCAGCTGGAGGCGGGCGAAACCGGGCTGGGCGTCGTGGCCGAACTCGTAGGCCCGGTCGAACGCCGCCGCGGCGCCATCCAGGTCGCCCATCCGGAGGCGGACCTCGCCGATCTCGTAGTGGGCGTACCCGACCGAGTCCAGGAGCCGGAAGCGCTCCAGCTCCTGACAGGCCTGGCGGGCTTCCTGCTCGGCCCCCGGCCAGTCGCCGTGGAGCATCTTGAGCTCCGCCCGGTGGACGCGGCAGACACCGGGGTAGCCACCGGCGCCGTTCCGCCGCATCCAGCGCTCGCCCTCGCTGGCCCATTGGGCGGCTCGCCCGAGATCGCCGAGGTTGCGACAGGCGGCGATCGTGTTGCAGTAGATGTCGCTCGCGACGCGGAGGTCCAGCTGGCCAGACGACGCGGCGGCCGCGGACTCGTCGACGAGGGCGAGGCCGGCCTGCCAGTCGCCGGAGAAGAGCAGTCCGATGCCCTTGAAGCTCATCGCCTGGTAGAGGGCGTCGGTGTTGCCGGTGCGTCGGGCGAGCTCCATTGTCTGGTCGGCGAGGTCCATCGCCTCGTCAATCCGGTTGGCCATGAGGGCGTCGAGCGTCCGGAAGACACCGAGCCAGGCGTGGGGTGCCGATTCCGGCATGTCGGCGAGCAGCCGCTCGGCACGCGCCAGCCAGCCGCCGCCGACCGGCATCGCCAGCCCCCGGAAGGCCTGGTAGGAGAGCGTCATCGCGACGCGCGCCGCGTCCAGGGGCCGGGCTGCGTCCGTGTACCCCGCGAACGCCCGCTCGAGGGCCTCGGTCGATTCGTCGGGGTGGCCGTTCCACCAGGCGGCCGTGCCGAGGAGCTCGAGGTCGTCGGGCGAGAGGCCGCCGTTGCGGTCTGCCGCCGACAGGGCCTCCATCGCCGCGGCCCAGTCGTGCCGCTGGACGGCGGCCCTGCCACCCTCGAGGGTCTCGATCATGCCTGGACGCTCACCGCTGCGGGGTGGGGTAGACCGAACCGACCCTGATTATCGACTGAGCCGCAAGGCATCGGCGCTGAGGCGTCATCATCGGCGACCCGGTGTCGCCGGGCCGGGTCTGCGACGACACGATCGAGGTCATTGGCGCCGGCGGCTGAGGCGCCCGCGAGCGTCTACGCCGGCTGATTCGCCGGCAGGATCGTGAAGCTGCCGCCCTGGAATGGAGCGACGGAGCGGAAGGCTCGCTCGTCGAAGGTCAGGATGCGACGCGAGGCATATCGCTCCGCGATCACCACGAGCGAGGCGTCGGCGAGCCCGAGCCGCAGGTCGCGGTAGCGGGCGACGACATCGCGGGCCCTGCGAAGCTGCGGTCGATCGAGGCACTCCACGATGAAGGTGCCCTCGGCCAGGTCCTCGAGGAAGGCAAGCTCGACGTCCGGCCCAAGCCGGTCGAGGATCAGGTAGTCCGCCTCGGCGACGGCGAGCTCGGTGGTGACGAGGGCCTCGCGTTCACGCTCGAGGATGGCGCGGACGGCCGCGTGGCGAGGCTCGTCGGCGTCGGCCTGGGCATAGAGGGCGCCGGCATCCACGACGAGGGCCACTACCGCTCGCCCATCGCCTTGCGGTAGACCTCGTCCGATGTCCACGCCGGCGGCTTGCCGGCGCCGCCGCGGCCGGCAGCGAGGCTGTGGAACGCCCGCGGCCTTGCCTCGATCTCGGCGATCACGTTGCGGACACCCTCCCGGATGAGCTCCGCCTGCGGGCGGCCCTCGCGAACGGAAAGGCGCCGGAGGCCCTCGGCCTCCTCCTCGGTCAAATAGACGGACGTCTTACGCATGACGTACGTAGGGTACCATACATGGCGCCGCCCTTCGTGATGGAGCTCCTCGCCTGGCCACTCCGGGCCAGAGCGCGTGGGCGTCCTGCTGCTCGCCACGAGCGCGTCGCGTCCTGCGGCGCTCGGATCACCTCCCGTCCCGGCGGGCTGACCCGGCCGGCCGGACCCAGAAGAGGCCCGTCATCGTCGCCTTCGCAGGTGAGCTCACGTCGGCTCCAGCGCTCGGTCGTCGACGTCATGACCGGATTCGGCCGCTCGAGAAGGGTTCGTCTGGCTCATGACTATCGGCGTCATAACGAGTCGGTCCGACGAGCGGGCTCATATGACGCCGATAGTCATGCACGGGAAGAAGGCGGGCGGCCGCCGGGAATTCGGTCATACGGTGGGTGCCGCCCGGTGGGCGGCCAGGCAACCGCCACTGCCCCGTGGGCGGCCAGGCAACCGCCACTGCCCCGTGGGCGGCCAGCAACCGCCGCGAAATCCGCGGGTGAGCGGCCGCCCGTACCCTTGGGGGCGTGGACCCCACCACCCTCCTCGCCGATCTGGACCCGGAGCAGGAGGCGGCCGTCCGTGCGACGACCGGGCCCGTCGCGATCCACGCCGGCGCCGGCAGCGGCAAGACGAGGGTCATCAGCCGCCGAACGGCCTACGCCATCGCGACGGCGACCGTCCCCGCGGACCAGGTCCTCGTCGTCACCTTCACGGACAAGGCGGCGAAGGAGATGGTCGAGCGCCTCCGCACCCTCGGCCTGCCCGGGGTCACGGCCCGTACCTTCCATGCCCACGCCCTGAGCCAGCTTCGCCACTTCTGGCCGGCCCGGCACGACGGCGCGCCGCTGCCCGAGCTCCTGGATTCGAAGGCCCCGATCGTCGGCCGCCTCGCCCGCCAGCTGCCCGGCCACTATCGCTTCACCCCGGCCAAGGACCTGGCCGACGAGATCGAGTGGGCCAAGGCGCGCCGGATCGCGCCCCGCAACTACGAGCGGGAGGCGGCCGCCGCCGGCCGCGAGCCGCCGATCCCCGCCGACCTGGTCACCCGCGTCTTCGTCGACTACGAGCGGGCCAAGGCCCGCGCCGGGCGCATCGACTTCGACGACCTCCTCGTCGAGACGGTCGACCTCCTGGAGGCCGACGCGGACGCCGCGGCGACGGTCCGCGCCCGGAAGCGCTGGTTCAGCGTCGACGAGTACCAGGACACGAACCCGCTCCAGCAGCGGCTCCTGGAGCTGTGGCTCGGCGACCGCGACGATCTGTGCGTCGTCGGTGACGAGGACCAGACGATCTACACCTTCACCGGCGCGACCTCCGACTACCTGACCGGCTTCGTGGAGCGCCACCCGGGCGCCCGCGAGATCACGTTGTCGCGGAACTACCGCTCGTCGCCCGAGATCCTCGAGCTAGCCAATCGGCTCCTGGCGGCGGAGGGTCGACGGAAGCGCCTCGTGCCCACGATGCCGGCCGGGCCGGCGCCCGCGATCCGGCGCTTCGCCGACGGCGGGGCCGAGCTGGACGGGCTGGTGGCCTCGATTCGGGGGCTCGTTGGCGGCGCTGCACCAGGAGGCGCCTCAGTCACGCCAGGGGGCGCGACCCCGGGAGGCGCCACGTCCGGAGGTCCCGCGCCCGGAGGTCCCGCGCCCGAAGGCCCCACGCCCGGAGGCCCCCTGCCCCCCGCCGAGATCGCCGTCCTCGTCCGGATCAACGCCCAGATCCCACCGATCGAGGCAGCCCTGACGAAGGCCGGGATCCCGTTCCGGGTCCGCGGCCAGCGGTTCTTCGAGCGACCCGAGGTCCGCGACGCGCTCCGGATCCTGCACCGACTCGCCGGCGCTGCGGGCGGTGCCGGAGCCCCGGGTGCAGCAGGCCGCCACGGCGCCGCCTCCCACGACGGAGCGCCGCGTGGCTCACAGCTCCTCGCCGCCCTCGACGCGCGGCTCCGGGCGGACCTCGGCTTCGAGGCCGCCGACTCGGGCCGGGGCGCGGAGGCCCGCGACCGTGATGCCAACCTCGGCCTGGTCCTCGAGATCGTCGCCGTGGCGGTCGCCGCTCGCCATGACATCGATGCCACCGGGCTCCTCGCCGACTTCGAGGCCCGTGCCGCCGCCGAGGCCGAGGGCTCGGCCGACGGCGTGAATCTCCTGACCCTCCATCGGGCCAAGGGCCTCGAGTGGGACGCGGTGTTCCTGCCGCAGCTCGAGGAGGGCACCTTGCCGATCCGCCAGGCCGAGACCGACGACGCCGTGGCCGAAGAGCGGCGGCTCCTATACGTGGGCCTGACGCGGGCGCGCCGACACCTCGCCCTCTCCTGGGCGGAGCGGCGCGACACCGGCCGTCGCCGGCCCAGCCGGTTCCTCGCCGCGCTCGACGCTCACCCGGGCCGACCGCCGCACGTGCCCGGCCGCGTCACCGTCATCCCCGGCGCGCCGATGAACGCCGGCCGCCGGCGACGTGACGAGCACGACGACTCGCCGCTCATGCGGGCCCTCCGCGAGTGGCGGACCGTCACCGCCCGTTCCGACGGCGTGCCCGCTTACGTCGTGGCCTCCGACGCGCTGCTCGTCGAGATCGCCGAGCGGCGGCCCGCGAGCCGCGCGGCGCTGGCCCGGGTCAAGGGCATCGGCCCATCAAAGCTCGACCGCTACGGTGAGGAGATCCTGGGCCTGGTCCGCGCCACCGGCGACTGAGTCGGACGGGAGCAGCGGCCTCAGCTGACCCCGGCGCGCCTGCGGCCGCGGCGCCTTCGCCCGGCCCGTGACGGCGGTGGCGGATCCGCGCCGGCTCCCTGTGCGTCATCTTCCCGAGACCCGAAACAGCAACCGCCGAATCGGCTGAGTCCGGATCGGCCAGAAGGGGATCCGCCAGATGGTCAGCGACGTTCGCGCGAAACCGGCCGCAGTCGCCGCGGCCACGCTGGCCGCGGCCTCGCTCGCGATCGCCCTCGCGGCCTGCAGCGGCGGCGCCGGCCCCACGCCGCTGCCCGAGGTCCGTATCACGACCGAGGCCGCGCCCTCGAACGCCTGCATGGAGGCCCTCATCACCGGCGTCCTCGTGCCGCATGGCGCGTGGGGCCTGGCCCTCCAGGCTCCAGGGAACGGCGAGCTGAGCCGGCCGATGTTCCCGTTCGGCTACCGGGCGCTGCTCGAGGGCGACCGGGTCGTGCTCATCGACGAGGACGGCCGCGTTGTCGCGAGATCTGCCGATCTCATCCAGTCGAGCGGCGGCAGCATCGGCCGCGAGGGCAACCCGCTCGTCGTGCTGTGCGACGACACGATCGTCGTGGTCAACGCCGGGGGCTGACGGGGGCTGACGGGGGCTGACGGCGTTGGGCCCATCCGAGCTCGGGCCCGACCGGGCCCGGTCCGAGGGGCCGTCCGGCTCTGGCGCGGCCGCGCCGTCGCTGCTTGGATGGACGGACCCACGGGCGCCCCGACGTGGGCCGACCCTGTCCGGCGCCGGAGGTGCGTGTGATGTTCAAGAAGATCCTGCCGTTCGTGCTCGTCGCGATCGCGTTGAGCGTCGCGCTCAGCGTCCTCGTGGCGACGCAGCGGATGGCCTGCCCCTACCCGGGGCTCGCCCGGTTCCTGAGGCGCTCCGCGGGCCTGCCGGTCGAGTCGGCTGAGATGGCCGAGCCGGCCGAGGCGGCCGAGGCGGCCGAAACGGAAACGGGCGTCTGACGATGCGCCGGTTCGTCGGCGCGGGTGCCGGCCTGCTGCTCGCGCTCCTGCTCGCGCCTCTGCTCGCGCTCCTGCTCCTGGTCCCGGCCGCCGTGGCCGCCGATCCGTCGATGCCCGCCTCGGGGCGAATCCTGATCTCGACCCAGGGCGACGTCACGATCCCCGCCGACGAGCGTTACGACGCGGTCGTCGTCATCAACGGCGCCGCCACGATCGAGGGCCGGGTCAACGCGGTCATCGTCGTCGACGGCACGCTCGTCATGGCCGGCGCCCTCGCCGAGACGGTCGTCGCAATCCGGACGCCGATCACGCTCGAGTCGGGGACGGTCATCGGGGGTGATCTCTTCAAGCTCGATGCCCTGGTGACCCGTGAGGGCGATGCCGAGATCGGCGGCCAGGTCCGCGACATCGGCAGCCAGCTGGCGGGCCTCGGATTCGTCCTCGCCCCGATCTTCATCCTGCTGTTCATCGGCTTCGCGATCGCCGCGATCGCGGCCGGGCTGCTCGTCGCCGCGCTGGGCGCGCGGCAGGCCCGGGCTGCGGGGGCGATCATCAGCCACCGTCCGATCGAGGCCCTCGTCGCCGGCGTCATCGGGGTCTTCGCCCCGATCTTCCTGCTCGTCGGCCTGTTCGTCTCGGTCGTCGGAATCCCCCTGGCGCTGGCCATCCTGCTCGTGGTGTGGCCGCTGGTCGGGTTCCTCGGCTACATCGTCGCCGGAATCTGGATCGGCGAGCTGATCCTTGGCCGCCTCGACCCGGGCAGGGTGCGTGAGCGCCCGTACCTGGCCTCGGTCGTCGGGCTCGTTGTCCTGGCGATGCTCTCGATCTTCCCGCCGATCCCGGCGCTCGCCTCGCTCTTCGGCTACGGCGCCGTCCTGGCCCTGGCCTGGCGGACGTTCCGCGGCCACGGCCCGGCCGAGGCCGCCGTCCCGGGCGGCGCGATGCCCGCCCCGACGGCCCCGCTGCCGGTCTAGGCTGTCCCCAGG
>JBFMEV010000037.1:0-31633 GCA_040752335.1 Chloroflexota bacterium
GAGCGCCCCTTCCACCCCTGTCACTGGGGGCCCCCCGGCCCCCGGCGCCGGGCGCCCCTTCTCGTGCTCGAACCTATCGCCCCACGCGGCGAACCGGGGCAGTCGAAACCGTCATCTCGTTCGCGGCGTCTCGCGGCTCCGGATCGCGGTCCAGGGCGGCCGCGCTCGCCTCGGCGATCGCCCGAGGCGAGCTCGTGGCGACGGGCCTGCCGCCCCTGGCCGCCCACGACAGCACGCCGTTGTTGATCGAGCGGGCAACGGTGAACGCCTGGCTCGCGACGCCACCGGACAGCTCGACGAGCTTCATGGAGAGCCAGATCACACCGGCATACAGGATCGAGATGACGATGAGTGCGGGCAGCGGCATCGCTCAGCCCTCCAGCGGACGTCACCGACCCGTGAGGATGGCGCATGCCGAGCGTCGATCACAAGTGCCGATCGTCGCGAACCGGGAGCCCCGGCGCCGGCGCTACACTCGTCGCGTCGTTCGTCCGCAGGGAGGCAATGAGCCCTTGCCGAAGTCGTACGTTCGCCTGACCCAACCCCTCGTCCGCGAGACGAAGGGTGGCGAGCTCCGTCCCGCGACCTGGGACGAGGCGCTCGACCGGACCGTCGCGGGCTTCCGCGCCGCCGAGGCGTTCCGACGTCCCGACGCGCCGGCCCCGTTCGGGATCTTCAGCTGCAGCAAGGCGACCAACGAGGTCAACTTCGCGGCCCAGAAGTTCTCTCGCGCCGTCCTTGGCAGCAACAACATCGACAGCTGCAACCGCACCTGACACGCCCCGTCTGTCGCCGGTCTGGCGACCGTCTTCGGCGCTGGTGGCGGAACCAGCTCATATCGTGAGGTCGAGGAGACGGACCTGATCGTCCTCTGGGGCAGCAATGCCCGGGAGACGCATCCCATCTTCTTCCATCACCTCCTGCGCGGTGTCCGCAACGGCGCCCGGCTCTACGCGGTCGACCCGCGCCGGACGTCATCGGCCGAGTGGGCCGACGTCTGGTTGGGCCTCGATGTCGGCAGCGACATCGCCCTGGCCAACGCAATCGGGCGCGAGATCATCGCGGCCGGGCTGGCGAACACCGAGTTCATCGGCCGGGCGACCTTCGACTTCGAGGCCTACCGCGAGAAGGTCGAGACCTACACCCTCGACTACGCGGAGCGCGAGACCGGCGTCCCGGCCGAGGCGATCCGCGAGCTGGCCCACGCCTACGCCACGGCGTCCCGGGCGATGATCTGCTGGACCCTCGGCATCACCGAGCACCACAACGCCGTCGACAACGTCCTCGCCCTCATCAACCTGGCGACCCTGACCGGGCACGTCGGGCGCTACGGCAGCGGCCTCAACCCGCTGCGCGGCCAGAACAACGTCCAGGGCGGCGGCGACATGGGCGCCCTGCCTGATCGCCTGCCGGGCTTCCAGCACGTCGAGAACGCGGCCCTCCGCGCGCCCTTCGATGCCGCCTGGGGCGTGCCGGTCCCGCCGAAGAAGGGGTGGCACCTCTCGGCGATGTTCGACGCCATCGAGCGCGGCGAGCTCCGAGCGGCCTACGTCATCGGCGAGAACCCGGTCCAGTCCGAGGCCGACCAGTCGCGCGCAATCCGGCTCATGGAATCGCTCGACTTCATGGTCGTCCAGGACCTCTTCCTGACCGCGACGGCGGAGCTCGCCGACGTCGTCCTGCCGGCCGCCGCCGCCTGGGCCGAATCCGAGGGCACGGTCACGAACTCCGAGCGACGGGTCCAGCGGGTCCGCAAGGCCCTCGACCCGCCGGGCGCGGCCCGCGACGACCTGTGGATCATCTACGAGCTCGCCCGGCGGATGGGCCACGACTGGGGCGAGGCGTCCGCGGAGCGGACGTGGGACGAGCTCAGATCGCTCTCGCCCGTGCACCGCGGGATGACGTACGCCCGCCTGGAGGCCATGGGCGGCATCCAGTGGCCGTGCTGGGACGAGAACCACCCGGGCGAGCTGTTCCTCCACTCGCGCCTGTGGGAGGACCCGGTCCCGGGAAGCCGGATCCCGTTCGTGCCGGTGGATCACGACCCCCCGGTCGACCGCCTCGACGACGACTTCCCGATCCGGCTCACGACCGGGCGCCGGCTCGACAGCTACAACACCGGCGTCCAGTCCGGCTCGTTCCGATCGCCGATGCGGCGGGGCGAGACCTTGGACGTCTCGCCCGAGGACATGGAGCGCCTGGCTCTCGCCGAGGGCGAGGTCGTCCGGGTCGTCTCGCGCCGCGGGCAGGTCGACGTCCCCGTCCGCTCGGACCCCGGCCTTCGGCCCGGCCTGACCTTCATGACCTTCCACTTCCAGGACGATGTCGCGGTCAACCTCCTGACGATCGACGCCACCGACCCCAAGTCCGGCACGGCCGAGTTCAAGGCCACGGCCATCCGGATCGAGAAGCTCGAGGCCCCCGTCCCGACGTAGCCCACGGTGCTACCCCGTTGACGGCGAGCCAGGCCGCGACCACGATGGCGCCCCGCGGTCCCGGGTGCCCGAGCGACGCGGGATGGAGGAGGGTTTGGAGTGCCGCACTACCTGTTCCGCGCGCGCTACACCCAGGCCGGGATCCAGGGGGTCCTCAAGGAAGGGGCCGCCAGCCGGATCGAGGCCGTCAACCAGCTCGTCCGCAGCGTCGGCGGGCGGGTCGAGTCCGCCTACTGGGCTTTCGGCGATGACGACTTCATCATGATCGCCGAGCTGCCCGGCAACGCCGCTGCGGCGGCGGCCACGACGAGGGTCGCGGCGACCGGCATCGGCGGCGTCACGACGACCGTCCTCCTGACCGCGGCCGACGTCGACGAGGCTCGCGGGATCGGCGTGACGTACCGCCCGCCGGGCGCCTGATCGACCGACCGGGGGAACACTCGTGGCCACCGAGGTCCTGACCGCGGCCGCGGCGGCGGATCCGCCGCGGCCGTACCCGCCGAGCCCCCTCGACCGCCTGTACGACTGGATCGAGTCGCTGCCGATCCCGGTCTGGCTCGCCTACGTCGCCCTCGCGCTGCCGGCGGCCCTGCTGGCGAGCTCGGCGCAATGGCTCTCGGGGCTACGGCAGTTCCCGGATCCGGAGCCGACGCAGGTGGCCTGGGGCGTGATCACGATCGTGCTGCTCGCCGCGCCGCACCGCCTCCGGTTCGTGGCGCGATCGGCCTTCGAGCAGTTCCGCCCGGCTCTCGGCACCGGCGTGGCCCAGCCGGAGCGGGCGAGGTACGAGCTCACGGTCATGCGGCCGCGCCCGATCCTGGCGATCATCGCCATCAACTTCGTGATCACGCCGGTCTACTACGTCATCGACCCAGTCGCGTCGCAGGTGGTCGGCCTCACGCCGGCCGGGCTCGTGCCGCGGCTGCTGTCCGAGGCCACCGTCGGCACGGTCCTCGTGGCCGTCCTCTACCAGGCCCTCGACAGATGCGGATCGTGGGTCGTTTCCACAACGCCGCCGACCACGTTGACCCGTTCCGCCCGGCGCCGCTGTACGCCTTCTCGCGCCTGACGGCCGAGGTCGGGTTCGTCCTCATCGGCTTCAACAGCCTCGGGCTTCTCCTGAACCCGGCGATCCTCGAGTCCACCGCCGCGGTCGCCATCTACCTGCCGTGGCTCGTCGGCTTCACGATCGTGGCCATCGCGGTCTTCCTCGTCCCACTCCTCGGGATGCACCGCCGGCTCGAGGCGGCGAAGGACCGCCTCGAGGAGGCGGCGAGCGTGCGGATGCGCGCGCTCCTCGGCGAGCTGAACGAGGCGATCGACGCCCGTGCCACGGACCGCGTGGACGCCCTCGACCGAACGGTCTCGGCGCTTCGCCACGAGCGAGAGCTCCTGGCGAAGCTCCCGACCTGGCCGTGGTCGGCGGGCACCATCCGCGGCTTCGGCTCGGCGCTCCTGCTGCCGATCGCGGTGTTCCTCGTCCAGCGCTTCCTGACCCAGGTCCTCGGCTGACGCCGAGCACCGCAGCTGACCGCTTCGGTCGCCCTGGCTCACTCGCCCCGGCCCGCGCGGCATTCGACGATCGGGCGTACCCTGTCCGCGTCGTCGCGCTGTGCGACGGTGCTCCGCGTCGGTCGACCTGCTTCTCGAACAGGCCGTGCGCCTGCCAATCCGTTCGAGAAGTGAAAGGGGTCACCCGTGGCCACTGGCACGGTCAAGAAGGTCATCGCCGATCGCGGCTTCGGCTTCATCACGGGCGAGGATGGGAAGGATTACTTCTTCCACCGTGACTCGCTCCAGGCTCCGCTCGACTTCGACCGCCTCAACGGCGGCGAGGCGGTCAGCTTCGATATCCAGTCGAGCCCCAAGGGCCCGCGCGCGGCCAACGTTCGGGCGGCCGAGGCCGCCTAGCGTCCCGCGATCGACATCGCCTGAGTGGCCCCCGGCTCGGCCGGGGGCCATTCGATTCGGGCCCAGGCCGTCCGGCTCTTGAGGACAAGCGTCAATCGGGCCACGCTGTCGTCGGCCGTCGAACGTGACGGTTCGACGCGTCTCGCGTCCCATTGGCAGGCCGAGGTCGATCGCCCGCGGCGCTGGGAGGGACGGAGATGGAGCTCCTCGTTGTGGTCCTCATCGTGGGGATCGCGGTGCTGTGGATCCGATTCGGCAGCCTGGCCGATCGGGTCGATCGGGCCGAGGGCGACCTCAAGATCCTGCGCGAGCGCGTCGCCTTCGTGGCCGAATCGGTCGGTCAGCGAGCGGCCGAGCCAGCCACCGTGCAGGTAACCGGGGCGTCGGCCGAGCGGACCGCCGGCGCGGCGGTCGAACCGCGGACGGAGCCGCTCAGAGAACCGCCCGTGGCAGCCCTCCCCGCACAGCCGCGGATCGAGGCGGAGCGGCGTCGTCGCGCCCTCGAGGGGGAGGCAGCGGTCACGATCTCGGCTGCGGCCACCGAGCCCGCGCCCGCGACCTACTGGGTCCGCCCGGGCAGCAAGCGTCGGGGGCCGGATCGGGCCGGAGCCGGGACGGGGATGCCCCAGCCGGCGATGCCGGCGCCGGCCAGGCGGGTGGCCCCCGAGCCGGAAGGCCCCGGGCTCGTCCAGCAGGCTCTCCTCAAGCTCGGCCTGACGCCACCCGCCGACGGGGAGGGTTTCTCGCGAACGGCGATCGTCGCCTGGCTGGAGGGTCGGATGCTCGCCGTCGTGGGCGGCATCGCGCTCCTCCTGGGGGCGGTCTTCTTCCTGAGCCTGGCCTTCAGCCGCGGCTGGATCACCGAGCCGATGCGCGTCCTGATCGGCCTGGCGGTGGGCACCGGGCTCCTGGTCCTGGGCGAGCTGGCATTCAGCCGGCTGCGCGGGATCCTGGGCCCCGTCCTCGTGGCCGTGGGCCTGGCCATCGTGTCCCTGGCCCTCTTCGCCGCCACCCGACTGTACGACCTTGTGCCGGTCGAGTGGGGCCTGGCCGGCGCCTTCGTCGCGGCCGTCGCTGCGGCGGCCATTGCCGTGCGCCACGATTCCCAGCTCGTCGCCGGCTTCGGCCTGATCGCCGTCCTCGCGGCGCCGCCGGTCCTCGGCGCGAGCCCGACCCTCGTCACCCTCCTGTTCGTCGCCGCGACGCTGGTTGGGACAACCGGTGTCGCCCTCTTCCGGACCTGGGTCTGGCTGCCGCCGCTGGCCTTCATCCTCGCGGCGCCGCAGCTCGCGTCGTACGTCGCAGGCGACGCCCCGATCGCCGAGGCCCTCATCGCCGTCGCCGGGTTCTGGCTCGTGAACACGGTCGCGGCCGGCGGCGAGGAGACTCGCCACGCCACGGATCGGCTCCGGACCACGACGGTGACGCTCCTGCTCGCGGCGGCCGCCTTCACGGTCTGGGCCGGCTTCACGGTCCTCGCCGGTCCCGACGAGCGATGGCGGGGCTCATTCCTGGCCGCGCTGGCCCTCGCCCACCTCGCCCTTGGCCTGTTCTTCCTCGTCCGCAACGGGGATCGCCATCCGTTCGGGCTGGTCGTCTTCGCGACCGGCGTGGCCGCGCTCACGATGGCTGTGCCCGTCCAGTTCGGTGGCCCGCCCGTGCCGATCGCCTGGGCCGCGGAAGCAGTCGCGCTGGCCTGGATCGCCGTGCTCCGACGCCTCCCGTACAGCGGGGCCGTCTCGCTCCTGCTCGGCGTCCTGGCCCTCGGACACCTCGTCGGCATCGAGTACCCGGCTCCGGAGCTGGCGGCCGGCATCGCCCGGACGTGGCCGTTCATCGGCCCGGAGGGGCTGACCTACGGGTTCATGATGGCCGCCCTCGCGATCGCCGCGCTGGCCGTGCCGGTCGGCTGGGTCCGGGCCGGCCTGGCCGTCGTCGGCGGGTTCGTGACCCTCTACGTCCTCCCCTTCGAGCTCTCGGGGACGGCGCTCGTCGCCGGCTGGGCCGTGCTCGCGATCGTCGCGACCGGCCTCCTGGCGCGGATCGTCGGACCGCGAATTGCCGCCGACTTCGTGGAGGATCGGACGGGCATCCTGGGCCTTCCGACCCAGGTCGCGCCGGCCGTCGCGCTCACCGTCGGGCTGCTCAGCCGTGGGGTTCGGCCGGCGCTCGCCGTCCTCGCCGCATACGCCGGCACTGGCGCGCTCCCCACCTCGTCACGTACGAGTACGCGGCCCCACAGATCGTAGACGGGGCCGCCTCGGCGCCCCCCTTCGTGGGCCTCAACGGCCTCGCCTTCGCGATCGTCGTGGCGATGCTCGCGGCTGCCGGCGCGCTCGTCACGTCGCTTCGGCTGCGGATCGCACTGACCGCGCTGGCCGGGCTCGTGGCCCTCTACGTCTTCCCGTTCGAGCTCTCGGGCCCGGCGCTGGTCTGGGCCTGGGCCGCCCTCGCCACGGCGGCAGTCGTCGTTCAGGCCCGGGTCGTCGGGCCGCGCCTGGGAACGCCCGAGCTCGCATCCGTGGGTGCCCTCGCCGAGGTGGCCCGGATCGTGCGGCCCGCGATCGGGCTCGTCGGCGGGCTCGTATCCCTCGCGGTCGTGGGCCACCTGGTGACCCTGGACTTCCCGGCCGTGAGCCTCGGTGACGAGATCCTCTCGACGTTCCCGTACGCCGGGCAGGAGGGCGTGTCGCTCGCCGCCGCGCTGGCCGCCCCCGCGGCGGTGGCGTGGCTCATCCCGGTGCGGGCGCTCCGCCTGGGAGCCGTGGGGATCGGATCGGCGCTGCTTGCCTACAGCGTGACCTTCGAGATCGAACGGCCCCACGTCATGCTGGCCTGGGCGATCCTCGTCGTCGCCTCGCTCGTCGTGGTCCGCAGGATCGTGCCGATCGAGCCCCTGCCCGCCCGCACGGTTCCGTCGCTCGCCGACTTCGGCGAACGCGCTCCGTACGCGGCCGCGGTCCTGGCCGCCGCCTTCCTCGTCGTCCAGGCCCTGTGGTACGCGGACCCGGGATCGCTGGCTCGACACGTCGTCGGTGACCTCGCCCCTGCCGAGGTGGCGTTCCTCGACGTCCGCTCCTACGCCCTCGCGATCCTGGCTGTCGCCTCGGTCGCTGCCGGCGTGGCCTGGTCCGGGATGACCGCGCGCCTCGTGGGCGGCGTCACGGCCGCGCTCGCCGTGGCCTGGCTCCTGCCCTTCGAGCTGCGCCCCGGGTACGCGGTGGCCGGCTGGTCCGCGCTGGCGCTCGCCGGCGCCTGGCTCATTCGATTCGTGCCATCCGGGCGGATGGTCGTCGGCCTGCCCGGCGCGGCCCTGGCCGTGTTCGGGGGCGTCATCACGCTCGCGATCGTGGCGCCGCCGGATCGCCTCGCGGTGGACGCGATGACGTTCGTCGCCGGACTGCCGATCCTCACCGACGCCACGGTGGCGCTCGGGGCCATCGCCGTCGCCCTGGGCGTCGGCGGCTACCTCCACCGCGACGACCAGCGGGTCCGCTGGATCTTCATCGCGGCCGGCGTCACCGCGGTCTACCTCCTGTCGGTCGGGCTCGTCGACGTCTTCCAACGACAGGTCGGTTCGCGGTCCCTCGAGGAGCTCCAGAAGGAGGCCCAGGTGGGCCTCAGCGTGCTGTGGTCGGCCCTCGGGCTGCTCGGCTTCGCCGGCGGCCTGTGGCTCCACCGGACCTCGGTCCGCCTGTCGGGACTGGCCCTCCTCGGGCTCGCCACGGTCAAGGTCTTCCTCGTCGACCTCGCCTCGCTCGATGTCGCCTACCGCGTCCTGTCGCTCGTCGCGCTCGGCGTGCTCCTCCTCGTCAGCGCCCTGGCCTACTCGCGGATGCAGCACCCCCACCCGCCGGGGAGCCCGAAGCCGGCCTGATCCGCCTTCGTCGTCCCGCCGACGCACGAACGAGCCCCCGGCTCGGGGTCGCGCGATCCCGACGCGATCAGCGATATCCGAGTCTGTAGGATGACGCGGATCCGGAGGAGGGACGCGGATGGCGACGGGGGCAGTGACCATCGACACGGAGGACGCCAAGCTGGCGCGCCCGTACGACCCTGGCTGGGTCAATCTCCTCACGGCCTGGATCGAACGACTTCCGGGTCCAACCTGGGGCGCCTATGCGGTCGCCATGGCGCTTGGGGTGGCCCTGGCATTCTCGGCAGCCCTCAACGCGCTGGCGACGCCGAGCACGACCATCGCGAACGCCTACTACGGCCTGCTGCCGTTCGCGATCCTGGCCCTCATCCACAGCCTTGATCGGACCGCCGGGGGCGCCTTACGGGCCCTGCGAGCCCACCTCGACATGGACGACGCCGAGGTCGCCGAGACCCACCACCGGCTGACCGTGATCCCTGCGACGCCGACGGCAATCCTGGCCCTGGTCTCGTTCGGAGCCCTCACCCCGCTCGGCTACGTCATGGACCCAGTTGGCAGCGGGATCGTCGACTACGCGCCCGCGACCCTGGTCGTTCGCTGGTTCTGGGAAAGCGCGGTCTCGACGTTCTTCCTCGTCCTGATCTACCACACGGTCCGCCAGCTGCGCCTCATCGGCAGAATCCACGAACGGGTCCGTGAGGTCGATGTCTTCGACCAGGGCCCGCTGTACGCCATGTCGGCCGTGACGTCCCGGACCGCGATCGGGCTGGTCATCCTCATCCTGCCGGGCCTGTTCCTCCTCCCGGACAACGCCGAGCTGTCGTTCATCGTCCTCACGGCCGCCTGGTACTTCGGCGCGGTGGCGATCGCGGGAGCCTCGTTCATCCTGCCGATGTGGGGGGTGCACGAGCGCCTCGCGGCCGAGAAGCGGCGCCTCCAGGGGGAGACGGGACGCCGGCTCAGCGCCACCCTGACGGCGATCCACGCCGCGATGGACGCCGGCGACGGTGGCGCGATCGAGGACCGCAACCGGGCGCTCGCTGCGCTTGTCACCGAGCGCGACCTCGTCGCCCGGATCCCGACCTGGCCCTGGAGCACGGGTGCCCTCACCGGGTTCGTGTCGGCCGTCCTGCTGCCGCTCGCCCTGTTCCTCGTCCAGCAGGTGCTGTCCCGGCTCGTGTAGCCGGGCCGCTACACTCGGCGGCGATGGACCTCCACGTCATCGGACCGCTCGCGTCCCCGGTCGAGCGGGCGGCGGTGGACGCGGTGCTGGGGCCCGCCAAGTCCAGCTGGTCCGGCGGAGGTCGAGACGCGCGGCTGGACGGGCACATCGCCCGGGGTGGCCACGAGGCGCGCAGCCGGCGCGACCTCCTCCTGCCGGCCCTTCATGCCCTCCAGGACCGGGTCGGCCAGATCAGCCAGCCGGGCCTGAACTACGTCTGCCGCCGTCTGGCGGTCCCACCGGCCGAGGCCTATGGCGTGGCCACCTTCTACGCCCTCCTCACGACGACCCCTCGGCCGCCGGCCGTGGCCCACGTCTGCGACGACATCGCCTGTCGGCTCGCCGGCGTGGAGGCGGTCTGCGGCGATCTCGAACGGACGCTCGGCCCGGCGGGCTCGCCCGCCCGCGACGGCACGATGACCTGGCTCCGGAGCCCCTGCCTCGGCCGCTGCGAGCTGGCGCCGGCCGCGCTCCTGACCATCGCCGGCGAGCAGCCGATCCGCGAGGAGCTCGCCCCGGTCGACGCGGCGGGGATCGTCGGGCGCCTCGAGGCGTCGCTCGCCGCTCCCAGTGCCGGTCGGGAGCAGCCACCGTCCATGCCCGTGACCGCATCGGTCCCCCAGGCGGGCTCGCCCGGCCTGCGGCTGCTCCGGCGGATCGGCGTCGTCGACCCGTCAGCCCTCGACGACTATCGCGCCAACGGCGGCTACCGTGCCCTCGCCAACGCCATGGCGATGGGCGCCGAGGCGACGATCCGCGAGGTGAGCGAGGCGAAGCTCGTGGGCCGCGGCGGGGCGGCCTTCCCGACCGGCCGGAAGTGGGCGGCCGTCGCCGCCCAGCCGGCACAGCCCCACTACGTCGTCTGCAACGCCGACGAATCCGAGCCCGGCACGTTCAAGGATCGGGTCCTCATGGAGGCCGATCCGTTCTCGGTCGTCGAGGCGATCACGATCGAGGGCTTCGCGACGGCCGCCTCGCGGGGATACCTCTACATCCGCGGGGAGTACCCCCTCGCCGAGTCGCGCCTGGCCGACGCCATCGACGCCGCCCGAGCCGCCGGCCTCCTCGGCGACGATGTCGCCGGCTCGGGCTGGGCCTTCGACATCGAGCTCCGCCGCGGTGCGGGGGCCTACATCTGCGGCGAGGAGACCGCGCTCTTCGAATCGATCGAGGGCAGGCGCGGCGAGCCGCGCAACAAGCCGCCCTTCCCGGTCGAGGTCGGGCTGTTCGGCAAGCCCACCGCGGTCAACAACGTCGAGACGCTCGTCAACGTCCTCCTCATCCTCGGCGACGGCGACGGCGACGGCGACGGCGTCGGCGGCGGGGCCCGCTACGCGACCACCGGGACGGAGGGCTCCACCGGCCCGAAGCTCTTCTGCCTGTGCGGCCACGTCGCCCGGCCCGGCGTCTACGAGGTCCCCTTCGGGACGACGCTCCGCGACCTCCTCGAGCTCGGCGGCGGCGTGCCCGGTGAGCGGGGCATCCGGGCGATCCTGCTCGGTGGCGCGGCCGGCGTCTTCGTGGGGCCCGACGCCATCGACGTCCCGCTGACGTTCGAGGGGACGCGGGCGATCGGGGCAACCTTGGGATCCGGCGTCGTCATGGTCTTCGACGAGACCGCCGACCTCGTGGGCACGCTCCGGCGGATCGCCGCCTTCTTCCGCGACGAGTCGTGCGGGCAATGCGTTCCCTGCCGGGTCGGGACGGTGCGGCAGGAGGAGCTGCTGGCCCGCCTGGCGGACGGCGCGGCGATCCGGACGCGGGACGAGGAGCTGGCACTCCTCGCCGACATCGGCCGGGCGATGCGCGACGCGAGCATCTGTGGCCTCGGCCAGACGGCTTCCTCGGCGATCGAGTCGGCGCTCCGGCATCCCGGCCTGGTGCCCGAGCTGGTGGCACGGTGACGACCGAGCACCCGGCCCGCCCGACGTACGAGATGCCGCCCGCGCTGGCGCGCATCTTCACGACCCCGCCGGCGCGGGCATCGCGGACCCCCGAGCCGCCGCCGGTCGAGGCGCCCGCGCCGGTGAGGGTCACGATCGATGGCGTCGAGGTCAGCGTCCCGGCCGGCTCAACGATCCTCGAGTCTGCCCGGGCCCAGGGCCTCGACCTGCCGACGCTCTGCTACCTCGAGAACCTCGCCCCGGTCAACGTCTGCCGCGTCTGCGTCGTCGAGGTCACGGGGTCGCGGGTCCTCGTGCCGGCCTGCTCCCGGAAGGTCGAGGCGGGGATGGAGATCCAGACCGAATCCGAGCGGGTTCGACATTCGCGGAAGCTCGTCCTCGAGCTCCTCGGCTCGTCGGTCGACCTCTCGCTCGCCGGGCCGCGCCAGCCCGACGGCGACCTCGCCCGTTGGTCCGAGCGCTACGGTGCGGACGCGTCGCGGTTCGGGCCGGCCGTGCCGCCCTCGCCGGCCGGTGCCCGCGACGCCCGCGAGGCCGGCCATCACCACGCGCCGTCGGGCGCAGAAGCCGCTTCGGCCACGACCGTGGCCCAGCCGGTGAAGGTCGACAACGAGCTCTACGTCCGCGACTACTCGAAGTGCATCCTCTGCTACAAGTGCGTCGAGGCCTGCGGCGAGGACGCCCAGAACACCTTCGCGATCGCCGTCGCCGGGCGGGGCTTCGACGCTCGGATCTCGACCGAGTGGAACGCGCCCCTCCCCGATTCGGCGTGCGTCTACTGCGGCAACTGCATCGGGGTCTGTCCGACCGGGGCGCTGATGTTCCGGTCTGAGCACGAGATGCGGGCCGAGGGAACCTGGGACGAGGCGGCCCAGACGGTGACCTCGACGATCTGCCCCTACTGCGGCGTCGGCTGCGCCCTCGATCTCGTGGTCCAGGACAACACGATCGTGAAGGTCACCTCGCCGATGGATTCGTCGGTGACGGACGGGCACCTCTGCATCAAGGGGCGCTTCGGGTTCGAGTTCACGAACGAGCGGCGGCGGCCCTGAGCCGTGAGGCACGTCGCGTGAGCCACGTCGGGTGAGCCTTCTTCGGGCCGCCGTCATCGGCACGGGCTTCGTCGGGCCGTTCCACGTCGACGCGATCCGGCGCGGCGGGTACGCCGAGGTCGTGGCGATCGCCGGCTCGGATCGCGAGCGCACCCGTGCCCGAGCGGCCGCGCTCGGCGTCCCGCACGCGACGACGGACGTGGGGTCGCTGCTTGCCGACCCCGCCATCGACGTCATCCACGTCTGCACCCCGAACCGGACCCACGTCGAGCTCGCGACTGCGGTCCTGGAGACCGGCAAGCACCTCGTCCTGGAGAAGCCCGTCGCCCTGGATGCCGTCTCTGCCCGCGCCCTCGTGGAGCTCGCCGCGAGTCGCGGGCGGCATGCGGCGGTGGCCCTGACCTATCGCGGCTATCCGATGGTCCGCCGGGCGCGCGACCTCATCGCCGCCGGCGAGGTCGGCGAGCTGCGCCTGGTCCACGGCGGCTACATCCAGGACTGGCTGGCCAACCCGACCGACTACAACTGGCGCCTGGAGCCCGAGACGGGCGGCGCGTCACGAGCGGTCGCCGACATCGGCTCGCACTGGTTCGACACGGCCGAGTTCATGACCGGCCGGCGGATCGAGGCGGTCTTCGCCGACCTCGCGACGTTCCTGCCCCGGCGCTCGCGGCCGGTCGGCGGGGGCGGCGTCGCCTTCGGGGCCTCGGACGGACCGGTTGAGGAGGTCGAGGTCCACTCGGAGGACGCGGCCACGATCCTCGTCCGATTCGAGGGTGGCGCCCGAGGCGCGACCGTCATCAGCCAGGTCAGCCCGGGCCGCAAGAACGGGCTCAGCCTCGAGATCGCCGGGTCGCGGACGACGCTCGACTGGGACCAGGAGGACGGCGAGCGGCTGACGATTCGGGGCCGGGCCGAGGCCCGCGTGCTGACGCGCGCGCCGGAGGACGGGCCGCGCCCGGGCCCCGGCATCCCGTCGCTCCCCGCCGGCCACCCCGAGGGCTGGGCCGAGGCGCTGCGTGACCTGCTTCGGCCGTTCTACGCCGCGGTCGCCTCCGGCGCGCGGCCCCCCGTGGATCCCGCGGTCGCGCCCTACCCGACGCTCGCCGCCGGCGCCCGCGGCGTCGCCTTCGTCGAGGCAGTCCTCGCCTCCGCCCGCACCGAATCCTGGGTCGCGATCCCCGCCTGACGCTGCAGCGGCGGCGGCGGCGCGGCCAAGGAGGGTCGCCCCCACGGCCCGGCGCCGCGGGTTTCTCCGGGGTCACACGAGGGCCACACGCCGCCCTCGCCATCTGCCCGCCCCGATGTCACGAGGCGAGCAGCCGGTCGTCAGGAGCGCCGGAATCGTCCCGAAGCGTTGCCAACCGTCCGACGGGATGGCGATCGGCGACGGATTGTGGGTCGGAGGAGCCTTCCAGCCCGTCTGGGACCACCACGTGACATCCCGGCGGTCAATCGGGAATCCGGAGCGGGGCGCGGCGCGGAGCGGGCTGGCTCAGCCTCGGGCGCGCTCGTTGCGAGCGGCGGCGGCGGCGATCTGGCGGACGCGCGTGGCGCGCGTTTCGGGCCGCTGGGCAAGGGCCACCCAGGCCAGCATCTGCTTCCGGGCCGAGGGCGGGAATGCGGCGAAGTTGGCCGCCGCGGGCGGGGCCGCCGCGAGGGCAGCGGCGAGGTCGACGGGGACCTCGAGCCGCTCAACGCTGTCAAACAGCTCCCACGAGCCGTTGGCCTTCGCCCGTTCGATGGCGGCGAGGCCCGCGGGCCGCATCAAACCGGCGGCGATGAGCCGCTCGACCCGGGCCTTGTTCGTGGCGGCCCAGCCGCTCCGCGGCTTGCGCGGCGCGAAGTACAGCTTGCCGCGATCGTCGTCCACGCGGCCGCCGGTGCTGTCGACCCAGCCGAAGCAGAGGGCCTCCTCGATCGCCGCTTCGTAGTCCAGACCCACGCGCCCGGAGCGCGGCCGCCACGTCACCAGCCAGGCGCCGGACGAGCTCGCGTGGTTGGCCTCCAGCCAGGCCCGCCACGTGGCCCGATCGTCGGCCTCCACCCAGGGTGCGTCGTCGAGCGCTGACATCGACCGCCCTCAGCCGGCCATCAGGTCGCGGAGGTCGATCCGGCCATCGTGGGTGTAGACGTTGAACCCGTCGTCGCGGAGGAAGCCCACGAGCGTGACGCCGACCCGGTCGGCCAGGCGGATCGCCAGGTCGGACGGCGCCGAGACGGCGCAGATGATCGGGATCCCGGCGACGGCGGCCTTCTGGACGATCTCGAAGCTGACTCGCCCGGAGACGAGCAGGATCCGGTCCCAAAGGGGCAGCTCGCGGGCGAGGACCCGCGAGCCGATGAGCTTGTCGAGGGCGTTGTGGCGGCCGACGTCCTCGCGGATCGCCACGAGCCGGCCATCGGTCTCGAACAACCCCGCGGCGTGGAGCCCACCGGTCCGCTCGAACGCCGCCTGGGCCGCCCGGAGCGCGCCCGGCAGGCCCAGGATCACCGAGCGGGCGACGACCGGCAGGCCCTTCGGCAACGGCTCGCTGCGGACCGCGACCTCGTCGATCGAGGCCTTGCCGCAGATCCCGCACGAGGCGGTGGCGACGAAGTGCCGCTTCGCCGCGATCGCCGGGTCGATCTTCCGGGCGAGCCGGACGAGGACCGCGTCGTCGGGCTCGGCCATGTAGCCCGGGTCGCCGACGTCGACCCCCACGACCTCGTTGTCGGCGATGAGACCCTCGGTCGTCAGAAAGCCGATCGCCAGCTCCTTTTCGAAGCCCGGCGTCCGCATCGTGACCGCCACGGCGACCGGCGCCTGACGTGGCCCGGCGGCCCGGATCTCGAGCGGCTCCTCGCCGACCACGAGGTCGTCGCGGAGCTCCAGCTCGCGGCCCCGGACGGCCACGACCTTGGTGCTCGTCACATGGCGGACGGGCAGGATCGGGTCGAGTTCCGTCGTCACGTCGCGAGTGTAGTCTGGCGCCATGCGCGAACCCGTCCTGACCGGCGAGGAGCACGCTTTCGTCGCCGGCACCCGCCGGGCGATCATCGCCACGATCCGGCCCGACGGCGAGCCGCGCCTCGTGCCCGTCTGCTTCGTCCTGTCCGACCAACCCGACGACATGGGCCGGCCGATCATCTACACCCCGATCGACGAGAAGCCCAAGGCGACGTCCGATCCACGGCGCCTGGCCCGGGTCCAGGACCTCCTGGTCCTGCCGGCGGTCACGATGCTCGTCGACCGCTGGTCCGAGGACTGGTCGCACCTCGCCTGGATCCGCCTCACGGGCCGGGGAGTGCTGCTGGAACCCGAGCCGCGCGAGGCGGCCGAGCACGCGGACGCGATCGCGGCCCTCCGCGCCAAGTACCCGCAATACAAGACCCACGACCTGGAGACCCGGCCGGTCATCCGGTTTGCTGTCGACCGGGTCCAGCGCTGGGGCGATGTCACCGCGGCGCCCGAGGGGGCCGCCTAAACCCCGGCGACCGTCGTACCCGCGGAGGCCACCGCCGAGACCGCAGAGGCCACCGCCGAGACCTCGGCTACGGAGCGAACCTAGGGCTCGGCCCGCTCCAGGTACAGCGCCGGGGCGATCGGGCGGAGGCAGTGGGTCGAAGCCATCGCCTCGGCGTAGGCGCCGGTGCCGAGGATGGCCACAACGGCTCCCTCCTCGACCGGCGGGAACGCGTACCCCACGGCGAACAGGTCGTGGGCCTCGTTGATGTTCCCCGCGACCTCGACCGTCCAGGTCCGCTCGGCGAGCGGCTCGCGGCAGGGCGCGATCTCGTTGAGGAAGCCGTACACGAAGTAGCCGCAGCTCAGGTTCCAGCCGGCATCGAGGCCGACGAAGCGCGCCACGCCCCGGTCCTCGACGCTGACGACCTCGGCCAGGAGGATGCCGGCGTCCTTGGCCAGGTGGTCGCCGGGCTCGCACGCGACGGTCACGCCGAGCGGCCCGAGATGGCGCCCCAGGACGGCCGCGTAGGCATCGAGATCCACCGCGATCTCGGTCGCACGGCCCGGGCCACCCAGCCCGCCGCCGACGTTGACCTCGGCGATCGGGCAGCCGCGGTCGAGCAGCCGTCGGGCCATCCGGGCTGCCGCTTCGAGCGCGGCCTCGAAGGCCGGCAGGCCCTCGGCCAGCCAGCCGGAGCCGGCGTGGAAATGGACCGTGTCGATGGTCAGCTCGTATCGCCCCGCGACGTCGACCGCCTCGTCGAGGCGGTCCTCGTAGATCCCGAACTTCGTCGGCCGGTCGCCGGCGTACTCGAGCCCGGCGTGGTACCCGGCGCCCCGGGCCGGGTTCACCCGGATCCCGATCGTGCGGCCCGGGGCGCGTCGCCCCACCCGCTCGATCTGGCTGATCCCATCGAGGTTGAGATGAAGGCCGTCGGCGGCGAGGATCACGTCGAGGTCCCGCTCCGAGAGGTTCGTGCCGGTGTAGCTGATCTCGTCGGGCCGGAAGCCGCACTCGAGGGCCCGGGACACCTCGCCCGGCGAACAGGCATCGATGCCCACGCTCTCCGGCGAGCCCGGGGCCCCCAGGCCGCGGAAGACGGCGAGGACCTCGGGGTCGGGGTTCGCCTTCATCGCGAAGCGGAGCCGCCACGGGATGCCGGCGCCGGCGAGCGCCGCCTGGAACCGGCGGGCGTTCTCGCGGTAGCGCTCGAGATCGTAGACGTAGAGCGGGGTGCCATGCCGTCTCGCGAGGGCCTCGGCGTCCCGGCCGGCGACCCGGAGCCGCCCCTCGACGACCTCGAGGCCGGGCCGGACCCACCACGACGGGGCCGCGACCTCGGACGGGCGCTCCCGGAGCGTCGTCATCGACGCCGGCCGATCCGGCCGAGATGGGTGTCCTGGAACGCCGTCGGATACTTCAGGCCGTAGCCGAGCGCTCGGTCGATCCCGACGTGCCCGAGCAGGACGGCCCCGACGAGGATGAGCTGGCTCGACTGGGCGACGAGCCCGATGAAGAGGACGAGCCCGGCCGTCGCCCAGTTGTGGACGACGTTGTAGAGGATCGCCCCGGCGTGGGGTCCCCGGAGATACCCGAGCATCGAGAGGTCGGGCAGGAGGAGGGCCACGATGAAGAGCGGCAACGGCTGATTGAGCAGGACCCAGATGACGAGGCCCCAGGCGAAGGCCACGGCGCCCTCGGCGCGAAGCCAGCGCCGGACCCAGGGGGTCGTGTCCTCGAGGTGGACATGCCCGGTCGCGGCGGCCGGGCTCGGCGCGGGGTCCATCTCCGTCAGGAGGCTGCGTGACGCGCGGTCTCGGCGGCGCTACGGGCGGCCGAGGGCGTCCAGCGATCCGGCCCTTCCTCGACGTCGACCGCGAGCGCCTCGAGGAGATGCCGCGACGCGTGGGCGATCTCCTCGATCGCCGCGTCGAAGGCCTCCTGGTTGCGGGCCGAGGGCACCCGGTAGCCGCTCACCTTCCGGACGAACTGGCGGGCCGCGGCCTCGATCTCGCCGGTCGTCGCGGCCGTCTCCGGCCGCCGCAGGGTCTTGATGCTTCGACACATGCGGGTACGGTACGGCCGATGACGTCGATCCGCCATACGACCGTCTCCTTGCGCTGGTGGTTCCGCCGGCTCACCTTCGCGATCCTGGCCGGCCTGCTCATCGGTCTCGGAGTCGATGTCGCCCGCGGCGGGGTGACGGCGCTGTGGCTGCGGTACGCCGGCGTGGCCGCCTACCTCGGCCAGGGCGAGCGGATCGAGATTCGACCGGGCCACGAGCTGTACCTGGACTGCCGGGGAACCGGCTCCCCGACCCTGATCCTGGAAGCCGGGATGGGCTCGGACAGCGCGACCTGGGTCGCGGTCCACGACGATCTCGCCCGGATCACCCGGACCTGCTCGTACGACCGGACCGGCCGGGGCCGGAGCGACGGCGGCTCGGCCGGCGACCTCGTCGGGATGTCGGGCGAGCTCACGGCCCTCCTGGCGGCCGGCGGCGAGTCGCCGCCGTACGTCGTCGTGGGCCACTCGCTGGGGTCGGTCATCGGCCGGGTCCACGCATCGCTCCGGCCGGCCGACGTCATCGGCCTCGTCCTCGTCGACGGCTTCGACCCCGACATCTTCGATGAACGGGTGCTGCCCCTCCTGGGGCCGATCCGGGACGGCTACATCGGCCAGACCGACGGGCTATGGAGCCTCGTCGGCTCGGTCGAGTCGATCGACGTCGAGCGCTCGAAGGCCCAGCTCGCGGGGGCCGATGTCGGCGCGATCCCGATCGAGGCCATCATCGCGCCGCGGATCGACGCCCGGCTGGACGCGGCCACGAACGGCGCGATCCAGGCCGCGATCGAGGCCGGCTACGACGACCTGTCCAGCGGCGCGGTAACGCTGACGCGGGCCTGGGGCTCGAGCCACATGGTCCAGTTCGACCAACCCGACGTCGTCGTCGACGCCGTTCGCCGGATCGTGGTGGACGTCCGCGGCCTCCAGTAGGCCGGTCGGCTCTGTCCCGGCGCGCCCCCGCGACTATCCTCCGTTCGTGGACCGCTGGAAGACGATCGTCGAGCCGTTCCGAATCCATTCCGTCGAGCCGGTCAGGATGACGACCGTGGAGGAGCGGGCCGCCGCCCTCGAGGCCGCCGGCTACAACCTCTTCAACCTCCACGCCGATGACGTCCTCATCGACCTCCTGACCGACAGCGGGACCGGGGCGATGTCGCGCGACCAGTGGGCCGCCGTCCAGCACGGCGACGAGTCGTACGCGGGCTCGCCCTCGTGGTACGCCTTCCTCGAGAGCGTCCAGGCCCTGTTCCCGTTCAAGCATGTCATCCCGACCCACCAGGGCCGGGCGGCGGAGAAGATCCTCTTCTCGGTCATCGGGGGACCGGGCAAGTCCATCCCCAACAACACGCACTTCGACACGACCCGGGCCAACGTCGAGTTCACCGGCGCCGAGGCGGTCGACCTCGTCATCCCGGAGGGCCGGGATCCGGCGGCGATCCACCCGTTCAAGGGGAACATGGACGTGGGGGCCCTGGAGCGGCGCCTGGCCGAGCGCGCCGGCCGGGTGCCCGTCGTGTTCGTGACGATCACGAACAACTCGGGGGGCGGCCAGCCCGTGTCGCTCGAGAACCTCCGGTCCGTCCGGGCCGTCTGCGACCGCCACGGCGTGCCGCTCTTCCTCGACGCCTGCCGCTTCGCCGAGAACGCCTGGTTCATCAAGCTCCGCGAGCCCGGCCAGGCCAGCCGCTCGATCCCCGACATCGTCCGCGAGATCGCCTCGCTCGCCGACGGGATGACGATGAGCGCCAAGAAGGACGGCCTCGCCAACATCGGCGGCTGGCTGGCGCTGAACGACGACGCCCTTGCCGAGCAGTGCCGGAACCTGCTGATCCTGACCGAGGGGTTCGTGACCTATGGCGGCCTCGCCGGGCGCGACCTGGAGGCGATCGCCCAGGGCCTCCGCGAGGTCGTCGACGAGGACTACCTCCGGTACCGGATCCGGTCCACGGCCTACCTCGGTGAGGCCCTGGACCGGGCCGGCGTGCCGTGCGTCAAGCCGTTCGGCGGGCATGCCATCTACCTCGATGCGCGGGCTCTCCTGCCGCACATCCCGCCGCTCGAGTACCCCGGACAGGCGCTCGCGGTCGCCCTCTACCGCGAGGGCGGCATCCGCGGCTGCGAGATCGGGACCGTCATGTTCGGCGCCCACCCCGATGGCACGGAATCACCGGCCGCGATGGACCTCGTCCGCCTGGCCATCCCGCGCCGCACCTACACCCAGAGCCACATCGACTATGTCATCGAGGTCGTCGGCTACGTGGCGGAGCGGGCCGGGGACCTGCGGGGCATGCGGATCGCCTCGGCGCCGCCCGCCCTACGCCATTTCACCGCTCGGTTCGAGCCGCTGCCTAGGTGACACGGTCCGACCGCGCCTTCGCGATCGACCGAGAGCCAACGACGATTACTCGACGCGGAGAACCGGGGTGACGGTCTCGGGCGAGCTCTCGCCGACCTCGATCACCCGCCCCTGAACCAGGCCCGCGTCAGGGTAGTCCTCGAGATGCTCGACACCAGTGCCCGTCAGCCCGAGTCCGGCAGCCGCTGCGTCGGTGACGAACAGGTACGCTCGATACCCCAGGCGCGACTGGATGGAGTTCTTCAGCAGGCGATGAGCGACGTTCACCGCTGGGCCGAGGAGCTCGGGATTGGAGCCGATGGTCTGGCGCACCGCCTGGCCCCGATGCAGCACCATCTTGAGGTCCAGACGACCGACGACAGGGCAGGCTGCGCAGATGTGGTCCGACGCGCTCTTCCCGTGCTCTCGCGCGGCGTAGAAGGCGCGGTAGACGGCCCCGAGCCGATCGAGCACCGCATCCCCCTGTCCATCGAGACCCTCGGCCGGCGCGACGGCGAACACGGCATCGCCTTCGAGCTTGGCGATATCGAAGTCCGGCTGCACGCCATCGACCACGGCGTCGAGGAGGGCGCCCAACACCTCGTACCCGGCTGGAATGCCTGAGCTGAAGTCCACGCCGTGTGCCTGCTCGACCCCGTTCAAGAACGCCGTGTAGCCGGAGATATCGGCGAGCAGCAGGTAGCGCTGGCCCGCGACAGGATCGGCCTGAGTCGGACTCGCCATCGGTGGCCAGGATCGTACTCCGGCCATCGCTCGGGCAGCCGCCCCCAATGGACCACGAGCGTCAGCTCCCTCGGCCCTGGCTGGCTCTTCTTCACACTGCGGTCCTGTTGGCCTGCAGGCCGAGGATGCGGCTCAGGTCGGTGACTGCCGGTGATGTCGCCGACCGTCCGCCAAGGGTCATGCGGGACGCCGTGACGCTGGGAGCGTCAAATCGGGGCCTTCCGGGGCCATAAGCCGGCCTGTGAGGCCGCGGGGCGCCCAGTTCGAGCACGAAATCGGCTCGCCCGAGCACGCAACCGGCTCGGCCGAGCATGGCACACCGGCTCGCCTGAGCACGCGGCGGGGCTCAGGGCGACCCTTATCGGTCCGGTTGCCCCGGATTTGACGGTGGGAGCGTCATTGCGGGTAGTAGCCGGGCTCCGGCGAACTCCGGCCGAGCGGGCCGGGGTTCCAGCCCCGCCGGCGCAGGCCGCGCCCAGGGCTCAGACCGAGCTCAGCCGTACTTCCAGTAGATCGGGCCGGTGTAGCAGTGACCGAGGGCGGTGCAGGCGGCGCCGGAGAGGTCCCACTGGCGCCCCGAGACGTACGGCCCGCGGTCGATGACCGGAACGGTGATCGTCCGCCCGTTGGCCGGGTTCCGGAACGTCACCAAGGTCCCGCACGGCAGCGACCGGTGGGCAACGCCCATGATCGTCGTCGTGTAGGCGTAGCCGCAGGCGGTCCGCTTGCCGTAGAAGCCCGGACCGTAGAACGAGACGTTCCGGTCGTAGCGCCACGGGTTGAGCACGACCACGATCGGGTTGGCGTTCGGCTGGTCCGCGGCCGGCCGGGCCTCGGGCACGGCCGACGGACCCGCGGGCGTGGCGTCGCCGAGAACGTCGGTGGCACCGAGCGAGCCGTCCGAGTTGAACGCCTGGTCTGGGGCAATGGTCATCGTCGAGCGTCCCGCGAGCAGCCCATCGAAGCGAACCGCCGTGAAGGCAGATCGGTCGAGGGTTGTCTCTGTGGCCGGTGGCCTCGAGGTGGCCATGGCCGGGACGGCGACCGCGGTGAGGGCGGCGATGAGCGCCGCCCGCACGATGACGCGGATTGAACGCACGTCGGCGCGTACTGTACCCGGGATTCGCCCGCAGCGGGGATTCGGACCACGCGACCGCAGCCCGTCAGGGGGATGACAATCCCGGGCAGCGATGGCCAGACGGACGATCGACCTCGACGCGCCGCTCGACCTCCGGTTCGTCCTGGGGCCGCTCCTCAGGGGCCGCGGCGACCCGACGCTGCGCCTCAACGCCGTCGCCGCGACGCGGGCCACGCGAACGCCGGACGGCCCGGCGACGCTCCTGGTGGAGGTGCGCGGGACCCGGCTCCAGGCCGAGGCGTGGGGTCCCGGCGCGGACCACGTCCTGGACGGGTTGCCGGCCCTGCTGGGCCTCGATGACGACGCGACCGGCTTCGAGCCGGGCCTCCACCCGGTGGTCGCTGACCTCGCTCGACGCCTCACGGGGCTTCGCCTCGGCCGGACCGGTGCGATCCTCGAGGCGCTCGTCCCGGCCATCCTCGAGCAGCGCGTCACCGGCTCGGAGGCGTCCCTCGCCTTCCGGACCCTCGTCCGACGCCACGGGGAGCCCGCACCCGGTCCGCTCGCCGCCGGCCAGCGCCTTCGACTCCAACCTCCGCCCGACGTCCTGGCCGCACTCCCCTACTTCGTCTTCCACCCGCTCGGCGTGGAGCAGCGTCGTGCGGAGATCGTCCGGCGGATGGCCCGCGACGCGCGACGGCTGGAAGCGCTTGTGGAGCTGCCCGGTTCGCGACAGGAGGTCGGGGCCGCGGCCGCGGCGCGCCTGCGAGCCTATCCGGGCATCGGGCCCTGGACCGCGGCCGAGGTGACCCTTCGCGCGCTCGGCGATCCCGACGCGGTGAGCGTCGGCGACTTCCACCTCCCGAATCTCGTCGCGTTCGCCCTGGCCGGCGAGCCACGGGGCGACGACGCGCGGATGCTCGAGCTCCTGGAGCGGTGGCGGGGTCATCGGGCGCGCGTGGTCCGCCTCCTCGAGGCCTCCGGCATCGAGGCGCCACGCTACGGGCCGCGCTACGCCGCACCGGACCGCCGCGCGATGTGATGAGGACCGACGGAACCTGCGGGCGTCAGGCTCGTCTTGAGGGCATGAACCATCGACCGCGGCTCACCCACCTCCTCGTCCTCGCGGCCTTCGTCGTCGCCGCCTGCTCCGGCGCCGCCGCTTCCGGCAGCCCCGGGGCGAGCGGCTCGCCATCGACCAGCCCGTCGCCGGCCGGCCCGACGCCGGTGGGCACCGCTCCCCAGGGCCTCGACGGCCGGACCTTCCTCTCGACCGACATCGACGGCCGCGCCCTCTTGCCCGGCAGCCAGGTCCGGATCAGCTTCCAGGGCGGCCAGATCTCGGCCAGCGGCGGCTGCAACTCGATGAGCGGGCCGTACAGCATCGATGCCGACCATCTCGTGGCACGCAGCCTGGCGACGACCGAGATGGCCTGCGCGCCGCCGGTCATGGCCCAGGACACCTGGCTCGCCGACCTCCTCGATGGGGCCGCGATCGATCTCGACGGCACGACGCTGACGCTCTCGAAGGGCGGCGTCACCCTGACCCTGGAGGACCGCGAGGTGGCCGATCCCGACCGTCCGCTCCTGGGCACCCGCTGGGTCGTCGATGGCATCATCTCGGGCGACGCCGTGTCGAGCGTCCCGATCGGCGTCACCGCGGCGCTGACGTTCTCGGAGGGCAACGTGGATGTCGAGGCCGGCTGCAACCGAGGCGGCGGCAGTGTCCAGGTCGACGAGGCCGGCGGGACGATCACCTTCGGGCCGATCGCCCTGACGAAGATGGCCTGCGAGCCGCCGGCGATGGCAGTGGAACAGGCGATCGGCGCGGTCCTCGCGGGGTCCGTTGCCTACACCATCGAGGCTGGGAGCCTGACCCTCAACGCCGGCGGCGGCGGCCTGCTGCTCCGCGCCGCCGACTGACACCGCGCCCGGCGACTGCTCAGCACGAGAGCTGCTATCCAGGCCGATTCCGGCGGCTACGACCGCGGACGCGGCCGATTCGGGACGTTTTCCGGGTCGCTTGGGCCCGAGAAAGCACTCCCTGGCCTACTGGCGCGATGGCGCGACGACGGGAGCGGTGTTGTGCGAGTCCGTACCCCTTCTCGTGCGACCGGTGGGGACATCGGCGAGCCGAGCGACAGCCAGGTCTGGCGCGTTGTGGGTCGGCGCCGGCGGTCGATCAGCCGGCGAGGGCCTCCGACATCGCCCGGAGGTGAGCCGGGGTCGAGCCGCAGCAGGCGCCGATGATCGAGGCGCCGGCGGCCCGGACCTCGAGCGCGTAGGCGGCCATGACGGGCGGCTCGGCGCGGTAGACCGCCTTCATGTCGACGAGCTCGGGCATGCCCGCGTTCGACTTGCCCACGAGGACCGCGTCGGGCGCGGCGGCGTGCATCTTGGCGATGACCGGGATCAGCTCGTCGGGGCCGTTGCCGCAGTTGCCGCCGATCGCGTCGGCGCCCCAATCCCGGAGGGCGCCGGCCGCGCGCTCGGGCGAGACGCCCATCATCGTGTGGCCCCGGGTGTCGAACGTCATCGTTGCCACCAGCGGCAGCTCCGGCGCGGCTCGTCGGGCACCCGTGATCGCCGCCCGGATCTCCTCGAGATCGGACATCGTCTCGATCCACAGGAGGTCGACGCCACCCGCGACGAGGGCCCGGGCCTGCTCCTCGAAGATGTCGACGGCCTCGTCGAACTCGAGCGTCCCGATGGGCGTCATGATCGCGCCCGAGGGGCCGATGTCGCCGGCAACGAGCGCGTCCACCCCGGAGGCCTCGATCTCGGCGCGGGCCAGGACGGCCGCCATCTGGTTGACCTCGCCGACGTGGCGCTCGTTGCCGTGGAGCTCCAGGCGAAGGCGGTTGCCGCCGAAGGTGTTGGTGAGGATGATCCGGGACCCGGCGTCCAGGTAGGCGCGGTGGATCCGACGAACGATGGAGCCCTGGGGCAGGGCCACGTTCCACATCTCGGGCGGGTCGCCGAACTGGAGGCCGGCGGCGAACAGCATCGTGCCCATCGCGCCGTCGGCGAGGACGGGCTGGCCGCTGCCGAGCAGGGCCTCCCAGCGCGCCCGCGCCACGGCCGGGGGAACGGGGCCGGGAGACTGATGCCCTTGGAGGAGCGTGTCCATCGTCCGCGAAGCGTAGCCCGCGAGCCGTGATCGGTCGAGCGTCAATCCGGGGGACGCCTGCGCGCGGACGCCTCCGCTCGCGAGACGCATCCCGGACGGACGGTTCTTCCGCGGGCCGCCGTCGCGGCATGCGAGAATCGCGCCCACCGGGGAGGAATCACGTGCTGCTCGGCCTGGATCATCTCGTCATCGCCGTCACGGATCCCGAGGCGGCCGCCGCCGACCTGGAGGAGGCCGTCGGGCTGGCCTGCACCGGCGGCGGCCGACATCCGGCCTGGGGCACCTTCAACAGGCTGGCCTGGCTCGGTGACACGTACGTCGAGCTGATCGGGCTGTTCGATCGATCGCTCGCCCCGAACGGCGTCGTCTCGCAGGCCGTCCTCGAAGCGCTGGACGCTGGCCACACCGGCCTCGTGAGCTACGCCGTCGCCAGCGACGACCTGGATGCCGACCTCGCCCGCTTCCGCGACGGCGGCTCGGCGCTGGGCGACATCGAGCTGAGATCCCGCACCCGGCCCGACGGCGAGGTCGTCCGCTGGCGGGCGACCTTCCCGCCCGCGCTGGGACCGTCCGAGCCGCCGTTCGTCATCGAGCATGAGCTCGTCGGCGCCGAGTGGGGCGACCGGGCCCGCGAGGAGCGCGCCGAGCTCGCCCACCCGCTCGGCGGGCCGGCACGGATCGTCGCGATCGAGCTGCCGGTCGCCGACATCGAGACCGCGGCCGACGCCTACGCCCGGACCGTCGGCATCGACTTCCCCGACATGGACCCGCGCGGCGCGACCGCGCGCATCGGCTCCCAGGCGATCCGCCTGGCCCACGGCGCCCCGCTCTGGAACCCCGCGGTCGTCGAGATCGAGGCCATCGGCTTCCATCCCACGCCGTCGACTCGCGAGGTCGATGCCCTCGGCGTCCGCTGGCGGATCCGGGCCTGACGCAGGGCCGGCCAGGGCCCGGCGCGGTAGGGTTTGGCCATCGACCAAGGAGACCCGATGCCAGAGATGCCGAAGTTCACGAAGTCGAGCCCCGAGATCGTCGAGCGATTCCGGGCCGCGCTCGACCGGCACGCGGCGCCAGACCTCGTCCTGAAGCCGATGTTCGGCTACCAGTGCGCCTGGATCAACGGCAACATGGCCACCGGCCTGTTCGCCGACGAGTGGTGGGTTCGCGTCTCCGAGCCGGACCGTGATGCGCTCCTTGCCCTGCCCGGCGCCCACCCATTCGAGCCGATGCCCGGCCGCTCGATGGGCCGCTACGTCGTCCTGCCGCCCGATGTCGCCGCCGGGAGCGACGACCTCGATGCGTGGCTGACGAGGGCTTTCGAGTTCACCCGCTCGATGCCGCCGAAGACCAAGAAGTAGCTCAGCCGGCCGACGGGCGGGTCATCGCCTTCGGGTCGATTGCCGCGTCGAACTCCTCGGCGCTGAGGTAGCCGAGGGCCAGAGCGGCCTCGCGCAGCGTCGTGCCCTCGTGGTGGGCCTTCTTGGCGATCTCGGCGGCCTTGTCGTAGCCGATCTTCGGGGCGAGCGCGGTGACGAGCATGAGCGAGCGACCGAGGTGGTCGCCGATGACAGCGACGTCGGCCTCGAGGCCCTCGACGCAGAACTCCCGGAAGCTGCGGCAGGCGTCGGTCAAGAGCTCGATCCCGTGGAGCAGATCGTGGGCGATGACCGGCTTGAAGACGTTGAGCTCGAAGTTGCCCTGCGAGCCGGCGATCGTGATCGCCGTGTCGTAGCCGAAGACCTGGACGCAGACCATCGTCAGGGCCTCGGACTGGGTGGGGTTCACCTTGCCGGGCATGATCGATGAGCCCGGCTCGTTCTCGGGGAGCCTGAGCTCGCCGAGGCCAGCGCGCGGTCCGGAACCGAGCCAGCGAATGTCGTTGGCGATCTTCATGAGGCTCGTGGCGAGGGTCTTCAGCGCGCCCGAGGCGAAGACGGTCGCCTCCTGGCCGGCGAGGGCCTGGAACTTGTTCGTGGCGGAGACGAATGGCTGCTGCGTCAGCTCTGCGATGCGGCGAGCGACGCGGTCGCCGAACTCGGGGTGAGCATTCAGGCCCGTCCCCACAGCCGTGCCGCCCAGCGCGATCTCGTAGAGACCCGGGAGCGCGGCCTCGAGACGGGCGATCCCACCATCGATCTGGGCGACGTAGCCCGAGAACTCCTGGCCCAGGGTCAGCGGGACGGCGTCCTGGAGGTGCGTCCGGCCGATCTTGACGATGTCCTCGAACTCGCGGCGCTTGACGTCGAGGGCGTCGCGCAGGGCACGGACGCTGGGGATGAGGTCGCCCACGAGGGCCATTGCGACGGCCATGTGGAGCGCGGTAGGGAACGTGTCGTTCGAGGACTGGCTGCGGTTGACGTCGTCGTTGGGGTGGATCGGCTTCTTGCCGCCCCGCTGGCCCGTGGCGATCTCATTGGCCCGGCTCGCGATGACCTCGTTGACGTTCATGTTCGACTGGGTGCCCGAGCCGGTCTGCCAGACGCGAAGCGGGAATTCCGCGGCGAGTGTGCCCGCGGCGACCTCGTCGGCCGCCCGGACGATGAGCTCGCGCTTCTCGGCGGGGAGCAGGCCGAGCTCGCCGTTCACCTCGGCCGCGGCCCTCTTCAGGATCCCGAACGCCCGAATGATCCCCGCCGGCATCGTGTCGTGGCTGATCGCGAAGTGGTGGAGGCTGCGCTGGGTCTGGGCGCCCCAGTGATGGTCCGCCGGGACCTCGATAGCACCCATCGAATCGGATTCCGTGCGGGTGGCAGAGGCCGTCGCTCGCTCCTCGGTCGTGGTCACGGCATGAGTATGGCGCGGCGCCGACCGATTCGGGGAGGGCCGCGCGGCCTGATCCGCACGGCGGCGCTCGGGGCGGGCGCTCCTTGACAGGTAGTCCAAGGACGACTCTTCGTCGCGGCTGCCGCTGCCAGCCATGCACGTGGCGACTGGGTGACTGCGCCGCGCCCGGTCCGCGCATGGCGAGGATGCGTTCGAACCCGCGGGGCGGCGACGAGCAGTCGTCCTCTGACTGGTTGGCAGGGGTGCGGCTGCGGGCCGAACATTTCGGGGCTTGACATTGGAGCGACTCCAGGGTTTAGGGTGCCGCGCATGGCATCGACACCCGAGCGCGGCTACCTCCTCATCGCCGATCTCAGCGGCTACACCGCCTACCTCTCGCGCGGCGAGATCGAGCATGCGCCGGCGATCGCCGGCGACCTCATCGAGACCGTCGTCGGGCGCCTGGAGCCGCCGTTCCGGCTGGCGAAGCTGGAGGGCGACGCCGCGTTCCTGTACGTCGAGGACGGCCGGGCCGACGGCTCGCTGCTTCTCGACGCCATCGAGGTCGCCTACCTCGCCTTCCGGCGGCGGCTCCGGAGCATCGAGCAGGCGTCGGCCTGCGACTGCACGGCCTGCAGCACCGCGCCGCGGCTGGACCTGAAGTTCTTCGTCCACCACGGCGAGTACGTCCGGCACTCGATCGCCGGCCGGGATGAGCTCGCGGGCGCCTCGATCATCGTCGTCCATCGGCTGCTCAAGGGCGCGGCGGCGGCCGCGGCCCACGACGCCGACGGTCGATCGATGGGCTTCGCGGTCCTGACGGCCGCGGCGGCGTCGGCGATCGGGGTCGAGCCGGCGGCGCTCGGCGCGACGACGGCCGTCGAGGCGATCGAGCACCTCGGCGAGGTCACGACCCACACGGTCGACCTCGAGGGTCGATGGCTTGCGGAAGCCGGCGCGCGGCGCCTGGAGATCGAGGCGCGTGACGCGCTCTTCGAGATCGAGGTCGACGTCCCGGCCGACCCGGCGACGGTCTGGGCTCACCTCACTTCGCCGGGGCTGCGGCCGCTGTGGGAGGGCCCGATCGTCATCGCCGAGGTCGGCGGCGACGGTCGGCGCGGCGTGGGGACGCGGGCTCAGTGCGTCACCGGCCGGCTGGCGACGCTCGAGGAGATCGTCGACTGGCAGCCGTACGAGCACGTCGGCTACCGCCTCGCGGTGGCGGATGTCGGCGCGGTCGATGCAACGTATGACCTCGAGGCCGGCGGGCCGACCACGACCGTGCGGCTCCGGTGGGCCGCGGCCGGCGACCAGGCGCCCGACGGACCGGCGATCGAGGAGCTCCGGGCGTCGAAGACTGCTGGCCTGCGGCGGCTTCGGCAGGTCCTCGCAATCCCGACGGCGCCCGCCGCCGGCCAGGTGCAGGCGCTCATGACGCAGGAGGTGCACGGATGATCCGGTACTCGACCGACGTTACGATCGATCGCCCGCCGCGGGTCGTGTTCGAGGCATTGCTCGACCCGGACCGCTACGAGAAGTGGACGCCGATGTCCGACATGGCGTTCGACGACGACGGCCCGCGCCGGGTCGGCCAGCGCGGCCATTTCCGGATGAACGAGGGCCCGATCAAGGGCCGCCTCGAAATGGAGATCGTCGAGCTCGAGCCCGACCGGAAGGTGAGCTTCCGGGTGAAGCACCCGAGCCTCGACTGGCTGGCCGTGAACACGATCCAGTCGGAGGGCAGCGGCTCACGCCTGACCTACGCCGGAGAGCTGTCGTTCCGCGGCCCGATGCGCCTCATGGAGCCGTTCATGCGCGGGGAGGTCGAGCGCGGCGAGGCGGCCGAGGCGATGAAGCTCAAGGCGCTGCTGGAGGCGGAGGCTGCCACGGCAACGACCGCTTGACATTCGAGGCACTCCAAGGTTGAGTGCCGGCATGCGGATCGGTGAGCTCGCGGATCGGGTCGGCGTGCCGGCGGACACAGTCCGCTTCTACGAGCGCGAGGGCTGGCTGCCGCGCCCGCCGCGCCGGGGCAACGGCTACCGCGAGTACGCGGAGGCCGACGTCGAGCATCTCCGCCTGCTCATCGACCTCCGCCGCCTCGAGCTGCCGCTCGACGAGGCCGCCCGTCTCGCGTCGTACTGCCACTCCGGCCACTGCGCCGACACCTCGGCCGAGCTGCCCGGGCTGATCGCGGCGCGACGGGCCGAGCTCAGCGAGCGGATGGCCCGACTCCGCGACCTCGACGCGCGCCTCGCCGACCTCGAGCGCCACGTCGTCGAGTCCCGGCCCGCTCGCCGGCCGCTGACCGTCCTCGCCGGCCCGGCCCCCTGCTGCGACGCCGCCTCCGCCGTCACCGGAATCGCCGAGGGCGGCTGCGCCTGCTGCTCACCGGCTTCCTGACGTCACCCCGAGCGACACCGCGGTGGTCACCTTGCTCGACGGTGAGGCGCCGACCCGGCGCCTGATCGCCCGTTTCGCCCTCGGTCTCCTGGCCTCCGGAGCGGTCACGCTCGCCGGTTGCCAGGCCGTCGAGCCGCCCGTCACGACCTCGCCGTCGGATGAGAGCGAGGGGGGTGGGAGGGCGATCGTCGCAGCCCTTGTTGACTTCGCGGTCGCTCCCGGTGCCGAGACGTTCGAGGCCGTCGACCTAGCTGGCGAGGTCTGGTTGGGTCTGGCTGATCGGCTCGTCGCTCTCCGACCCGCGGCGGAGCTCGTCAACGCCGGCGCGTGGCTCGTCGACCCCGGTGCGGCGGGCTTCCGGGAGCGAGCTGGACCGTTCTCGGCCCTCGACCTCCTCGCCGCCGGACATGAGATCGTCGTTTCAACCGATGCGCATGCCAACTGCTTCGGCGAACAGGTTCCGCCGCCCGGTCAGCTTGCCGACCTCGGCCGCATCAGCATCACGCCCGTCCGCGACTCCGTCGGGCTGTGCATGAACTGGTGGTCCGTCGATCTGTACGTCACCAACGCAGCGGAGATCGCCGCCGTCACGCTCGATCTCGGAGACCCGTAGGTAAGCCGCCGCGCCGCAGTGCGGCGCCATCGGGTGACATTCGGACACACGCCAGGTGAGCCCGGATGCGCAATGCAGCCCTCTTGCGGGCTAGGATCGCGTGAGTGGGGCAACTGCTCGCGATCGCGCCGCGCGCCTTCGTGATCGCCATGATCGCCGCGTTCACGTTTGTCGGGCTTGTCCGCCGCAGCCGAACTCTTCGTACTCATCGGCCTCGTCGTCGGAGTGTGGCTCGTGACGCTCCACTACGACTTCCCGCCGGGCTTCCCAGCGTGGCTGAAGGTCACGATCCAGCTACGGCTCGACCGTGGCTATGGGCGCCTTCATGGGGGTCGCCCTCGTCCAGGAGCCGGTCTGGCTGGCCCGTCGATTGGGCTCGGTCCGGCGCAGTCCGGAATGGGAATACGACGTGGCTTTCTGCAGGCTGCGGCAAGCTTTCTACGACAAGGTGGAGGCGGCCACCGCCCTCGGGCGCGCGTCGCTCGAGGGAGGCGAGCCGCCGCGCCCTCGCAATCGAGACGCGCTCCGGGCGGACGCGAACCGCGTTCTCGCCGCGTTCCGGGCGACACCGGCCCCAACGGCGGGCTGGGCCACCCTGGCGGGCGAGTGCGATGCCCTGTTCGAATTGAGCCTTGAGCACTTCGGCGAGC